>DAOUFM010000198.1:0-5292 GCA_034429975.1 Anaerolineaceae bacterium | reverse complement strand
TTCTTTTAGGAGAGATTTTCTCACACTGGTAAACACCGTGCGACTATCCCTGGTAAACATCGTCCGATCATCCCTGGTAAACATCGGGCGACTATCTCTGGTAAAGTCTACCCCGGTCAGTGACACCCATTAAGATCCCCCTCGGGGGTAACATCGGTCGCGGCATCAATATTTCTTGAATGATCTGGTTCTATCATATAGGGTTATCCAAAAGAACCAATACAAATATCTGCTGACCACCGCCCAGCTATGTCAACTTTTGACTTTTGACTGTTGACTGTTGACTGTCAACTGTTGACTGTTGACTGTCAACTGGTGACTGTTGACTATTAACTCCTTTCCCCCCAATTCCCACTTGACATAGGACACTTGTTCGTGTTATTATATAGTACAAATATTCGATTATTAAGGAGTAAATTATGGCCAGAAAAAGAGAAGGTCTCAGTGACCGCCATCGGAGAATAATGGAGTACCTGACGGAGTTCATCGAAGAATTTGGTTATTCTCCATCCATCCGGGAGATCGGTGATTCTATCGATGTCAAATCCACCTCCCTGGTGGATTATTACCTCAACCAGCTTGAAGACAAAGAATACATCTCGCGCGAAGGGCGCATTTCCCGTAGCATTCGGGTGCTCAAACCCATACGCTCTGCCGGGAAGCCCATCGGCGCCAAGGTGATTGAATCTTTACGTGCGGTTAACACTGCCGTAGAAAACCTGGTAACCATCCCACTCCGCGGGCGAATCGTCGCCAGTTCTCCCATTCCCATGCCCTCCTCTGATTTCAACTATTTCGACCCAGAAAGTGGCATTGAAATCGCCCGCAGCCTGTTACCGGTGCGCGAACGCCTGAGCGATCTTTTCGCCCTGGAAGTTCAAGGAGACTCGATGATCGACGCTATGGTCAACGACGGCGACTTGATCATTATTCGCCCTTCCAGCCAGGCTGTAAACGGTGAAATGGTGGCAGTTTGGCTGGACGACAAAGATGAGACTACTTTAAAGTACTTCTATAAAGAAAAGAACCGCGTTCGCCTACAACCCGCCAACCCTACGATGGATCCCATTTTCGTGGATAACCCCGAAGCCTTGCGCATTATGGGAAAAGTTGTGATGGTGATTCGCCAGTATAAGAGCGAAGTTCTTTAATCTTTTTCTATTTTTCGAATATAAAACTCCTTTCCTGCCTATTTCAGGTATTAAAAAAACGGCTGATTTTATAGCCGTTTTTTCTTATCGTAAAAATGAGACTACGCTACGACGACTTCAGCGCCAGCTTCGGTCAATTTCTTCTTGGCGTCTTCGGCAACTTCTTTAGAAACACCGGTGAGAACTTTGGAATCAGCAGCCTCGGCCATATTCTTGGCTTCTACCAAGCCCAGGTTGGTGAGCTGGCGAATAACTTTAATGGTCTCAATCTTCTTGGGACCAGCGTTCTTGAGAACGACATCAAATTCAGTCTTTTCTTCGACTTCTTCAACAACAGCAGCAGGACCACTGACAGCCACAGCAGCAACAGGTGCAGCGGCGGAAACGCCCCATTTTTCTTCCAACATCTTTACCAGATCGGCAGCTTCCAAAACGGAAAGCTCGCTCAACATATCAACGATTTTAGCTAAATCAGCCATTTTTAATCACTCCTTATGTGTTTTTTACTTTTTTTAAAAATAATAATTTCTTACCCTTGTTCAGAATAAGCTTTGACAACCGCTGCCAAACCACGCGCTGGTTCAGCAATTGTACGCACCAGTTTACTGGCAGGTGAATTAATTAACCCTAACAGGGTGGCTCGCATCACCGGCAGTGATGGTAATTCTGCCAGATTTTCAATATCTTTTTTCGTGACCTTGCGATCTCCAAGATAACCACTTTTTACAACCAGAATTTCTGATTTCTTGGTGACCTCTTTGAAAACTTTTGCCAGAGCTGGCGGATCGCTGAATGCAAATCCAGCCAGAGATGAACCTTCCATTTCAAATGTTGCATCCAGCTCTGTGTTCTGGAACGCTTTTGACAACAGTGTATTTTTGACCACATGAATTTCGCTGCCTGTTTCACGAACTTTTGTGCGCAGTTCATCGAGATCTTTCATGGTCATTTTTTTAAACTCCAGAAAGAAAACTGCCTCACTTTTTTTCAGCCACGTTTCATATTGAGACACCATTTTGCCTTTATGTTTCTTTGAGAATGCCAATCTTACCTCCTTCCTTACGAACTAAAAAATAAAAAGTCTTTACTTCTTGCCGAAGTAAAGACTTTAAATCACGACAGTAGCAGCCTGCTTTAAAAGGCTTTTTTGTCATTTTGTCTTCACCTCGGCGGGGTATTAAGCCCTTAGGCACCTGCTTTCTTCGGTGAACCCGAATTGTAACACAACCGGGCTTATTTACAATGTTAAAAATTCAGTTATTCTTGTACTTTCATTGACTGGGCAGATGTAGAATCTACTTTAATGCCAGGTCCCATGGTGGAAGCCACGGTTACCCGTTTAATATAGCTGCCCTTTGCCCCGGATGGTTTCGCTTTGCGAATCGCATCCATCAAAGCTGACATATTCTCGTATAATTTTTCCAGATCAAAAGATACTTTTCCAATAGGTGCGTGGATATTGGCAGTTTTATCCAGACGAAATTCCACGCGACCAGCTTTCGATTCCTGGATCACGCGCGGCAGATCCTGCGCCTGAACGACTGTGCCGGCTTTGGGATTCGGCATCAAACCGCGTGGGCCTAACACACGCCCTAAGCGACCGGCTTTCCCCATCATGTCAGGGGTCGAGATGGCAACATCAAAATCGGTGAAACCATCCTGGATTTTCTTGATCCATTCATCATCATCAGCTACGTAATCTGCACCGGCTTCACGAGCCAGGGTAGCGCCTTCGCCCTGTGCAAAGACTAAAACCCGCACTTTTTTGCCCAAGCCATGCGGTAAGACAACGACATCACGCACTTGCTGGTCTGCCTGACGTGGATCAAGGCCAGTGCGTAAATGGACTTCCACGGTGCCATCAAATTTTGTAAAAGATAATTCTTTTGCTAATTGCAGTGCTTCCCGAGGGTCATAGTATTTCTGCCGATCTACTTTTTCCAGCGCTGCTTTAAATTGCTTTCCTAATTTAGCCATTTTTTCTCCTTTGTGGTTCCAGCGGGCAACTCAGGTTACCCTCCCACGATTCCCTAATCAACTACCGTTAAACCCATGTTGCGGGCTGTGCCGGCAACCTGAGCCATTGCGTCATCAATATCCACAGCATTCATATCTTTGAATTTGGTTTCGGCAATTTCTCGTAACTGATCACGAGTGATTTTCCCAACTTTTTCTTTGTTCGGCACTGCAGAACCTTTATCAATTCCTGCCGCTTTTTTCAATAAGAAAGCAGTCGGTGGCGATTTAAGGATGAATGTAAACGAACCATCTGTATATACAGATATTTCTGCAGGAATAACCTCACCCATTTTGTTCTGGGTGCGGGCATTATACTCTTTGCAGAATGCCATAATGTTGACCCCATGCGCAGCCAGCGCAGGACCGACGGGAGGTGCAGGATTGGCTTTACCAGCTGTCAGCACCAACTTCACTAATGCTTTAAATTTCTTTGCCACTATTTCTCCTTCGTGGTTCTATCGGATTCTTCATCCTCCCACTAAATTAAGGCACTTATCAGGTGCCAGATTTACGCTTTTTCGACCTGTAAAAAGTCCAGTTCCACGGGCGTCTCACGTCCGAAGAAGTTTACCATAACACGCACTTTAGTGCGCTCTACATCAATTTCGGCTACGGTACCACGGAAATCGTTGAACGGGCCATCAACGATCCGCACCCGCTCGCCCACCTTAAAGGAAACCTTCACGTGTGGAGCTTCTGCTTCCATACGGCGCAAAATTTGGGATACTTCATCGCTGCGCAAGGGCGTAGGGTCATTTCCCATCCCAACAAACCCGGTTACACCAGGGGTGTTGCGCACCACATACCATGATTCTTCGCTCAGAATCATGTTTACCAACACATAGCCAGGGAAGACATGTCGTTCAACCGTCCGTCGTTTACCATCCCTGACTTCGATTTCCTCCTGCGTCGGGATAACGACATCAAAGATTCTGTCTTTCATTCCCATGGAATCAATACGCTGTTCCAGATTATGGCGTACTTTATTCTCATAGCCCGAATAGCAGTGAATCACGTACCAATGGGCTTCGCCATCGTTTGAATCGGGTTGGGCCAACTCAGCAGGTATATCCCCGAATTGACTTTCCAACGTCGGGTTTTCCGATTCTTCTTCCGGATTCATCTGGTCTTTTTCAAAATCTTCCATCAATAATCCCTTTTTTTCATCTTTTAGAGAGAAACCAGAGCCCCAATAGCGCGGGAAAAGATAAAATCTAATAACCCCAACAAGGCTGCCATCGCCAGTACTACAATGATAACGACTTTGGTTAATCGCCAGGCTTCCTGAGGGGTTGGCCAGCTTACCTTGCGCAACTCCCCAATGGTCGAACGCCACAAGCGGGCGACTTTATTCTGTTTTTTCTTTGACGCGCTTGAGGCTTTCTCCGAGCTTTTTTTCTGTTCTTTTTCTTTTGGTTTCAGAAACTTAGCTGCCAATTTTCTCTCCTTGTTTACATCCAAAACGCCGTCCGAATAGGCCGGCGTTGACTGGAATTTCAGGCAGGCGAGGCAGGAATTGAACCCACAACCCCCGGTTTTGGAGACCGGTGCTCTGCCAATTGAGCTACTCGCCTGTGTTGACGATCGGTTGCCATTTCTATTATAACTCAGCAACCAACTGTCTCAAAGGTTACTTCGTCTCACGATGCAGAGTATGCTTCCGACAACGCGGGCAAAACTTTTTTAATTCCATGCGGCCCGGGTCATTGCGGCGGTTTTTCTGAGAGGTGTAGTTTCTCTCTTTACATTCGCCACACGCGAAGGTGATTACCGGTCTGATATCTTTCTTTGATGCCATAATTTTTTCAGGCGCAATCAAACTTTTGATTCAATTGCGCCTTTCTCCTTTAACCTAATTACTTAATGATCTTGGTGATCACGCCAGCACCTACTGTCAGACCACCTTCTCGAATTGCAAATTTTGACCCCTGCTCTAACGCCACCGGTACAATCAATTCGACTTCCATGTTGACGTTATCTCCGGGCATTACCATTTCCACACCTTCTGGTAAGGTGATCGAGCCGGTTACATCCATTGTCCGTATGTAGAATTGCGGCCGGTAGCCCGGGAAGAATGGTTTGTGCCGTCCTCCCTCTTCGCGCCGTAACACGTACACTTCTG
>DAOUFM010000197.1:0-11796 GCA_034429975.1 Anaerolineaceae bacterium | reverse complement strand
CTTTATTGATGGCTGGTGCCTGCCCCAGGTAGTAGGGGTTGGCTTCTAACACCATCTGCTGGCCAGGTTCATGAGAAACCATGCGATAAGCACCAATGCCATCCAGTTTGGTTGGGTATTGGTTAATTGCATCAGTTTTAAATTCATTCGGGTTCTGCGGAACGAAGGGAGCGGTAGCAGACAAAGCCGGGAAGAAACCGAAGGCTTCTTTCAGGTTGTATTGAACAGTGCTTTCATCCACTGCAACGACATCATCCACGTAGAGTTGAATCAAACCGGAAACCTGTCCATCCAGAGAATCCAAACGGTTCCAGGAATCGACATAGGTCTGAGCGTTAACCGGGGTACCATCAGCAAATTTCAAACCTTCTTTGAGTTTGAAAGTATAGGTTTTACCATCATTGCTGGATTCTGGCATGGCAGCGGCTGCACCAGGTACTAATTCAGAAGTGCCAGGGGTGTAGGATAAAAGTGCCATTCCCGTGTTTTTGATAATTTCCCAGTCATGGGTTGCATATGCATCGGCAGAATCCAGGCTGTTGACCTCATCGGTGGTACCAATGATGATGGTGTCAGTGTTACCGGCTGCTGGTTTTGCATCCGGGCCGAAGGAAAGCACATGATAGTTGAATTCGAAGGGAGCGCCAACAACCACACCCTGTACGCCATCCCGATAGGAAATGAATTCAGGTTCCCAGAACAATGGAATGGTGGGGACTTCATCGGCATACAGTTCACCAATTTGAGCGTAGAGATCTTCGCGCACAGCCGGGTCGGATGAAGACGCGGCAGAGACGAGCAGTTTATCCATTTCAGGATTACAGTAGTTCACACCGTTATCTGGAGATTGCAGACAGGAAGCAAAGGGGGATAACCAGGTTTCCGGGTCAGCAAAATCGGGGAACCAACCTAACATAAAGACTGGTAATTCGCCGGCAAAAAAGCCGTTGACATATTCTGCCCAGTTCATGCTCTTGAGCTCAACTTTCATAACGCCAGTTTCTTCAATTTGTTCTTTGATTACCTGCATGACGTCAGCGGTGGTCGTGCCGTAATGTTCGGGGGGGAACCACAAGGTGAAAGTGAAAGGATTATCTTCAGTATAGCCTTCGCTCTTAACCAGTTCGATGGCCATATCGAGATCACGGACGCCATATTTATCCAGGAATGGTTCGGTGGCGTAGGGGTATCCGGTGGGAACCATATGATATGCCGGGATGTTGCGACCTTCAAAGACGCGGTCTACGATGACTTCACGATCGATGGCAGCAGCTACAGCTTCCCGCAGGTTTTTCGTCCACAGGAATTCACGATCCGGTACTCCAGCGGGCGCAGCCGGTTCTTCGGTAGCGGGCGCTTCGGTAGCAGGCTCAGCTACGGTTGGGCTTTCCGCAGCCGGTTGTTCTACGGCAGGCTGTTCAGGCGCGGATGTTGGCGCCGGGGCAGCCGGCTGGCAAGCAGCTAATACTAAGCTGGCTACCAGCAAAACAAAGACGAGACTAAATAGGGGTTTTGACTTCATTTTCTTCCTCCAAAAAATTTTATTGCGTTGAAACATCGATTAAAAAATAAATACCTTTATTTTCTATCATTCACCTCCATTTGAAACAAGCTGAGATGGAAAAAACTAGAATAAACTATTCAACCACTTTACATGTCATTTGTCAATAGTCCCGCAGGATAAACATCACCTGTTCTTATGACCAGAAAACGGTTTGACAGCGCTCCGCCCAGCAGGTATAATCCCTTTCACATACTCCATGGGAGTATGTGAAATTTTTCTACGAGGTGTCTATGCCTTTATATGAGTATGTTTGTAACGATTGCGGCCAACCATTTGAAAAAATGATGCGCTTTAGTGAACTTAATCAAACCCCCACCTGCCCAACCTGCGCCGGGACGAACACACGCAAGCAAATTTCTCTGTTTGCCACCTCCGGGACCTCTTCCTCTTCGGCTGGTTCCTCCAGTTGTGGCAGCAGCCCAAGCGGTCGTTTTCGCTGAGGGGGCTAAATCACCTGCGTGACAGGAAGAAATAAAAAAGCAATGCAACAAACCGAATCAAACCCGAAAGAGACAATCATCAAACGCCTGCGCCGCATCGAAGGACAGGTGCGCGGTGTTCAGTCAATGGTCATAGATGAGCGCAATTGCCGTGAAATCATACAGCAACTCAGCGCCATCCGCGCTGCTGTTCAGGGGGTCAGCATGCTCATGCTGGAAGATTATATGTCCGATTGCTTTGTCAACCTAGCAGATCAGGATCTGGAACAGCGTGAAGAATTATTAAAAGATTTGATCCAATTGCTGGGAAAAAATTCATAACAAAGAAGGTAACATGGGAACAACAAAAGTGAAATGGCTCCCGGGTGGAAAGACCTTTATTGGCGTCGATTCAACCAATCATTCTGTGGTCTTATCCACCGAAGGAGATGGCGTTGGGATGAAACCATCCGACTTGCTGTTGGTGGCAGTCGGCTCCTGTACCGCTGTGGACGTGGTTATCATTCTGCAGAAAAAAAAATTTCAACTGGACGGATTGGAAATCGAAGTCTCCGGTGAACAGGAAAGCGATCCACCCTGGACTTTCCGAAAAATACATCTCCACTATAAAATTCAGGGTTCCGGTTTCACCGAAAAGGCGGTTGAACAAGCCATCCAGATTTCCGAAGAGAAATATTGTTCGGTAGCTGCCACTTTACGCGGAACCGCTGAAATTACAACATCTTTTGAAATAATTGAGAAGTAGATCTGGCATTAAATTATACTAAACATCTGAATAACCGGTGATTTCTCCTTTCTTTAAGCCACATTTCTTACAACTCTACATTTTCCCTTTGTGTAAAAGCACATTGTGAATAATAGTTACAATGTAGAACACTACTCAGAGATCATCACGAAGCCCTTCCATAATAACTGTCAGGCCCATTATTAATGTGCGTCTGCTGTGAATTCAAAAAAAGGGAGGAAATTCGCAAAAGGTGAAGGTATCAGTTAATCTGCGATGCTTTGGCTATCTTTGGTACCTGCTACCGGTTCTTCATCAATTCAATATTTTGCCTGGTTATTTCGTATCTGACCCATATCATTAGAAAACTTATGGTAATAAGAAGATCCATAATACCCATTAGCCAGATAGATCGCACATTCCAATCGGTAAATAAAAGGGTTCCTGATATGGAAAGAATGCCCAATATCAACAGGATGCCAACAATGATTGTATTTCGATAATATGCCTTCCTTCTAATTTCTAAGAGAACCAGATAATTGTCTACTTGATTAACATTTTCCATTATCCATCTCCTTTTGTTCGTTGTTTAACTTTTATTTGATTTGCACTATTCAAATAATAGCGCATTTTATGTGTAAATAAAAGAATGATCTAAGCAATCTCAGTACCCAACGTGGTTTCCAGTTCGTATTCTTTTGCAATCGTTGTGATAATGGGTTCCGCACCCAATTTAAACCCTTCGCCAAGGGTACCATTTTCGGTATTATGGACACCGCCAATGAACTACACCCGAAGTTTATGCAATGCCCGCGCGGCAGCCAATAGGTCTGCAAAAAGAATGACTGGAACCTTCAGAATGGTCTTTGCAAAGATTGTGTGCCTGATTTAAGGGTGGAAATGAGTACATTTAACCGAATGTGACGCCAAATTGCATACAGGAGCCAAATTCTGTTTGGATTGCAGCACCAGGGTAGAGGCGTAACAACTTAAGAATAATTAGTGTAATTAAAAAGGCAGATCAGCCGGCCGAACACCCATTTCATCCGGCATGAAACGCATTCCTTTTAAATCAGCAAAGGTAAGGACCTTCCCTTCCAATTCCGGGTGCAGTTTTTTTAATGCTTCGAAGAGATAGGTGTAGGAGGTCATCACCCGCGCTTTCCAGCTTAAATTAAGGTTGCGGGCCACTTTCTGAATGGTTTTTCCATCCGGGCCTTCAATTTCCACAAAATTGCCGTAGGGCAGTTCATCCAATACCACCAGCGTATCCAGCAGAGAATAAATGCGGCGGTACTTTTCATATTCCATCACAACCTCATACCCCAGGCCTTCCAGAAGCCGCCTGGCCTTCTCAAAGTCATCCACTAGCACCTCGATCTCCTGGCGTACGCTGACCGCTGCCCCCATTTCCGCCGCCCCTTTAAAGGTTAGAATATTGGCTTTGTCTTTTCTTAAACGCAGCACCTGCCGTAAATTTCTTAAACGCTGATCACCGGTGTCAAACCGCAAATTCGACTCGAAAATGCGCTCCTGTACCAGTGAGCCGCCCAATTCCTGAATTTTATTCTCCACCTCGGGCAGAGAAATCACATAAAATTTCACCTCAATTTCAACATCGGTATCATTCTTCATGTTGGCTTCCTTCTGTTTTTTTGTTTGAGAGGTAATAATAGCCAAATATAAAACCCGCGTAGATCAAAGTGGCAAAGATGCGGAATGGCAGGTTGTAAAAAGCCGTCTTATTTTGAGTAAAAAGAATGTAGTCCAGCCACCAGCCCACGATGATCACCAGCAAGCTGATTTGCACATAGCGGCTGCTCCAGGGCAGGCGCAGCCAGGTTGCGATGGCGCCTAACGTGGCGAGCACACCACTGCACACACCACTGATCAGGCTGTACCATGGTCCCGGGTAAACATTGAACATGAGCAAATAGCCCCACTGATAAATGCTCTGATACACGCGCAGCCAACCCATCATGGCGATAACTACCAATGAGAATATGATAATTTTTAGAGGAAAAGGGCGTTTCTTTTTGGGTTGCATGCCGTCACCTGTTAAAATTGTACTCCAACTCAAACAATCGCTTATAAAGTGTAGCAGCTAGCAATCCTTCTTTCTACGGTTGAAACTGTACTTCCCAGAGATGCACATGCGCCGGTTCGTTATTGTTCAGGTTAGTTATGCGGATTTCCGCCCAGGCAATCTCTTTAGGTTGTGCAAGTTTCAATTCAGTAAAACGAGGTTCGGAGGCGGCTGGCAATTCCTTCTCCAATATCAGCGGTTCCAGAGAGTCGGGTTCCCATAACTCCGCTGCAATGCGTGTGCCTTCCCCACCAACTTTGACAATCAGTTGATCGATCCGGCGCGGCTGGGCAAAGTGCACGACGATCCGGAAAGGGTTGGATTCCCAGGTACGCGCCAGGGTGTTCCGATCACCATCGAAGACATGCTTGATTTCACCCATATCCAGGGTGGAGAACTCAACATCAATCGACTGCCCATCCGGCAATGTCAGGCTGGCACTTTGCATCTTCCGGCGGGCTGCCTGTTCCTCGGTAAAAATTTTTTCTATATCCGGAGCATATTCGACCTTTGAAAAATAAAAGCCAGGTTCACCGTTTGGATAGGGAATTATCTTTAATGTGCGAATATCAGTGATTTTCTGGCTGGACTGCACATTTTTCATCTCTTCAGGCGTCATGACGAACAAAGTCTGTGGGTCTAATGGTTTATATTCTTTAATATAGCCTTCAATACTGCCCATTTGAAACGGCAGTGGATCGGGGAAGAAGAAACGCGCCAGCACATCCGCGCCATTTGCCCAGGCGGAAGTCAGCACGATTTTTTGATCGGGGTTATTCTGCAACTCATCCCGAATGGCTGCAAATACCTGCCGGGCGCCATACTGCATGCCATAGAGACCATAGTTCGAGTACCAGGTTGCTCCGTTGTGCAAGGCATCCACCAGCATGCCAACGTTTAAAGCCGCCAACAAGATAAAAACGCCCACTTTCAGCAGCAGTTCGTAGCTGGATCGTCGCATGCCGCTCTTCTTTAAAAGATACTTCAGCCAGTCCCAGATCTGCAGCATGCCGGCTGTTACCAACAGGGTCGCCGGGATGACCATCACCAGTAAACGAGTGATACCAATCTCGACCAGCGCAGCACCGCTGGGTGCGGCCAACAGTGTAATCAACAGCAGGCGCGCGAAGGACTGTTTGAAATGGCGGATGCACCAGTAAAGCCCTACCCACAAAAATGGAAAACCAACCTGCCAGAGATGCCCATATCCTTTCATCAAATGCCGCTGTAAATCGACCTGATCCGGCAGAAACCAGTACAGAGGGTTCAATCCCTGCCCGTAGATCTGCAGATAGCGGGTGATTTTTTGCTGCCAGGGGAGGTTCTGTGTCCAATAAGAGCCCAGAATTTCCAGGTGCCGGATCCCCTCTCCCGGGTGATCAAGCGAAAAACGCAGATAAGGGAGCATCAGAATCAACCCCAGCCCCAATGCTTTAAAAAATGTCTTGCGTTGCTGCCAGTGGTAGAGTCCATCACTGATCAGCAACCCGACCAGAGTCACGCCGACCACCATCTGCATTGGGCTGTAGCTGTAAAAAGCCAGCGCAGCGAACAAGGCGGCGGGATAGAGAAAACGCACATCCTTCAGACGATAAAATCCATAACAGGCTACAAACCCGGCGTAAAAGTTGACTGCCATGGCTGTTTCAAAAGCCGTGCGGGAATGCAAAAACCAGGCAGGCATCAAGGATAATACCAGCACCGCCAGCCAGCCAGTTTTTTTTCCGGTTCCCTGAACCACCATGGCTGCCACCGCCAACGCTGATAGGAGCGCAAGCAGTGCGGCCGAAGTTCGGGTCACCAGAATGGATTTACCAAATAACAGCACTGGCAGCACCTGATAATAAACGGAGGTGCTCAGGTTATATTGACCCCCATTTTCAAAATAAACCGGTAACAATTCATGATACGGGCTATAAAAATGATCGCGGATTAAATCTGCCGCCTGCACACTCTGAATGGCTTCATCACTGAAGAAGTAGATTGGGAAATCCTCCAATCCGATCAGACGGATGAGCAGGTAGACCAATAAGGCAAATGCAAAGCCAGCTTTTCCCCAGTCAACCCACCACCAGATGGTTCTTTTTTTAGGAGAGCGTTGATAATCGGCTGCCCTGACACTCACCGACCTAATAGCGATCAGCTCTCCCTGCGAATCAACCATCTCGCAAACCGCTTCGAACTCCCCCTCAGGTGGGAGTCGCACCTCCAGCTTGAGTTTCCCATCTTTCTGCTTCTGGCGGATGATTTCAGGTGCCTGGTTTGGCTGCACATTTTCCTGCATAATTTTGATTATAGCATTCCAAAATCAACCCTGATTCTGTGTAATTCTGTTTAATTCTATTAAAATCCTGTTACAATTGCAGCATTATCAGCCGTACCTTCCAACACAACAACCATTGAAATATCCCCAGCAGGCGCCGGCTGAAAGCTAATCTTAATGATAAAGCAGGTATTATGAGCGAAGAAATCACCATCGATATTTTCAACCGTCTGGTTTCCCTGGCAGCCCTGGAATTAGACCAGGATCAGGCTGCCTATCTGCGACGTGAACTGAATCAGCAATTGAAAGCCATTCACGAGCTGGGCACCATTCCTCTGGATGACACCCTAAAGGTCACTATGCACGGGGTCACCTATACCCTGGCATCCAGCCCTGAACTGCGCGCAGATGTCTGGCAGCCCTTTCCTGACCCGGATGCAATTCTGGCGGAAGTGCCCCTGGTGGAAGATCATTACATCATCGTGCCGGATATCCCTCACGAGAAACTGGATTAAACCATGGAACTTTGCGATTACTCAGCTCACGAACTTTTGAATTTATTACAGCAGAAACAGGTCTCAGCCGAAGAAGTGGTCACCAGCAGCCTGCAGCGCATTGCCGCAGTGGACGGTCACCCTGGCAGCTTGGACGCCGGTCCAGAAACCGGTTCGGACCGTGAAACCGTACATGCTTTCATCTCAGTCGCGGCGGATCAGGCGTTGGAGCAGGCTAGAGTGCTTGACCAGAAACGTGCCCGCGGAGAAAAAATGGGCTTGCTGGCCGGCATTCCCTTCTCCGCTAAGGATGTCTTCTGCGTCAAAGATACCTATACCACCGCTGCTTCTCGCATTCTGGCAAACTTCAAATCGCCTTATACCGCCACCACAGTCGAGCGTTTATTCCAGGAAGATGCCGTCCTGTTAGGCAAAGTCAATCTGGATGAATTTACCTATGGTTCTTCTACCGAATCATCCGCTTTCCAACCCAGCACCCGCAACCCCTGGGACCTCAGCCGTGTACCCGGTGGTTCCTCTGGCGGCAGCACCGCCTCAGTGGCAGCCGGCGAAGTACCCCTCTCCCTCGGCACTGACACCGCCGGATCAATCCGCTGCCCGGCCGCCTTCTGTGGCGTGGTTGGCTTGAAGCCCACCTATGGACGCGTCTCCCGCTACGGGATTATTGCCTTCGCTTCTTCCTTGGATTGCCCCGGCCCCGTCACCCGCGATGTCACCGATGCCGCCCTGATGCTGCAAGCCATCGCCGGCGCAGACCCGCACGACAGCACCGCCGCCAACCTCCCCGTGCCGGATTATCTGGCTGCGCTCGAAAAGGACGTCAAAGGCAAGCGGATTGGTCTCTCACCCGATTACTTCCAGATAAGTTTTCTGGATGCTGAAAGTGGCGAAGTTCACCGCCGTCCTGTTCAGGATGAAATTCTGGCAGCGGTGCAACATACCGCCGAAGTCCTGCGCAGTTTGGGCGCTGAGATTGTGGAAGACGTTCCCATGCCCAACACCCGTTATGGCATCCCTTCATTTTTTGTCATCAGCCGGGTGGAAGCCGCTTCCAATCTGCACCGCTATGACGGGGTCAATTTCGGGTACCGCACTCAGAATACCGAAGATGATCTGCGCGTCATGTACCGTAAGACCCGTAACGAGGCCTTTGGTTTACAGCCCAAGTTACGAGTGTTGATGGGTATGTACGTCAGCGCCGCCCAATACTCGGAACAATATTACAACCGCGCCCTGAAAGTACGCGCCATGATCCGGCAGGATTTTGATCAGGCTTTCGACCCGCATGGTGCCTATCGCCTGGATGCCCTCCTCGGCCCGACCACCCCCTCCACCGCTTTTGGCATGGGGGCTGTCTTCGGGGACTCGGTTCTGATGCAGTATTCCGATCAATTCACCGTCACCGCCAACCATGCCGGCATCCCGGCGCTCTCTTTGCCAGCCGGTATCGCCAGTGATGGCTTGCCGATCGGTGTGCAGTTGATGGGGCGCGATTACTCCGAAGATGTACTCCTCAACCTTGGGCGCGCCTTCGAGATAGGCACCCAGCAGGACGCCTGGCGGTTACAGAAACCGGCTGTTTTAAGGTAAGCGGTGAAAACATGCTGAAAATTTTACCCATTGAACAACAAACCAAACCCGGGAGGATGGGATGACAGAATATGAAGTTGTAATTGGCCTGGAAACGCATATCCAGTTAAACACGAAAACAAAAATCTTTTGTAGTTGCAAAGCTGATTCCTGGGAAGATGAACCTAACACGAATATCTGCCCGGTTTGCAGCGCTTTACCCGGCACTTTACCGGTATTAAATAAAGCTGCTGTTGAAAAAGGTGTCATTCTGGCGAAAGCCATGCATTCCGACATTCGCATGCGCTCCTTCTTTGACCGCAAAAATTACTTTTACCCGGACCTGCCCAAAGGCTATCAGATCTCCCAGTTCGATCAATCCCTGGCCAGCGGCGGTTATCTGGACGTTCCCATGCCGGAAGGCTATACCCGCCGGGTGACTATTCACAAAATGCATCTCGAAGAAGACGCCGGCAAGACTAAAAACGCCGGCAATGTGCGCCTGATCGACTTCAATCGCTGCGGCGTCCCCCTGGTGGAGATGGTCACCGAACCCGATCTGCGTTCTGCCAACGAAGCCGCCCAGTATCTGATCCGCTTGCGCCAGTTGTTGCGCTGGCTGGGCATTTCCGAAGCGGACATGGAAAAAGGACACCTGCGCTGCGATGCCAACGTCTCCATCCGCCCCAAAGGCTCCACCCAGCTCTTCACCAAAACCGAGATCAAGAACGTTAACTCAATCGACAACGTCCGCAACGCCATCTTGCATGAAGCCGAACGCCAGATACGCGAGGTGGAAGCCGGCAACCGCATCGAATCCTGGACGCTGGATTGGGACGAAGAGAAGAACGAACTGCACAAGATGCGCTCCAAGGAAACCGAAGCCGATTACCGCTACTTCCGCGAACCCGATCTGCTGCCCATCGACCTCACCGCCCAGTGGCTGGACGAGATTCTGACCGGGTTCCCAGAATTACCATTGGAACGCCGGGCGCGCTTCTCGCGCGAATATAAACTCCCCGAATACGACGCCGACATCCTTACCGGTGAACGCAACCTGTCCGATTATTTCGAAAATGCCGTCCAACTCTACGGCGGTGACCCCAAAAAGGTCTCCAATTACCTGATGAACGACATCCTGCGCATGCTGAATGAGAGCAACAAAACCGCCGATCAACTGCAGCTTACCCCCGCCTACCTGGCTGAGATCCTTAAAATGGTAGACGCCGGGCAGATCAACACCTCTACCGGCAAAAGCCTGGTGGACAAAGTTGAGAGCAGCGGAAAATCCCCACGCCAGATCGTCGAGCTGGAAGGGCTGGGTCTGGTTAGTGATGACAGCGCCATCCGCACCGTTGCCGAGAAGATCATCGCCGCCAACCCCAAAGAGGTGGAGACCTTCCGCGCCGGCAAAGAAACCCTCATTGGCTGGTTTACCGGCCAGGTCATGCGCGAAATGCGCGGTAAAGCCGACCCGAAACTCGCCACCCAGATCTTGCTGGAATTGTTGAAGGGATAGGTGAAAGGCAAAAGGCAAAAGCCGAAGGGCGAAAGGGATGGGTTGACAGTCAACAGCTGAAAGTCAAAAGATTTCATCCCTTCCCGTCAAATTAACAAATATCGACGGGGGAGGTCACGGACCATCCCCCTACGATTCTTTGGCAAAGAATCGTAGGGGCAGCGTCCCCTGTCCTGCCCCCTACCCATGCGTCAGCCAAACAACATAATCAGGAAATTCAACATAAATCCTTTGCCTTGATGTTTCTGGATTTGATGATGATTGGTGAGGTTGAATTTGAAAAGTTTTCCATTGTCGTCACAATTTTAAAAAAGAAATTAATCGCCCCATCAATTTTGCTCTCTTCTCAAGCGAGAAATGCAAAAACTAAGTCCGGGATATAATCAAACTAATGAGCTCAATCCTTGGTAAAGTCACTTATTTTTCTCAACTTCCTGAGGAGCTGCTGCTGGCTATACAGAATAAAGCGCTCAAACAGAATTTCAATTCTGGACAAATGGTGGTCCTGGAAGGTGAAAATAACGGGGATTTGTATATCATTGAAAGTGGATGGATGAAGGTTGCCATCCTGAAACGGCAGCGTAAATGGGTGTACATGAGTATGGTCGGTTTAATTTTGACAGGCGTGACGCATCGATTGGAACACTGATCCTGTTACTCAGCGCTTTTTTATCGGCTCTCTAGAATTTGTTCGTTATCCAATGCTTCACCTCCACCTGTCAAATTAACAAATATCGCCGGGGCAGGTCACGGACCATCCCCCTACGATCCTCAACATTCATGCTATCAAAACCACCCAGACCCAGCAGACATGCTCCCCCTCTCCAATGGCTTGGAGAGGGGGCCGGGGGGTGAGGGTGGACTCTGTTAACCCTCCACCCCCAGGGTCAGGTCACGGACCATGCCCCTACGATCCTATGGCAAATCGTAGGGGCTGGTCTTGTCCCCGCCCAGGTGAAAGCGAATCAAAATTCGGATTTGTGCTCCCATTTGTCAATAGCCGGAGGGAGTTTACCACCAAAAGTCGGGTCATGTTTACCACCAAGATCGGATGGATATTTACCAAAATAAACAACTCAAGGTCAAGATTTAGCCTTCAATAAAGCCTCCTTTCTT
>DAOUFM010000196.1:0-4138 GCA_034429975.1 Anaerolineaceae bacterium | reverse complement strand
ACAGAACTCCGCTTCATCCATGTAATGGGTGGTAGCCAGCACGCTCACTCCCTGACCTGCCATGGTGTAAATCATTTCCCAAAATTCGCGTCGGGATACCGGGTCAACACCGGCAGTGGGTTCATCTAAAAACAACATGGGAGGTTCATGGACAATGGCGCAGGCTAAAGCCAGCCGCTGTCGCCAGGCGCCGGAAAGATTAAGCGCCAGTTGTTTTTCATGACCGCCTAACCCAGCCATTTTAATCAATTCATCAATGCGCTTTTTGATTTGCTCATTTTGAATGCCGTAAAGATTCGCATAAAACCAAAGATTTTCATATACCGTCAGATCGTTGTATAAAGAAAATTTTTGCGACATATAGCCAATATGACGTTTAACTTGTTCCGACTGGTCGGCCACATCAAAGCCCAGCACGCTGGCCTTTCCTTCAGTCGGTTTTAATAAACCGCAAAGCATGCGAATGGTGGTTGTTTTTCCTGCCCCGTTCGGGCCAAGTAATCCGAAAATTTCTCCTTTGGGGATTTCAAAACTGACATGATCCACAGCCGTAAAATCACCAAAGTTACGCGTCAGCTGATGAACTTCGACAGAATTTTCACGTTTCATACAGGATGCTCCTGTTTTTCAACCAGGTAGATAAACACATCTTCCATCGTAATGCGCGCCTCACGTAGAATTTTGATTTCTGCTCCTGCCTTACTTAATGAAGCTTTTACATCTTCCTGGACAGTTATTGAATTGTTTACAGAAAGTCGCAAACGATCACCAACTGCACGCCATTGAATCACTCCCTCGATGCTGTCTGCTACCTGTCGAAGAGTTCCCCTCGGTCTTGCTTTGATTTCGACAATCTTAAAGGGCATCTGTTGTTCCAAGTCCACAGGTGCTCCAGAAATCAGTTTTTTACCCTGGTAGATTATATTGACAACATCGCACCGTTCAGCTTCATCCATATAGGGTGTGCTAACGATGATTGTGACTCCTCTTTCAATTACCTTCGCTAATAGCTGCCATAACTCGCGGCGTGAAACAGGATCCACTCCGGTTGTCGGTTCATCTAGAAGCAATATTTCAGGTTCATGAATCATCGCGCAAGCCAGAGCTAATTTTTTCCGCATGCCACCTGATAGATTTTCACTTCGCCGAGATGCAAACTCAGTCAACCGGGCAAATTCTAATAATTCTGGAATTCGTTGTTTTTGTTTTTCGCGCGGAACGCCATTCATATCAGCAAAAAAACGAAGGTTTTCCAAAACACTTAGATCTGGATACAAACTAAAAGCTTGAGGCATATATCCAATTCGCGAACGAACTTGCTCGGATTGTTTGAGTACATCAAATCCTGCCACTTGGGCAGAACCCGAAGTTGGGTTTAGTACGGTTGATAAAATCCGAAGAAGAGTTGTTTTTCCGGCTCCGTCCGGTCCCACCACACCATAAAGCTGACCAGCTTCTACGTGTAGGTTGTAATTATCCAAAGCAGAAAAGTCTTCTTTTGACTGGGAAGGATATCGCTTCGTCAGATTAAATGTTTCGATTGAGGTTGTCATAAGGAAATTTCCAAAAAGACCAAAATATTATCCACAATAAATTACGCTTTAAGGACCAAAGAAAACATGTCATAGATGTTGTTCGCTAAACGGTTTGCCAACCGAGGTTCCATTTCCGAGACTAGAGATTGGTACCGCTGGATGTACTCAAGAATTGGCTGATCTCTTTCCAAAATTAACGAATTGTCTGTTGCCAGCAAGCCTAAAATAAAACCTCCTAGAATGATTAGCCCTGATTTTGAAAAGGATTCTTTCCATTCAAGTATTTGGGGCATTCTCTCAACGAGAATTTTTCGTCCTGTATTTTTGCCAAGACGCAAAATTAGCAAAGTAATAACTTCAAAGCAATACCGAAGTGTCTCAGGCGCATCTGGCGGTATCCTCGCAATTAACTCGTCAGCTAGTTCGTGGTCATGAAGATCGCCAGCTAGAATTCGCTTCATAATTTGGGATTTTACGTTCTCCCAGTCGTTCAGATCAGCACCATTTGCTAATTCTGCAAACCGGTTATAGGCTAATTGTGTAGGAAGAAATACAATTTCAGATCTACCAACCGTACTTTTACCGGCTTCAATACGATATTCAGAAGTGACAAAGCCTTTTTCTTCAAGGAGACGAAGCATGTCATAAGCAGTAAAAGGACTTACTCCAACTCTCTCGGCTAGAGTTGAATAATGAATTGGGCCCTTAAACTCACGGCACAAGTCCAGTAGACGGATGATAAATGTTTCTTGACGGTGTGTAAGTTTCATATTTTTCCAAAATAACCAAAGAATTGTTATATGTTATTGTTGAATTTGGGAATTGTCAAGGCACTTGATATCGTTGACGCATAACTGATGGTAAAAAAAGCTAAAGAACATGACTTGACGAACCCACGTAAAACAGATACTATACGAACATCGATTAGCTACCGCAGCGTGCCCGGCAAGCGTGGACCAGAGTTCGTCAGGTCGGCTGAATTGCAGAGCCCGACGCACAAACGGCACGGATTCAGGATTTTGACTCATAACCCGGAGGTCCGTGATAAGTGCCCCGCAGGGGTATCGAATCCTGTCCCCGCTACTGGGAAGGAACCAGAGTACATAGTACTCTGGTTTTTCGTTACTCCGGCGTACTGCGGTTGAATTTTTCTCAGAATCGGAGGATTTTTCAATGAACCGCAGTACTCTAAGCTCGCCCGCAAGGGGTGTTCCACAATCAAAAAACCGGATTTCCATTCCCATTTCCAAAGCCATCGACGGCTTCCTAAAATTCAAAACAGCTTATCCTGTTTTGTTCCATCTTGTCCGGGTCAGGGTAGACAGTAAATTTTCTAACTTATCCTTGAAATGATTCTCTCACGACCAGCTCTGGGATGCAGCTACAAAGCCATCTCGGAATATTTCTACATATCGGCGACCTATTTCAGCCGGTGAGTAAGGCATGCCGGTCTGAAGCCACCAACGTGCAAGGCCACAAAATGCCCCGCTGAAATACCCTGTCAGCAGCTCAATTTCGGTATGGGTGATCTGAAGGTTTCCCTGCAACTGCTCTTCTAATAAGGGGAGGAGGACTTTAATAAGGAATTCATATAAATGCTTCGAGAAAAAAGAATTTTCATCTAAATTCAACAACACCCGATATGCCTCAGAATGCTGCGCCATATGTTCAAAAACCAGGGTGGCTCGGGGATAAGGCTGGTCAATTTTTTGGCCGTATTCAATGAGCTCATCTATTATTTGCTGTTGACTTTTAAGAAATAGGTCGTCTTTATCTTTGAAGTGCAGGTAGAATGTGGTGCGGTCGATATTGGCCTTATCCGTGATATCCTTGACTGTGATCTTGTCATAACCTTTCTCGGTAATTAATTTCAAGAGAATCTCACCCAGCAGACGTTAAGTCTCTTTTCCTCTTTCGGTCAGACTATTAAGTCGCGCCATGATTCACTCCTACTCTGAAGACAACCATTCGTGAATTACTTTTTTTGTAATTTTGTTTCTCACACCGATCACCTTGACAAGGGCCGGTATCCGCATTATTATCGACATCGTGTAGATATCAACACTGTGTTGATATTATAACCTGTTTATGACTTAAACCTTGATCGGAGTGCGCAACATTGAAAAAGAGTGGCGGTGTTTTAATTCTATCAGCTGGAGCAGCAAGGCTGGGAATTGTAATTGGAGCTATATCCGCTGCTTTTTTGTATCTGATAGATTGGGGACAACACGCTGTATGGGAATCGGGTTGGATTCAATTTAAATATGCGCCCTTGCTTATTTGCAGTTTGGGAGGAATTCTCATTGGGTTTTGTCAACGCTACCTGGGTGACCATCCTAAAAACCTGCACGGAGCCGTTGAAGAAATACGGAAAACCGGGCGGTTGGAGTACGCTCACCTGCCCAACGGTTTGATCTCGGCGTTCATTTCCCTCATTTTTGGTGCAAGCCTGGGGCCAGAAGCTGCTGTTGTAAATTTGCTTGGTGGACTTTCCACCTGGGCATCCGATAAACTGAAAAAGCTGAGCAGTTGGCTGAGGATTCCTGAATCTACACCAGATAGAACTCTTGTTCACCGCCTTGCACGGCGATGGCCAAATGTTC
>DAOUFM010000195.1:0-6125 GCA_034429975.1 Anaerolineaceae bacterium | reverse complement strand
CTAGTTGGAACGAATAAACCGAATCCTCAGCCGTCAAAGGCTCGCCATCCGACCAAAGCAACCCGGGGATTAATGAATAGCGCAGGGTTTGCTGTTCCATTTCCACTGGAGCCTGTCCATCCCAGGTGACCGCACAACTTTTATCCTGACAACCAGGTGGCAGATAGCTGACTCCCGCCAACAAGACAGCGACCGATCCACTCGCATCCACAATCTGATCGCCTGCTGAAACGGTTACCGCCGCTTTTAAGGCATCACCAGTGACATAATCCGGAATTTTCTCCAGAATAACCGGCTCGGGCATGAAATTAACCGTATCAATCGGGCCATCGTAAATGGCTTCCAGGATTGACCACATCCCCTTGCTGTTACCTCCGTAGGGGTACAGGGTCAACGGCTCATCACCCACGCAAATCACCAGGTTATTAGGAGGTGTGGGCGTCGGGATCAGGGTTGGGGCAACTTCCTGAGATGGTTCGGTTGGTACCACCGCTGTGATGTCACCCGGTGCGGTTTGGGATTGGCAGGCGCTGAGTACAATCACAAGAATGATGAATAAAAATGGCAACCGGCTTAAGTGGATTGGTTTCAAGGGACCCTCCTCAGGAGTTCTGGCTAATTTCTTCTTCATTATAATCATTGCTTTGATCTCGGGCAAACGTTAATTTTCAGGCGGCATTGTCCAAATCGGTTTCAATTTCTCCATAACGCATGCGCACATAGGATTCATAGCGTTCAGGGTGAACCTTTCCGCTGGACACTGCCGTTTTAACGGCACAACCCGGTTCATTTATATGCGTGCAGTCACTGAACTGGCAATCCGCCACCAGAGGTTTAATCTCCCGAAAATAGCCGTCCAGTTCCTCCGGTTCAATATCCCATAAAGACAGCATGCGAATTCCAGGTAAATCCGCCACAAAACCGCCCTCATCCAACGGGAACACCCGCCGAACCACGGTGGTGTGTCTTCCTTTAAAGGTACCTTCGCTGACATCCTTAATCGCCAGACCCAGAGAAGGCTGAATAGCATTCAAAAGGCTGGACTTTCCAACTCCGGATGGACCCACCAGTCCGGATAATTTATTCTCTAAATGCTTCTTCAGCACACTTACTCCCAGCCCGGTCTTTGCAGACGTGAAAATCACTTTATATCCAATGGCGGAATAAAGTGCAAACATCTCCTGCGCTTTTTCTTTCCCTACCAGGTCAACCTTATTGGCGGCGATCAAGACTTCGATCCCCTGCTGCTCACAGATGACCAGAAAACGATCCAGCATGCGCAATCTGGGAGCCGGTTGGGCACAGGCGAAAACCAGCACAATCTGATCCGGATTTGCCAGCAGCACCTGTTTGTATTCCCCTCGGGCGCTGGGAGCTGAGCGAATCAAGGCCTTGGTGCGCGGTAATACTTCCTCTATCGCCCCTTTTCCATCGGGCTGCAGGGAAACGATAACCTGGTCACCCATGGCAATGATATCTTCCCGAATTTCGTCACTGCGGCGTTTTTTTAATCTTCCCCGCGGGTGACAGACAATTTCGCGGCCGTCTTCCAAGTATACATGATAAAAGCCTGATCGCAAGCTCATCACCCGCCCCTGAATGTGCTGGTTATTTCCCAAATTATGGCTCCGGCGTTTCTTCTGTCTGTTCGGGTGCTGGGATGGGCGTATTGGTATATAAGGGGGTGGGCGTTTTGGTCACATAAAAAGCCGATTCCCAGGGATAAATGCGCGAAGGTCGTCCAAAGAAATATAACTCAATCACCCGTCGAAAAATCGGCGCTGCGATCTCCGAACCCTCGCCGGCATTTTCAGCCAGTACCACCACCGCAATGTCCGGACGATCCGGGTTGCCTACATCGGTATAGCCAGCAAACCAGGCGTGCGGTGAAAGTGGTGGGTTCTGAGCTGTGCCTGTTTTGCCATAAACCGGGATCTGCAAGCCCAGCATAGCATTGCGGGCAGTTCCCCGTGGGCTAGCCACCACTGTGCGCATGGCCGCCTGAATGATCGCCAGGTTTTCTTCTGAAACCGGCAAGGTGCCTTTTACAACCGGTTGAAATTCGAAAGTCGGGTCACCATCTGCCGGGGCGATTTTTTCCACCAGTTGCGGTTGATAGAGTGTGCCTCCATTCCCAACTGCAGCAACAAAGGTTGCCACCTGTAAAGGCGTAACCAGCATGCTGGCCTGCCCAATAGCCAATTGTACGGCATCTCCTTCAGTGACAATATCCGGGATATTGCCAGCTACTTCCGGCACCTGCCCGATTCCCGTAGGTGCCCCCAAACCAAATTTACGTGCCATCTCCGCCAGCGTGTTGGTCAACCCGCGGCGATACATGGTCAAGCCAATATGATAAAACCAGGGATTGCATGAGCGCATCAGCCCTTCTGATAAGGTTAGGTTGCCACTGGCAGGCAGATCTTTTTCATAAGTCCAATCATATAAAGTGACCCCTTCCAGCTCGGTGAACGTGGTACCACAAAAATAGGTATCGTCCGCTTTAAAGGTCTCAGTCTCTAGTGCTGCTGCCATCGTAATGATCTTAAAAACCGACCCTAAGGGGTAGGCGCTCTGGGCAGCCCGGTTAAGCAGCCGGTTTTCATTTGGATTCAGCATATCCGAGAGCATCCAGCCACTGTTGAAGTTATTCGGATCAAATAAATTAGGATCATAGGATGGCGAAGATGCCAGCGCTAATACCCTCCCAGTATCACGTTCAATGACTACAATCGCTCCCTTAAATCCATTGATCGCCAGTTCAACTTCTGATTGGAAATCCCGATCAATGGTCGTGTAAATGGATTGGGATAGTTTTGAATCCGAATAGCCAATCCTTTTATCCACCGTACCGTCTGGGCGAATAACGTACAGAGAGGCACCTTTCTTACCGGTGAGGACTCCCTCACCCCAGGCTTCCAGACCGGTACGCCCAACCTTCTCATCTCCGCGGTAACCCATGCGCCGATAATCATCCAGCTCTTCTGGAAAAATGGGTTGAACATAGCCAGTGATGTGAGCCGCCCCACCGCCATCAAAATAATAGCGTGAGGTGTAGTAATTCATATCCAGACCACCCAGGCGCGATAACGTATCATAATAGCGATCAACATTCGAGCGAGCCGTCTCACCGATCGGTATATACCAATCCGGGCCGGCAAATTCATATAAGGAGCGAATATAATCCATGTTCAAGCCGGTCAGGCGCGAAAGATAGGTCACCAAAGTACCATCCTGCCCTTCCCCAATTTCACCCGGCGTGATTCCCAGGGCGACCACTTCAGATTGTGCCGCCAGTGCAGCACCATAGCGGTCATAAATATTTCCTCTGGCAGGCGCACTGATATCCATCGAAAGGTAATTGCCGCCTTTCAATTCAGGCAAAATTAGCCCTTCTTCCCATTGCACCTTCCAGGCGTTGTCTTCCATAATCAGGTTCATCACCATTGAACGGCTGATATTTCCCACCAGAGCAGTTTCAAAATTGACCGTATAACCCACCTGAGCATCGCGCGGGTTGGTCAGGGCAGAGGTAATTTCGCTGGTTAAGGCTGCCAGGGTCATAGCGTTGGCTGTGTCCTGGTAGCGCTTGATAAATCCGTCTTTCGGGAAAGCATCCTGACTGAGCCGGCTGAGCATGGCATACATATTTTCGTAGTCTTCTGCCGCCCACAGATCCAGGAATTTTTTCGCTGCCTGCTTAACATCCGGAGATTTGGTGGTGCTGATAACCGGCTCGGGCAGGGTGGCAGTTGAAGCCGGTAGCGTTTCAGTCGGCACACCGGTTTGAACCCCCGGCGTACAGGCGCTGATGAACATCACCAGCAGCAGGCATAAGCTAACAAACCTCTTCATGAAAACCTCCCGAGGGACATCTAATTTTAATCCTTTTATCCAATATTCTCACCTGCCAGAACTCGTTTCGCAATAGGGCAATCATAATCCAAATATTGTTGGCAAGCCGCATCAATTTGCACACCTGGCTCGATCCCAATTTTCCGCATTGCCCGTGCCAGATGACAGAGCGGCAGCCCCATCACGCTGGCAAAACAACCGGCGAAGTTCTCCACCGGGTGAAAACCCTTGTGCTGAATGGCGTAGGCCCCAGCTTTATCCATTGGGTCACCGGTGCGAATATAGGCATCCATTTCTTCTGGCAGATAAGCGCGCATGGGCACCTGAGTGCGGCAGATCTCTTGCACCTGTTGGTCAGATGAAGGCGCGCTGAGTGCGATGGATGTATAAACCTGATGAGTGCGGCCAGCTAATTGGGCGAGCATCCGCCTGGCATCCTCTTCATCCAACGGTTTCCCTAATATCTCCAATCCATCCGCCACGGTTGTATCTGCGGCGATAATTAACCCAGCATCGCGGAATGGAACCCCTACTGCGGCGGACTTCAAGCGTGCCAGCCGGCTCACATAGTCCTGCGGATTCTCACCCGCGAGTTCAGTTTCATCAATATCCGCCGGGTGTACCTGGAAAGAGTGTTGGAACAAACCCAACAACGCTTTACGCCGGGGCGAATTGGAAGCTAATATCCAGATGTCTTGCATGCTGTGATTCTATCATATTGAATAAGGCGAATATAAAATGATGGTTATAATTAATAAAAGTTCTTCGAAGGATTTATATGCGCAAACTTTTTAAAAACCCGTTTTTTCTGGCCGCCTTATTTTTATTTCTGTTCGCTGTCATTGCCTATATTCCAAAAATTCAGCATTTCGGTTATTACAACGATGATTGGTGGCAGATTTATGGCGGTGAGAAATTTGGGGTGGAACGCTTCCCGGAGATGTACACCTCCGATCGCCCGGCGCGGGCTTACTGGCACGCCTTTCTTTTCTCGCTTTTTGGTGCAAATATCCTGCCCTACCAGTTCCTGGCGGTTGGGATTCGTTATCTGGGCGCACTGGCTTTGTTCTGGACTCTGAAGTTAATCTGGAAAAAACAAGTCAAAGAAGTTTTTCTGATTAGCCTGATTTTTCTGATTTACCCGGGTTTTTTGGAGCAGCCCAACGGGTTTGATTACCAAATCCACCAGGTGGCCATGACCACCTTTATTTTTTCACTGGGACTCAGTGTGTTGGCCATTCAGTCGAAAAAAGTATTGCAGCAGGTCATATTTTTTGTGCTTTCATCCATTTTTTCATTGATTACTTTTTTCTTTATGGAATATTACGTCGGATTAGAAATTTATCGCTGGTTAATTTTTATCTGTCTTTATTTACGGGAAAATTCCTGGAAACCGATTAAGAATTTGGTTTATTTTGTTCTCAAAAAAACACCATACTCCTTTTCGATGGTCCTTTTTCTCATTTGGCGCGTGTTCTTTTTCAAAAGCTCCCGCTATACAACCAGTATCTCTCGCATTGGTTCCGATTTCCTGCATTCTCCATTACTTTCACTGATAAACATTTTCCGCAATTGGATCGGCGATATTTCCGATGTTTTCTTCACGGTTTGGGTCAAGAGAGGCTATAAAAATCTGTACGATCTAAATACCGGGGATTTCTTCAGCGCACTCGGGTTAACTGTTCTTTCCATTATATTGGTGTTCATCTTCATTAAATGGGTTTATCCGCATTCAAGTTTACCTGCTAACAAAGAAATAGACATTCCATACAATTGGAAATCTGAAGCGCTGCAGATAGGAATCTTCGGCGCGATCCTTTGTCTCATACCAGTCAATTTAGCGGGTCGGGAGGTTTTCTTTCCCATTTTTAATCGCTTTTCCTTTCCGTCCTCTATCGGGGTTTCTATCGCTTTCGTGGGGTTACTTTCTTATTTAACGAAAGAGAAATTACAATGGATCCCTTTGTCATTACTTATTATCTCTTCCATCACAACACATTACAGTAATAACACCTATTATGCTGATCGCTGGCTGGAAACAAAAAATTTCTGGCAGCAGTGGGTCTGGCGTGTTCCCGGATTGAAAGTCGGGACAATGTTATCTGGTTTTTACCCTGAGACCATTCAGGAGGGCTATTTTATTTGGGCTCCGGCAAATTTATTATATGATGATGGCTACCCGGATGTGATGATTGGGGCTGAAGTATTAAACAATGAGACAGCCAAAGATATCCTCATGGGTGCGCCTTTCGAGAAGAGCTTTCGCTCTT
>DAOUFM010000194.1:0-40680 GCA_034429975.1 Anaerolineaceae bacterium | reverse complement strand
GTCTGGCAGATCGAAATGCAAAAAATGATGATTTAATGAATCAATATGCCCGATTTATCAATTTCGTCTGGCATAATTACCCTCAGGCAGTCCGTTGGGGTAAAATTCAAAATTATTTTCATATGCCATTAATTAATTAAAGTAATCTATTAAAAGAATTATTTAAATCAATGAAAGAGATTGAACGCAATTTGCTACCAAATTTTTTCATCATAGGAGCTGCTAAAGCAGGTACTACCACTCTTTTTGATTTACTTAAACAAAATAAACAAGTATTTTTACCCTTTCAAAAAGAGCCTGCTTTTTTTTGTGATGACGAATATTATCAGCAGGGAATTGATTGGTACCGAAAAACCTTCTTTTCCGGTTCATACAAGCATCCGTTAAGAGGAGAAGCGACACCCCGATATTTATTTTGGGGAGAAAAAGTTGTTCCACGATTGACGATTCATTATAAAGATCAAACACCAAAAATCATAGTTATATTTCGTGAACCAGTCAAATTAGTTTATTCCCATTACTGGCAAAATGTACGTGAAGGGCGAGAACACCTTAGCTTCGAAGATTCATTATCCGCTGAAGAGAGTAGATTATCATCACAAAAAGATTATTTTTATTTTCATGGCAAAATAACATACCCATATTCCAAATTAGGTTCTTTTTCTTCACAACTAAAACCATATTTGGATTATTTTCCAAAAGAAAATTTTCTTTTTTTAATAACCGAGGATTTATCAAATTTCCCTGAATTAATTACGAAATTAAATACTTTTTTAGGGATTCAAACATCCCTAAAGCTAAATCCTGTAATTAGTAACCAGGCTCGTTTGCCAAAAAATAAAAGTCTCCATCAGTTCTTTATAAAAAAATCTAAGATTAAAGAAATTGTGAAACCTTTCATCCCACCACATTTACGGCACAAACTTAAAAAGAGTGCTCTCGAACTAAACATGAAAGTTATTACTCCCCCTCCAATGAACCCTGAAACTGTTCATCAATTAAAAATCCATTTCACACCTGAAATTAAAAACCTGGAATTAATCATCCAACGAGATTTATCTACCTGGTATCAATAGAGCTTTTTTAATGAGTTTAATGAACAAAAACCTTCCAAATACTTTTATCATCGGTGCTGCAAAAGCAGGAACAACAACCGTTTATGATTTACTAAAACAGCACCCTCAGGTTTTTTTAACTTATGATAAAGAACCAATGTTTTTTAGCCGCGATGATTATTATGAAAAAGGAATCAATTGGTACACAAAAACCTTTTTTTCAGGCAGTCAGGATTTTCTAATACGCGCAGAGGCAACCCCTCACTATCTTTATTGGGCCGAAAAAGTTGCACCGCGTATAAAAAAAGAAATTAATAATGATCAACAAAAATTCATTGTCATTTTAAGAAACCCCATTGATCGGGCTTATTCCTGGTATTGGAATATGGTAGCAGATGGAAGAGAAAATCTTCCATTCAAGGAAGCTCTCCAATTAGAAGAAGCCCGATTGAAGGAGAATTGGAAAGATCTAGAATTATTTGGTTCTATGCAATTTGGGTATTTTCATGGTGGCTGTTATTCTGATCAATTAATGCATTTTTTTAATTTATTTGGCAGAGACCAATTTCACATTCTTTTTCTTGAAGATTTAATTAAAAATCAGGCTGCCGAGTTCCAACACATTCTTTCCTTTTTAAATATTGATCAGAACATCTCAATAAAACTCGGTGTAAGTAACGTTTCTTCCCTGCCCAAATTTCGAAACATTCACAAGTTGATTCGAAGGCAATCCCTTCTTAAGAATTTGCTTAAACCACTATTACCAGGTTGTGTTCGGTACAAAATAAAAACTTATATACTAAGAAAAAACATGCGCAGTTATAAATATCCAAAAATGAATGAATATGTGCGAATTCTTCTCACACAAAAATACCAACACGAAATTGATCAGCTATCAGAGTTATTGCAAGTTGATTTATCTCATTGGACCAGAAACGAATGAAAAAAGAGAAATCAATTACTTTCTTTCTTGTGAACCTGAATATGGGTGGTGTTCAAAAGACTGCATTAAGCTTTATCAAGCAATTAATTAGAATGGATATTAAAACTGTTCTGGTTGTTCTGAATGGAGAAGGTCTTTTAAGGAAAGAAGTTCCAGAACAAAGCATATTTTTTGATCTAAAAATTACAAGGACAAGATGGGCTTTTTTTCGTATGTGGAAGTACCTGGTTACAGAAAAACCGAATTTGGGCATATCATCCCAAACTCACCTTAATGTTCTAATGATAATTTTAAAAATATTCTGTGGCTATCCAAAATACCTGGTGGTCAGAGAGCATATCACTTTCAACAAAGAAATATTTAAAGATAAAAAACTTATCGAAAGATTACGAATCTGGATGATTAAATGGCTTTATCCAATAAGTAATCGATTCGAAGTTGTTTCAGCTAATGTTGAAAATAGCATCCGGGAATTTGCTCATTATCAACATCAAATTATTGTTCTTCAAAATGGAGTTGACTTTGAAACGGTTCATCAGTTAAAGCAAATCCCAACGAAATTAATTAATCCTCAATCCAATAATAAAAAATACATTGTCGGAATTGGGCGGTTTTCCATTCAAAAGAATTTTTCCTTATTACTCGAAGCATTTTCTTTATTAAATGATCAATTGGACGCTGAATTAATTATCCTGGGAGAAGGCACTGAAAGAGGAAATTTAGAAAGACTATGCCGTGATCTTCAGATAGCTGAAAAAGTGCATCTTCCTGGTTTCATAGAAAACCCTTTCCCTGTTTTGTCAAAAGCAGATGCATTCGTTTTATCATCAAATTGGGAAGGATTCGGTAATGTTATTCTGGAAGCGTTAGCAACAGGAATACCTATCGTCGCGACGGATTGTCCAGGTGGACCTGCTGACATTTTAAGCGGTCATAAATTTTCTCGTATCGTTCCGATGAATGATCCTCAAGCAATGGCAATAGCCATGCGAGAATTGCTGGAAAGTGAAATAAATAAGGATGAGATTCTTGAATTTTCAAAACAATTTGACATCGCTAAGGTAGCTGTGGCTTATGAAGAACTTGTAGAAAAATATGGATGATCGGTAAATGAGGATTTTACATATTATCAATTCACTGGATATTGGTGGCGCCCAATCGTTGTTGGTGGATTTGGTAAGAAACTGGAATCAAGGTCAGAGACAGGATCAATTAATGATCGTCTCATTGATGGGGAAAGGCAGCTTATCTGAGAAAATTTCAGAGATGAATATTCCTGTAGAAAATTTACAGATGAATCCTGCTTATTTTGAATTAAAAAAATTTATTCAATTAGTCAATTTTATTAAATCCTTTAAACCAGATGTTATTCAAACTTGGCTTTATCATTCAGATTTTTTAGGCTCCATTGCGAATCTTTTTGCTGGCAATTATCCAATTGTCTGGGGAATTCATCATACGACTCCATCTCGTGATTCAGTCAAGCCGTCAACCTGGAGAGTGGTAAAGATCTTATCTCTCCTTTCAAAAATCCTGCCTGCTAAGATGATCTGCTGTTCAAATTCAGCCTATCAAACGCATTTAGAACTTGGTTATAAAAAAGGTAAATTGATGGTTGTTTTTAATGGGGTTGATACGAACGTTTTCATTCCCAGCCCCAAAGCCAAAGAAAGATTGCGGAATGAGTTAAATCTTCCTGTAGATACTAAATTGATTGGCATGTTTGCACGTTATCATCCTCAAAAAGACCATAAAAATTTAGTTGATAGCGCAAAACTTTTATTGCAAACAAATCCTGATGTTCATTTTGTTTTAGCAGGTGAAAGTATCGACGTGAATAACTCTGAATTAATCAGCTTCATTCGACAAGCTGGCTTTGGCGATAATTTTCATCTATTGGGGTCGAGAAATGATATGGACATTCTATGCGCTGGCGTTGATATCGTGACATTATCTTCCTCTTATGGCGAGGCTTTGCCAATGACTTTGTGTGAAGGGATGGCTTGTGGTACTCTTTGTGTAGCCACCGATGTTGGCGATATTAAGGAATTAATTGACGATACAGGTGTAGTGGTCTCCCCTCTAAGTCCAATTGAACTTGCTGACGCCTGGAAAACTATAATAGAATTACCTGAGGTGCAGTATCAACAACTCGCGCAACTGACCCGCGTGCGGATTGATAATCATTATAGTATTGCTACTATGATTGCCAAATATAAAAAACAGTACGAGATAATTGTCAATAAAAATGAAATTCTCTAATTTTAAGAAATGGATAACAAACCCTAAAAATCTTTGGATTGTTATATTTTTATATACAATTATTTTGGGGTTACTCGTTCAACTAATCTTATTACCGTATGTATTCCCGAATATTCACGCTGGACAAGGGTTATTAATTGGGATGGATGGGATGAAATTCCACCGAATAGCCCTCCGAGTAGTGGAGAATATCAATCAAAATGGTTGGCGAGCCTGGGAACTTACACCTCAAGGACAATTGGTTTCTGGCATAGCATCGATATTTTACAAATTAATCTATCCTGCTCCCTGGTCAGTTTTGCCATTGAATGGGTTTTTAAATGCTACTGCTTGCATTTGTGTTTTCATTCTTTTTTCGGATATATTACAGGAAAAATTTAAAGGTTTAATTGCAGCATTACCTTTTATATTTTTCCCTTCAAATTTACTGTGGAATACACAATTCCATAATGAGAATTATGCTATTCCAGGTTTTATTTTTATGTTAACCGGTTGGTATTTTATAGTCCATCAACCGAGTAAACTTGAAACAAAAAAATTTCAAAAAATCAGTTTGTTACTATTAATTGGAATTACTATTGGTAGCGCATTCATTGGTCTTATACGTATTTACATCCTAAAAGGTTTAATTATATTATTTTCAATTTCTGCAATCATAACAACAATCTTTTGGCTAATTACAATGATTAAAAATAAAGAGTATCTTGTTTTTATTCAAAAAATAACTTTACCTCTATTAGCTTTTGCATCTATGTTTTTAATTTATTCAATAATAAATAATAACAATTCATTTCAATACGAACAGAATCAGGCAGCTCCTACGAGAGAAAATAAAAAAACAAATACAAAATTTGGAAATCAATTTACACGAACCTCCTGGATGCCCGATTTGATTGAAAACCAAATAATCGAGATTGCTAACTATAGGAATAAATTTGTCAAATCCTGGGCGGATAGCGGAAGTATTATTGATCAGGGCATAACTTTCAGAAGCACAAAAGAATTCTTTACGTATTTGCCGCGAGCATCTTTAATTGGCTTTTTTTCTCCTTTTCCCGACCTTTGGTTTACACACGGAAAAAAAGAAGCCGGTTCGTTAATGCGAGCCTTATCTCCATTTGAAATGCTTTTAATATATACCTTCTATATCGGGCTTCCCATATTCTTTTGGAAGAACCGAAAAAATATTTCAGTCTGGATGATCCTAATCGTTTGCTTTGCCATGGTTATTGTTTATGCAATTACTATTCCGAACATTGGGGCGCTTTATCGATTTCGATATCCATATTTAATGCCGATCGTTTGCCTTGGTTTGGCAGGGTGGCTTTCCCCATTATCTTTTCTTAAATCATCAATTCAAAAGTGGAAAAAAACATGAAAGTATTCTTTGTCTCCACAACAAGTTGGAATATTTACAATTCGAGGATGAGCTTAGCAAAACAATTCTCCCAAAAAGGGATTGAAATTGTTTTTGTCTCGCCAAAAGATGAATTTACTCAATTCCTACTGGATGACGGTTATCGATGGATTAATTTTCCGATGCAACCCAGAGGAAAAAATATCTTTCGCGAATTGTTTGCTATTCTTTTTTTAATCTATATATATAAAAAAGAAAAACCGGATATTGTCAATCATTTTACGCCTAAAGGCGTCATATATGGCTCACTAGCAGCAAAATTGTTTAAAAACATTAAAAAATATAATACAATTACGGGCTTAGGTACCATTTTTGCTAATGAAACCTCTCATCATTTTTTGAGAAGGTTAGTGATATTCCTTTATTGGATCGCTTTAAAACAAACGATCGTAATTTTTCAAAATAATGACAATTTAGATTTCTTCATTTCAAAAAGGATTACTGGTCCAAAAAATAGCTTCTTTATTCCCGGGTCAGGAATCGATACAAATCGATTTGTCTCTTCACCAGAACCCGAAGGTGTGCATTGTATTGTTCTGTTATCTTCCAGATTTATCGAGGAAAAAGGATTACATTACTTTGTGGATGCATCCCGAATCTTGCTTTCTCAAGAAAAGCGAATTCGATTTGTTTTGGTTGGCAAGCCAGAAGATGATCAACCCACGCGTATTCGACATTCTGAAATTTCTCAATGGGTAAATGAAGGTGTGGTTGAATGGTGGGGGTGGCATAATCAGATGGAGAAAATATATCCTCTTGCGAATATAGTCTGTCTTCCCACCTATTATATGGAAGGCATCCCAAAATCGTTAATTGAAGCTGCCGCTTGTGGACGAGCATTAATCTCTACCGACGTTCCTGGGTGTCGTGAAATCGTCCATCATGGTGAGAATGGAATCCTCATTCCAATAAAAGATGCAGCAGCTCTAGCGAATGCAATTTCAACCTTGTGTGATAATCGCCAATTACGAGCAGAAATGGGAAGGAAAAGCCGAGAAATTGCCGTAAGCGGTTATTCCATTGAAAAGGTTGCATCGATGTATTATCGGCTATACAACCTGGAAGATAATTCGACTTCTACTTCTTCGTTGCCCCTAAAATAATCCCCAACACCAACGACCAGATCGCTGCCAAACCTATCTGCAAATCAGCGGGTAATAGGAAGGTGATTGTGTGCGCCGGGATCCAGAACCAGATCAGGGTTTTCCAGGCTGTTGTAATCCCTTTGAAGCCTTTCTGCCCCATAATGAGATTATCTTCCAGCCGGTGAAAGAGCATCATTTGCGGGCCAAAAAGAAGATTAGTAAAAACCGAAACCGCAAATGCCCAGCCTAAACCTGCTCCGAAAAATGATGGCAGCATTTGATGGTCTAAAAGTGCCCGCGTGAAGCCTTTCATTCCAGCAAAACCATACTTAATGACAATCCCTAAAATAGCCCAGGCTGCCATCTTCAAGATTAATTGCAGCATGGTACAAGGAATGGCAGCTCTTTTTTCCCGAATACTAAAAGAGATGATCTCCCCTAACGTGCCCAGAATGGCAAATTGGATAGCAGCGGATAATAAAGGGTTTTCGGTAACCCAATTCATATAAATTTGCATTGGAAAACCTCACTTAAATCAGACGGTTTATCTTATCAACCGATCATATAGGCGTCAAGAAAAAATGAGATTTTCTTTTGTTATAATCGAAACCATGCCACAATCCAATCAATTTTTATCATTATTAATCGTCCTGGCTCTGGCTTTTTTCGTGCCATTACTGATCAACCGTTTTAAGTCCATTCCGGTTGTGGTTGGGGAGATCTTTGCCGGGTTAATCTTCGCCCAATTAGGGTTGCTCCATCCGGCTGATTCCACTACCCTGACCTTATTTTCGAATATTGGTCTGGCTTTCCTCATGTTTTTAGCCGGGTTGGAAATTGACATACCTTCATTATTCACCAATAGCAAAGGCAAAAACCAGAATTCCAGGCCATCTCTCCCGGTTTTGATTTTGATTATTTACACGTTCACCCTAGTTTTAGGAGGCGGTGGAAGTTATTTGCTGAATCGTTGGGGAATGCCTGCCAATATCTTTTTATTGACATTGATTTTTGGAGCTACATCACTGGGCGTGGTGCTGCCTGTCTTAAAAAACCGCGGTATGATCCAAACAAATACCGGCCAAACAATTTTCTTGGGATCAACTGTCAGCGATCTTTTCACCGTAATTTTATTAACTATCTATATTCTCTTTACCCAACAAGGACTTAATTTACAGATTCTATCCTTTTTACTGGTCCTGATTCTATTTTTGGTTCTTGCTCGAATTGGGCTGCGTTTCTTCCGGGTTCCAAAAGTCGTCCGCTTATTTGATGAGTTATCCCAGGCAACTGTACAGATTAAAGTTCGCGGCGCGATAGTAATACTATTGATATTTGTTGTTTTAGCTGAATCGTTAGGTGTGGAATTAATCTTGGGGGCTTTTCTGGCTGGAATGCTGGTTGGGATTTTCAAGGCACCGCAGGATGATAGCTTGGTACACAAACTGGAAGCCTTTGGATTCGGGTTATTTGTCCCGATCTTTTTTATTGTGACCGGAGCAAATTTAAATATTCAGGCTTTGCTGGCGAACCCTCAAAATTTAATTTTCCTTCCAGCAATGTTAGGCATTTCAATCCTGGTTAAATTACTGCCCACTTTATTATTAAAATCAAGAATTGGATGGAGATCTTCCATTGCTGCCGGGTTTCTCCTAAACACTCATCTTTCGATTGAAATAGCCATTTCTGTGATTGGCGAACGGCTCGGATTATTGAGCCCGGCAACCAGTGCAGCCATCATTGTATTTGCAATCCTAACCGTCATCCTCATGCCTTTATTATTCAACGTGATCCAACCGCCTACGCTGCGCGAATCAGGCCATTTGATTCGCGTAATTTACGGTTGGGAAAACAGTCTCTCCCGTAGTGTCGCCCAGCAATTGTTAGAGCACGGTGATCAGGTAAAATTTCTTACCCAACAAGCCATAACAAAAAATGCGATTGAAAGGGAGGGCTTTGAAACTTTACCAGTCGATAAAATCGATCAAAATAACAATGAAATTGATACGGTTTTAATTTTGAGTGGTGATGATCAAGAGAATCTAGCCGTCAGCAAAATGGTTAAGAAATCAGGTCTTGGGCACGTGATTGTGTTGGTAAACGAAGCCAGTAATCTGGAGCGCTTCAAACTTGAAGGGGTTCAGGTTTATTCACCAGCTCTGTATCGCCCAACCATTATCAGCCTGATGGCGCGTAACCCCAGCATGTTTGATTTATTGAGCTCTACCTCACAAGACCGCAGCATGTTAGAATTGCAGGTTCGGAATCAAGCCCTGGTTGGTAAGAAAATTCGCGATCTATTTCTCCCTGGTGATTCTTTAATCCTATCCATAAAACGGGCAGATGAGATTATCATTCCACATGGCAATTCAAAATTGGAACAGGAAGATCAGGTATCTATTTTGGTTAATCAAAGCTCCTCTTTAGAAGTTAAAAGCTTATTCGACTATACGACGGATTTATAGATTTTTTTAATTAAAGACTATTACCGTAACTTTTCTCGAAAAATGGTTTTAAAGTATTAATAAAGAATTTAATTATCTACCTTAAACCAAATTTAAAAAGGAGAAAAGTGATATGAAATTAAATGCACCCAAGCGAGGAGTTTGGTATCTTAGCCTTGTATTAGGAGTTCTCGGATTATTAGGAAAGTTTGTTTCTGTTCCGGTATTATCACCCATATCATTCTGGCTTGTATTTGTTGGATTCGTTTTATTACTTTTAGCCACCGCCATGAAAAATCTCTAGTAAAATGAGAGGATGACACAGTTCGAAATTATTCGAGCAGATATCACCACCCTCCAGGTTGATGCAATTGTCAATGCTGCCAATTCATCCCTCCTGGGGGGTGGTGGTGTAGATGGTGCCATCCATCGAGCAGCCGGTTCACAGTTATTACAAGCTTGCAAACATTTACATGGCTGCCCAACAGGAGAAGCCAAAATCACCAAAGGGTATCAATTACCTGCCAGGTTCGTAATCCACACAGTTGGTCCGGTTTGGCATGGAGGGAGTCAGGGAGAAGCGCTGCTATTAGCTAGTTGCTACCGCAGATCTCTGGAACTCGCAGATGCTAATCAAGTCAAAACCATCGCTTTCCCAGCTATCAGTACGGGAGTGTATGGCTATCCGATTCATGAAGCAACCGCGATCGCAATTCAAACCGTTAAGGATTATTGTTCGGGGGATACGAAGATTGAAAAAGTAATTTTTTGTTGCTTCTCTGATCGAGATCTTTCAATCTATAGAGAAATTTACAATCAAATTGGATAATCTCCATCTTAGAAACTTTTAAATTTGACGTTTCTGTCATGATTGTATATATTTAAAATATTAACAATTACTCCTGGAGGTTACATGATTGGAATCGTTACAGATAGCACCTGTGATATTCCTGAAGAATTGATTCAACAATATGGAATAACGATCGTGCCTTTATATATTATCTGGGGAGATCAGCAATTTAAAGATCGCATAGATATCACTCCATTGGAATTCTATGAAAGATTAGAAAAGGATTCATCCCGCCCCACAACTTCCCAAGCCAGCATTGAGGATTTTGTTAAAGTTTATCGAAAAAAAATCCAGGAAGGGTTCAAAGAGTTAATTGTCATTACAATAAGCAGCGCCATGAGTGGCACGTTCCAAATGGCTCTGAAAGCAGCCAAATTGGTGGAAATTCCAGTTTCTGTGGTAGATGCAAAAGGCCCTACCATGACCCTTGGATGGCAGGTATTAGCCGCCGCCCGGGCCCGCGAACTCGGTGATGATGTAAAAACCATTCTTGCCAAAATAGAAGGGGTGCGAAAACGTTTATTTCAATACGTGGCGATGGACACCCTAGAATATCTGCAAAAAGGAGGCCGCATAGGGGGAGCAGTCAAATGGGTAGGCGGATTATTACAGGTTAAGCCCCTGGTAATGATTAATCACGAGACCGGGTTGGTTGAAGCTGTCAATATCGCTCGAACTCAAAAAGCTCTGGTCGAAAATATGTATAAAAAAATATTCGAAAATATCGATAAAACCAAAAAATTGCATATTGCTGTTTTGCATGGCAATGCTCTGGGAAAAGCGGAAGAATTGGCCAAAAGAATCCGCAACGAATTTAACCCGGTCGAGTTGATCATCAATATGACCGGCCCCGTGTTAGGCATTCATACAGGTCCTGGTGCTTTAGCCTTGTGTGGTTATACCGAAGGGTAATAAATCCTTCAGGCGTTTTGGTCAATTCTTTGAATCAACTCTCTGGTAAATGACCAGGTGTTTTCCATAACCTCCGGATCCATTTTGTCATACGTATCCTCGATCTGATGCCAATATGGGGCTACACCCTCTTTTGTGAGTCCAAATAAACAGATCGCCGGAATCTTATTTCGAATGGCATCCGCCATCTCACTATTACCGCCGCTAATCTTTACCGGGTAAGCCCCATATTCCGGGTGATCCCGCCCAATATTTTCCACAATTTTTACGATGGAAGGATCTGCCTTGAAAGGCACAATGATACCTTCCTGCATCAGATATCCCGGGCCGGCCACTCCCAACAATTCAAAAACAATCGCTTTGGGATTTTTCAACGAAGCCAGATGCTGTTCATACCAGGCAATCATTCCATAGTGTTGCGTCTCTTCACACCCAGTACAAACGGCAAAGACCCGGGTGTTTTGTAATGGCTGCTTATTCAATTCTTCTGCTAGAGAAAGAACCATCCCGGCTGCGCTGGCATTATCATTTGCTCCAGAAGTAAAAGGAGAAAAATCAGCTTCAATGAAAAAAGTGATCATAATCACAGCGCAAATCGCAGCTGGAACCGAAGCATACCATGCCCAGTGAATTGAAACAAAGATCGAAAGTGTATAAAAAACTGTTTGTATCAAATAGGTAATGAAAATAATTGTTGTAAATTGTGAATAGATTTTCACATAAGTAGGAGTCCGAAAAAACAATGGCGTCCGTTGCGTATCCAAATGCCCAACCAGAATAATGTCCTGTTTGTGCTCTCCGGCAGGGTGAATAACGGCATGTACATTTTGACTATCGCCTTTCGGAACAATCATACGAATGAGATTGTTTTGAAATCCCAACTCTTGCAATTCACTCACAATTACGATAACACTCAGGATTGAAGCCAAAACCACGGTTATTTTTCCACCCAGAGGAAAAAGGATAAAAGCAAAAATCATGATAAAGCTGCCAATTGTGTGCGGTAAAAATATAGATTTAGCGCTTTTAAACTCCTGCCACACAGGTTTCAAACCCATCTTTTTAAATTCATTTTGAGCATATTCAGCACCCTGCCGTTCTTCTTTCGTGGTTGATCCTCTTGGACCAATGTCAACAGCCAAAGCATAGATATGAGCCAGCCATCTTTGAATTTGTGGATGATTGGAAACAGGTTCGTTCATAACTTTCCTCCAGAATTTCTAAAGTACTGCCTTTATTTAGAAAATAGTGCCTTTATTCATTTTCCAAAGGAACCAGGTACTTATATTCAATTTTATTCTCAAACTGATAATGACCCCGATTATATTCCGGGAGAAGTTCAGCGATTTTATACATAATTTCATCTGTAACTTCCTGGCGTACATCCCGTGATAACCCGTTCTCATTTAAATTCAATTTAAATGGTTTTCCCACCACCATTTTAAAGTCGGTTTTCTTGAACTTCTTAAAATTCTGCCAGAAATTTTCATAACCGTGAAAACCAATCGGCAGAAGTGGGGCATCACTTTTTACAGCAATCGCGACAATACCCGGTTTTCCAGGCAGTAACTTTCCAGTTTTACTGCGGGTGCCTTCCGGAGAAAGAGCCAAGACCTTATTTTGTTTCAAAGCCGTGCCCATTCGTTGAAAAGCTTCTCGATCCACCATACCCCGATCAATAGGAATTATTCCCCAACGATTGAACAGAAAGTTAAACAGAGGGTTTTTCCAGGATTCTCGTTTCGCAACACCGATCACATTGGGATGATCAATGTGAGGTAAGAATACAGGTACTTCCAGAAAATTGATATGATTTCCAACCAGAATTAATGGTCCATCTACTGGGATTTTTTTAAATTCTTGAGCATCAATACGGCAAACAAACCGAAAGACAAATCTTAAGAACCGATTCATATGTTTCTGGCTTGACTTCATTAATCAGACCACTCCATTCATTGAAATCACTTCCAAAGCCTGAGGAATCAATTCGATCGTAAGTTCTGAACCTGCATAGCAAATAGTTTCCCCATCAGCATGCGCTGGAATACTGCCGGTAAGGGCTTTAACCACAACTTTTTTGGATTGTCTCATCTGAATAGCAGGGTGACCTTCCTGATTTCCTTTTATGAATTTTGCAGCAACCCCAAGAATTTTAATTTGAGGTACAGAACTGGCCAGACAGAGGTTGAAAAGCCCGTCTTCTGGATCACTATTCGGGGCCATCATAAACAAGCCCCCCATTCTGCGACCATTCATAATCGAAACCAACAAGGATGGCTGGGTAATCGTTTCCCCCTCCATAATAATCTCATAAGTGGGTGCAGTGTGGTAAAGAAAAATAGTTTTCACCAGTCCAATCAAATAAGAGGCAGCACCCTTCGACCAGGTAATTTTCGTCGCCTCAAAGCCAACCACCGTATCAAAACCCAATCCCACCCCATTACCGAAATAGCGGCCATTGGGAAAATCTCCCCCGGTCACCAGGCCGATATCAATTCTTCTGGTTTTTCCGCTCTTCGTCGCCTGAATTACCTTGTCAAGATCTTTTGGGATGTTAATTCCGTAAGCAAAATCGTTCCCCCGGCCAATTGGTAAAATACCCATAACCGGTTTTTTACCATCAGGACAATTAGCAGCTATTAATCCATTAATAACTTCATTCATGGTGCCATCTCCCCCGGCAGCAATTACCAGAGGACGTCCAACTTCCGCCTGTTGTTTTGCCAAATCTAAGGCATGTCCTTGTTTCTCAGTCAGAATTAGATCATATTCAAGTTCATATTTTTTAAATAATTCTCTTACGGAAGGTAAAATTTTTTCTGCATTCCGATGGGCGGCATTCGGGTTATAAATCATTACCGGTTTTTGGTTCAAAATATATAATTCCTTTTGTAAAATAAATATCTCAATACGAAATTGTTCAATTACTTCAAATTAACCCATCACTGACCCACTGGTTACTTATCTTTTAATAAAAACAGATTGTTGGGTCAATGAGAGTGAATTATACGTGAAAAAACTGATATCTGTTGACAGAAATTTAGAAAAAATGGAGCTATTCATGGAAAAACTACTCTTTGCCGTCAATGGCACATTAATGAGGGGATTTGCGCTCAATAAGAATCTTTTGGCAGTAAACGCCGAATTTGTTGTCGAAACATATACCAGCAAAAAATATCGTTTATGGTCGATTGATGACCAATATCCTGCTATGTTGAAAGATCAGAATAAAGGAGAAAAGATCGCCCTTGAACTATGGCAGCTAACGCCTGAAGCACTGGTTACAATTCTGAACCAAGAGCCGCCCGGCTTGTGTATTGGAAAGGTTGAACTGAATGATGGCGATAATGTCTTAGGGGTGCTCGGTGAACCTTACCTGGTTAAAGACAAATTTGAAATTACGGATTTGGGGGGCTGGAAAAATTATTGGAGGAATAAAAAATCTACCACCCAGTAATAAATCATTAGTCACCAGCTTGAATAATTGATTTTTCCAATTGTATACTAACTGAGTTTGTTAGTATCATCTAAAAAGGAGATTCCCATATGAGTATTATCATTGGCATTATTATTGGATTCGGTGCATGGTTTATATTTCGCTATATATTGACATCCTTTTTTACAGTCGACCAAAATGAACGGGCAGTTAAAACAATTTTTGGTCGTGCTGAAAGGTTGGGTAACCAGATGACAGCAAACACCCCCTTAGCAGATATGCTAACGGATGAGCATAAAAATCGGTATAACTACCCTCTGGTTAAGGTAATTCAACCCGGTGGTCCATATTTTAAATGGCCATGGGAAAAAGTTCATAAAGTTTCAATCGCTACACAAACAATTAACATGGCTTACGACCCGGAAGATCCAAACGCAAATTCAGGTGGAACCATGCTGGAGGCGGTAACTAAGGATCAATTAAACACCGGATTAATCGGTCAAATTCGCTATCGCATCGCTGAAAACAATCTCTATGCATATTTATTTGGTGTGAAGCAACCTATTTCACATGTGATGGGATATTTTGTCTCGGTATTACGTGAAAGAATTGCTAGTTTTGAAGCTCCTCAAATGCCAACCAACACCAATAGTGAAATAAGCATCGTCACTGGGGTGTCAATCAACGATCTGCGGAAAAACCTGAGAGACTTAAACGACCATATGGAAAGGGAATGTAGTTCTTCGGTAGCCAGATACGGTATCATGTTAGATGCTTCACTGATTACCGGCATTGATCCACCAGCGGAAGTAGAAACCGCTCTGGCAGCCATCAATACAGCCCATAATCAGGTCTCATCGGATATCAGTCTGGCGCAGGCATTAGCTGACCAGAAGATTGTCCAATCCAAGCGAGCTGTTGAAATTGAAACTTTGAATACCCAGGCAGAAGTTGAACCCTTAAAAGCATTGGCTGAACAATTAAGCATCCTAAAATCCAACGGCGCTGCTGCTTTGTCAGCCTATATCCGCAATGTGCGGTTACGCCTATTCAGCCATGCCCAGCAAATTGTTCGCGAGGTAAAATCATGAATCAATTTACGCAAATTATTATTGCCGCGTTTGCGACCTTCGTATCAATGTGGTTCATCATGCCCATCTTATTATTCTTAATCCGTCAATTTGGTTTTTACACCATTGTAAATGAAGGCACTTGCCAGGTATATATACTGTTTGGTAAAGTAGTTGGCGTCATTATGGAGCCAGGGCTTCACATCCTCCCATTTAAAATTGGACTACAAGCCTTTTTAGTTCATTGGTTTGGAAGCCGTCAAATTTTAGATATGCGGCTTGACCAGCAATATTTACGCAGCAATCCGGTAAATTCAGAAGAAGGTGCCCCAATGGGCGTAGGCATCTGGTATGAAATGTATATCAGTGATCCGGTTGCCTATTTGTTTAAAAATGCTGACCCACGTGGTTCTCTAGCTGCGAATGTAAGTAATGCAGTCGTCCGATCTTTGAGTAATATGCCGCTAGATAACATGCTGGTAGATCGACATCAAATGAGCCGCACCGTCCGGGAAGAGGTCACTCCCAGATCGCATGAATGGGGATACAAGCTAGGTTCCGTTTACATTCGGAAGGTTCATTTTCGCGATATTGGCATGATCCGCCAGATTGAAGAAAAAGTTGTTAATCGATTGCGCCAGGTTACCTCAGCAATTAAACAGGATGGCGCCAACCAGGTGAACATTATCACCAGCACTGCTGAAAGACTGGCTGCAATTGAATTTGCTAAAGCTGGCGCTATTCGACCAAGAATTGTTGGTGAAGCATTACAGATGATTACACAAGACGTGGAAGTAGCAAATGCCATGTTCGAGATTCTGGAAATGCAAAAGATGGTTGAAAATAATGGAAAACTAACCCTGGTGCCAACCGGTAGCGATTTATTAAATCAGTTACTCGTATCTAATTCCACTAAATAAACTAATTTTTAATCCAGCAAAGCGGGAGCGGTTTATCGCTCCCGCTTTCTCATTCTGCTAAATGTTCCTGAACGTATTCTAAAAAATCGCTTTCTTTAATATCTTTTGCTCGATGAAAAGCTGGTGGAATGGATAAATGTTGTAAATCTTTATAGCCAATTTCTCTGGATCGGATTAATTTCGGGTAACAACGGGCAAAAGTCTCCTGCCGAGTTTCCCCGTTAAATGGTTTAAAAAAATTATTCCAGATGATTGCAGCTGGATTTTCCAGGTAATGTTTCAGCATGGCATCAAAATCCTCCTGGGTGATATCTAGGTAGATGATTTTGGTACGTTGCTTCAATTCAGCAAGAAGTAGAGCAGATAAATAGATTACACTGCCAGTGGTATCAATAACGATATTCTCTTCGTCTTTGTTTTTTCGCAAATAATCCAGAATACCACTCATGATTTCAGCTTCAACCTGCCGGTAAAGCTCCGCACGTACCGGGTAAGTCTTTTCATCCGGATAACCGACCCATTCATGCATATTAAATGAGGTGCCATCAGTTAACCCAATTTTCTGAGCTATCAATTCAGTGATCAGGTCATCGCAGCCAAATCGCAGATAGCCAATTCTTTTTAACCTTTTCGACCAATAAGACTTACCTGTTCCAGACATGCCAATCAATGTAATGATCATAAGTCAACCTCAATTTTTTCTAAGGTGTAATTATAGCATTTGTGTCATGCCGCTTATTAATACATTCAGCATAAAATCAAAATCAATCTACAGCTTTTCGAGTGTTCGGGTTTATCAGTGGTAAAATACCATATATAAAAAAGCGTTTCAAAAACATAAACCAAAACTGAATACAAACCTTCCTGGTTTATCAACACAATCGAATTATTATTTATTATTTAAAAACTGGGTATAGAATAGATAAGGAATAATTTGTGTCCCTAGAATGAGCACAAATATTAAACCACATAAAAAATTTTTCACTCGTATTTACCTGGGATAATGAATTAAGGAGTAATCTATGCTTATCGCTAAAGTAATTGGTTCAACTGTTTCAACCATAAAAGATGAAAAACTTGTTGGAAAAAAATTGCTGATTGTCAGACAAGTTGATGAGCATTATATGCCTGTGGGAAAACCATTTGTCGCCGTGGATACAGTTAACGCCGGAGTTGAAGATTTAGTATTGGTTACCCTTGGATCGGGTGCCAGACAAACAGAACTTACAAAAGACACACCGGTTGATTCCGTAATTATCGGGATGATAGATTCGCTTTCGGTTGAAGGAGAGTTGGTTTATTCAAAAGGAAGGTAGTAAATAATGAACGTCGATAAAGACTTACTTTCCATGCAAGAAGCGCGATCATTGGCCAACCAGGCTTATGATGCTTTTAAGATCTGGTCAAAGGCTTCTCAGGAACAGGTTGACCTGGTATGCGAAAAAATGGCTAAAGCTGCCTTCGAGGCAGCCGAAAGTTTAGGTTTGCTGGCGCATGAGGAAACCGGTTTTGGAGTAGCAGAACATAAACGCTTAAAAAATGAATTTGCGGCCCGTAATGTGTGGGAAAGCATCAAAGATATTAAAACCGTTGGAATTATCAATCACGACCCAATTAATAAAATCTATCAAATTGCTTGGCCAATGGGGGTCATCGCTGCCCTAACACCCAGTACAAACCCAACTTCTACAGTAATCTATAAAACCTTAATCGCTGTTAAAGCGAGAAATGCAATTATCTTTGCCCCACACCCCTCAGCTGCACGCTGCAGCTACAAAGCTGCTGAATTAATGGCTCAGGTGGCGGAGGTAAATGGCGCCCCTAAGGGCTTAATCGCCTGTATACAAAATGTAAGTCTGGAAGGCTCACACGAGCTCATGAGCCACAAACGTGTCGCGCTCATTCTAGCAACCGGCGGTACGCCCATGGTACGGGCGGCACATTCTATTGGAAAACCTGCTTACGGGGTCGGTCCGGGAAATGTGCCTGCCTACGTTGATCGATCTGCTGATCTTTCAAAAGCTGCCCGCTATATCGTCACCAGCAAATCATTTGACCACTCAACCATTTGTGCAACCGAACAGGCTGTCGTTGCCGATAAACCCATTGCCAGAAAATTACAGGAATTAATGGAAGGTGAAGGCGCTTATTTTACGGATGATCACCAAGCCGATCTGCTGCGAAATCTGCTTTTCACCAAAGATGGTGGTATCAATTCCGCCACAGTAGGGAAGTCTGCAATCCATTTAGCCAAGATGGCCGGATTTACGGTACCAGACAGGACCAGGGTGCTTATTTCCAAATTAAAAAGTGTTGGCCCCAATGAACCTCTATCCCGAGAGAAATTAACAACAGTTCTGGGTTGGTATGAAGAAGAAGGCTGGGAAGCTGGCTGTGACCGTTGTATCGAATTAATCCAATTCGGCGGTAGAGGGCACAGCCTGGTGATCCACGCTACGGATGATAAAGTTATTCTTAATTTTGGGCTAGAGAAACCTGTTTTCCGAATTTCGGTTAATACAATGGGTACATTAGGTGCGATTGGATTAACAACAGGTTTAATGCCAGCTCTAACATTAGGAGCAGGCGGTATTGGCGGTTCGATAACCGGTGATAATATTAGCGCTTATCATTTATTTAATGTAAAACGCCTGGCTTATGAAATTTCACCCCCTCCTAATTCACTTTTTACCAAAGATGTTTCAAACTATAGGAATTACTCTTCAAAAGAAATTGAAGATATCGTTTTAAGTATTGTTGAAGAAGTTTTAAAACATAGTAAAAAATAATTAATAGTTTAGAAAGGAAAAGAAAATGGCACTAGACACAGCATTAATCGCATTAGGGATGGTAGAAACAAAAGGCCTGGTTGGAGCAATCGAAGCTGCAGACGCAATGGTAAAAGCTGCAAATGTAGTTTTAATTGGTTCTGAATATGTAGGCGGTGGCTTTGTAACCGTTATGGTTCGCGGAGATGTGGGTGCAGTAAAAGCAGCCACTGACGCAGGCGCAGCTGCTGCAAAAAGAATTGGTGAATTGGTATCCGTCCATGTCATCCCCAGACCTCATCAGGATGTCGAAATGATTCTACCCCAAAACACAAAAGGTAGTGTAGGTGGTGGACGCGTTGTCGAAAGCAAAAAATAGTTAAAACCTTAACCTTGTGATCAAACAAAGTAACCTTTCGACAGGTCTTGACCTGGATTCTTTGCTGGCTCTGACTGAAGAAGTTGTTTATCCCGGTCCGTATACTGCTCCCACCAATAATGGCTTCCACCAGGGCCCTTTTAGGGTCGGGGTGGATTTGGGTTCGGCTTATACCTCGCTGATCGTCACTGATGCAGCCGGAATACCAATAGCCGGAGAATATCAATACACTCATGTCACCAGAGATGGGTTGGTAGTCGATTATTTGGGCGCTGTGGATATTCTGGTTGGCATGAAACACCGCATTGAGGAGCGATTGGGCTGCGAACTAACCCACGCAGTCAGTGGATATCCGCCGGGCATACCGCGCGCCGAAGTTCGGGCAACTGCCAATGTGGTCGAGGCAGCTGGGATGATCTGTCCGGAGTTAATCGATGAACCAACTGCTGCCAATAACGTCCTTAATTTATCCGATGGGTTAATTGTGGATATTGGTGGAGGGACAACCGGGATAGCATACGTCAAAGCTGGCAAAGTTGTTTTTTCAACCGATGAGCCCACCGGAGGCGTTCACTTTTCTTTAGTCATTGCAGGCGCAAAGGGAATTGAGTTTGAAGAAGCCGAAGAATTGAAAAAAGACCCACTAGAACAAAGAAAATTATTCCCTACGATTCGACCAGTGATTGAAAAAATTGGCTCTATTATTATGAGTAACCTGAACGGTCACAAACCGGAAACGATCACCCTGGTTGGTGGAACCAGCATCTTCCCAGGTATTACTCAGGTCATTGAAGAGGTAACAGGCATTCCAACAATGAAACCGGCTCGGCCTTTGTTTGTTACATCTCTGGGGATTGCATTACACGATAGGCAAGGTTTATAAAGGATTAAATATGAGAGATTCTTTTTCATTACGCTGTTATTGTTTCCTGGATCGCATGCAAGCACAATATGCTGCTTTTGTCGGGACGATCACACAAGGGGATTTACCGGTCGAAGGGATGTCTGCTCTTTATGTAGAGATGGCACCGGGCAATGAAGTATTTCGGGTGGTCGATATTGCGGTTAAAGCCACTGAAGCAAAACCCGGAGCACAAATTGTGGAACGTGAATTTGGCATGTTTGAAGTTCACTCCTTAAGTCAGGCTGCCGTTATTGAAGCCGGCCAGGTAATTTTAGACCGATTGGGGTTACAGGTCGAGGATCGGATAAAACCTGAAGTTGTTTCCACTCAGATTATCACCCGGGTCGATGCATATCAGGCCCAATTAATCAATCGTTTTCGGCGTGGAAGTATGCTGGTTCCCGGAGAAACCATGCTGGTTTTAGAATGCACGCCAGCGGCTTACATTAATTTTGCCGCCAACGAAGCAGAAAAGAAATCAAACATCAAAATTATCCACATCTCCTCTGTTGGAAGATTTGGGAGAATGTGGTTATCCGGCAGTGAGGCTGAAATCCTGACTGCAAAGAACGCTGCTATTTCTGCAATGAAGGCTCTGGAAGGTAAACCTGAATAATCTTGATCAGGGAAGGAGGAGGCTAATTCATGTCAAAAACAATTTACACGGAACGAGACATTGAAGACTTTGTTAGAAACGGGCAAAAAGAACTTCAGGTGAATGAAAATGTGGTTCTAACTGATTTAGCGAGTGAAAAAGCTGAAAAACTTGGCTTAAATATAGTTGAAGTCAGTCAATTTTCAACATCAACGCAAGCTAAATCTTTTTCTTCACAAGTTAATGTAATTAATGAGTCTCGTTCAACCCTGGCTTCCCACCCCAATGATCGAGACGCCTTGGCAGATCGAATAAAAGCAGTTATCCGAAATAAATATGGAGATCAACTTGATCATGAGTTGATCAGCCTGATTATCAATCGTGTACTGGACAAGCTTAATTAAATAAAACCGCTTTCTAAATACTAACTTGAGAGCTAAATTCATGTTGGGTTACGCAATTTTTCATTTTTTTTAGAACTTTATCATCTTTTAAAAAATATTTACATATGATTTGATGACTGAATGTAATACTGTTTTTATGCCAAAAAAAGAATTGAAATAATACTTAGAATGACGTAAGATAGAAAGAAATTATCACATTTGTAAAAATTATTTGATATTTTATTAGGAGGTGACAAACAGAGATACAAACATCTTTTTTACTGAACAATTTGTTCAAACCAATTTGTAAATAATAAACTAAGGAGCAGAAGTAATGAAAAAAAGCATTTTATTGACTGTAGTAATCTTCTCAATCATGTCATTGATCCTGGTTGCTTGTGGTGGTGGCGGCGCTGGAAAAAAGGCCGTAAACCTGAACGAAGCCACATTGGACCAAATCATCGAAGGTGCCAAAAAAGAAGGCCATGTCGAATCCGTCGGTATGCCTGATTCCTGGGCAAACTGGGGTGATACATGGAAAGGGATCACTGCAAAATATGGCATTTCGCATGCAGATACCGATATGAGCTCTGCTGAAGAACTCAATATGTTCGAAAACGAAAAAGATGCCCCCACCAAAGATATTGGCGATATCGGACTGGGTTTCACCGCTCAAGCAATTTCTCGCGATCTAGTTCAGGGTTACAAGACCAGCTACTGGAATAACGTTCCCGATTGGGCCAAAGCAGAAGATGGCAAATGGATGATTGCTTACACTGGCGTCACTACTTTCCTCTTCAATAATGATATCGTTGACGGACCAGCCCCAACCTCCTGGGCAGATGTTCGTGCCGGTAATTACAAAATCACCATCGGTGACGTGATTGGTGGCGCTACTGGTCAGGCTAACGTATTAGCCACTGCCTATGCCTTTGGTGGCGATATGGACAATCTCGATCCTGCTTTCGAGTTCTGGGCAGAAATGGCCAAAGCTGGTCGTATCGATCAGGGCGACATCCTGCTGCAAAGAATTCAGGCTGGCGAAGTACAATTAGGCGTGACCTGGAGCTATAATGCACTTGGATACCGTGACGAAACACCCAATTACAAATTTACCGTCGGTGTTCCCTCAGATGGTTCCATTCTCAGTGGGTATGCATCTGTCATCAACAAATATGCTCCCCATCCATACGCAGCCGCTTTAGCGCGCGAATTCATCTTCAGCGATGATGGTCAGATCAACCTGGCAAAAGCTGGGGCAGTCCCCACCCGAACTGATATTGTGATTCCACAGGCTATTCAGGACGCAACTATTCAGCAATCACAATATGCTAATTCAATTCCGATCAAGGATGCTGCCAAGTACACCGAAGTTGGCAAGAAGATTTCTGAACGCTGGGAAGAAGAAATTATTCCATTGATGAGTAAGTAGTCCTTACGGGTCTATTAATAATTTATAATTAAAAATTATGGGGCGTATTACCTCTACGCCCCATAATTAAATACAGGAGATTCCGTGAAAAAAAAGGCAAACATAAACATTTATTTACTCGTTCTTATACCATTTCTCATCATTGTTTTTCTTTACGAAATTCTTCCTTTAATCATGATGATTTTGAGTAGTTTCAAATCTGATGATAGTCAAATTCTTTTTACGGTTGAAAATTACATTTCAGCTTTTTCAAAACCTGCATATCAACGAGCGATTGTTAACAGCATTAAAATTACGATTTTTTCTACCGCCTTCGGAATCATTATCGGTTTCTTTGGCGCACAGGCAGCCCACAATTCACGCGGGAAAATTCGAAGCCTGTTTTTAACGATTTTGAATATGACATCAAATTTTGCCGGCGTTCCTTTGGCATTTGCGTACATGATTATTCTTGGAAATTCCGGGGTTATCATCCAGTTTGCCAAAACTTACGGAATTGATTTTCTGGCCAATTTTGATTTATACACCAGTACGGGGTTACTTTTGATGTATGTTTATTTCCAGATCCCACTTTCTACGCTACTACTGATCCCCGCTTTTTATGGGATTCGGAATGAATGGAGAGAGGCAAACATGCTTCTCGGCGGGCGTCCAATGGATTTTTGGACAAAAATAGGAGTCCCCGTCTTGCTTCCCAGTATTTTTGGTACCATGAGCGTTCTTTTTGCAAATGCTTTGGCAGCTTATGCAACGGCATACGCTTTATTGATGAATAATTATTCACTCTTACCTGTCAACATCACTGGGATGTTTACCGGTGATATGACCACACGGCCGCATCTGGGTGCAGCGCTCTCAGTGGTAATGATGTTGATGATGTTAGTCGCAATTACGGTTAATAACTACGTCAACCGTCAGACAACAAAATGGAAGGTGAGATAAATGAAAAGAAAAGGATTGTCCGCAAATATTGTGATTATCGGGCTGATTGTTTATTTATTAATCCCATTAATCTCAACAGCCGTTTATTCCATGTTCCAAAAGTGGACTAAGATTTTGCCAGAAGGCTTTACCTTAGGGCACTACGCCAGTTTATTATCAAATAAATCCTTCCTCTTATCGCTGGGGCGAACGGTGATTGTCAGTATCATCCCGATTGTCTTAACGGTTCTCATTACTTTGCTGGCTCTGTTCGCCGTTACGATTTATTTCCCCCGGTTAGAAAAATACGTTCAAATCTTGTGTATGATTCCATATACCATTCAGGGAGTTATCCTGTCGGTCAGTATCCTTTCGTTGTATGCAGGTGTCAGAGGATTTCTTGGAATTCGCCTGGTGATGTTGATCGGCGCTTACTGTATTATCATCCTTCCCTATATATATCAGGGGATTCGAAACAGCATGCACGCAGTCAATATGCCCATGTTAATCGAAGCAGCTGAAATGTTAGGCGCCAGTAAACTGGAAGCTTTCTTCCGGGTCATTGTTCCTAACATCATCTCTGGAATTACGGTTTCATCCTTATTGGCAGTCGGCATTATTTTTGGCGATTATGTCTTAATTCGCAATATTACCGGAAGCTCTTTCCAGAACGTTCAAATTTATCTTTTCCTGGCGATGAAACGTTCCAGCACGGAAGCATCCGCGGTCTTCGTGATCATCATGGTGACAACGTTCCTGATTACCGCGCTGGTACTCTATCTTCAGAGCAGAGACAATCGACAAAAAATCCAAAATCGAGGGAGTTAAACAATGTCCTATATCCACTTTGAAAATCTCAATAAATTCTTTGGCAAAAACCATGTTCTTAAAGACATCAACCTTACCATTGAAAAAGGACAATTGGTCACTCTTTTGGGTCCGTCTGGTTGTGGAAAGAGCACCCTGTTACGCTGCCTGGCTGGTTTAGAGGTTGTCACCTCCGGAAAAGTATTGTTAGACGGAAATGATATTACCGATGTGAGCCCTCGCGACCGCGGTATCGGTATGGTTTTTCAACAGTATTCATTGTTCCCAAATTTAAGCGTTTTCCAGAATGTCGCGTTTGGCTTGAAGATGAAAAAAGTACATGAAGCAGAAATAGGTTCCAAAGTAAAACAAATGTTGGCTTTGGTTGGGTTATCGGAAAAAATTGACCAATACCCTGCCCAGTTATCCGGTGGGCAACAACAACGTGTGGCTTTAGCGCGAGCTATTGTTACAGAACCGAAAGTTCTGTTATTGGATGAACCCCTTTCAGCTATAGACGCTCTTTTACGTAGAAATTTGCAGATTGAAATTCGTCGAATTCAAAAAGAGTTGAACATTACCACTGTTTTTGTCACCCATGATCAGGATGAAGCGATGGTGATGTCGGATATGATTCATTTATTCAACAGCGGCTATATTGAGCAAAGTGGAACGGCGCTCGATTTATATTCTCGCCCGCGCACTAAGTTCGCTGCCTCATTTATTGGAAATTACAATATTTTCTCGGCAGAAGCATTTGGCAAAGCAGCCAACGAGAAATTAGATTGTAAAGATGTGGCCATCCGACCCGAGATAATTCATGTGAATCTCCAACCGGTTTCGTTTGAAGACCGGTACCTTTTACAAGGCAATATTGTGCACAGCATCTCTCATGGCAATATTATTCGCTATGGTGTTAATTGTGGAGATATTGTCCTGAATGCAGATGTGATTTATGAAGATGACATTCCATTTAATGAAGGCGACAAAGTATATCTCGATATTAAAAAGGCTGAGGTAATTCAACTTTAGCAGCAGTTTGAGTCCATTTCATTGTGAAGGAGCAGGTGCATGACAAAGAATTTTGCCCATCGGGGTTTTTCCGCTAATTTCCCGGAAAACACTTTATTAGCATTTGAAAAAGCAATCGAAGCCGGAGCAGAGGGAATCGAATTTGATGTTCATCTTACCCGGGATGGTATTCCCGTAATCCATCATGATGAAAAACTGGAACGTACCACCAATGGAACCGGGCTGATTGGAAAATACACATTTGATGAACTTCAACAATTGGATGCATCTGGTAAATTCAAAGGACTGGTCCCCCCCCAGCGCATCCCATCCTTACGCCAATACTTCGAATTAGTGAGCGGCGCTAATATTATCAGCAACATCGAACTTAAAAACAATGTAATACAGTATCCTGAAATTGAACAACGCGTCTTGGATTTAATTGAAGAATTCAATGCGCAGGGTGATGTTATCGTCTCCTCATTCAATCATTACTCGATTCGTTCTTTTAAAAAACTGGCACCCGAAATCCAAACTGGCGTTTTAGAAGAGAGCCAGATCGTCAATCCCGGAGAGTATGCCAAATCTTTGAAAGCTGAAAATTACCACCCATACTTTCATTCCCTGACAGATGAAATCATTCAAAACCTGCACGCCCATCAGATAAAAATCAACGCCTGGACGATTAATGACAGCAACGACATGCTCGCAGCCATTAAGATGAAATTGGATGGCATTATCACCAATTACCCGGACATTTTATCTAAATTACTGCAGGAAGCTTCCAGAAAATGACACTCAACATTGCTCATCGAGGATTTTCCGGTAAATTTCCCGAGAATACATTTCTGGCGTTTGAAGAAGCCCTCAAACTGGATGTTGAGGCAATTGAGCTGGATGTTCAGCTTTCAAAAGATGGTGAAATTATGGTCTTCCATGATGAAGATCTCGCCCGAATCACCGGTTACGAAGGGCAACTGCAGAATTTCACCAGTTCAGAATTGCGGGAACTGGATGTATCCGGAATTTACCGGGGTATTTTCGAAAAACAAACGATGCCAACCCTGGCAGAATATTTGGAATTAACCGCCAATCGAAAGATCATCACTTTCCTTGAATTAAAAAACAGCATGGTTCTTTACCCATACTTAGAAGAAAGAGTCGCAAGTTGTTTGAAACAATTCAATCGGCAGAAAGACACAATCCTTTTTTCTGCTAATCACCCCTCTGTAAAATACTTTGGAACTTTGGCGCCTGAGGTTCAGCTTCTTTTCCCATTTGACAATTGGATTTTTAATTATGGATCTTATTGTCACAAACATAACATCACAGCCTGCATGCCTTATTTCCGGGCATTAACGCCAGAAGTGGTGGCAGAAATCAAGTCACATCATATTTCCATTTATCCCTGGACGATTGATGAACCTGAAGATTTTCGAATTTTATTAGCTTTAGGGGTGGACGGAATACTCACCAACCGTCCAGACCTGTTAAAACTCTTTCTGGAAGCTGATAAATCTAAAAATTAGTAAGATATTGGCTCTCTGGCGACATTTAGAACCATATTCTGAAAAGCATGTGCCGCAGCCTGACAAGCAGATTGATCGCCGCTAAGGATGGCGCCCATAAAGTTTGTCTCGGATGGCGGGGCGGTATACGAGACAATTTCCACTGCTGCAGCTTTGAGAGCAGCATCCAGGGCCATGATTCCCTCTAATGGAGGTGCTACCAGATAAGCGATCGGTGAGCCTAATGGGATTCCGGCCATGCGGGATAAATAGGATCCGGTCTGAGAGATCACATGCGGGAAAAACGCAATCGATCCATCCTGATTCGCGGAATACCAAAGTGCATTTACAGTCATATATTGAATGGCAGCATCCAAACCTGCCCGTACTTCATCCGGGTCTGGACCGGCGATCATCGCGATAATTTCTCCGGATAGAGGCCCTGAAGCATGCCGGATGCCAGCGAAAAAAGAGTGAGCATAGACCACTTCCACATTTGCTTTTTTAGTAGCTTCATCAATAGAAACATAGGTGGCGTCATCATTATCGCTGGTCAAAATGCCCAAACTGCGCTGATCTGAGCGTAACCCTAAAACTCGGGCGTAATCAGGCGCGACCTGTGCGATTAATCTGACTGCCAACGGTTTTGCGTGAATTGGATCTAAAATACCCATCAGTCTCTCCTTTTATTCCACCAGTTTGGATTTGACGCCTGAAGCTTGGTTTTTGATCATTTTCTGTGCCATCTGGATTGCGTACGCACCGGCTTCCAATGGATTTGTGCCACCACCATCAAAAATATTACAGATTACCTCACGATCCGCATCGGTATCCCCATTTTTCGGGCGATAAGCCATATAAGCGCTCATCGATTCGGCGCGACCCAAACCTGGGCGTTCTCCAATTAACAGAATCAACACGTCCGGTTTGATCAGATCACCAATATCATTCATCACCCCTACCCGGCAATGTTGAATAAAGAAAGGGGTGCCTAACGATAACCCAGCGGTTTTACAGCCAGCTTCCAATACCGGAAAAATTTTGGGTAGATTCAGGTCGATGGCATAGGCACTTAATCCATCCCCCACACAAATTTGAATATTAGGGGTTTTAACACATTTTTCCTGGATCATTATTTTTGCTTCTTCATTTAATTTCCGTCCCAGGTCAGGACGTAACAGATATTCTTCTTTACCTTCTGAAATTTGAGTATGTACCGTGAAAAGTTTAAATTGTGCCAAAATTTGAGGGTCAACGTCCCGATACAAGGTGTCCTGCGTGACAGCCAGATCACTTTGAAATAACAACAGTGTCTTCGTACGCAAGCGATTGCCTGCTCTTCCAACCCCGATTCTTGAGGTAGTGGTAGACATTAAAGCCTGTAAGCCTTCAGTATCAATTGGGTTGTGTACACCCGGATTTTGCCGCATTTCATCGGTTGTTGGGTCCGGTAAATCAATTGACAGATTTGAAATTGAAGTTGTAGCAGGTGTTTGCGACTTTAAAACAGGGGGGTTCACTGGAGATTGAACCTGTGGAACAGGGGTTTTCTCTACTGCCTGAACAGCGCTGGGGAAGGTCTGGCCAGGATCATCAGTTTGTTTCTGATTTTTTTGTAAGATCTCTTTTAAGATCTCATCTACCAAAGATTCTATCTGGTCTTTATCCATTATTCACCTCAACGAGACAAGAAGAAGGTCGGGTCACCCGCCTTAGGTGTAAGCTTACCATTTTTCATTAATCCCAGGTTTTCCAACCAGGTTTCAAATTCTGGCGCTGGCCGCAAGTTAAAAATATTACGGGCTGCAACAGTATCATGGTAGGAAGTGGATTGGTAAGATAGCATCGAATCATCTGCTGCCGGTACACCAATGAAGAAATTACATCCTGCTGCGGTTAATAAGATCATGAGATTTTCGGCGCTATTTTGATCTGTGCGCGCGTGATTGGTGTAACAGACATCACATCCCATGGAGATCCCGGATAATTTACCCATAAAATGATCTTCCAGTCCAGCCCGATGAATTTGTTCGGTATTATAGAGATATTCCGGGCCAATAAAACCGACAACGGTGTTCACCTGATAAGGCTCATAGCGTTTAGCCAAACCATAGTTGCGAGCCTCGAGTGTTAGTTGATCCCAACCATGATGGGCGTTTGCGGACAGAGCTGATCCCTGCCCGGTTTCAAAATACATATAATTGGGGCCAGCCGGGTAACAATATTTCTTAGCCAGAGCGTAAGCTTCATCCAACATGTCCACTGAGATACCAAAAGATTCATTTCCCGCCTGAGAGCCACAAATGGATTGAAAAACCAGTCCTACCGGTGACCCAGATTGCATACAACGCATTTGGGTGGTGACATGCGCCAGGACACAGGATTGGGTGGGGATTTCCCAGGTCTTAATCACATCATAAGTCATATCCAACAGCCGCGAAACCGATGCATAGCTATCATCCGACGGATTAATTCCGATGACTGAATCACCACTACCATAGGAGAGACCTTCATAGATGGAAGCGCGAATTCCTTCCGGCGAGTCAGTTGGGTGATTTGGCTGCAAACGACTAGACAATGTTCCGGGTTTGCCGATTGTATTGACACAGTGGCGTTCCACCCGAATTTTGCTGGCAGCATAGACCAGATCCATATTCGACATTAATTTTGTAACTGCGGAGATCATCTCAGAAGTTAAACCATTTGAGATCCGTTTAATTTGCTCGCCTTCCGTCTCAATGGATAATAACCACTCACGTAAAAATCCAACCGTCCAATCTTTGATCTCCGCATAAATGGTTTGGTTGACGCCTTCCATAATTACCCGCGTGACCTCGTCTTTCTCAGCGGGTATAACCGGGTTTTCATAGATAGCCCAAAGAGGAACTTCTGCCAGAACCAATTTGGCAGCAGCCCGTTCAGCGGTTGTTTCTGCCGCCAACCCTGCCAGGCGATCTCCGGATTTTTCTTCATTCGCTTTTCCCATCAAGATCCGCAAGTCCGGAAATTCATATTGTTTCCCGAATAATTTTGTCCGTAAAATCATAGACCCTCAAACTAGTGGTAAAAAATTAATGTTTTCACAACCAATGGTACCACTCTATTATCCATGAGTGGTGTGCCAATATCAATATAATCGCCTTCTTCCAGACCCACCTGGTCAATCACCAACAAAGGTCGTTCATTGATCATGCTTTTTACTGTCTGACCCAATACCTGAGCATAGTCGCGCTTGATGATTGCAATCAAAGGGCGGCCGTTTGGTAGTAAATTCGCAAAGGTTTCCAATCCACGCGCTACTTCAACAAGTTGTGAATAATCCATTCTAAAATCCAACTCTAAAGAAATCGCAAAAGGATCCGAATTCAAGTCGAGATCCCAACGCTGAAGGGCATTTTCAATGGCTGCGGCCAGTACATGCGGGGATAGCGCTTTATCCAACAAATCCGGCCGTATAACTGGCACGTTCTTAAGTGGCAAGATCGATTTTTCTGCCCAAATGGTCGACCCGGAAAGTGTTAATGTTTGTGAGCTAGCCCCCAGCACCGTGGCTCGCTGGGTTTCCGCTGGTCGAATCACATAGTAGGATTTAATTTTAGGGTGACTCCGAATACTGTGTGCCAGTAGCGGGCCAATATCATTATGAATGGTCACATCGTTGACTGAATTGACAACAACTGGGTCATTATAGTAATAGCCAATTCCACCTGAAAACATTACCGGCTTTCCTGCTCCGGAAACCGGGTTAGGTGGCGTTTGATATAGTTTTTCCGCCAGAGGAGAGGTGGTCCCTTCAATTAAATGAACGGTAACCTCAGCCATACAATCTGTTATCCGGGTTAAATCAGTCAGAGACGGGCGTTCACCCACGCGAATTTGGACACCTGCTTCCGCAGCTATTCTTTCTCCTGCCCGCGTGATCGACTTAACGACGCCATTATGAAATTCAATCACTCTTCCGCCAAAATTCATGGCAGCCGACCCTACCAGGTTGCCCTGCCGAAATACTGCACTATTGGCGCTGCCACCCCCTATATCGATATTTGAGACGGTTGTAAAATGTTCCCGGGAATAACTGGCAGCCCCCGAACCTCGTCCGGCAATCATCCCCTCCACATTCGGGCCGGCAACTGTAACCACAAAATCTCCAGCCAAATTCGCAATTTCTTTCAGTATTTGGTCTGCATTTTTTTTCCGGGCTGTCTCCCCGGTAATGATGACTGCGCCGGTTTCTACTTGCTCAGGGGAAATCCCGGCCTTGATATACTCATTTTTCAGAAATTCCGCCAGACGAACTGCATCAATTGTTTCAGCATCCTCCAGGGGAGTGAAAACGATCTCGCTCTCATATAAAACTTTTCGGTCCATGATATCCACCCGAGGGATTTGACCGGCACGGACAATTTCGGTCAGGGACAATTCGCTGAAAATTACTTGCGTCGTTGTCGTGCCGATATCAATACCAACACTGACAATGTCATGCGTATTATTCACAAATTTTTCCTTTCAAAAAGGTTTCTTTTGGCTGGTTGAAAGTGATCCTTATTAAAGATCATCACTTTCAGGATTAGCAGATTTTCATTCTACTTTGCCAATCAACGCGAAGACCGGTATGATCGACAGAATGGTGTGCTGAAAACACCTTCCCCCTAATTATACGGATTTTCTGAAAAAAAGCCTTCCCAAAATCCAATTTAAGGTTTTTTTAAATCAATGAAAACCCAAATTATTTTGGCCAACTCGTATTTGTCCAGGGGTAACTTATAGTTTTATCCCTGCCTGTCTTAGTAAGTTTTGAATGGCTTGCGTGTCCGGCATAAGGATCCACATTCCGTCCCATGACCAGGAAGGATAAGCCTGATCTTCTCCAATCGCAATACGGTTAATTTTTTCTGGTTGGTTCAAAACCATCCCTACAAAAGGCATTAATTTAAGCGCCTGTTCGACACTCATATTCGTTTCAACATTATCCTGAACTTCTTCTTTCATGGAAGATAGGTGTGCAATGGTTTGTAAACTGATCACTTTTTTTGCCAGAGAAAACAGCACTTCCTGCTCCCTCCGATTGCGATCAATATCATTCGAGGAAGAACGAGCCCGGGCATACCACAAAGCTGTAGCGCCATCCATTTTCACAGTCCCTTCCTGAACAGAACAATAACCATTGATATCCTTTTGAGGTAAACCGCATTGATCTGAATAATCGGAAGCTACATGGACATCAATTCCTCCGCGATTATCAATAAATTGCACAAATCCATTAAAATTGGACATTGCATAATAATCTGGACGTAATCCGAAGTTGACTTCAAACATTTCAGCCATCGCTTCGAAACCCCCTAACTGAAAAACCTGATTAATCTTCATTTCCCATAAGCTGGGTACTTTCACCCACAAATCTCTGGGGAAGGAAACTACATTAATTTGCCTTAATTCCGGATCCAGAATAACCATCATGATCGCATCGGTACGGTACCCGCCATCATCCGGGCGTAAATCAGAACCTAATAAAAGGATTTTGATCTGATTGCTAAAATTGGGGGTGACCTCAACCGGAATGTATTCTTTTTCCTCATCGTTGCGGGCTGCAACCGGTTTATTATCCCGGGCAACATGCTTCACCATTGCCACCACAGTGGTGATCATCGTCAGGCTGGCAAAAAAGATAAAAAGGACACTCAGAATCGAAGTGAGATTCCATTGAAAATTGAATTTTAAAAATTGTTTTGGAATCTTGGGAAGTTTTTTCCCTAGTCCCTCCAAGCGGATTGGCAACTTCTTGGTTCCGTTTTGTTGGGCTGGTTTCGCCATGGATTGACCATTCCATTTATTCCCATTAGAAGAATTCATACCGCTCCGGCGATTCTGGTTATTTCTTTGGTTGTTACTGAAGTTATACAATGATCACGCTCTCATTTCATTTTCAATACAATAATGGGTAATTATATCCATAATGATGTAAAGTATTCTATATTTTGTAAGATATGTTGCCAGTTTCATGCCAGGTTATCCTAAAAGAAAAGTGATTATGGAATAATCAATGCCATAATCACTTATCTGGTTGGCTGTTTGTTGTTCTAGATAAAGATAATTTGAGTATCTTCGGTCATGTCAATAAATTCAGATGCCGTAACAATTTCCTCAACCCCGGGGACAAAATCATCTTTGGTTAAGTCCATCATGTCGACTGTCATCTTACAGGCATACATGTGAGCACCTGCATCCGCCAGCATCTGGATAAATTCCCCTACCGGAGGAACATCCAAGCCCGCAATTTTGTCGCGCATTAATTTTGTCGCAAAGGCGGTCATACCAGGTAGAACCCCCATAATATTTGGGATTCCCAAATTCCCGGTTTTCAAGCCCATCATGCTCATTTTCATGCTGGTATTAGCAACTGGCGCCAATTCGAGGCGATCCACACGGTGTTTATTGATCAGGTCAAGTCCCCAAAAGGTGAAAAAGAGGGTTACATCCACACCATTTCCAAGGGCCGCCCAACCCATAATCAAAGCCGGGTATGCCATATCCAATGTTCCTTTAGAACAAATAAACGCCATCTTTCTCTGTTTTTCTTCCATTTTTACCTCATCCTGGAATTTGTCTTATCAATAGGTATTAAACACAGCCTTCTGGTTTTCCTAGTCCAGCAATTTTTGCAACTTTTTTGGCAGGGCCTTTTGGAAACAGCGTAAATAATTCTTTGGTACTCACCCCAGAGCCATTAGTAATGGTTCGTAGCGTAGGAGAACTACCGGTTGACCCAGCGCTTTGACGGCTAAAATCAATCACTTTCCAATGTGCCTCTGTTAAATTGGCAATTCCTTCTTCTTTAGCCAATTCGACTGCCATATCTTTCGTCCAGTCAGCCGAGTTTACCAGGAAACCCTCTTCATTTACTTCTACAGTCTTACCTGCAATAACTTTGCTTGCCATAATACATACTCCTTTTTTTAATTTGCTTTTGAAATGTTAAATCTTTTTTCCCAATCAGTCCATTTACCTGCCATGGTCATGGTAGGTGCTAATGGAACTTTTCTTCCCCGCATTAAAATATTCCAATACATCCATTCAAAAGAAAGTTTGCCAATGTGATTCAGTTTACTTTCCTGTAAAAGAGCAAACGGACCAATAACTGGAACAGGGAAACGCCCAGGTAATGGTTCCTGCTCATAATTGAAATCTAACAAAACACCGCGGCCATCACCGGATTCGATGAAACAATTGGTGTGACCATCAAATATTTCTTCCATTTCCTGACCGGCAATATAGCGTTTAAAGTTCTCACCAAACAGATCAACAGCGTAGTGAGCCACTGATCCCGCCTTTGAGGTGGGCGTATTGGCAGCATCACCCAGGACAAAAATGTTATCAAATTTTTTCGATAAAAAGGTAGAAGTGTTCACAGCCACATAATTCAGATCGTCGCCCAAGCCTGATTTACCGATTACATCCGCACCTTTATTGAGCGGGATACTAACCAGTAAATCATAGTTCACTTCCATCTCATCATAAGAGATGATCTTCTTCGCATCCGGGTCCGCCCGTTCAATGTAGAAATCCGGGATAACCTGAATATTCTTGCGGTCCAGCATATCTCCGATCAGTTTTGAAGCAACCGGTTTTGTGAAAGCGCCTGAGTTGGGTGTTGCATAAATTAGCTCAACCCGGTCTCGAATTCCTTTTTTCCGAAAGTAAGCATCTGAAAGCATAAGGAATTCCATAGGAGCTACCGGACATTTGATAGGATTCTCAACCACATTCACAACGATCCGCCCGCCCTGGAAATTCTTAATTTTATCTGCCAAAGCAACCGAACTTTTCAAGGTATAAAACGAATGGATTGATTTTCCCCATTCATCTTCAGCCAAACCAGGAGTTTCTTCCGGGTAAATATCGCAACCCGTAGCAATAATGAGAAAGTCATAATCCAGGATCGTTTTATCCGCTAATACGACTTTATTGTTTTCCGGTTGAATGAGATCTATTTTTTGTTGAAGCATACGTACTTTGGATGGCAGGTAATTCTTCTTGGATTTCATTAATCGATTGGGGTCTACCTGCCCAAACGGGACGAAAATATAACCAGCTTGATAGTAGTGGATTGGATCTTCATCAACAATGGTAATTTGCCATTGGGACAGGTCCAGCAAGTGGGTCAGGTGATTAGCTACCATTGTGCCGGCTGTCCCAGCCCCTAAAACAACAATTTTCTTCATACTTTTATCTCCTCAAAGGTTTTGTGTCAGACTTGCAATTTGTTGTAAACGCTGCATAAATGAGTTACGTTCGTTTAAAATACTTTCTACTGCAGTTGCTGCGGCTGCGGGTTGTGAGCTGAGATGTTTCTGTTCCTCTTTGGATAAGCGTCGAACCTGCCGGGCTGCAGCCAATAATTTTTCTGGATCAATCTGACAAATTTCTGCAATTTCTCTGATCTTATCAATTTCAAAGTTCGTATCTTCATCTTGAAAATAAAATTCCCCGGATAAAAATACTCCCTGTTTTTTATTTTGAGAAAAAATTACCGCACCAAAGTATTTCAACCCAGCTCGACTGGTAAAGACCTCAGCGCGGCCTTTCGCCTGATCCGATATCATCCTCCAAAAAGCTTTACAGAGTTCCTTTCCTTTTTCAGTAGAAAGTAACAACTTGCAGAAGGGTCCCGGTTGACTGATTTCGGTAATTAATTCTCCTTTATCATCGATGATCAAGGCGCTGCATTGACTGACTGAAGTAAACAGATCCTGAATGGTCTGAACACAATGGATCGGAAAAACGGATTCTGTTTCAGACACGACTTCCATTTCCAGCGCTTCTCCGCTGAGCAGGCGTCCCACTTCCTGCTGGGAAAAACGCCACTGATTGCCTATCTTGATCCCTTTCAAGCGGCCATCCTGCAGCATGCGATAAACTGTAATCCGGTCGATCTTGAATATTTCCTGAACTTGTTTTGTCGTTAAAAATGTTTCCATTTGTTATATATTGTTATATCTTGTTATATGATGTTACAGTGATCATAATATGTTGTGCAACTTTTCACAAGTGATATAAATCATATTTGAACTATGATGAAAATGTGATAGTCTTTAAACACAGTATACTGCGGTTTTATTCACAGGATACTGTAAACATCGCTTTTAGACTTAAAGTAAAAATACTCGAAAAACCCTACTCCGCCTGTCGGATAAATTTTTTCAAATCTTTCGTCACCTGCTCCAGAGAGGGTTTATGGGTATACATCATATGCCCGGAGCGATAATAGGTCATTTGAATATTCTTTTGGAGTTTGGCCGGTAATTCAATATGATCAAAGGTGTAGCGGGTGGCAAAATACGGAGTTGCCAAATCGAAATAACCATTACAAACAATTACCTTTAATGCCGGGTTGAGTTGAAAAGCCGTGCGCAGTTGTTCACCTGTATTAACAAACTGGTTTTGATGCTTATCATACTTCCAGGTTTGATAAAGGCTCTGCAATATCTCATAATGGCGGTCAAGTTCGACACCCAATTCCCGGCGAACGTAATCATACAATGTGGCGGTGTAAGGACCCAGGATGGCATTGTAGGATGGATCACCTTCATAATATTCCCCTACCCCATCTTTATCAAAGCCAGTGTAGCGGCTATCCAAACGGCCTACGGTTATCCCTTCTGAGCGGCGCAATTCTTTGGTAAAGCGGTGAATATTAATCCTCAAATTAGTTCTGTCTATATAGTCTTTCGAAAGTCCCGTGAAGTACGCTAATTTTTCAATAATAATCTGACGTTCATCTTCCGGCAATTGGTTGCCTTTCATTAATGCCAATGTATATTCATGAGCTGCAAAAGCTTCCACCTGATCTAGGGTCTTTCGTAAATTTTTCTGTAATTCCGGGGCTAGTTTTTTATGGTACCAGGCAGTAGCAGCATAGGTGGGCAAAAAGAGAATATATGGCAGATCATTTCCGGGGGTGAATTCAGCCGTAATGAAATTAAGGATTGAAGAAATCAGCATGATGCCGTTAAGATACATACCATAGCGCGCCTGTAAATACTCTGAAAGACCCCCCGCCCGGGTAGTCCCATAGCTTTCGCCAATCAGAAACTTGGCAGAACTCCAACGATTATTACGCGTCGTCCACAATCGAATGAATTCACCCACTGATTCAACGTCTTTCGTTAAGGAATGAAATTGATCCGGTTTTTCCTTTGGCACTGCCCGGCTGTAACCGGTACTGACAGGATCAATGAAAACCAGGTCGGTATGTGTCAGCAGCGAAAATTCATTGTCAACCAGTTTGTAAGGAGGAGGTAACGGATTTCCATCATCATCAAATAGAACCCGTTTCGGCCCGAGCAAGCCTAAATGCATCCAGACTGAAGAAGACCCGGGGCCGCCATTAAACGAAAAAGTTACCGGGCGTTCGGCAGGGCTATCCACATGATTCAAAGTGTAGGCAATATAGAAAATTGAAGCTTTAGCCACCTCACCATTTTCTACATTTTCTTCTTTTAAAATGATTGTTCCTGCGGTAGCTGTATAATCCAGTTTTTTTCCAGCAATGGTGATGCTATGCTGGGTTTTGGAGATCATTTCTGTTGGTGTTGTTTCTTTCACCTTGGCTTCTAGAACTTCTGGTCGCTCTGTCATTTTTCCTCCTGTATTGGTTTTGTCAATTTTTATTGTATCAGAGCTGAGGAATGATACATCTCTTTTTCACTCGTTTTTTTAAATTTACTCAAGTAAAATCAAGCAAGGTGAAAAAATGATATATTTGCGATCTTTTGAGATAAATGAAATTGAAAATAGTCTTGAGAATTATCCCTTTAATTTACCGTTAATTCAGTCCGGCCTGGCAATCAGATTTCGTTCTCCAGTCACTTTTTTTGTGGGAGAAAATGGATCTGGAAAATCAACATTGTTAGAAGCAATTGCTGCTTCCACCGGTTCGATAATAGTTGGGAGTGATCAACTTCAGAATGATTCTACTTTAAATCCTGCAAAAAAATTAGCAAAATTTACAAAATTAACCTGGAATAAACGCACTCATAAAGGTTTTTTCTTGCGAGCTGAAGATTTCTTTGGTTATGCAAAACGAATGGCTCAAATAAAAGCTGAATTGCAGGAAGATTTAGATGAGGTACAAAAGCAGGCGGGCAATCGATCTGCTCTTGCATTGAACCTTTCCAAAATCCCTTTTCAACGGGAAATTCATGAAATTCAACAGAAAAAGGCAGATCATTTGGAGCATATTTCGCATGGTGAAAGTTTTTTACAATTATTTCAATCCCGTTTCGTTCCAGATGGTCTCTATTTATTAGATGAACCTGAGGCTCCTCTCTCTCCTTTAAGACAATTAACATTAATAAGCCTGTTGAAAGAAATGGTAAGTAATAATTCACAATTTATTATTGTTACACACTCTCCTATATTAATGGCCTTTCCGAATGCAGAGTTGTTAAACTTCGATGAGATTCCGATCAAATCCGTTCAATATGAAAATTTACAACATGTTGAAATAATGAAAGGCTTTCTAAATAACCCCAAAGCATATCTTAATCATTTATAAAACTTTTTGATTATATTAAAACTTATATTATTTTCAAAAACAACTTTCAGGGATACAATAATCATTATTTGGTAACAAATACCATAACCAAGTAAGATAATGAGGGTTAACTTTTTTGATGGAAGCATTGCCGATCCATTTCCAACCTCCTCTTTAATTCCTGATCCGCGGGTCAATTATTTTAAAAACCAGGAAGGAAAAATTTTATGAGTTCAATCTCAACCGGAGTTAAAACAAGAGCAACTGTAAAAGTTCGCAGTAGAAATTATTTGTTATATATGATCATTTTCATGGGAATGGTAGCGATTATGGACCAATACCTGTCCACCATTAAAACCACTGCGCTTCCATACATTTTAGAGGAATACAAAGTCTCTGCTTCACAATTCTCATATCTTGAAGCAGTCTATCTGGCGTTTACCTTCCTCATATTTTTGTTGAATGGATTAACTGATATCATTGGAAGGCGATTATCTATCTTAATTCTGATCTTAATTATGGGTTTGGCGTCTTTTGGCGTTCTTTACTTTACACCCAATATTCACTGGTTCATGATCATGTATACGATTGCAATTTTTGCAACGGTATCCAACATATGGACAATCCCAGTCAGCGAAGAATCACCAGCGGAAAAACGGGCGAAATATGTTGCCATTGTTTACATCATCGGATTAATCCCTTTGCAAGCTATTCTCCCTCCTCTGTTGATGAACACTTTGGGATTAAGCTGGAAATGGATGTACGGTGTCATGTTTATCTTTATGGTACCCCTGTTAATTATGTGGGCTTTCATGAAGGAAACGCATCGTTATGAGATTATTCAAAAAGAACGCCAGGCCGGCACCCGAAAACTGCATTTCTTTGGTGTGGGTGTCATCGATAAAAAAGATATTCGCTATATCCTTATTTCATCCTCCATCTGGTTAGCCTGGCTAACCTACCAATTCTTCTATTATTGGGCCGGTTATTACTTTATGACCATTAAAGGTTACACACTGAATCAATGGTCGCTGGTGTTACTGGTAACACTGGCAGTAGCGATGGTCGGAGGTTATCTCAGCGGCTATATTATGGATCGGATCGGTAGAAAACCAGCGTTAATTCTTGGCTGTATCGGTTTATCTTTAGTGCTGGTCTTGATGGGATTTGGGCAGGGCTTCTTATTACCGATAGCGGCTGTGCTGATGGGTTTCTTCACCTCTTTCACCTACACCTGGATTGTGGTCTACATTCCAGAAGTTTTCCCAACAGAACGCCGGGGTGCTTGCATGGGATGGACAACCACAGTGGCCAGAATTTCCTATGTAATTGGACCCCTATTGACTGGCTACATCCTTAGCCTCTTTCCAACCATGGAATGGTTCTGGGTCATCGGCGCTGTCATTATTTTGCTCCCAATCGCTGTTTTGTTCTTCTTAAATCCTTCTGAGACAAAAACTCAGGAACTGGAAGATATTGAAGTAGCTCGAAGTTAACCAATCAAGGGCTGGATTTTTGAAAGAGTTGGTGCAATAAGCCAGCTCTTTTTTTATTCCTCTTCCAGCAGATGTTCCACTTCCTGCCAGCGCTGATAGGTTTTCGGTATTTCCTCTTCCAGCCATTTCAGTTGATTAACTGTCTCGGTAATTACCTGATCATCCTGGTTATAAAAAGAAGACAATGCCATCTGCTGAACAATCTGCTGATATTTTTTTTCAAGCTGCTCAATTTTTTGTGGAAGTTCAGTCAACTCCTGGGTTAAATTTTTCTTTAGCAAATAATTCATTTTTTTTCTGGGCTGTGTCTGCCCTTCAGACCGGTTCTTTAAAGCCACATCAATTTTGGCTTGCTTTGGAGATGATTCGTCAAGAACATTGGGTTGCAGATAATGGCGCCAATCATCAAAGCCGCCAATAAATTCCTTAACCTCTCCATTACCATTCAGGATTAAGGTGCTGGTCACCAGATTATTAAGAAAGGCACGATCATGACTGACCAGCAACAAAGTGCTCTGAAATTCCAGCAGCATATTCTCCAGAATTTCC
>DAOUFM010000193.1:0-2195 GCA_034429975.1 Anaerolineaceae bacterium | reverse complement strand
AAAGATAATACTCAATTTTCAATCGTGTAATAGCAAAAGAAAATGATTCAATCTTTACCTGTTGGATACAGTTCTGAAATTACGCCATATCCTTTCCATGGTTGCGTTCTATCCCGTGTTTCCTCGGGTGTTGATGTCGTAGATTCAACTTGAAAAATTCCTCTATCGATTAATTGATCGAAAATCTTTGGATTAAAGTAAATAATAGATAAAATTTTCCCCCATACGAAGAAACTTACTGAATTATTTGGATGTTAATGTTCCGCTAATTAACAAATCTAGTATTTATCTTGACCGCCCGGAAACCAATATTTCCCTCTCAATTCACCATACCCACTCCAGGGTACAAAAATGGATTGGTAGGGTTCTTTTACCGGGTACATGCCACTGTTTTCTACATACGCCTGAAAATCTTTTGGTTTAATAACAGTGAGCCCATATATTCTTGTGTTGTTTTTAATTTCATCAAATTCTAAGATTTTTGAAGCTTCAAAGATTAATCCAATTTCTGGATAAAAAAGGCATGCGTTTATGATAGAAGGCCTTTCTGACTTAATATAAACATAAGCCGGTTCACCGTATTTTTCGATCACCTGTCCTACATTCTTACCAAGCCCACCTCTTAGCTCCATGTAAACAGTTTCGTTTTCTTTAAAGTAAATTGCACCATCCACTAAATAAAATAGATTAAACCAAGGATACATCGCGAAATATACAGTATCTATTGAGCCATAATATCTACGATGAGAATTAGTGCTTACTTTATAATCAACCTTAGGTAAATTGCTTATCACCTTAATTGCGTCATCTTCCTGTGTTTCACCAACGGTAATTCCATGCCAGCAGGGTAGCTCACACTTTGATTTCAATTTGATTTTCTGGATTGAGTAAATACTCATTAATATGCCTGCAATAATCACAAAAGAGAGTCCAAGAATTAAAAACCCGGAACAACAAGTTTTAAATATTTTCTTCATTTCATCCCTTTCGTTTTTACTGGCTAACCTGTAAGCTAATCAAAACCCTGACCCAAACATATGCCCTTATTGGCACTTCTGAGGGGGCATAAATCCCTAATGAAAAAGCTTCAGCGAAATAATCTGCTGTTGCCCCATTCCCATAAAGATAATCACCCATAAAATAGTTTTCTTCACCTAATTTATTAATCAAATATGATCGAGATTTTTTAAACCATGGCTGAATATTGATAAATCGAATGCCCATCGAAAGCTTTTGATTCTCACTTAAAAATTTATAAAGTCGATCTGCAGAACCCCCTCCTATATATGTGCCTAAGCCTGTAAGCGAGCTATTGTTATCCCACACATGCCCTAATTCATGAGTAATAAGCATTAAGGCTACATTTTGATCCAATGATTGCCAATTCTTTGCCAGATAAATATTGTTTCCAGGTAAAACATAACTCGTATCTTTTGCCATTCCGTAATTAACAAATGTTGCCCCTTTTAGTTGATTCCGTATCCAACCCAAGCCATTCCCATTCAATCCATCGACATAAGTCTGAATGTTGTAGCCAACCTGATAAATTGTTTGTAAATCCGCCAATTTAAAAGTGCCTTTTAATTGCCATTGGTAAACTTCTGTAATCGCCTTTCGATAAATATGTTTTAGAAATCCTGTACTACCTGAAATGCCACAATATTCACCATCCATGCAGATTACATGCCCACTTGGGTCAGTATAGCATATCGGGTTGTTATACACATACGCATAGCGATCCCACGCCAGCGCATTCCCCGGATCGGGCACAAGGGTATCCGCAGAGATGAAGCGCGCTAACGCCGGGTCGTACCACCTGGCGTTGTAAAAATACAGCCCAATCTCCCCCTCTGCCCGCTGCCCGGTGTAGAGATAATCCGTGCTGGTAGTGGCAGCCCCTCTCGTCTCTCCAAAGGCAGTGTAGCGCGTCTGGCTGGTTAGATTTCCAGCGCTGTTGACGGTCCCTACCGTGCTGCCCAGATGATCGTGCAAGAGGAAGGTGAGTTCGTTATTTTCCCGGATGGCGATTCGATCTGCCCCGGCAAAATAAAAGTTCTTACTGGTTGTAGCCTGTACTTCGTAATAAGCGTTCGGATACAGGGTGATTGTTTCACCTACCTGTGACATGACCAGTTTCCCATCGCCATCATAGGTATAGGTTGCCAAATCCTCTTCTTGCAGTAACGCGCGTGTTT
>DAOUFM010000192.1:0-2589 GCA_034429975.1 Anaerolineaceae bacterium | reverse complement strand
GGTCATCGATCAGTCTGCTGGTGTCAATTCCATTCTTAGACCAATATCCGACCATGTTTCCCTGACTTCGGACAGCAATTTCTCCAGGGGTATTAGGCTGGACAGATTTTCTTTGTTCATCCAAAATTAAGATATCTACATCCGGGTTAAGAAATTTAAAAAGAAGATCCTGCTCGGATAATAGTGAATTAGTTCTAAAGTAAGTTCTTGAAATTGAACCTGCCTCCGAAGAGGAGAATGGGTAAACAAGAATTGAGTTTTCTGGAAATTTCTGTTGAAATAATATAATATCCTCCAGATCAATTGAATCACTGCCTGCGACAATTACCCGTAAATATGGCAAATCTAATCGGTTATAATCTTTTGATCCGGGAAGAATCTTTTTTAATAAACCCGATGGAATTGGGACAAATGTGATCTTGTTTTCGGCTAGCCAGGTTTTTATTTCATCAACCGACTTATCTTCATAATCATAGAGTAACAAAGTTGCCCCTGATACCAAAGCTCCAAATAAAGGGGCAATCGACCAGGCAAAGCCAATTGGAAATGGCATGCAGATTCGGTCAGATGGGCTAAATTTTAACGGCAAAATTGTGTTGTAGGCCCGATACCAAAGACCGTTTTGACTGATAACAATTCCTTTTGACTTGCCTGTGGAGCCCGAAGTGTAAAAAATGGCTGCCTGCTTATCCATTGAATCATTGGATTGAGGTTTGTTAATAGAAAAATTTTGATACCAGTGATCGAGCATAATCACTTTCGTGGAATCCTGAGAGATTTCCTTAGCTAGTGATTCATATGTATTATTGGTGATGATAACAGCCGGTGTGAGATCTTGAACAATTGACTTGAGGTAAGGTGATGGACTATTGGGATCTAAACTTGCATAAATTTTTCCAGCTTTTAATGTTCCAAAAAGAGAAAAAATTGCGGCTGCTTCTTTATCAAACAATAAGGCAACCACATCTTCTTTCTCTCCTATTTCTTGCAACAATCCATTCGCAATTTGATTAACAATTGAATTTAACTGACTAAATGAATAAACAAGACCCTGATCGATTATAGCAATCGAAGCTGGATTTTCTTTCGACCAATAATCAATATATTCAGTAACAGCCATCCTATCTTCTTCATGCAGAATGGGAGAAAAATCGAATGGGGGTGGAATCGGGCTCCCGATTCTAATTTCATTTAGGCTCATTATTATTTTTTATTTTTCCAAAAAAAATGATAAGTGGAAAAAAGCATATCCGATCCATTTAGGGTAAATGCTCCAGAGCATATTGCAGGTAGCGGCCTTCCCAAAACTCGCTTATTTCCATTTCCCGATCCAGATAACCTTTATTGAAGGCCCATTTTTGATACTCCAAAATAAAATTCAGGTTAACATGGCCATCATCAGTAAACGATTGCCAGCAATAATTTTCAGCCTCTTCGGGTGTAGATTTTGTGAATTCAGCCATTAATGAGACATTTTTGGCTGTTTTACCTTCATTATACTGTCTGACTGCCTTTAGGAATGCGACCATGAAGCGATCTCCAGCTTCCGGGTTGTCTTTTATTATTGTCGGGCCGAACATCACTACAGCCAATTGACTATTAGGGAGGTTTTCCTCAAAAGTTTGCCAAACAACCGCTTTGCCAGTTTCTAGTGCGCGGTTGATCCAGGGATCTGACATAAATGCTATATCTACTGCTCCGGTCTGTAAAGCTTCAAGACGTGAAGGACTTGGCATGTCAACAATTTCAATGTCACTCGTACTTAATCCATAAGGTTTTAATAATTGATCCATTGCATATTCAAAATAAGTAGCTTTTGGAATAATAATTTTTTTTCCTTTGATGTTTTCTAAGTTATCCAATTCCCCAGAATTAAATAAATCCTTCGTTGCCATCCAGGTTGCATAATAACAATCCGCGTTAGGGTTCACATATCCTTTGTCAGCAACAATTTTCAATCCAATGCCCTCACTCATCGCTGCTAAATTGGCTACATCGACGGGACCGCCGAGAATATCAATTTGACCGGTAGCTAAAGCAACATTCGCTTCTTTTTGTTGGGAAAAATTTATAAGCTCAACATCAAGCCCTTGTTCTGTGTAAAACCCTTCGGCTTCAGCAAAATAAAATGGGGCATATCCAGTATAAGCCAAGACTCCGAGTTTTAATTTGATGGGTTCTTCGGTAACATTTGATTCGGAATTGGTTTTTATTTGATTTTGACTGTTAATACTATCCTCTTGAGTTGTTTGAGAAGAACAACCCGAAATAATAAATGAAAAAATCATTACACTGACGATCAATGATCTTTTTAACATTTTAAATCTCCATATCTAACTTCGAAAATAATTAATATCTAATCAATTCTACATGGTTTTTCTTAATATTGACTCTAAATGATTGTTATTATAAATAATCTGCAACCTGGTAATGATAAAAATCGTCTTTAATTCTAGAAACGAGGCATATGAAAATAATTTTGAATTTTACCCCAACGGACTGCCTGAGGGTAATTATGCCAGACGAAATTGATAAATCGGGCATATTGATTCATTAAATCATCATTTTTTGCATTTCGATCTGCCAGAC
>DAOUFM010000191.1:0-1902 GCA_034429975.1 Anaerolineaceae bacterium | reverse complement strand
ACTTCAATTTTTGTCGATTCCATAGGTTCTCCATTCAATGTAAATTATCTGGTTTCGTCAACCAGACTGATGATCACTTTTTCAACCTCTACGGCAATCTCATCGATGCCTATGTCCGGATAATAATCGGACAAAACCCGTGGCTTGAGGGCGCTGATATAAGTCTTACCTGCCTCTACAAAAACACTGATCGGGCATGGCAGCATCAGCGATATTTTCTTGTCTTTCACCAGCACCTGGCTGGCGAATTTGGCGTTGCACACCTCGACGATCTTCATCGGTTCGGTTTCAAAGCCCTTCGCGGCGAGCGTTGCCTGAACATCGTGAACGTGCAGCACTCGAAAGCCTTTTTCTTGTGCTTTGGCCTCGATGGCGGCGACTGCTTCGTCCACGCTTTTGGTGGTTTCCACTGTGTAATCAAAATTTTCCATGATTCTTTTCTCCTCATAAAGTCTCGTTTTTCGAACGACATGATTAAATCAGCCACAATTTAGTGCTTATTGCTTGTGCGCGGTCGCTGTCGCTCGAGTGCTCTTTTCAAAGTGTCGGTTCAGCATTCATAAATTTCACCCATTTACCTAAGCGGAATGTCATCGCGGTTCTTGCCGCCGTAGCCTGCGTTGGTGGATCTGCGGCACGTTCATCGGTGACGTGGCCGAGTTTGGGTTCGGAGAGCAATCGAGTAATTTTGGAAAGCAACGCCCACCACAAGCTGTCCGTGTCATCATCACTCCTTTAGTCGTGTCTCACCAAATTCCTGGGATCAAGCGAATCCGATCTTGGCCTGGGATACTATCGATAGCCAGCCAACTCATCGTACAGCGTCCTATAGTAACCATTGCGACTCTCCTTTACGCTTTTATGAAGTTCGCAGTGAAAAAATACCAGGGACCGTGCGTAATTTGCAGGCGAAATCCTTCTGCCTCAGCCATTTGCCGCAAGGGCGCGCAGGATTGGTAGTGCGGGTCGGGAAACATTTCTGTGATCGAAAGCAAACCACCCGGCTTGAGAGCGGCGTAGCACTGGCGCAGCGCTGCTGCCCGACCCGGGATTTCACCCAGCACAGTGCAAAAGAAGATCACATCAAAATTCTCCGGTGGGAAGTTCGGCTGAGTCGCATCACCCACAATTGTCGTCAAATTCGATACGCCGGCTTGCACCGAACGCGCTTTGAGCCGCTCAATCATCCCCGACTGGATATCCAGCCCAAAGACTTCGCCGCCGGGCAGCACGCGCGTTGCGGCAGGTATCAGCAATCGACCCGGGCCTGGGCCGATCTCTAATACACATTGACCTGGCCGAAGTCCAATGCGATCAAGGGTTATCTGCGTGCCAAGCAGCCTATCCGACCAGCGGCTGTCCAGTAAACTCGCCAACCAGGTCGGGCAGGGTAAAGAGCGATTGCGACTCAGCCAACGCCAGATCAGGCCAATACTAACCAGGATCAGCAAAGATTTCACAAGCACCTTCAGAGCTTTCATGCCGTCTGCTCCTTTTCATCGGATTTAACCTTCGGAATAATGAGTAAAAGTAAAAGGGCACCAACCACGATAAAACTATCCGCCAGGTTGAAAGTCGGCCAACGTGCCGTACCCAATCCAAAATCGAGGAAATCCGTCACCCTTCCATCCACCATGCGGTCGGCGAAATTCCCTACCGCACCGCCGAGGATCAAACCTACCGGCCATACTGCGACAGAGGAAAGATCACCGGACCGAATCGCATAAACGAGCCATGCTGCCAGAACCGAAATGATGACGCCTGTGACGATCAGCGGGAATATCCCGCCGTTCGCAAAAAGCCCGAATGCTACGCCTGTGTTGTAACCAAGGGTCAGACGGGAAAAATTACCGAGGATGGGTATGGGTGAAGATAATGCCTGTTCGGCCCAAGCCTTGGTCA
>DAOUFM010000190.1:0-6152 GCA_034429975.1 Anaerolineaceae bacterium | reverse complement strand
ATTCTAAAAGAAATTTGCCATCCTTTATCAAATACCATAAATAAAGTTGTCTCAGAATTTTCTTTCATTGAAATATCTATCAATTTATTAGGAATAGGCAATTTTGATCCCCAATTTAAATTACCATCTTTTTTCTTTGACTCTAAATAGGAAATTATTGGTCTAAATAAAAATATTTTCCTTTTTTGAAAAGAGTGTGATTTAAAATTTTTCTTTCCCGACTATCCTAATGACCAGTATTAAAACCCTCCCAGGGAAGACCCTGAACCCAACCCTTGTCCGAAGATTTAAACAGATCAAGCCATTAAAATCTTGTATGAAACTGAAACGCAATATTCGGTGGCACCCTCCCTCGTCTCCACCGATAACACACAACTGGTGCGGATTAACAACCGCACCAGTGTTTGTTAATTTCCTGTTGGCATTTTAACTCAAAAATGGCATAATCAGAACAAATATTAACAAACGCTGGATTCGCATGGAAATCTTTTTTCATCATTCCTACAACCTGGATGTTTTAAACCTCATGAATCTCACGATCGATGAGCGTCTGCAAAACTGCTACCCGCAGGAATATCTGGAATTCAGTCAGGCGTTGAGCCAGGAATCTCGCAGCGCTTTGCAGGAAATCGCCCAGGCTTTGGGCAATACCTCTATCAGCCCGCTGGTGGCATTCGTCATATCCGTGATTCCCCAATTCGAGAAGACCGCCCTGCAGGATTTATTGCTGGATGAAGAAGGCTTTTTAGCTGCTATCGAAACGCATGAACCCCGATTAATGACGCAGAAGGAGCTTCTCTTGCTTCTATTCAAAATGCTGGCGCCTGTGGTTCAGGAAATCGAGATGTTAGGGTTTCGGGAGTACTGGGTGAGTGAGTTATTGCCTGAGCTCGATGAACGGATTGATCAAATGGAAACCGCGCTTGCCCGTTCCGGGTTCGAACAACAGGTCACCACTTTGCTGGAAGCTGATCATCTACCGGAGGAAATCCATGTCTATTTCTGTGCCTTAAATGGGGGCAACGGTATTCGATTAACCCGCCAGAGCACCATGGTGGACGTCTCTTTTTCTGATTTGCATGTGATCAATTTCATCCTTTCCGATCTGCTTAAAAAAGCGATCAGCAAGCAGACACTTCAAACTGTGAACAAGTTGCTATCCACGGATGCCTTCATCCTGACAGAATTTGAGAAAAGCAAGCCAGTGGTTCAGATCGACGATATTTGGGCTTTTCTCAAAGACAATTTGTCGGAAGGTTTGAGAGTTTTTTTAATCTATCGTGCCGGCTTCATCACGGATCTTTCTGAGATTATACAGTCGTTTATTAAAGCTGGTTATGTCTTTTCAATCATTTTGCTGGACTTCTTATTAAAGGAAGAACAATCACGAAAGCCTATCAATGAAATTTTGGATCGCTGGATGAACCAGGCTGCGCAATTTCCCTTACGGGCAGCCTACGACGAAGCACTGCAGCACTTCGAAAAATCAGGACGTTAATTAAATGAAAGGACCGGGTTATAAAGCTGTTCAGCGAAATCCGACTACCCGTATCTCTATCGTTCGCTGGGCTGTTTCTGCCCTGTTCATGGGAATTTTATTTTTATCCAGTTGCCTTCCACAGGCCAAACCAAGGCCTACTCAACCAACAGTCACCCCCAGCGCGACTGTCACTACCAGCCCGATTCCCAGCCCAGTTCTGCAAAGTACTCCTGACTTGAAAACCAGCCGGCAACCGCGAACTGATTATCCCACTCCAAAAATCTCTCCGGCTACCGCCATCCCCAGCCCGGTCACAGGTTTATCCATCCCGGAGGAAGTGCGCCTGATCGTATTGTTGGGTTCGGGGAGTGAAGCACCTTTCGTCAGCCGCACCAATGTGGTGATGCTGGCTTTTTATCATCCCAGGTTAGCCAAAGTGGCTTTACTTTCCTTACCGCCCGAAATGTTCGTCTATATTCCCGGATACACCATGCAGCGGGTCAGCGTGGCGTATGCAGTCGGTGGATTTGAGATGCTGGCGGATACTATTGAATACAACCTGGGGATGCGCCCGGATGAATTTGTGCTGGTGCATCAGGACGATTTTTCCTGGTTTGTCGATGAACTCAAAGGGCTGGATGTGGATGTTTTCCACAATTATTATGATATCTGCGGGGGGATTCCCGCCGGCAGCGTTCACATGAATGGCAGCGAAGTATACTGCTTCCTGGAATTTCGCGAGCATGCGGATATTCGCGATCAGGCTGTCCGCCAGCAACAAGTGGTCTACCATCTTTTTCAGACCATGGCGCGCGGCGGAAAATTATTTGAAATCTCTGAACTGTATTACACCTATCGGAATTCGGTACAAACGAATTTAACGCTGCCAACATTATTGAATTATGTTCCTTTGGGGATTCGACTGGGGCAGGCCAACCGCTTTGGTTTCTTTCAGTTCGAAATTAGCGATTTTATCCCCTGGCAATTACCGGGTGACATCAATCCGGTGGTGCTATTACCCAAACCTGAACGGGTTTTTACACTCATGCAGGCTGCTGTAGACTTTGCCAACGATCCAGTGCAGTCCTCTGACCTGATTATGACACTCGAATATGAGTTAACCATTTCTCCTACGCCTACCACCACCTACACGCCTTCTATAACCCCCACTGCCACCCCAACGCTCTCGGTTACGCCAACCCTCTTTACCGACACCGTCACACCCGGCAGCCCAACGGTTACGCCGGGCGGACCAACGCTCACTCCCAGTAGAACTCTGGAAGGATATCCGTAAAATCCATCAACCTGGAAAGCAGTAATCCTTTTGCATTAATTTATTTTAAAAATCTATTTTTCTAGCACGAATTATGCTACACTATTTTACAGAGAGAGCCATTATGGGGCTTTCCTGGTTTCTATTTAAACAGGTTTTATCAAAGGATTCTTTATTGAACCGCATCTTATTGGGTTTGTTGGTATTGGCTCTGTTGGCGGCTGGAATAAGCTTTATGCTGCGCGCGCCAGAGACTGCCTATGCCTTAAATCCAACTGAAACTCCAACGGAAGAATACCACCGTATGACGGTTATCAGCGTGGATACGATGGCGCATGAGTGGTGGTTGGTACGCTGGAAAAATAACGAAATCACCTGCCGCTTCCTGATCGACCATGATGGCTGGCCAACTGCAGACGATGTGGAAACCTGGTGTGGCGCGGCCAAAGCCTACGAATGGTTAAAAGCCGTTCCCTGTAAATTAGCCGAAGAAGGCGGGGACGTTAAACAATGTCCCGGAGCCTATCTGAGTTATTTCCAATCCTATCCAAAAGTAAAAAACATTGAAGTCGAACTTCCGCTTCCGCAGGTGTGGTTAGCCATCTCCAATTGTGAGCAAAGTACCCCTGCAAACACCTGTACCAGCCTGCCCAATTTACGCCTGATTGGGGAAGAATTGCTGGCCAACGAAAGCGTGATACGCATTCAGGGCACGATTAATGGCGACCCGTTCAGTTGTCCTTCGGATGTGTGTGATCTGCCGCTCTGGCCAACCGGCTCCAACGGGATTGAACTGGAATTCTGGGCTGACTCTTCCTTTGGAGATTCGAGCGAGGTCTTCAACGCTTTGGTGCGTGTAAAACCCTGGGGCGACTTCACCAACCCGGAAGGAAAAAGCTCCGATCAACACCTGTGGTATGTGGATGTCATCTCAAGCCAATGGCGTGGATCCACACCAGCCAGTTGTTCGGAAACCTGGGAAGTCTTCCCAGATATCGGCGGGCCACCGCCGTGGTTATTAACCCCCCCGGAAGTTGGCGCTTTATATACGAATGTGTCCTATTACTATCTGGCCGGAATGCTCATTAAAACCGGCGAAGTGGATGCCAGCTACTGCCCAAACGGTGGTCTGACGCGTGATCTGGTAGCCAATGAATGCGGGTTAAATGAAGCCAGACCTCTGGTATCCGAATGGCAGAACTTATTTAATGATGAGATCATGACAGTAGCGGGCGAAACCGGCGTACCAGCACAACTGTTAAAAAATGTATTCAGCCGGGAAAGCCAATTCTGGCCAGGTATTTATAAAACCTATCGGGAAGCTGGTTTGGGTCAATTAACCGAAAACGGCGCGGATACGGTGCTGCTGTGGAACCCTGGTTTCTTCCACCAGTTTTGCCCGCTGGTTCTCAGCCAGGACCATTGTGACCTCGGGTTTGGTAATATTTCGGAAGAAGACCAGGCCATGCTGCGTGGTGCTCTGGTGACCAAGGTTAATTCCTCCTGTCTGGATTGTCCGGTAGGGATAGACCTCTCGCAAGCCAATTTCTCAGTGCACATCTTTGCCGAAGGGTTGCTGGCTAACTGCGAACAGGTGGGGAAAATTATCCGCAACACCACCAGCAAAGATCCGGGTCAACTCAGCAGCTATGCCGATCTCTGGCGTTTCACCCTGGTAAATTACAACGCCGGTTCGGGCTGTTTGAGTCATGCTATTCAACAGGCGTATCGCCAAACCGGGCATCTGACCTGGGCGGATGTTGCCCGTAACCTGGAACCGGCTTGTATTGGCGCCATCGAGTATGTGGACGACATCACTTTTCTGGCCAGCGGGGTGGAACCGACCCCTACCAGTTGGGTTCAATTTTCCACGCTTAACCCTCCTCAATTAACCGAACAGGCGGCTCGGATCACTCCCAGCCCAACCTTCTTCTTTGTGGAACCTACCCAAACTCCCACACAGGTTGGTACTCCATCTACTCTCCAGCCAACGGCGACCTTGCCCAATTATCCAGTCGCCCCAACTGCAACCGAAGGTGGCTATCCGGTTTGGCCCACTCAAACGCCTTCCCCCACCAACGAATTCTATCCTTAATTTAATCTCAAAAGAACAGGATTTATATAAGCCTGCTTTTGGACAACCAGACCAGGTTTCCATTATAATTCTGTGCAGGAGTAAGTATGTTTAACCCATTTAAACGCAAAGAAGATGAACAAAAAATGCGAGCCGCCGGACGCATGCCACCCGGACAGCTTTTAACCCAACGATTTCCGGTCTTACATTACGGCCCGGTTCCCACCACGAATTTAGCCACCTGGACCATGAAATTCTGGGGATTGGTGGAACAACCATTCACCCTCAATTGGGAGGAGTTCAACCAACTGCCGCGCACAAAACTAAAGATAGATCTGCATTGTGTCACGCGCTGGAGCATGTTCGATACCGAATGGGAAGGTGTTTCCCTCAACACCCTTGTGACGCAAGGCTTATTAAAAATCAAGCCGGAGGCCAGGTATGTTGTGCAGCATGCTGAATATGGATACACCACCAACCTGCAACTGGCAGTTGCCCTCCAGGATAATTTCCTGCTGGCCACCCAATACAACGGCGAACCCATCCCGCTGGAACACGGATATCCCTTGCGCGGGGTTATCGGCGCCATCCCCGGGCGGGATGATCTGGACACGCCCTACTTTTGGAAAGGGGCCAAATGGCTGCGCGGGCTGGAGTTTTTAGCTGAAGACCAGCCTGGATTTTGGGAGCAAGCCGGCTACCATAACGATGCCGACGTCTGGAAAGAGCAACGAACGCAGTGGTAAACGCTTATCTGCGTTGAATTCGAATAGCGTACAAGCCAAATCCGATCCCAAATAATAGGATTGCGCCTCCCAAAATACCCAGGAGCGGGGATTTTGTATCGGCCGGTTTTTCCTCTACTTCGATCTGACCGGCGCTGCTCAGTTGTGCCCCAAAATCGATGCGCACCGTATCACCAGCGTTCAGCTTTAGGGTGGCACTGTTGCGCATGGTGGGGTTATAACCTCCTGGCACGGCTACGCTGATCGTATATTCGCCCTCATCGAGAGCGCTGAAGCAAATCTCGCCCTGGTTGGTGGTTTGTTCGGAAAGAGAAACCTTCCCGATACGGTCCACCACGCTGACCGCACCCCCTGCCAGGGGTAATTCGACGGTGTCATCATCAATTAAGGTGTTCCCGTTGATATCATTGAACAACAAAACACAGATATCGCCTGTCCCATTGAAGGGCGTGGGCGAAGGCAGGATGGGGGTAGCCGTGTATTCCGGCTCGGGTTGGGTATCCGGTTCAACCGTCCCTAAAACTAATTCCCGCCCAACCCGCAAAAACAAACAGGCATCATTGTTCAGGTCGTTCAGCA
>DAOUFM010000189.1:0-8138 GCA_034429975.1 Anaerolineaceae bacterium | reverse complement strand
CGTGAAGAAGTAGAAGACGCGTTGGAACAGCTTCGAGAAGCCCTGATGGAACGGATTGATGCAGGCGTGAAGGTCATCCTGGAGTAATCACCATGCCCAGTCCTATTCAGACATTCAAAGACAATATACGGCCGGCGAACTTGATGCTCCAGGTATATTCGTTACTGGATACCAATGATCATATCAGTTCTGAAGAAGAAATGATCAAAGCATTACGTGCGATTGTGCGGGCTGAAGCGACCGAAGAACTATTGTTGGTATATAACGAATTGTTTCTGGGTCTGGTTCGCGAGCGTGCCCAGCTGCCACCTTCCACGTTACGTCGGGCTTCGCTCAATCACTTGCTTCGGCAGGCGGTGGTTGCAGGATGCACGGCACTCGATACGTATTTACCATCACTACTTCGTGTCAATTTACCCACGTCGATTCGTGCATTTGGTAGAGATTTCATTCCAAGAGATGACGGGATCGTCATGGAGTTCTTCCAAGACCTCACCTTTACATTAGATGAAACATTACGCTTGTTGGCTGACCCCAATTCTGCTGAGTATATTGCCAATAAAATCCTTGGGTTAACAAATTTCAGCTACCTTAGCTCAAGAAAAGGCGTTCATGTAACCGGGCGACTTTTGGGTGTGCAGAATCCCTGGGATCAGATATCCAATCAATTGGGTAGGGATAAAAAGGAGATGGGTACAGCATTATTCGAGATTTCTGAACGTCGGAATAGTATCGTCCATCGAGCGGACCGCAGCAAAGAAGATCCAGATGGTCATCCTCAGGAGATCAGTTATGCTTGGGCGAAAAGATCTGTAGATACCGTGGAACATATCAGCCTGGCATTGGACGAAATTGTGCAGACAAAAATGAATGAGCTGCAGGCGGTGATCAATGCCCGTTAGCCTTGTCAGTGTACCTTCAAGGATTGCTGAGCGATGAGCGATATTAAGCTGCCAAGTGAAGTATACCGATTACACCAGGGGGATATTGGAGCTATTCCTGGCAATCCCTGGGTGTATTGGGTTACGAAAAATATTAGGACTTTGTTTACGGATTTACCCAAATTGGGTGATGTCGCTCATCCTTGTCAGGGAATGACAACTGCAGACAATGTGCGTTTTCTACGATATTGGTGGGAAATCGAAAAAAATTCCATCAATCTAAAATGCAAATCGCGACCCGACTCTATTGATTCACACATGCAATGGTTTCCGTATATGAAAGGTGGCGGAGCTGTAAAATGGTATGGGCTTCGTAATCTGATAATAAATTGGCGAAATGATGGAGAGGAAATTAGATTAACAGGCCGAGCAACGCTTCGAAACCAGGGGTTTTACTTCCAAGATGGTGTTACTTGGAGTAGTCTAAGCACAAAAGGTCTAACTGTTCGATGGATGGAACCTGGATTTTTGTTTGACGATAAAGGGTCTTGTGGTTTTCCAATTTCTTGTAATAAATTTGATCTGATCGCAATACTTAATTCATCCTTTACGAGTTTTGCACTTAATATGCTGAATCCGTCTGTGTCTTTTCAGTCGGGGGATCTATCACGGATACCTTTTAGCCATTCAAAAGGGAAATTAGTAAGTGAAATAGAAAATCATGTCACAAATTTAACAAGGTTATCAAAACATAAAAGTCATCAAACAGAGTCGACTTTGGAATTCATTGCTCCTCCTAATTGGTCAATAGGGCTTCATAACATTGCGATGACGCAAGACCGTATTTCATCTCTTGAGACCAATATTGACAATATAGTTTATAACCTATACGGAATTCTGCTAGAAGAAAAATCCATTATTGAAGCAGAGTTGGCTGGCCGAGGACAGGTTATAGAAGATAGTGAGAGCTCAAAATCCGAAGATGAAGAAGAGAAAGCAACAGCTGAAGCTCTCACACAAAAAGATTTGTCTCTTACCTGGTTGTCTTTTGCCCTTGGAAATATTCTCGGTCGTTTCCAACCTGGCACCCCAGGGGCTTTAGGTTCAGCCATCTACCGCCGAACCGATTTTGCCATCGGTTCGCTGCCTGAACCGACCGAAGAAGAATTCAACGAATTGGTAGGCGAGCCTTCCCAATTCGCATACATCGATGAGCAAGGCGGGCGGCATGTCTTCTCCCGCCAAGTAGAACAAGCTTTACAGAAGTTGACTCTCCCCGATGGCATCGCGGTCTTCGACCCCAGCCACTCCCGCGATCTGCCCACCCTGGTCAGCAAGGCGTTGGAACTCATGCTGGGTCAGGCTCAAGCCCAGGAAGTCATTCAGCAGGCAGCCGGTGGCGACCTGCGCAAGTTCCTGGAGAAAGATTTCTTCACCCAGCACCACATCAAGCAGTACCGCAAACGTCCGGTCTACTGGCCGATCCAATCCTCCAAACGCTCCTACGGCTTCGTTCTGTTCCACGAAAAGATCGACCGCAACACCTTCTATGCCCTGCAGCAGGAACCCTACCTGCCCACCAAACGACGCGCTGTGCAGCTGCGCCTGGAAGAGCTTGGTAAAAAGGTTCTGACTGCGCAGGGAGCAGCCCGCAAACCGATCGAGAAAGAAATGGACGAGCTGCGCCAACTGGCTGAGGAACTGGCTCAGTTTGCCAAAGACCTGGATGCCATCACCCGCGGCGGGTATGAACCAGAGGCGGATTGGATCGATGATGGGGTGATCCTGCGTATGGCTCCGCTGTGGTCGGTGATTCCGTTATGGAAGAGCGAGCCGAAGAAGTATTGGGATGAGCTGGCTGCCGGGAAGTACGACTGGAGCCGGATCGCCTTGAAGTACTGGCCGGAACGGGTGAAGCAAGCCTGTAAGAAGAACAAGTCCTACGCCATCGCGCATGGGCATGAAGAATGGTTTATAGGAAACTAGCACGAGTAGTAGGAAGAGGAGAGCATGAGTATTACTGCAAATCTTGTCACCCAATATTTGATCCAAACAATTCGCCAACAACTTCAAGAGCATCATATTGTTGTTTGGTTTGATCCCGAGAAGCAGTATCAAGCCCTCGTTCTTGCAGAGAATTTTCCTAACGTGCATCTATTCTCATACGAACCCCAAAAAGGTTTCATGGCGCTGCGGCGTAGCTTAGAGCAGGTTTGGGGTGCTTTGGAACCGCCAAAATTACTAATCTATGTTCCCATGTCTGAAGAGTTATCCCACCATGCATTAGTTGAATACACAACAGCTGGGGTTATTATGCAGCCTGGCCAACAACCAGCAGAACGCAACACGCGTTTAGCCCTGGTAGCCAGACAAGCCTTAGGGGGAATATTACCCGCCAACAACCTGTCAAAAGTAATTACTGAAGTTGAAAATGGGCAGTTATCGCTTTCAGAACTGGATGAAATTGCAAACCGGCATAAGGATATCCATATTGGAGCTTTAGCAATTATCTTTAAAAGTGAAAACATTGAAGATATATGCCTTCAATTCCTTTCTTCTAGAAACTTCGATGAAGATATTAAAGCCAAGAATGCGGTTCCGACCCTTATCGCGTTGCTCAAAAATGAATTAGAAATTCAGCTGGGAGATAAAGAAGATTTGAGCAAGATTCGCGAGTCTTTAGCCCGATATTTATTATTTGCTGAATTCGCGAATCAATTAGGAAAATTATTACCTGCCTCTCTCAGTACATTCAAAGGACCAAAGAGTAAAGGCGCAATTGAATCCGTTCTTCGTCTTGTAAGACAATGGCGTCTCAGAAGTGATTACACCGCCAGTTACATAGAAGCAGCCAATAAATTTGAGCCGGAAATCGACCTTTCAAAACATGCCTGGTCAATTGAAATGTTGGATCATACAGATACTTTTGCTGGAATCGAAGATATTCTACAATCTTTAGTCGAAAAAGCACTTATAGAAAAACCGAATCAAGATTTGGTTGAAATTGCTAGAAAGCGGCAGAACGGATTCTGGCCGAACCAAATCCCGACCTTGAAATTACATTGGCAAATGATCGTTGAAGCTGGTCAAGTGCTCGTTCAATCCAACTCTATTAAGACTGCCCTGAAACAAGAATGGTCAGCATCCCAATTGATTAAAAACTATTCTGGATATCAAATTCATGCCAGTGATGGGCAATCTCCATGGTGTAAATTAGATACAACATTTAGAAGAATGGAAAGGGATGAACACAGTTTTGATTTCGAAACTGAGCAACATGATTCACTTCAAAAACTCCTGGCGTCAGCTCGATCAATTTATGTTGATGTCGTTCATGCTATGACGGAACAATTTATTCGAGGTTATGAAAAAGCGAGTTTCCACCTTCCAGAAATTGTGCAGCAATCCAATATATTCCATGATTTTGTTCAACCGCCATTGGAAAGTGAAAAAATCGCATATATTCTGGTTGACTCATTTCGATATGAGATGGCTTTAGATTTATTCGAACAAATCCAATCTGATTGGGATTGTCAGGTAATACCAGCCTTAGCCACAGTACCCACTGTCACAGAAGTGGGAATGGCTGCACTTATGCCAGATGCGGAAAAGGGAATATCACTTGCGCCTGCCGGAGCAGGGAAATTGGGTGTTGTGATTTTGACAACAATGCTCAAAGGCCGGCCAGACCGCGTGAAATATATAGAAACAAACTACCCACAGAGCATTGTATTGGAGCTTAACCAAATTGCGCCACTAAAGGATAAGAAGATTGTAAACTCCCTTGCCAATGCAAAGCTGGCTGTCATTACTGCGACAGACGAAATCGACGGATTGTGGGAAAGCCAGCCAGAAATTGCCAGGCGATTACATGATGATGTTTTCAATCAATTACGCCGGTGTGTTCGCAATTTGCTGAATGTCAATTATCAAACGGTCATTATCACATCTGATCATGGCTTTATTGCTGGAGATAATCTTATGGTGGGCACTCCGATGGATCCCCCAGGCGGCGAAACTGTTGACTTACATCGCCGTGTTTGGATTGGTCATGGAGGAGCTAATGCCTCAACGTGCTTGCGTAAACCAGTTTCTGCATTTGGCATTGGTGGTGATTTAGAACTTGTCACACCAATAGGACTGGGGTGCTTTAAGGCAGCAGGTGGATCGACTCAATATTTTCATGGTGGTATGTCCCTTCAAGAAATAATTATTCCCATCCTATCGGTTCGACCAGGGAAAAACTATTTATCAACTAATAAAGAACCTGCTTACCATTGGGAAATAATTCTTGGTAGCAAACAAATATCTACAAGATTTTTCTCGGTTACTATTAATGGAAACGCAACTGAACTTCTCGCGACACCACCAAAAATTCGAATTGAACTGAAATCCGGGAATCGAGTTCTCTCAATGCCAGTAGCAGCTACGTATGGCCTAGATGAAACTACAAAAGACGTGAAAATGAAGATGGAAGAAGGATCAACAACGCTGATTCCAAATACTGTGACTCTTTTTATAGATGATATTCCTGCTGGAATAGCCACAGTCGATCTCGACTTAATCAATTCAGATACTGGGCTTGCCCTTTCTCAGGTCACTAATATTTCAATTGCATTCGCCCTTTAGGAGGTTTGATATATGGATAACCTTGATCAAAAAGCAACTTCAATCTTCGCAGGGCGAGTAGTCCGCAAAGATTTGGTTCGTAGAGTAAAAGTTGGAGCAAATGTCCCTGTTTATGTATTGGAATACTTATTGGGAAAATACTGCGCTACTGATGATCCAACTGCGATTGAGGCGGGATTACGATTAGTTAATAGCACAATCTCAGAGAACATCATTCGGCCAGATGAGGCCATGAAAGCTCAATCGAGAGTAAAAGAACGAGGAGAGATGACGTTTATTGACAAAATCCTCGTTCGATTAGATGGCACAAAATATTGGGCGGAAATGGTGAATTTTGGCCATAACTTTTTGCATATTTCGGATACGATTGTCCGAAAATATGACCGGTTACTTGAAGGGGGGGTGTGGGCTCAGGTGAAACTCGAATATCGCGAAGACGAGGAAGTGTCTGGTAAAGTAAGACCTTTCTTCGTAACTGAATTAAATCCAATTCAACTTGCTTCTTTTAATCTTGATGACTATATAGAGCGAAGATCCCAATTATCTACTGATGCGTGGCTTGATTTGCTGGTTCGAACAATTGGGCTTGAGCCAAGCCAATTTGAGAGAAGAACAAAATTATTAATGCTAATTCGGTTAATCCCAATGATTCAACGAAATTACAATTTAATCGAGTTAGGTCCACGTGGGACTGGTAAAAGTTATGTGTATCGGGATCTAACGCCTTACGCAATTCTCGTTTCAGGCGGAAAAACCACAGTTCCTAACCTTTTCTATAACATGAGTACGCGAAAAGTTGGTTTAGTGGGTATGTGGGATGTGGTCGCGTTTGATGAAGTAGCAGGAATAAATTTTGACGATAAATCTGCTGTTCAGATTCTAAAAGACTATATGGAAAGTGGCAGCTTTAGTCGGGGACGCGAAGAAATAGTCGCAGAGGCCTCGATAGTGTTTGCAGGTAACTTAAATCAACCGGTTGACGTATTAGTGAGAACATCCACTTTACTTCAACCATTACCTGAAGAAATGCAAGATATGGCTTTGATTGATCGAATTCATTACTATCTCCCAGGATGGGAATTGCCCAAAATGAGAAATGAATTCATGACAGATCATTATGGATTTGTTGTTGATTATCTTGCTGAAGCCTTCCGCGAATTGCGCCGTCGAAATTATACAGATGTAATTGATCGATATTTCTCACTTGGTACAGATCTAAACACAAGGGATGCAAAAGCAGTCCGCAGAACAGCATCCGGACTAATTAAGCTTTTACATCCTGGTGGAGATCCAACAAAAGAAGAAACTCAGGAATACCTGGAAATTGCTCTTGAGGGTCGTAGAAGAGTAAAAGAACAACTTAAAAAAATGGGGGCTTTTGAGTATTATCAGACCTCTTTTTCATACATTGATAGCGAAACAATGCGAGAGTATTACGTAGGAGTACCGGAAGAAGGAGGGCGGAATTTAATTGCTCAAGATCCATTAACACCTGGATGTATCTATACTGCATCCTTAACTGACAATGATTTAGTAGCATTGACTCGTGTTGAAGTATCCAGGATGAGCGGGGCGGGGAAATTACGGATTACGGGCAGTCCAGATAGAACGATGAAAGAATCTATAATTACTGCTTTCGATTATATGCGCGCTAATAAGAATCGATTAGGAATTGAGCGCGATATGGATAGTTATGATTTTCATGTCCAAATGGTCGATTTAATGCAAACCAAAGAAGGATCTCAAGGTGGAGTGGCTTTCTTTATTGCACTCTATTCTCTTTTAAGAGACAAACCAACGCTTGGCGGCTTGGTGGTATTAGGGGAGATGACAATTCAGGGATCAATATTACCTTTACGATCACTCGTCGAGCCTCTGCAAGTGATTGTTGATAATGGTGCTAAAAAGGTATTAATCCCTATTAGCAATAAACGACAAGTATTAGAAGTGCCTGGTGACCTTTTAGAAAAGGTAGATCCAATCTTTTATTCTGATCCATTATCTGCTGCGTTAAAAGCAATTGGAGTGGGTTAGATAATGTGATCAATATTTAAGTATGGTACCTAATGCAAGAGAAGGTTGTCAATCAGAACTGACAACCTTCTCTTTAATGATTTTTATATACCAAATCCCAACTGACCCTCCGGTACTACCTCCTTTCTCCTTGTCCGTCTGACCACCACCGTCTTCTGACTTACCCAATCATCCCAGGTCATCACTTTCGGGCCAGGCACAATAACCGCACTCGGGGTCGTCAGGCTGCCCATCGGATTGTGGCTGACTTGCAGATCGTCGGCAAACAAGGTCTGTAGATCTGAGAGCTTCGCGCCCTCTAGCACATCGCGAGCGAGCTGAGTGAGGAAGTCGCCCTCCTCTTCTGGCACAATTGCGCCTCCAACCTCATCCCCGTAAACGAGCTGAGCGGCCTTCATCTTTTTTCCCATCAAAGCCAGTGCTTTTGCTTCCATCGCCGAGTTGTAGACTGAGAAGATCGCCTTGACCGGCTGAGTCTGTCCCAAACGCCATACACGTCGCACGCTTTGCCACAACGTATAGAGTGAATATTCGATCTCGAAGAACACCACGGTTGAGAATTGCACCAGGTCGAGGCCTGTTTCCACTAGCCGG
>DAOUFM010000188.1:0-2486 GCA_034429975.1 Anaerolineaceae bacterium | reverse complement strand
GTGGCAGCCCCTCTCGTCTCCCCAAAGGCAGTGTAGCGCGTCTGGCTGGTCAGATTATTATGTTTGATCACTTAGGGTCTCCAGGAAGGGTACATTCCATCTTTGTAAATTTCTTCAATCGTTCCATCAGCAACTCTTATTTTTAGGATTGGAGTATCTGAGGCAATGCAAAGTTCTTTTTCGCAGTGATGATACACAAGCCATTCACCATCTGGCGACCAGTCTGGTTCAGGAGCAAGATGGTGACCTCCAGATCTATATGTGTCAAATAAAGGCGTGGCTAAAATTTGAACCTGGTTTTTGCCATTGATGTCCATCGTATACAATCCATCCATTCCCAAATAGGCAATTTTTGTCCCATCAGCAGAAATTGCCGGATTGATTCCTGCTGCTAATTCTACCTTTTCTCCATTATCAAGATCATAACGGAAAAGATGATAACTTCGCTGGCTGGTATTTTTTTCCCATATCTCCGAATATACCAGTATCTGACTTTCTTTATAATATGAAAAGCCTGCTGGCCTAATTGTGGGGCTTTTATTATCGATTATCATTCGAATTGGCTGACAGGTTCTCAGATCATATTGCGTAATCCCTAAAGCGTTGGAAATTAATACTTCATGCCGATCTTCTGAATACGCATATTCCTCAATTTTTTCATAAATATACCCATTGCAATATCTAAATCCTTTTGTGGCTAAATTTAAAAAAGCCGGAAAACCAGCATCTTTATATTGTGGGCGATTTGTCGGATTATGTAATCCATAAATCCGTTCACCATCGGAAGACCAATTTAGTTTAACAAAATTAATTTTAATCTTCACTTTCTGATAGCCGGATCCATCTGATTGAATAAAAATAATTTCGTAAGGATCTTGCATCATTGACTGGAACATAATATCACTTTCCGGAATGGTTATCTTGTTGAAGTTATATGCCATAAAAATTTTCAGATAGCAAAACATCATCAGCAGGATAATTGATATTATTAGAGCACCAAAGATAATTTTGATCGTTTTTTTCATCTTTTAATCCTATCTTATATTAATTATCGTTCGGTTTCCATAACCAAGACGGATTATTGGTACAGTTTTCATCGGGTATTTTTCAACTGTGACCATTGAATTATTTCGAATGAATAAGTTCGATCGACCCCATAACGCTTCAAAAGTACTTACTCCAAGCTTTTTACCATAATTATCATTAAATTTTAATTCCGAAAATTTTTCATTATATGCCGGATCAAAAAATTGAAGTTCATTTGTTACTGGATCATACCCAATAACCACAACTACATGTCCAAAATCCATTGGGGGTAGTGCTATGGTAATCAACGTTGGAAGATTATTATTTAAATTATCCATTAAATCCGCTCTTATTCCTTGTTTGTAAGTCGCTTTTATTTCAGTTGGAAACATTAGATTGATCCCCATCGCTTGTTCTAATGGTGGTACACCGATAGCAACATTGCTACCTTTCTTTTCTAAATCAGATGTTATCGTTTCAGGTTTATCTCTAAATGGTAAAAATACAGCCCAATCTCCCCCTCTTGTCGCTGCCCGGTGTAGAGGTCATAACTGAATGGGCGATTCAAAAGTTGAAAATCACCTAAAGTGAGTAGTACCTTCGTATTGGCGGTTTAAAACCAAATTTTATTCTTACCTTCAAATAATATTTTTGTTGTTAAAGTTCAGGGTTTATTATTTTTTTTATATTAGAGTAAAAAAGATTCAATATTTTTCAATCGTAAATTTAATTGCGGGGAGTGTATTGATTGTTATGAATAAGCTCTCGATATGGAAAGGGATATTCACCAGTCTCAATTCGATGAGTTACATCAGAAGCTGACCAAACTATGAGGAACTCTTTATCTTTGTATTTCTGAGGTACTTTTTCACCAAGGCGAATATCCTTTTCTCCATCATAGTAAAACCAAACGCCAGCTTTACCTGTTTTGTCGTTATGCATAGTTGACAGGAACCCGGGATATTCGAAATCTTTTATTTTCGCTACTCCAATTGCTTTCCAAAAACCTTCCTTTAATGCAGCTCCTAATCCGGTAAAAATTGGAGCAAACATCTGCCCTGACTCAAGGATTAGATTAATATCCGGTATCTCTGTGGCTATTAATTTAAACACCTGGATCATTGGCCCCATTTTATCTTTACGAATAAATTGACCAAATGCTTTTCTTCCTCCAGAAAGAGGAATTTCAAAAACTAGTCCAAGCCTTGCCATCATCATCTCCTTTTATTGAGGTATAAGGTTAATCGCATTTAATATTTCTTTACCCCGTTTCATAGCTTGATCATAAATAGGGTTCGTTGTTGCAATGCTATTAATCTTATTATATAAATTACCCAATTCATAATATTCAATAAGTACTTGTTCAACTGCCCTGGCATCATATCTGTCCAGATTTTCCAAGCCTTTAATTGGTTGGATTACCCATCCTTTTTGTGTATGATGTTGATATGCCCTCACCA
>DAOUFM010000187.1:0-4939 GCA_034429975.1 Anaerolineaceae bacterium | reverse complement strand
CCCCGTTATACTGCAATTCCACATTCGTGTATTCGTGTTTTATCTTGCCCCCTTAGGGGTTCGTGGACGGCTCTTTCCCCGCCACAATAGGGAACTACTCTATTGCTTATAGACGAATTGCATTCATTCCCAAGCTGTCTAAACTTTGATCGACAAGAATATTTGTGAATGAAATTCAAAATCTGATTATCCATCCCGGATTGTTCTAACTTCACTTTTGGTTTTCAGCATTGAGCTTTTCGCCAAAAAACCACCCCGCCTTGCAGGCACCCCTCCAAAGGAGGGGAATTTGCGCTCCCCCTCTCCAGAATCTGGAGAGGGGGCCGGGGGGTGAGGGTGTCCTCAATTAACAAACCACCCTGGGCAGGTCACGGACCTGCCACTACGAAAAGCAAATCTCGTGAATCTTGTCCCCTTAGGAGCTCTTATTTTATCCATCCGCTCTTGGTTGTAAACATGACCCGACTATTGGTGGTAAACTCCGTCCAGCTATTAACAGGGGAATTTGCGCTCCCCCTCTCCAGATTCTGGAGAGGGGGCCGGGGGGTGAGGGGGTTCTCAGTTATCAGCCCACCCAAGGCAGGTCACGGACCTGCCCCTACAAATATCAGTGTTTATGTTATGGGTATTAATTTCTTCCCCTCAATCACCAGCACACTGCCACCTAACACAGCCAGCGTAAACACAACCACATACCAGGTCTGATGAGAGATTACCGGCAGAACGGCCGCCAGACTGTTGCCCACCGCGAACGCCCATAACGAATCCTTACCCAGAGTGGTGACCGTATGTTCCAGCCAGGGTTTGGACAGAAATCTACGCATTCTCCAGGTAATCCAGATCAGCAGAAAGGCGCCCATACTACCAATGCTGTAATAGGGTAAACGGTGTTGCAGACGATATTCGTTCGAAAAAAGGTAGAAGAAATCCTGACCATTCAACGGGATAACACTCGCCAGGCTCACCAGCAAACACACAGCGAACAAACCCAACAACGTTAATTGGAAATCCCGATAATTTCCAGCCTGCCTTGAACGTTTGAACACCACGCCCAATAACATTCCAAAAGACATGAACATTAACGAATGCCAGACGCTGAAGTTGGACACAGCCGGGTGCCCAAAAAATAAAGCGGTCAGATGCCCCAGCGGTTGATCAGCGGCGGGCCAGGTGAGACGCCAGAACAGCGGGTCCACCAACCAGACCAGCAGCGGGAGGGATGCGATCAGCCAAATGCCAAAGCGTTTCCGCAGCCAGATGATCGCAATCGCCAGCAACAAAAAGAGGGCATAAAACTGGAGGATGCCCGAAAAAAGCGAATTTCCCAGAAAAACAGCGGCTCGCAACGCCTCGGAAGTTGTCAATTGCAGCCCAAACCATTCGATCAGAACGGTGATCAGGTATGCCAGGAAACATTGCAGCGCCCGCGAGACCAGGCTTTTAGCCATTGATTTGAAGCCATGTTTTTCAGCCTTGCGATAATATACCAGTTCAAACATCATCCCGGTGATCAGCACAAAGCTGGGAGTCGCCAGGCGGGTGATAGACATTACTTTGTACATCGCCGCGCCGAAGAGCACGTCATACCCGAAGGCATAGAAAGCGTGCGATCCGACCGCCAGTACAATCGCAAATCCGCGCGCGAAATCAATGAAAGTCTCCCGGCTGCTGTTGGTTTTTTGAAGCGAGGATGTTCGACCCCGAGAGCGCCATACCACCAGTACCCGAGAAATTGCCAGCAATCCGTACAGTATCACGACCGGCAGCCAGGTGAACCACACCTGGTGTTTCATCTGCCAGCGAAGGTGAGCAAAAGGAATCAACAGGAAAGAAAAATTCACCAACAACAGCAGAGCGCTCAACCTGTTGGCCAGCTTGCTAAACGATTGGAGTTGCCTCTTTCCAAATTCTTTTCCTGCCCTGGTGCGCCTCCCAACCACAAACAAGCCAGGCAAAAGAGCCACAAGAATTGCCATGATCGTAGAGATGCTGGAGCTGCCGGGTTGAATAAAACTTGAAACGCCAATCACCGCCAGTGCGCCTAAAAGGCTGGCAGCCAGGATCAACCAGGGTATCGTTTTCAGAAGTTTTTCTCTTTTATTCATTAAAATCAGGTTTCATTATACCGTTGCAAAATGAATTTTCTGAATTCGAGCTGTCAACTCTCTCCCTGAAAAGGATCTAAGAACAACGCTCACAAAATTAATTGAAAAAAACCATTCTCAATAACTCAAGAACTCAACAGCTCAACAGCTCAACAGCTCAACAGCTCAAGAACTCAATAACTCAACAGCTCAACAACTCAACAACTCAATAACTTAACAACTCAATAACTTAACAACTCAATAACTCAACAGCTCAATAGCTCAACAACTCAACAACTCAATAACTCAATAACTTAACAACTCAATAACTCAACAGCTCACCAGCTATCTCACCTCAATATCTGTATACGAGGATGGATCCTGCAGCGGTTCCAGATGGGTCAAAATGTTGCAGTTTGGTAATTCAGCGTTCAGGTCATTCTCCAGGTGATTGAGCAAATTGTGTCCATGTTCGACCGTCCACTCGTTGGGAACGAGTACATGCATGGAGATAAACTTTCTGGCGCCCGATTGGCGTGTGCGCACGGCGTGAAATTGCACCCCCTGTGCCTGATATTTATCCAACACCTGCTGAATATGATCTAAATCTTCCTGAGGCAGAGCAATATCCATCAGCCCGTTGGCAGATTCCCGCACAATTTTGAACCCTGATAGCAGAATGTTTAATGCTGCCAGAATTGCCACCAGCGCATCCAGCGGTTGCCAGCCAGTCAGAGCTACTAATCCCACCCCCACCAGCACCCCGGCGGATGTCCACACATCGGTCATCAAATGGCGCGAGCTGGCGATCAGCGCAATTGAATTGTGTTTTTTACCCGCCGAGCGTAAAACAAGCGCCGCACCCAGATTGATCAAACCAGCCAGGGCTAAAACCAGCAACCCAAACCCCAGTTTTTCAAGCGGTTGAGGTACCAACAGACGTCTGACAGCCGTGTAGATGATACTGGCAGCAGCGATCAGAATCAAGGAGCCTTCAAACCCACTGGAAAAGTACTCGGCTTTGCTGTGACCATAGGCATGGTTCTCGTCTGCCGGGCGGGCAGCAATGGTCAGCATGCTCAATGCCATCACTGCTCCAGCCAGGTTGACCAATGATTCGAGCGCATCCGATAACAACCCGACCGACCCAGTCAGGAAGTATGCGCCTGCTTTCAGTCCCATGGTGAGTAAAGCAACCCCAATCGATAACCAGGCATAGCGGGTCAGGGTTGAACGTTGCTGGTCTATCTGTTCCATTCCATTATTCTCGAAAGTAAAAACTTGAATCTAAACCTGAAAATTTATTTTACTCCGCTTTCCTTATTTTGAGGGAAGGAATAATGAAAGGTGTTCGCTGGCGGTAAGCCTGATAGTCCTGGCCAAATTCAACCATCAATTTCTGTTCTTCCAGCCAGGCGCCGATTAATGTATAAAGGGAAATTCCAATGTTTAATCCCAAAATATTCATGCTCATGACCGGCAATAACCAGATAAAGGCAAAGGTGCAGAGGTATAGAGGATGCCGCACCAAACGATACAACCCTCCCGTCACCATTGAAAGAGGGCGTTTAGCCTGTTGAGGGTCAAGCGCCTGCGAGATTCCAACAAAACGCAGCAGTCCGGTCTTCAATAAACTATGAAATAAACCTACCACCGCAGCGATCTGTAAGCTTATGGTTAAGTACAGCCAGGGCGTTGGAATATGATAAAGCACGTGATCCGGCAAAATCACAATCAGAAGCAGGATCGGAAAAAATAACACCCCGGCCTGAAACGAAAAAAATAAGCGGTAATAACGGTCATAGCGCTCTTTACCTAACCAATGTTTCACCCAATTTTTAAGTCGAATGGCGGCCAACGTAGAATGGATGACACCATAAATAGCGACTGCCAGAATTATCCACCAGAAACCGGTATGCATGTCTAACCTGATTCGTCTGTGACAGCGCCGCCTTGTTGGGTAATCAGCTCCTGCAAACGCGGATGATCTTTATAAAAACCCCAATAACGCTCCGGCAGCAATGTAGCAATCCGGCACATGATCTCATCTACCGCTTTTTGCATGGCTTCTTCGCGGTTTTCCCGTGGGATTTCGTCGATCACGAAGGCTTCCCCAAAGCGGGCTGTTAAATGTGGTTTGTGAAATGTAAACAAGCGCTTGAAACTGCCTTCGGTACCCGTCAGTCCAACCGGAATAATCGGAGCCCCTGTACGGATAGCCAGCAAAATGGTTCCGGCTTTTCCTTCCAATAATTGACTGGTTTTACTGCGGGTACCCTCCGGAGCAATCCCCATTGCCACGCCTGACTTAATTAAATTCTGTGCCACCCGAAACGCCGCAAAATCAGCCCGATCGCGATCAATATAAATCGCGCCGGCTGTGCGGGCAAACCAGCTTATCCCAGGGTAGTTGACATATTTATCAGCTACCAGCGCAGTGATGTCTTTGCGCACCGGGTTGACAAACAGAAAAGGAATATCCATGCGGCTCATATGGTTGGTGGCGATGATAATACCGCCCTCCTTCGGAATATGTTCAAGCCCATAAAAATGGGTAACGAACCAATGATCGAACAAATAATACATAATCCGTTGTAAGGTTTCTCTTTTCAAACGACCTCCGGTTAAGCTGACTTTTATTATTTTAACTTGTTTTGATCGCTTTTCAAACAATCCGTAATGGACTGGTCAAATTCGATTGTTTGAATTTGGGTTAATAATCCAGTCTTTTGAATAATTTCTCGTAAACGACCAATCTGCGAGCAAGCAAGATGTACATTCCGATTATATTCCAGGGTGATCGCCCAGGGCTGGCTGCGCTTCAGGATCGTTTCTAACAATTGGTAGTCATCCTC
>DAOUFM010000186.1:0-5346 GCA_034429975.1 Anaerolineaceae bacterium | reverse complement strand
TGATTTTCATCATGGCCATCGCCATGTGGAGAAAATCAATGCTTCCCCCTAAGCCCAGGGTGGAGGTTGAGAATATACAACCGCCTAATCCCAAAACAATATTGGTTTCCATTGGTATTGGGCTAATCCTTGGCGGTATGAGTGGTATGGTAGGGGCTGGGGGTGGGATGGCATTTCTGCTTGTTCTCATCCTTTTCCTTAAATATCCCATTCACAAGGCAATTGGTACTTCCTCATTGATCATGGCCTTAACTGCTGCTTCAGGAACGATTGGTTATGGACTTCACGGTAATGTAAATTTCCTATCAGGATTAGTCGTCGCGGTCGGTTCGATAATGGGTGGTCTTCTTACTTCCAAATTAGCAAATAGGGTAAGCGAAAAAACCCTTGAGAAATTTGTTAGCGGTGTATTCGTTTGCCTCGGTGTTCTGATGATTTTTACATCGAATTACTAACGGAAAAGGTGTGATGATTAAGGGTATACCGAAGGGAAAATACCATAAAAAAATTCCTTTTCGCACTGGTTCTTTTTTTTGCCTTGATATTTATCCTGACTCAAATATCAGAGGTTTCGGAGATATTAGGAATTTTGAATCATGCGAAACCTTTATTCGTATTCTTGGCATTGATCCTCATACTTGTGTGGATTGCTACACTGGGATTTTCCTATTTTGTGATCTACCGACTTGTTGGTATCAAGGAATCCTATTTGCATATGGTTACCTTAAGTTCAGCTGCAATAAATTTTGTAGGAATCGTCACCCCTTCAGCTGGAATCTCTACGTTATTGCTGCTCATATCTGATGCAAAAGAGAAGTGTATTTCAAGTGCGCGGGTAACGTTCGCTTGCATGCTTTACCTCTTGTTTGATTATTTTGCGCTGTTTATTACTGCTCTAGTTGGCCTTCTCATTTTACAAGCAAACCACCAGCTAACCTGGCTTGAAATTGCTGCCACCTGCTTGTTGGGAGGAATCATTGGCGGGTTAGTTTTAGTACTATTCTTAAGTAGTAAACACCTTGATTTGTTGAAAAAAATCTTAAGCGCCATCTTTCAGACGCTTAACCGGATTATTCGTATTTTTTCAAAAAAGACACGCATAAGCGATGAACAGATCACCCATTTTGCAGAAGAAATTCACATTGGGTCTCAAACAATCCATAATAATTTTCGGTTGTTGTTTCTGCCTGTCAGTCTTGCGTTTGTGAATAAAGCGTTGCTGATCTTGATACTATCCTCACTTTTTCTTGCATTTGGACTCGCATTTGACCTGGGAGTTGTGATTAGTGGCTTTACGTTGGGTTATCTTTTTACGATTATTTCACCTACACCCTCTGGGATTGGGGTCATGGAAGGCATGATGACACTGGCATTAAATACTTTGGGAGTTGAACTTGAGTCTGCTGCGATTCTCACTCTTGCTTTTCGAGCGATCACTTTTTGGATCCCATTTTTTGGGGGAATGGTCGCCTTCCGTACGCTTCTACACAAACAAAAGAAACCAACCTTATAAACATTTAATTCACATTGCAATTCTTAATCCTCACTAAATCGGAGAAAATATGGAAAAAAATAATCACATCCGCATCAACAAAACAATCCTTGGACCTTTGGAACGCCCTGCGCTGAATTGGCTTGCAGAACACTTGCCTGCCTGGGTCACCCCCGACCAGCTGACTGGATTTGGATTGTTTGCGTCTCTTCTTGTTTTTATTTCTTATTGTGCTACGAATATAAGTATGAATTTTCTTTGGCTTGCGAGTTTCGGATTCCTCCTGAACTGGTTCGGAGATAGCTTGGATGGAACCCTGGCCCGCAAACGTAAGATCGAGCGGCCTTTATATGGATTCTTTATCGACCACATAATTGATGCCATCAGCACATTCCTGATTTTCTTGGGATTAGGATTCTCTCCCTTTTTAAATATGGAATTGGCTTTGATAGCATTGATTGGATATTTGCTTCTATCAATTTATACATATCCATCTACCTATACCAATAATGTTTTTCAAATATCTTTTGGTGGATTAGGACCTACTGAAATTCGCGTTTTGGCGATAATTCTTAATACTGTGATCTATTTCATTAGAGATCCTCAAGCAAAAATTTATATAGCAAATGCCACTTCCCTTACTTTCTTGGACATTGCTGTATGGATTGTTGCGCTTATTTTGTATTCGATGTTCCTCATTATTTCTTTCAGCAGTGCCCGATCATTGAAGAAAATCGATAATGAAAGGTTGATTAATAAAATGAGGCGGCAAAACGACAATGTAAACCTGGAAGGAAATGATAATATCTGCTAATTTCAAGAAAATCTCAAATCATCTCAGAGATCACTAACTTATTTGATTAAACGAGAGTAAACATATTGCATTTGTTGTTCGTGATTGTGGTAATTGATGGATAAAATGAATTAAACGCTTATTACTATTCGCCCATGGTGGTTAGTTTTACGTCAGATAAGGAAGTATGAGGTTTATTATGGAAAATAAGGATTTGGCAATAACGATTAGTCACCAACTTGGCAGTGGCGGAGCATTTGTCGGTGAAAAGTTGGCCGAAAGATTAGGAATCCCCTTCTTTGATCGGGAAATACTTCAAAGTGTGGCTCAGCAACTGAATATTTTGGAAAGTGAAGTGGAAAGAAGGGAGGAGCGCTTAAGTACGTTTTGGGATAATTTTAACCGTTCTATGATTGGGATGAATACTGGATTAATTGCTGAACCTTCACTAATTCCACCATCTGATTCCGAACTTTTCAAGATTGAATGCGAAACCATTCAAAAAATCGCCGCAAAAAGCCCAGCAATATTTTTGGGTCGCTGCGGTTGGAACATACTTAAGGATCATACGAACCATGTTTCTATACTCCTGACTGCAAATCACTCAGATCGAGTAAAGCGTTTGTGTGCGCTTTATCAATTGACAGATGAGGATGCTGAAAAACTGATCCGAAGGAACGATCAAGAACGAGAAAAATATAATCAAGAATTCACCAAGAAAAACTGGCTTGATGCACGCTATTATGATTTATGTCTGAATACTTCTTCAACCGGTTGGGATGGCGCTGTAGAAATCGCTGAAAAGTGCGTTTTGGCGAAAGTAAAGAGGTTAAATAATTAATTACTGCATAATTAGAAATTTAATATCACTCTTTTTGCTTCTCAATAAATATTAATCGAGTAAACGCTTATTAGGAGGAACTCTTATGGACTTTTGGACCGCAGTGACAAGTACTATTCGCCATATCCACCCATTGATAACTGATTTCCCGGCAGCTTTCCTGCCGCTCAGCGTTGTTCTGAATCTTCTTTCACGAAAGTGGCCAAATCTTCGGCAATCTGCCTGGATTACCATGTTAATAGGGACAGGAGGAGCGATCTTAGCTTTCATAACTGGTGATGCAACGGCCGAAAATTTACCTTCAACATATAGACAACTTGTTCCGCCTCATCAACTAATGGCAATTGTAACCACGCTCATTTTTACCGGGTTGTCTATTTGGAAATGGAGATCCCAACGAAAGAAAATCGAAATTATGAATAAACCCTTATTCATCATTCTTTCAATAGTTGGAATGATCTGCCTGATTATTACAGGAATGTTTGGCGGAAGTATGGTCTTCGATCACGGCGTTGGCGTAAATGTTATTCAATAAAAATGATCCGGGGATCAGAACGGAACGTAAAGTTTCAATGATTTATAGAACGAACATGGATACATAAGCCAAATCAACCCACACAAATCATGCACATTCGTGCTCCTATTCCATTTGATTGATGGCACTGTTTTGCATCAAAGTTCACCTTTTGAATATACAAACAGCGAGTCAGGTGCGAGGGATGATGAGAACAACCCGATTCCGAGCATGGCCAATCAAGGCCACGCTCGGAATCGGGAAGAACGGTAAAAGGCGACTTGAGCTGTGAAGTCTACTAATTAGATTTTGCGCTTTAAGGCGCCTTTCATAATGAGGAGCAATTCAGCCCCAGGGTCCAAGAATTTTCAGTTTTGTGATTTAAGCTGCTTGTCAAACCAGAGCTTAATTACATTCAAAGATTCCGGGGTGATGGTGTGATCCATGTGAAAATTATGATATTCTACGTTCGCTCCATGCTGCAAGAGATAATCACGGGACTGCTGTGACCATTCGAGCGGCATACGTGAATCTTCGTAGCCGTGCGTCATAATAATTGGCTTTCGCTTGACTCCCGCCTCATCGACGTGAATGCCTGATTGGAGGGGAATATAACCCGATTGTGCGATAACACCGGAGATACGCCCCGGCCTGCTGAGAAGATAAGACATCGACATCATGCTGCCCTGGCTGAAACCCATAAGAAAAAATTTTTGGGGGTCAATGGGGTAAGTTTGCAATAACTCAGTAATAAAATTATCAATCCGGATCAATGCATTCTCAAGCTGAACCGAATCAGGTTTACCAAATTCGGTGACGGGGTACCAGTCGTAGGCATCTGGCCCAAAATCTACCGGCCCACGCCCGCTGACCCAAAGCAGGTTTTCTGGAAAATACCGCGAAAGTCCAAGCAGATCGCGCTCATTGCTCCCGTGTCCATGCAGGGCGAAGATAGCCGGAAAACGTTGTTTTTTTCATTTGGGTCGTAACCGGCGGGGAACCGCAACAAATGGTAGATCGAAAGGTCCGACCGTTCTTCAGCAGGGATTTGATTCATAAGAACTCCTTTACTTTATTTACCCAATTTCCCCTTAGCAGGGGCAACATTTGTTTTCTCTCTCATTCCGTAAAGTTTGTTTGCACGCATTTATTCCCCGGACCGAATTTTCATCTCTTCGCGGATAACTGGCGCAACTTTTGTACCCAGCAATTCGATCGAACGCATTAATGCTTCGTGCGTTACCGCGCCAATGTCCATTTGCAAAAGCAGGCGGTCAAAATGAAGAATATTTTGCTGAAATAGAATTTTTTCAATGACTTCATCCGGGCTGCCTACATAATCGGAACCGTGCAGCCCACGGGAGGCTTCATATTCGCTCCGGGTTAACCCACGAAACCCGCGTTCGCGTCCAAGCTTATCCATCATCGCTTTCAAAAAAGGGAAATAATCGTTTGCCGCCTGTTTTGAATCAACGCCAACAAACCCTCGTGAGTTGACGCTTAACCGCCATTTGGCAGGATCATGACCGGCTTGCTTCCAGGCACTTTGGTGAAGCTCTACCAGTGGTAAAAATTTTTCCGGCATTCCACCGATAATTCCCAAAGCCACAGGCAAGCCCAGGGTTCCGGCACGGCTGGCCGATTCAGGGGTACCCCCTACTGCAACCCAGATGGGAATCTCCTCCTGCAGCGGTCTGGGAAAGATT
>DAOUFM010000185.1:0-19980 GCA_034429975.1 Anaerolineaceae bacterium | reverse complement strand
ACCATATCCCATTAACTGACTGACCTTGGTGATCGCCGCGGTTAACGTGGTCTTCCCATGGTCGATGTGTCCCATTGTTCCCACATTCATGTGGGGTTTATTGCGATCGTATTTCTCCTTCGCCATTCTTTCACTCCTCGAAAATAATTATTTCTATTGATCGATGTGTTTTTTCCGGCAAAAAGAGCCCTCAATGGGACTTGAACCCATGACCTCGCCCTTACCAAGGGCGTGCTCTACCAACTGAGCTATGAGGGCTTGCCGTTCCTGTCGTACTCCCTGTTTTGAGAGGTCTTTGTCCAGAAAAAGACAGGTGGGCAGTGAAGGATTCGAACCTCCGAAGTCGTCCGACAGCTGATTTACAGTCAGCCCCCTTTGGCCACTTGGGTAACTGCCCATTTTTTCTCCGAACAGTTGCCTGTTCGTAAGCAGGATTGTCCATCAATCCCACTTACCAACCTGCAACCTGAGCCGACGATGGGACTTGAACCCATAACCTACTCATTACAAGTGAGTTGCTCTGCCGTATTGAGCTACGTCGGCAAGTAAATTGTTAAGTTTCAAGCTTTAAGGCGCGTAAAATTATACCAGCACACTGTCTGCGAGGCAAGGATTTTACTCATACCGGTGGCAGAGTCTATCAGAAAGCACCGCCAGAGTCAAGGATTCGGGTTGTTTTTTTGAATCCGTGCGTTAATCCTTTTCCTCAAGTATAATCATACCGAAAAGGACGATTATATGGAAATTACCTGGTTTGGCCATTCATGTTTTCGATTTTATGAGCGCGGTTCTGCTACCGTGATCACGGATCCTTACGACGAACAGGTTACCGGTCATATCCCGCTGGACGTAGTTGGAGACATTGTTACCATCAGCCATGATAAACCAGGGCATAATCATGTCTCCGCCGTTAAAGGGGAGCCTTTTATCATTTCCGGTCCGGGAGAATATGAAATTGGCGGTGTTTTTATAACTGGCTTGCAAACCAATGGGAAAAACCCGCTGACAAACCCAGATGAACGCAATACAATGTATGTCTTTGATTTTGATGGTCTAAAAATCGCCCATCTGGGAGGGATTAACCGCCTGCCTTATCAAAGTGAAGTCGAAGAATTAGGGATTGTTCATGTTATGCTGGTGCCGGTGGGCAGCAGCAGTACTTTAAACCCGGTTCAAACAGCTGAACTGGTGAACCTGATTGAGCCCAACATCGTCATCCCGATGCATTACATGACCGATTCTTCCAAAATAAAACTGGAGCCACTCAATAAATTCCTGAAAGAGATGGGCTTAACTTCCGTAGAGCCGCTTGAGTCCTTAAAAATTGCCAATGCTCGTAATTTACCGGAAGAAACACAAGTGGTCATTTTGAATGCGGTTAACAATTAAGAGGTGAGCAGCCATGCCTGTAAAATTAATTATGACCTGGGATATTATTCCTGAACACGAACAGGAGTATTTTGAATTTGTCGTCCGTGAGTTTATTCCGGGCGTTCAACGGTTGGGGCTGGATTTGCAGGATGCCTGGGCAACCGTTTTTGGTGACCACCCTCAAATTTTAGTCGGGGCAGTTTTTCCCCCAGCTTTGAACCCCAATACAATCCTCAACTCGCCAGAGTGGACCAGTCTGCACAACCAGCTTATGGATTATATCGAAAATTACACTCAAAAACTGGTCGACCCACGCGGCGGTTTCCAGTTCTAATTAACTTTCACCAGTTATGATCAACCAACCTCTGTTGGACTGGTATGCAATTAACGCACGCCATTTGCCCTGGCGTGAACACTCTGACCCCTACGCGATCTGGATTTCAGAGATCATGCTGCAACAAACCAGGGTGGAGACAGTAATTGATTATTTCAACCGCTGGATGTTAGCTTTTCCAGATATTGAGACTCTGGCAAATGCCAGCGAACAACAGGTTCTCAAGCAATGGGAAGGGCTCGGCTATTATTCTCGGGCACGAAATATCTATAAAACTGCCCGTATCCTCGTTCAGGAATATGGATCGAAATTGCCGGCTGACCCGCATAAACTTCTAAAATTACCGGGTATCGGACGATATACAGCCGCTGCCATCGCCTCTATCGCTTTCGGGTTGGATCAGGCTGCGTTGGATGGCAACATACGCAGGGTTCTTTCCCGGGTATTTGATATTTCATTGCCCATCGGCACACCTGCTGCTGAAAAAATTTTCTGGCAATTAGCGCAGCAAAATTTACCACCCGGCAAAGCCGGAGATTACAATCAGGCCATCATGGACCTCGGGGCAACCATTTGTTTACCGGTTCATCCGCGCTGTTCAGATTGTCCGCTCCAAAAAATTTGTCTGGCAAATAAACGCGGCGTCCAGGAAGAGCGCCCGGTTGTACCCGAGAAGAACCCCATTCCGCATTACCTGGTCACCGCTGCAATCTTACAGAGGGATAACCAGTTTCTCTTAGCACAACGCCCCCACAACGGGCTGTTGGGAGGGTTATGGGAGTTCCCGGGCGGGAAACAGGAAGAAAATGAAAGCTTGCCTGAAGCGCTGAAACGCGAGATCCTGGAAGAATTGGGCTGCATCATCCGTGTAGATGAACATTTTGGGACGTACCGGCATGCCTACACCCACTTTCGGGTGACCTTACACGTCTTCTTTGCTGAAATCCTGCAAGGTGAACCGCAACCCATTCAAGCCAAACAGATCGTCTGGGTTTCCGTCCAGCAGCTTTCTGAATTTCCGATGGGGAAAATTGATCGCCAGATTGCTGCTCAGTTGCAAAATTTCTTCTTGAATTCATTATAATGATAAGTATGAAAGACTTTTCTTTAGATCGCGAAAGAATGGTTCGTGATCAAATTAAACGTCGTGGAATTAAGAATCCGGCTGTGCTGGCAGTGATGCAGAAAGTTCCCCGCCATCTTTTTGTCGCCATGGAATATCAAAGTGAAGCCTACGCCGATCACCCGCTGCCAATTGGGTCTGGACAGACCATTTCGCAGCCTTATATTGTGGCTTTAATGACGGAACTGCTTCAACCTGATAAACAGGATCATGTACTGGAGATTGGAACCGGTTCCGGATACCAGGCCGCTGTCCTGAGCTATCTGGTTGCGATGGTGCACAGCATCGACCGGCATGCCGACCTGGTCAAACAGGCTGGAGCTGTGATCAGTCATTTGGGGCTTCATAATATTCAACTCCACGTCGGCGATGGCAGCCGGGGGTTACCTGAACATGCTCCTTACGACGGAATATTGATCACCGCCGCAGCCCCGACAGTACCCAAACCTGTTTTATCACAATTGAAATTGGGCGGCAGGTTGGTTCTACCGGTCGGAGAGCGCTGGCATCAGGTTTTGGAGCGCTGGACAAAGTTAGCGGATGACAGGTTCGAAAAAGACCTGGATATCCCGGTTAGCTTTGTACCTTTGTTGGGTGAACATGGCTGGTCGGAATTTGATGAGTAATCACAAAACTTTAACCACCTTAATCTGAATATTATCCTCACCCACCATTTCTTTTAGTTTTCGCATTAAATCCGGACAATAGCCGGTGGTGTCATTAGGAAATTCAAGCGAGACCCGGCTTCCTTTTTCGAAAATCATCAGCCCAAATTTGTCTTTCCCATGATAAGACTTCAATAAGCCCACCACCCGGCGCATTCGAATGATACTGCGATCTTTTTCATTCTCCCCAGCCCGTAAAATAATAGTTAGCATTTTGAATTCATCCTGATTGGAGCTGGAGGGAAATAAAATGCTATCTAACACAGCCAGGTCAACGGGTGGTTTTTGGGCTGCGGAATTAACTGGAGTGTGTTCGAAGCTTGCCTCTGCCTTTTCACGGATCGTTTGCGTAAACAGCCTGGATTGTTCATTTCGTTCCGGTTCTGGTTTTTCTTCAACAGGGGAACTGTCCTCTTTCACCGGTTTAACTACTTCCGCTTGAGATGTTTCTCGGATTGGCAGCCCTTTCTCATTATTTGCTGAGGTAGGTGCGTCAAACAAAGTTGGGGTAGGATCAGGTTCTGGCGTCATGAGCTCAGTAGATTCGGTAAAATTTTCCATGTTCTCCAGAAAGGTTGGGTCAAAAAATGGGTTCATATTCTCGTCAAATTCATCAAAACCAGAATAGTCATCCTCATCCGAATTCATGGTAGGCGACAATGAATGATCATCTTCCGGGCTCAAATCGGAAGACCCCCCCATTGAACTCTCAGAAGGATCCATCTCAATGGCATCATCCCCCCCGAATTCAATCTCATAACGGGAGCTCAAATCCAGCGCTTCGGATTCCTCAACAGTCATCGTCTTATCATGTTGATCTAAAACGGAGGCGATTTCATCCTCTGAGAGGGTGCGAATGGCATCTGCCAGAATTTTTGGGTCGCCATTCGCATTATCAACCTTACCGGTAATGATCAGAATTTTATCGACCTCAATGAAATCGCGTGAATTTTTCCACACGCCTGGAAAGACAATAATTTCAATGGATCCAAATAAATCATCAACGGTCACAAACCCCATGTCATTGCCAGCCTTGGTCATATGTTTTCGAAATCTCGAAACCATGCCAGCCACTGTGACGACATCCTTATTCTTTAAGTCTGCTAATTCATTGGAAGAATGGGTTGTTTTTTCGCGCAGAAAATTCCGGAATGGAGTTAACGGATGCGCAGAAACATACAATCCAATTAATTCTTTTTCCCATTCCAGCAACTCCCGCGGATTGTGTTCTTTTACCTCCGGCAAAACGATTTCTTCAGAAACCGTTTCAACCAGCCCAAAAATGCTTAATTGTCCACTTTCTGCCGCCCGAAAATGGCTGCTCGATACCGCCACCAATTGATCCAGGGCTTGCAGAATTGCTCTCCTCTTTCCAAATCGATCCAAGGCACCGACCCGCACCAGACTTTCCAACGTTCGTTTCCCTACTGCGCGTAAATCCACCGCTTTAACAAAGTCGTTGATGGTCTCAATTTTTTCTTTTGATCTGGCGTCCATAATGATCTGCACCGGGCTGACGCCAACGTTTTTCACTGCGCCCAGGCCAAAACGAATGACCGAACTGCCATCTGCCAGGTCTTCAATGGAAAAATCCCATTCGCTGCTGGCTACATCCGGCGGCAAAACCTCAATTCCCAGATCGTTGCAATCCTGGATATAATCAGCCACTTTTTGTGTATCGTTTTTTACAGCCGAGAGCAGCGCTGTCATATATTCAATGGCATAATGTTTTTTCAAATAGGCTGTTTTTACAGCAATGACACCATAGTCAGCCGCATGGCTTTTATTAAAACCATAGTTCGCAAATTCCAGCCAATCATCAAAAATAATAGTGGCTGTTTTTTCATCCATCGTGCCATTCGAAACAGCCCCGCTGATAAATTTATCCCGGTGAAAAGGAATCTCTTCTTTTTTCTTTTTTGAAATGGCTGAACGTAAGGAATCCGCTTCAGAGCCCTTAAACCCGGCAACATTCATCGCCGCAGACATAATCTGTTCCTGATAAATGGCAATCCCGAAGGTTTCCTTAAATATTGGTTCCAATGAATGGTGATGGTAGGTAACCGATTCCTCACCATGCATCCGCCGGATATAGTCGGGTATAAACTTTAAAGGTCCTGGGCGGTAAAGTGCCACCATCGCGATGATATGATCCAGGTTTTTGGGTTGCATCTGCACCAGGTATCGCGTCATACCCGTGCCTTCCAGTTGGAAGACACCGGAAGTGCTGCCCGTTCCAAGAAACTTAAAGGTTTCTGGGTCATCAATCGGGATGTTCCCGAGATTGAAATCTACCCCATGCCGTTTCTTAATAAATTCACAGGCTCTGGCCATAATGGTCAGGGTGGTCAGACCTAAAAAGTCAACCTTAAGCATTCCCATGGCATCCAGATGAGCCATTTCAAATTGGGTGACAGTTTTGATAGGTGTATCATCCGAATTGCTGGTAGCCCGATGCAAAGGCAAGTATTCATTAATCGGCTGATCGGAGACAACGATGCCGGCAGCGTGCGTACCAACATTCCGCACCACTCCTTCCATACGTTGAGCGGTGTCAATCAATTCTTTGTAAGCCGGGTTACTATCATAAACTTCCCGAAATTCAGAGATATTTTCCAGCGATTCCGCAATCGTCGCTGGCTTGGTGCCAATCTGAGGAATCATCTTGCTGATCTGATCGACTTCGCTGAGGGGTACATCCATCACCCGGCCCACATCTCGGATGGCTGCCTTGGCGCCCAGGGTGCCAAAAGTGATGATGGCGGCTACTTTATCATGCCCATATTTATCGGCACAGTATTTAATCACGCAGGAGCGTTTATCGTCCTGAAAGTCCAGATCAATATCCGGCATGGAAATTCGGCTGGGGTTCAGAAACCGTTCAAAGATCAAACCATGTTCCATCGGTTCCACCAGCGTAATGCCCAGGGTATAAGCCACCATGGAACCGGCAGCCGAACCACGCGCGTTATACCAGATTCCCTCTCGCCGGGCGTACTGGCATAAATCCCAGACGATCAGGAAGTAAGCGTCAAAGCCCATCTGGTGAATAACCGAGAGTTCATAATCCAGACGCTTCCGAATGACGGGGTCCTGCGCATGCGCTTGATAACGACGCACCAGACCCTCATCGCATAGTTTACGTAGATAGGTTTGAGCGGTAAAGCCCTCCGGAACATCGAAGCGCGGCAAATGATACCCTTCATTTTTCAAGTTGACTGTGCATCGTTCAGCAATGGCCAACGTATTTTCGATCGCTCCGGGGATATGCCCAAACAGTTGCTGCATTTCCCGCGGAGAACGCAGATAATAACTATCCCCGTTCATCTTCATACGCGTTGGGTCGCTCAGCAAGGACCCGGTCTGGATGGCTAACAAAATATCCTGGTATTTTGCATCCGCCTGTTCGATATAGTGCACATCATTGGTGGCTACATATTGAGCCTGATAACGCTTTCCCAACTCCAACAAATGCTTATTGACTTTCTGCAGTTCAGTTAAGGGATGATCCTGTAATTCAATAAAAAAACGATCCGGACCAAAGACTTCATAATACCAATCCAGCATACCGGTTGCCTTTTGAACATCATCTTCCTTTAATGCCCGTGGAATTTCAGCCGAAAGACAACCCGAAGTAGCGATCAAGCCCTCGGAATGGGCTGCCAAAAAATCATGATCGATGCGGGGGACATAATAAAACCCGTCCAGTTGGGCTGCACTGGCTATTTTGAGCAGATTTTTGTAGCCGGTTTGGTTTTCTGCCAGTAACAACAGGTGTGAACTGCGTTTATCCAGCTTTACATCTTTTTCCGTCATTCCCCGGGCGGCCATATAGCTTTCCAAACCAATTATCGGTTTAATTCCGGCTGCCTTGGCTGCATTGAAAAAGTCGATTGAACCAAACATAGTGCCATGATCGGTGATGGCAAGCGCTGGCATGCCCATTTCTTTTGCGCGTTTTACCAGTTGTTTTATATTACTGAAACCATCCAGTAACGAATAAACAGTATGAACATGCAAATGAGCAAATGACATCCGACCTCCTCGCCCGGCTTTGATGGTTTATGATTTTAATTTGCGATCCTGAATCGCCTTCATTTTCAATCGTTTTAAAGCTGTTTAATTTCTATTATCCCCGTCATTATAGCACGGCCAAAAATGAAAGATCGCTTTCCCGCCTTAAAACTTTTTCTGATTTATAAAATATTAAGATAGAAAACCTTAACGAATAATCTTCCTTAAGGTAATTGCATCTTGACCCCAATATTTATTTTCTCTCGACAGAATTTCCACCATCCGGTAAACTCTGTATCTATTAATAAACTGTAGAAACATGGAAGCCAAAAATGTTCAAGGAATTTTTTAAGGACCGGCGCTTTTTCAGCACAATGCTACAATTAGCCGTGCCGATCACCATTCAACAATTAGTTTCTTCCAGCACCAACCTTCTCGATGTGCTGATGATTGGCCAGTTGGGGGAAACCGCCATTGCTGCTTTGGGATTATCTAACCAGGTGTTCTTTTTGCTATCACTTTTTCTGTTCGGTATCTCCAGCGGTTCCGCCATCTTTACCGCCCAATACTGGGGTAAAGGCGACATTAAAAATTTGCGAAAAGTGATGGGGATCGGATTAACCATGGCCTTCCTTGTCGCTCTTTTTTACACGCTGGTTTCTCAGATTATTCCAAAGACAATTCTTGGGCTTTATACAAATGATCAGGCTGTGATTGAACTGGGCAGCCAATATCTCAAAATCGTAGGGCTGGGGTACATCTTTACTGCTATCTCCTTCACCTATATGTCTGTTTTGCGCAGCACCCAGAATGTTCGTTTGCCCATGATTGTCACTCTGGTTGCACTGACAACCAATATCTTCCTGAATTATTGTTTGATTTTTGGGAATTTAGGTTTCCCCGAAATGGGCGTTCGGGGAGCCGCCTTAGGGACATTCATCGCCCGCACGTTGGAATTCATTCTGATCATCTTTTTCTCCTACCGCTTTAGAACGGCTGCCGCAGCAAAGCTGGCTGAGCTGAAATATAATTTCTCATTCTTCAAAGAGGTTTTATGGACTTCGATGCCAGCAGCTATTAACGAAGTTTTGTGGTCTTTAGGCATAACAACTTATTACGCAGTGTATGCTCACATCGGTACCGACGCGGTTGCTGCGGTGAATATCACCGCCACCATTGAAAACATGTCCTTTGTGTTCTTCATCGGCGCTGCTAACGCCTGTGCGATTATGATTGGAAACCAAATCGGTGCCGGCAATGAAAAAAATGCCTTTTCCTATGGCAGCCGGTTTCTGGCGATCAGTTTTGCGATGTCGATTTTACTCGGGCTGATTGTCCTCATTCTGCGGCCGTTTATTTTATCCTTTTACAATATTGGCCTGTCTTCTTATGAATTTGCATGGAAAATACTGCTCATCTATTCCTTTACCATGTGGATCCGAACGACCAATCTGATTCTATTTATTGGCATATTACGTTCCGGCGGGGATACCCGTTACGCACTCAAAGTGGAAATGTCTTCTGTCTGGCTGGTGGGAGTTCCTGCAGCGTTAATCGGCGGTTTTGTTCTGAACCTGCCTGTTTATTATGTCTATGCAATGGTGTTGTCGGAAGAAATAGTCAAACTGCTGATCGTGATTCCCCGCTTCCGTTCAAGAAAATGGGTGCATAATTTGACGAGTATCACGGCATAATCTAAAATTAAACTGTTTTATGAAAAAACCTATTCTATTCTTTGCCTGTCTGAGTCTGCTACTATCTGCCTGCACGGCGGCTATCCAAACACCACCGATCAACCATAAAACGCCATTATACGAAACCGCCAGTGATTATCAGAACCGCACCCAGGCAGAAAAAGCAGCCATTGAGATGGTAACCTTACAGTATGGCTACGATCCAGCTCAAATTCTTTTACTAAAGAGCACTAAAAGAACTTGGTCAGATAGCTGTTTAGAGATTGCCCCACCCAGTGAGGTCTGTGTGCAGGAGAATATACCCGGGTATATGGTGGTTTTGTACAGTGAACCATCTGTATTTGAAGTTCATACTGACCTGACTGGTCAAATAGTCTATGCGCTGAATTACCTGACTCAAACGGTCACTGCTGCGGATGTGGCTATTTATTTGCTGGCGAAACAACTAGCTCTCCCCACGAGTTCCGTTCTCATTCAAACTATGGAAGCAGTTGATTGGCCCGATTCCTGTTTAGGGGTCTATTCTGAAAATGCTATCTGCGCAACCATGCAAACGCCCGGCTACCTTATTCGTCTGGATGTTCAGGGGACAGTTTATGAATTCCATGCCGATATCTACGGGTCACGTTTAATCCAGGTTAAATAAAAAGATGGCTTTCGCCACCTTTTTTAGCTCATCCAATATTTACAAATCTGCTTCGCCCCAGGCATGCATTAATTCCTGGAAGAATACGATCATTTTGCCATAATCTTCGAGAGAGATGCGTTCATCAATCCCGTGCATTCTTCCCAGATCCTCCGCAGTCAATTTAAACGGGCTGAAACGATAGGTGGCATCGCTGATCGGAGCATAATAGCGTGCATCTGTTGCCCCCATCACTAGATAAGGCGCTACCACCAACCCATCATATACTTTGCGAACTGTATGTTTTAAAATTAAAAATGAATTCGTATTCGTATTGGATACCGGTGAAGCTTCCCAGGCGCCTTCTGCCACGGGCTCAAATGTAACCTGATCATCGTTAACAATTTTCTTGACCCGCTCGCAAACCGCCGCAATACTGTCACCTGGTAATAACCTGAAGTTCACCAGCGCTTCCGCATTGGCAGGCAAAACATTTTCTTTAATACCGGCATTCAGCATCGTTAATGCGGTGCTGGTACGAATCATTGCGTTGGTGGTGTTATTGGCTTCTGCCTGCATTTTCACAATCGGACCAAAGAACCACATGTTCGAAAAAACAAATTGCATTCCAAAGGTAGCCGCCGAACCCAGGTTGGAGAATAAATCTTTAAGCGCCTTCATGTGCACCGGTTGTGGGTTGGCTTCCAAACGTGTCAAAGCGCGCGACAAACGCCCGATGGCTGTGTCTTTGCCTGGCATGGAAGAATGCCCTGGCGTGCCCGCTGCATTTAGCTTCAGGCTTAAGTGTCCTTTTTCTGCTGTACCAATCAAGGCCACCGGAACATCCACACCTGGAATGGTGCCTTCCATAATCGCGCCGCCTTCATCCAACATAGCTGCCAGATGGATTCCCTGTGCATCCAGATGCTCAACGATTTTGGCAGCTCCCTTTTTCCCGCCAACTTCTTCATCTTGACCATATGCCAGATAAATCGTCCGTTTAGGGACAAACCCTTCCTTTAACAAGGCCTCCACGGCTTCTAGAGTGGCCGTCATTTGCGATTTAATATCAATCGTCCCCCGCCCCCAGATAAAACCTTCGGCAATTTCACCTGAAAAAGGAGGATAGCTCCACTGATCCAGAGTAGCAGGGTCTGCAGGAACAACATCCTGATGTGCCGCAAATAAGATCGGGTTTAGGTCTGGCAGTGCACCTTTCCAGGTAAATAAAAGGCTGGCATCACTCACAATTTCAAGCTGTAATTGTTTATGAACAAGCGGGAAAGATTGCTTGAGGCTTTGATGTAATTTCTTGAAAGGCTTTAAATCTGTTTCCCCTTCATCTTTTGAAATCGTTTCGATTTGAATGATTTTGGAAAGTCGTAAGGCAGCCGCATCGATATCGATTTCTGGCAGCTCGACACTTTCAACCGGCGGTAAAGGTTTCATGGTTCTTGCAGTCCGGATCAACATAAACGCCGCCAGGAATAACAGAATCACAATAATGATAATAATCGTTTCCATCCTACCTCTTTTGCTTCCTGAGCAAAATTTAACTCATTTCATTTTGATGACTTTATAAAGAATAACGCCCTGATTATAGCACGCCTTTTTTATTTGACATTTGTCATAAAGTCACTGTTTTTTTCGACAAATTATCAGCCTTCAAACGATGATCATTATCGAAGCAATCGGGAAAGTTTTCACTACGCAGTATAGTTGCACGTGGGTAATATTAAAAAATGAATTATTCTGATATTCATTCATTGTCTGTTTTTAAAGCATTTACTCCTTATCAGCTTGAGGTGATCGAACCTTTTATTGAGTTTTGTTCATTCCCCGCAGATATGGTAATATTTCAGCAAGGCGATCAGGCTGAGAACTTTTACATTCTAACATCGGGAGAAATTGCACTCCACTTTAAACCTTACGATGGGCCTTCTCTGGTGATTTCAAAAATCACATCCGACAATGTTTTTGGATGGTCAGCGGTATTAAAACGTGATACTTATAGTACCGCTGCAGTCACTACCTGTGAGATAACAGCTATTCGAATGAGTATCAGCAATTTACAGTCTCTGTGTGCAATTGATCCGGTCTTATCAACTTTATTTTTAGACAGCCTGGTCGGTGTTATATCAGAAAAGATGAAGAACTCACATCAGGAATTTCTTGCTCTGTTTAGTAGCGGTATGAATTTCGGTTCTGATTCTATAAGGAGTACGAATGGCAATGGAACCTAAACCCGAATTTTCTCTTGAAGATCAAATGCGTGGATTGATTGAACAACTCGACGCCTATATTAACACTTATCATGGCGGTTCAGTGGATTACGTCTCGTTTGATGATCGCACGGTGAAAGTGCGCCTGGGAGGTGCCTGCATTGATTGCCCGCTTTCCACAACCACCGTAAAAGGCTGGATTGAAGGAACCTTCAAACAGTTCTTCCCTGAAGAAGTGGATGCGGTCGAACAGGTTTAGTAAACGCTTATTCCAAAAAGACTTCTACGTGTTCCCCATCTTTATCATCGTAGACGTCAATAATCTTTCCGATAGTGCCTTGCCGAATAAATTTCATTAATTCGGCCTGGTCCAATCCTTGAATTTCCGTTGAAAAGCGCGCTCCCATTTTCATGCCGGCGTTCAGTACGCTCACTGGCAGACGCACATTCACCCGGGCTTTTCCGGTATCACTATCTGTTACCCGCACCCGGAAGAATCGCGCCGGTCTACCCGATTCCTCGCGCGATTGCGCATCTTTTTCCTTTTTAACGGACTGATCAATCGAATCCAATAAACGGACACCTTCTTCTGCTGTGATGATCCCATCATGGATCATCTGGAGAATTCGTATCCGTTCTTCTGAACTTGCCATGATCTCACTCCTTAATCAACGAAAAAATAATGTGCCCATTTTACCACGATCATGTCCAAACAATCTTTTAGCGGCCGATTGTTTCTTCCCATTTCTTAACGGCCTGTTTAATCGTTTGTTTGATGTTTTCATCTGGAACGGCTTGGATACCTTCATAATATTCATTTCCAATCCATACGATGACACCTTTGTTGTGCATTTCCGTCAAACGAACATTTTGTTCTTTGATGGGGGTATTCTCAATCATATCCTGGAATATTTCATCCACCTGCTCAACAATGCTCAGTGGGCGTTTATGTTTTTCAGCAGCCTGTTGGTTAACGATTGGTGCCGCAACCTCTGTTTTAACCGATGCGACCTTCTGCACTGGTTCTTTGGGCAACTCTTCAATATTCTCCAATTTCAACCAGTTTTGTAATTCTCTCAGGTTTTTCTCAAGGCGATCACGTTGCACAAAAGTCAATTCAGCCGGGTCACTGATCCACTCATCATCAATTTGAACGGAGAAGCGATCATCGCTATCCATTCGCCCCAAAGTGACCAGTTTGGTAAATTGAACCTCTATAATTTCTTCATCAGGGTTTTCAGGGTTGTTTTCCTGAGGTTGAACGCTGGACAAAGGTTTTGTCTGGTCTTTTTTAACTGGTTTTTTATTGGATCGCATAAAATAAAGCCCCATGATGACGCCCAATACCAATAAAACAAAGCCGGTGAAAACAAACAAAAGAATAAAAGCAGTAGGTCCAATTGTCATAGTTTTCTTTCCATTTCTTTCAATTGAAGTGATTGGGGAATTGGCTGGCATGTAGAGCAAAAATGTGTCCCGCGTTGCCCAACTGTTATTTTTTTAATTAATGTACCACAAATGGGGCAGGGTTGTCCACTACGACCATACACCCGAAATTCATTTTGAAAACTGCCGCCACGATACATCCAATCGATACTGGCGCCATTGCGTTTAATTCCAGTTTGTAAAACCTGCTGAATGGCGGACAATAATTTTTTAGCCTGTTCAGGGGTGATATCGGCTGAGTTCATCAATGGATGCAATCCAGCTATATGCAGGGCTTCATCCGTATAAATATTCCCCATCCCGGATAAGAATTTTTGATCCATCAGCAACGGCTTCAACTGCCGCTTCCGTCGAACCAGACGTTGGTAGAACTCATCTGAGGATTTGATCTCCAAAGGCTCCGGACCCAACCTGGCTGATAATTCATCAATGTTTTGATAAAGCCATATCCTGCCGAATTTTCTGGGGTCATTAAATGCTAAATGGTAACCCTGCTCAAACCAAATGATCAGACGGTCGTGCTTCAACAATTCTTTATCATCCGGTTCAACCCTTAAATCTCCACTCATTCGCAAGTGAACAACCAGGAAGTTCTGTATCAATTGCAGAATAATAAATTTTCCTCGACGGAAAACATCTTCGACCTTTTGTCCACTGATTTTTCTGGAAAATTCTTCCGGAGATTGTTCCGCCAGTGTTTTTGCCCAGAAGATATCCGCTTTTTTCAGCTGCCATCCAATGATCGGAGGAGCATCCCGACCCCCTGATCGCAATGCCCTGCAAACTGTTTCAACTTCTGGTAATTCAGGCAACCCGAATTCCTATTCGTTAAACAATTCCCCAACGCTGCGACCTTCATTGGCCCGGCGAACCACTTCACCGATCAGCTTGGATACCGTTAAAATCCTCAATCTACCTCCAAAATGAGCCTCTTTTTCTTTCGAAATTGGAATGGTATCTGTGGTGATAAATTGCTTGACCGGCAAAGCGCCCATCCGTTCAGCCGCCTTAGCGGATAAACTGGCATGCACAAAAGAAATATACACGTCCCGGGCGCCATTTTCCTTCAATAAATTCACAGCTTCCACCATAGAGCCTCCGGTATCCACTTCATCATCCACAATGATGGCGTCTTTCCCTTTGATGTCACCAATCAGATTTAATGCTTTCGCTTTGGCATCATTCCCCGTACGACGTTTCTCAATAAAAGCCATAGGAACATCCAAAGCAGCAGCATAATTACGGCCTTTTTTGGCAAATCCCAGGTCGGCAGTCACTACCACCGGATCAACCATGTTGGGTTTAAGAGATCTCAGGTAATCAACCTGCAGTGAAAAGGCGGAGAGCACGTCTCCAGGGATGGAGAAGAAACCCTGAATCTGGCCGGCATGCAGATCCATGGTGATGTACCGGTCTGCTCCGGCGGTTTGAATCATGTCTGCCACCAGGCGGGCGGTAATCGGTACGCGCGGCTGGTCCTTCTTGTCTGATCTGGCGTAACACATATAGGGGATCACTGCAGTAATACGCGCTGCCGAATCCAATCGCAATGTCTGGATCAGGATTAACAATTCCATTAAGTTGCGATGAACCGGGGGCGAGGTAGTCTGCATGACATAGCAATCCTGGCCGCGTACACTGGTGCGTAGTTTTACAAACAGGTTCTCATTTGGAAATTCAATAATATCCCGCTCCATCAGATTCAATCGCAAATAATCTGCGATCTTTTGAGCCAGTGTCGGGCAGGATGTGCCTGCGTACAGTTTAATTCCCCCATACATCATTTTTTCATGTCGGCCATGACTGGTATACGCCATAAACTACCACCTTTTTTAAATTATTAATCAAGCTAAATCAATTTTAACACTACTTTAAGTGTAGGTTATTTACGATAAATTGCAATGCAACTTTCAAATTTGTTTCTTGTTTATTGCCTTTTTGAGAATAATTATTATTAACCCGGGCTTCTACGTTGCTCTTTAATTATTAGCTCAGCTTGTTATACTTTCCATAACAGCGAGACCTTCAATTCACTCGCTTCTATAGGAGATTAGAAATGAAAATGTTAATTGGCGGAAAGCCGGTTGATGGACTGGATGGCAGCCTGCTAAACATTATCAATCCTGCAACCAGCCAGGTGATTGATACGGTGCCAAATGCCAGCCGTGAAGATGTTGATCGGGCTGTGGTTATTGCCCGAAAAGCACAAAAACAGTGGGCCAGAGTACCGGTTTATCAACGCGCTGAAATTTTAAAAACCTTCCTGAGTTTGGTAGATCAGGAAAAAGAAAATCTAGCCCAACTTTTGATGAGTGAAACCGGCAAACCTATTTATGAAGCCCGCAATGAAATAGCCAATATTCCGGTTGCTTTTAATGCTTTTATTGAAAAAGCCAAACATTTATATGGAGATATGATCCCCAATGGGTTAGAAGCCGGCCAGGAGAAAAACCTGCAATTCACTCAGCGAGAACCGCTGGGCGTGATTGTCTGCATTCTCCCTTTCAATTTTCCAGTGGATATGTTTGATCACAAGGTGGCGCCTTCTCTTCTGGCCGGAAATGCTGTGATTGTGAAACCTCCACACCAAAATCCATTGACAGTCTGCCGGGTAGCGGAGTTATTAATCAAGGCCGGCGTTGGTGATGGTGTGATTCAGGTCGTGACCGGAGAAGGACCAAAAACGGGTTCCGCCCTGGTTAGCCATCCGGGGATCGATAAAATAACATTTACCGGTTCCACAGCGGTCGGGATCGAAATTGCCAAAGCTGCAGCGGCAAACCTGGCCCATGTCTCGCTTGAATTGGGTGGAAATGATGCTTTTATTGTCCATGAGGATGCCGACCTGGACCTGGTAGCCAATGAGATGACCTGGGGCAGAATGTACAACTGCGGTCAGATCTGTTGTGCTTCCAAACGATTTCTGGTGCATCACCAGGTAAAAGACAAATTGCTGGCGAAAGTGATTGAAAACGTGAATGCCCTGGTATTAGGGTCGCCGGAAGATGAAAACACCCAGGTTGCCTGCCTGATTTCAGAAGAGGCTGCCAAAAAAGTGGAAGCCCAAATCAAGAAGACTGTCGAACAGGGTGGAAAGATTGTTTTGGGCGGAAAACGCACCGGAGCTTATTTGCAGCCGACTATTCTGGTTGATGTGCCAAAGGATGCCGACGTCGCCAAAGATATGGAGATTTTCGGCCCGGTCATCCCCATAATTGGTTTTGATACCCTGGAAGAAGCGGTTGAGATCGCCAATTCCTCCATGTATGGGCTGGGCAGTTGTATTTTCAGCTCAAATATGAAGACAACCATGAATGTTGCCTCACAATTAGAATGCGGTCTGGTGGTAATTAATGGCTCCAGCAGTTATCGCAGTTTTGAAATGCCTTTCGGCGGATACAAAAAATCTGGTATTGGAAATGAAGGCGTGCTTTCCACTTTTTATGCTGTCACCCGATTAAAAACAGTTGTTTTGAAAAATATTTTCGATTGAGTTGATCGCCTGGGTAAACAAAAAAAACAGCATGGGTTTTCTGCCATGCTGTTTTAATTTTTTTAATTTTTTTATGGCTGTAACCGGTTCGGGCCACGGAATAAATAGACCGTCTCCCGGATGTTGGTAAGTTTCAACATCACCATCAGCAACCGGGATAATCCTAATCCATAACCACCATGCGGCGGGCAGCCATAGCGGAAGAAATCCAGGTAGAACTGAATCGGTTCAGGAGTCAGACCTTTTTCTCTCGCCTGAGCCAGCAGCACCTCATAACGATGTTCGCGTTGGGCACCAGTTGTGATCTCCAGGCCGTTAGCCAGCAGGTCAAAACTATGGGTTAAAGAATCACCTTTCTTCATATGGTAGAAGGGCCGCACCGCAAACGGCCAATCGGTGATAAAGACGAAATCGCTGCCAGTTTTTTGTTTGATATACTCGCCCAACGCTCGTTCTGCCCCTGGATCCAGATCGTTTTTCTTTTCAGGCGGCAGTTGATAACCCACCTCTTTCAAAATTTTATGCGATTCCGCCATGGGAACACGCGGAAACGGTACTTGCGGCACTTCTAAATCCAAACCAAATACTTTTTTAATTTGATCTCCATGGGCATCTTTTACACGTTGAAAAGCATATTGCAGCATGCGTTCCTGATTGGACATAACGTCTTCTTCCGATTCGATCCAGGAGATTTCCAGGTCAATACTGGTAAATTCAGTCATGTGACGCGATGTGAAGGAAGGGTCAGCCCGGAAAACCGGCCCAATCTCAAACACACCTTCAAACCCGGCTGCCATCGCCATCTGCTTATAGAATTGCGGAGACTGTGCCAGATAAGCCTTGGTTTCGAAATAGTTGAGCTCAAACAACTCGGCGCCGGATTCACTCGGGCTGCCCATTAATTTCGGAGAATGCATTTCGATATAACCGCGCTGTGTCCAGAACTCTCTGAGAGCCATCTCCATGGTAGTTTGAACCTTGAAAAGCAGCAGATTCTCGGTTCTGCGTAAATCCATAAAGCGCCAATCCAGGCGGTAATCCAGGGCAGGAAGATTTTCCGCTTCGCCAAAGGGTTCAAATGGCAGAGGAGTCTCAGCCAGGTTTTCAACCGCCAGCGATTCAAGCTGAATTTCCAAGCCACCCAGCTTCACCTGAGGATTGTCAATCACCTTACCTGTCACCCGCAGGGCTGATTCAGTGGTCAGAGTAGAGATCAATTCGGCCAGTTTTTCGTCATTTGGCTTCCAGTGGGTAATTTGTACCATGCCGGATACGTCTCGTAAGACAATGAATTGTATCTTTTTTTGGTCTCGCAAAACATGCAGCCAACCCTTCACCATGACTGCCTGGTCAAGATGATTTCTCAAATCTCCGATTAATGTTCTTTCCATAGATCTCCTCCAATGATAAAACAGCAATTTCTTTAAAGCTGTTCCGTTCGCTTTTTTCCTTAATTAAATGAATGTAATAAAATCCCCCAAAGTATAACTGATTGCCGAATTTCGGGCAAAAGGAATTTTTTTTACCCAGTTAATAATTTCTTGACCGCATTTTGAGGGGACATCTTCCGCTCTAACATCTCTTCCAAAATTGCCTGAATGCGGTTACGATCAATTCTTTTCCGCCATTCTTCAGCAAAAGCTGCCAATAACAACTCATTCAATTCTTCCTGCAGGCGGGCTGCATCCCGGGAGCCCCATTCGTTATGTTTCCTTAAATAATCAGCATGTTGCTTAATAGCACTCACAACATCTTCGATTCCGCCTCCCTCTGTGGAAATCGTTTTCAAAACCGGAGGAACCCAGCGTTCATCCTGATTATTTTCCATCTCGACCTTGGTGGTTACCGGTTCAAACGCCAGTTCGCGATGGTGGAAACGATCCAGAGAGGATATCTGTCCGGGCTTTGCAAATTCCAGACTGGCGCTTAAAGCGCGTAAAGTGTTATCCGCCAAGGGATGATCAGCTTTATTGACCACCAGGATATCGGCAATCTCAAGGATGCCGGCTTTAATCGCCTGGATATCATCCCCCATCCCAGGTGCTTCCACAACAATGGTAGTATGCGCCAGGCGGGCAATATCCACCTCAGATTGCCCGGCACCAACCGTTTCAATCAAAATGAATTCAAATCCAGCCGCATCCAATACTCGCACAACAGCAGAGGTCGTCCGTGCTATACCTCCCAGGTGTCCACGGGAAGCCATAGAGCGGATGAACACGCCTGGGTCCGAGCTGATATCCCGCATGCGGATGCGATCTCCCAATATCGCCCCGCCCGTAAACGGGCTGGAAGGGTCTACCGCCACAATCGCCACTTTTTGAGCGTTGCCACCTGACGGGTTGCGCAACACACGCGTCAGTTGGTTCACCAGTGAAGATTTGCCCGCCCCGGGAGACCCGGTTACTCCAATCAGATGCGCTTTGCCACTAAACTGAAAAAACTCATCCAGAGCCTCCCGCCCGGTCTGAGTGTCGTTTTCAACCTCGGTCAGCGCCCGCGCCAGAGCCCGGCGATTCCCGGCTAAAACAGCCTGCACATTCACCGTTCCGCGCGCACTGTGAATCATTTTTACCCCTCTGCCTGCCCGGCAATGATCTTCCTGACATCCTCAACCACTTGCTCGATTGATGTCCCCGGACCATAAACCGCTCGTACCCCGATTTTTTGCAAAGCCGGCCAATCCTCCTCGGGGATAATGCCGCCGACAAACACTGCCACATCTCCTAACCCGGCTGCCTGCAAACTTTCCATCACCCTTGGAATCAGGGTCAGGTGAGCGCCAGAGAGAATCGACAACCCGACCAAATCTACATCTTCCTGCAAAGCCGCGGTGGTGATCATCTCCGGTGTCTGTCGTAGTCCGGTATAAATAACCTCCATTCCAGCATCCCGCAAAGCTCTAGCGATCAATTTTGCTCCACGATCATGTCCATCCAGCCCCGGTTTTGCAATTAATACTCTTATTTTTCTTTCCATGCAGTCTTCTCCTG
>DAOUFM010000184.1:0-2680 GCA_034429975.1 Anaerolineaceae bacterium | reverse complement strand
CACGGATCCACCAGCGAGTAGGCCAGCAGCAGTCCGACCAATAGCAATTGGGAGCAGCTGGTCAATATTCCGACCACGACTTTTCACTCGATCATCCAACCATGCGCCAGGTATGTAAATTAGGATTCCACCAATTACAACTGCCGGTAGACCGGGAAGGAACAACCAGGCAATGACCATGCCGCAAACACCAGCAGCAATACGCAGTAAGCGAAAGGTAACGGGTTTGATATTTAGACCGGAGGCTAAAAGTTTATACTCCAGCGATTTTTGATCGAGGCTGGATAGAGTTCGGGCTGAATCAACCGTATATAAAGCGGATAATCTTCCCGTTTTGATTTGCTTTGGATACCATAGTATGAGCAACAAAGTAGTGGATGAGAGCCCAACCACTGGAATTAATATCGTCATAGATCCTCCAGGTAAGTTTAAAAACAAAAGCCAGACACTCGTGCTTATGCGCCTTTGAAGTGCACATCCAGCAGGTAGAGTCCGGCTAACGATTGAAAGAATAGATAATTAAGTTGTCAGATTAGATTGAGTATAGCAAGCGAAAAGGGCTTATCCTAGGGGGACATCAAATGTCAGTTCAAACTCGGTTGACTAAGGAATCAATCGTAAATAAGTGTATCCCCTCTCGCGCGGATCTATCTTCGAGATCAAGGGTAAAACCGTTGCGAGCAAATATGGCGAATTGAACTTTCTTAATTTCATGGTCTTTCGTTAAAACCACAACTTTTTGCTTGAGATCATCCAAAACACTGGTGCCAATCGGATGAGCTGCCCATTTACACTCCCCCACTAAGGCAATCTTATCTGTAAGGTTGATCGCGAGAACATCAATCTCAGCATCCCGATTCCACCATCCTCCAATCCGCTCAGGGAAAAAGTCCAATTCACCTGCTTGCGCTAAACGGCCGGTGAATGTTATCGCTGCTTCCTCAAAGGCAGTGGCGACAAAATGATCCAGATCTGGTTTGATCCGCTGATGGAGAATCGAATCCGCTAATCCAAGATCAAGACTGCTTTGATTGGGATGAACATAGCGAGACCAAAAACGCAGAAAATGGTCATCAATTTGGTAAATTCCTTTTTTACTCTTTTCTGGTTGCATTTCGGTGGCCGGCACACGCCGTGTAATTAATTTCATTTGCTGGAGAATATCTAGATAACGTGCAACAGTGGTTACATCCCCTATACCGGCTCCTTGTGCTATCTCATTCAAACGCGTTCGGCCTTGCGCGATTGCCCTTAAAATGGAAAAATAGTTCCGCGGTTCTCTCAGCTCTTCCATGAGAAGTAAACGCGGTTCGTTGAATAACGTGCCACTTTGGGCATCCAAAATATGTTGGCGGATATTGGTGTAAACATCCTGGTTATCCTGAAACGTACGCAGATAATATGGCATACCCCCTACAACCGCCCAGGTGATGAATTTTTCTTCTGCGGAATAGCCTGGAAAAAACAGTGCTGAGGAAGCCAAGTCCATGGGTCGGAGAAGTGTGCTTGCTGTCCTCCGACCATACAGAGGCGCTTGATATCCGAGCACTTCTGTTTCCATCATGCCAATATATGATCCACATAACACAATCATGATCTGTGAATTTTTGAGTGTCTCATCCCATACTTTTTGCAGTATGGATGGAACGGCTTTGTTCCCGCTGATTAAATAAGTAAATTCATCCAGAACGATGACCGGTTTGGGTTGCATAGGGAGTTCTCCCAGTGCACGCAAAGCTGCTTCCCAGGAAGGGAACGTAAATCCTGAGGGAACATCTGCGTGGGTGAAACCGTACACTTGTTGAGAGAATGTAGCCAATTGCTCTGAATCACTACTTAATGTGGCAATAAAAAAGACATGCGATTTATCTGCGCAAAATGCACGCAACAATTCCGTTTTTCCAACTCGGCGGCGGCCGTACAAAACGAAAAGTTCTGCCTGATTGGATCGATAGCATTGGTCCAATAAATCAAGCTCTGTCTTTCGGTCAATGAACATGGTTCCCTCCAAGAGAAGACTGTTAACTTTATACTAATCACAATTATTATAATCGTAATTAGTATAAATTTCAATCGTTTTTTACACTCCCCTATTCATCCATGGGAATGAGGGAACCTCTATACAGATCCTTAGAATATAAAACGGCATTCTAATAAGTAGCATTTGTCCCCATATAAAAATGCCGATTTGCCTTTTCATTTGGTGTGGAGTTAGACTAATTGATATCGCAGTGATTTAGCATAAATGGTCTATGATGTCTTTTAATCTCCAAGGTCGGTATTCTCTGACCTCGATGCTCATATTGATATGGTTGGGTCCCAGGTTGGAACCTTCAGGTGGCGGTGGAACATTATGAATATGTCCATGAAGGTTGATCCACCCATCGTCAAGGGGGACGATCGGGCGATGCGAAAAAACCAGGTTTATTTGAGGTTCCAATACTATCTGAAATGAATTCTTGATCAGAGTCACGCCATGTGCTTCACAAAAGGACTGGCTTAACCGATCGTGGTTGCCCTGGATTAAGAACAATCTGCCATTCAAAATGCCAGTCAACAGCTCAAAATTGCTTTTCTTTCCCAAAGCAAAATCACCCAGGTGCAGGACGGTGTCACCTGGGGCAACTCGATCATTCCAGTTCTTGATAATCAAATCTTGCCAGTTCTCTGGACGGCTGCA
>DAOUFM010000183.1:0-4309 GCA_034429975.1 Anaerolineaceae bacterium | reverse complement strand
TCCCCCAATAACAATTGCCGGAAGACCGGGGAGGAACAACCAGGCAATGACCATGCCGCAAACACCAGCAGCGATACGCAGTAAGCGGAAGGTAACGGGTTTGATATTCAGGCCGGAGGCTAATAGTTTATATTCCAGCGATTTTTGATCGAGGCTGGATAGAGTTCGGGCTGAATCAACAGTATATAAAGCGGATAATCTACCCGTTTTGATTTGCTTTGGATACCATAGTAAGAGCACCAAAGTAGTGGATAAGATCCCAACCACTGGAATTAATATCGTCATAGATCCTCCAGGTAAGTTTAAAAACAAAAGCCAGACACTCGTGCTTATGCACATTTGACGTGCGCATCCAGCAGGTAGAGTCCGGCTAACGATTGAAAGAATAGGTTATTTAGTTGTCAGATTAGATTGAGTATAGCAAGCGAAAAGGGCTTATCCTAGGGGGACAACCAGAATAAGAAGTATCTACCATATAGATACTATCTTTTTATCCTGATTTCGAGCGAGCAATGATTATTAAAACAATAGATAAAATGATCAGATAAACAATTAATGCTATCAGAACTACAAAGATCATGCGACCTGGCCTAGTCTCTTGTTAAGATCGTTATTCCAATTGTTCCAAGACCTGTATGGAGTGATAATCCAGGTGTAAATTCGGACAACAAAAAAGGCTTTTGATCAGGAAAAGAAATATTTATTTTATCCTGTAGGTTTTGGACTTTTTCTGGGCAGTCCGCATGAATGATAGCGCCTCTTTCAATCGCTTTCCCATCGCAAGCATTTATCAGCAGTTCAAACATCTTTTCAATAGCTTTGCTAACGGTTCGCTGACGACTGATGACTTCCAGCTTTCCTTCTTGAACGGTCAGTATTGGTTTAATATCTAATAGATCTGCGAAGTTAGCTGAATGTTTATTTAACCGACCACTCAGAGCGATATATTTCAGGGAGGGTAAAACTGCAAAAGTGTGAATTCGTTTTCTGATAAGGGTTAAATTTTCCAAAACCTCATCTCTTGTTGCCCCATTTAAAACAGCTTCAGCAGCTGTCAGAGCCATAAAACCTTGCCCCATTGAGAGATTTTGGGAATCAATGACAACAATATCATGCTGGAACATTTGAGATGCAAGGATTGCAGAGTCATAAGAGGAGCTTACTTTACCAGATACGCAAATACAAATAATGGATTGGACACCTTCAAGAATAGCTGCTCTAAATGCTTTGGCAAAGGCTTCTGGAGAAGGAGCCGATGTTGTTGGATATTTTCTAACCTGTTTCAGCATTTCAAATAAGAGGTGATCGTCAAGGTCCACACTAGTTTGATAGGTCTCACCCTCTATAATCACGTTAATGGGAACCTGGCGGATTCCGCCTTGCACAGTTAGATGAACAGGCAGGCTGCTATCTGTGTCAGTAATAATGGCAATGTTCTTCATACTTTCTCCTTCGAGTTTCAAGTTTTGTCATTCTTTATAAATACAATAATTTGTTGATGCTAATCCGTTTTGAGACGTTGCTGATGAAATGAGTACCATCTCTTTTGATCCAATAGGATAGATTTGAGCTGCCTGCGTAACTCGGATGTGTCAGTGATGGTAGCAGGCATGTCATGATGGATGGGAATTACATAGGGCGCCTGAAATTGCCTGGCTGTGCGCACTAATACTTTTTTATAGTAAGACGTAAAGAGAGGCGCTTTCCGCCAGGGTAAGCATAAGATATCCGGCTTCACGTTCAGGGGAGCTTCATGCGCGTCACCAATATGCAACAAACTTGCTTCATCCAAAATAAGAAATGAGAGAGGCGTTGTAGCGGGTTCTGGTTTCCTTCTATACAGAAGAAAATACAAAAAACGATAGAAAAAACCTCTGGTCTGGCTATACCCGGGCAAAACCCGGATATTTGCAATCTGTTCACCTGGCTGCACGGGCCTCATACGATGGTGTGATACTCCCATCTGCATAGCCATTTGGCAAACATCAGGTGAGGCGATCACCACCCCAGTAGAAATCTCTGCCAATCGCCCTATATGATCTTGGTGACCGTGGGTGACACAAATATACTCTACACCGGATTCGGGCTCCGTGGTAAAGTCTGGATCGATTACAATATGGCGATAGCCAATAATTTCAATACAGGAATGACCAAGAAAGCGAATTTTCATTGAGAGAAAGTTGGCCTCCTTGTCTTTCTTCGACGATTTGGGGGAAATAATTGCAGATGTTTTATCATTAATAAGACTTCTCCAGAAAAATAATCATTTATTTTTGGGGCGAAAAAGCAAAATGAACAGCCATATTCCCAAACTGATGATTAAAACCAATCCACCGATGATCATCCATTGTCCCCAATCGCTTTGGGAAGGATTTGAGACCAAGAAAGTTAGTCCAATGATTAAAGCACCCACAAGAATGCTAAGCGATAAAAGGGTGAATAGCCGATCTAGCCTGCTGATGATTTGATCTGTGTCATCGATCTGGATCCTAAAAGGCTCATCCCGCTCAATACGCTCCAACATTCGGTTACCAGCTCGAGGTATGCGGTTGAATATCTCGCCCCAATTAGCCCCGCCGAGCAAGGCTGCTCGAACCCATCCCGCGTTGGGTATCGCCATGTTCCACAACAATCGCCGCACAAACGGTTGAGCCACTGCAAACACATCGAATTCAGGATCTAATTGCAAGCCAACCCCCTCCATCATGGCTAACGTCTTCCCTAAAAGCCAAAGATCGCTGGGCAGGTGTAGGTGATGTTGAAAGGCAATCGGCATTATTTCTTCCACGACTTCCCTGGCACGAATGTCATTAAGAGGGAGGGCATAATATTTATTGAGAAGGCGACCAATATCGCGGGCCAACCCGGTTCGATCCACTTCAGCACCTGCAGCGCCCATCCGGATGAGTTGGTCCACGATTCCATCAGCGTTCAACGCAACAGCGACAAGATAGAGTCGAATGAGATCGAGGCGATCCCGATCCTTCAAGTAGCCAACCATCCCGAAATCCATAGCGCCAATCACCTCCCCAGGCAGCACATTGTAATTACCAGGATGAGCATCAGCGTGAAAAAAACCATCTTCCAACACTTCCTTGATAATGACACGTGCGCTATGCAGGGCTATACGATGTCGGTCATAACCAGCTTCATCTAATGCAGGGAGATTGTCAATTTTGATGCCATGGATGCGTTCCAAAACTAACACGCATTGACTGCTATACTCCCAATAAATGTGTGGGATGAATAAATGAGATTCATTAACAAAATTCTCCCGAAATCGGTCAGCATTTCGACCTTCACGGCGATAATCCAATTCGTTCCTTAAAGTGAAAGCGAAATCATTTGCCATGTTGACAAAATCGTAGACCTTTCCCAACCGGGCGGTCTGTGCTCTCTTCGCTAGTGAAGATAGTATTTCAAGATCGGTTTCGATCACAGCAGAGATGCCAGGCCGCTGAACTTTAACAACCACTTCCTGACCATCCGGCAGTATCGCAGCGTGAACCTGGGCCAGCGAGGCTGCCGCCAGCGGCTGCGGATCAATTGTCAAAAAAACCTGTTCCGGTTCGCGGCCAAGTTCACGGGTCAACACTTCCCGGATCAAGCTCCAGGGCGTTGGGGGAACATTATCTTGCAGTTTGCTCAATTCGGTAATGTAGGATGGTGGAAGCAGGTCAGGGCGAGTAGAGAGTATCTGTCCAAATTTGATAAAAGTCGGTCCCAGTTCCTCTAACGCCAAACGGAAGTGCATTGCCAGTTCCTCAGGAGGTGTTGAAGGTTCCTTCCGCGAAGGTAGCCTCAAGAAATTGCGGAAGGAATTCCAGTCTGGTTCCAGTTGGCTAAAGGCAAAGCCAAAGCCATGCCGTAAAAAGATGCCAACAATTTCGCGGTATCTCTGCCAATGACGTACTGAACGTGATTTTACGAACATGATGATTGTTTCTATACTCTCCTGGCTTCTTTTCAATTCGTGGGAAGCACTCTCACTTGAAATACACCCTTACAGATACCATTCAGCGGCCCAGTTGCTCCTGTAAATTGCGGAGAATTCTTTGCATTGGAGATTCTAATTTGCTCCATTGATGGTGCAATTTTCTTATTTGAAAAAAATTTAAACGATTCGACACATTGGCTGGACCGAATGTTCCGAATTCATACCCGAAAGGCGCATTGCGTACCGGTTTTCCCATTAGCGCATAAATCTCACACCAGGCATACTTCAGGCCAAGTCCCACAAGTCCTTCTTTCCCCACTCGCCGCATGGAGACTGGAATCCGGGCGCTGGATAAAATTCCGAACTTTCCAT
>DAOUFM010000182.1:0-1705 GCA_034429975.1 Anaerolineaceae bacterium | reverse complement strand
GAACTGACAACCTTCTCTTTAATGATTTTTATATACCAAATCCCAACTGACCCTCCGGTACTACCTCCTTTCTCCTTGTCCGTCTGACCACCACCGTCTTCTGACTTACCCAATCATCCCAAGTCATCACTTTCGGACCAGGAATGATTACTGCACTCGGGGTCGTCAGGCTGCCCATCGGATTGTGGCTGACCTGTAGGTCGTCTGAAAACAAGGTCTGTAGGTCAGAGAGCTTCGCGCCCTCTAGCACATCGCGAGCGAGCTGAGTGAGGAAGTCGCCCTCCTCTTCTGGCACAATTGCGCCTCCAACCTCATCCCCGTAAACGAGCTGCGCGGCTTTCATCTTTTTTCCCATCAAGGCCAGCGCTATGGCTTCCATCGCCGAGTTGTAGACTGAGAAGATCGCCTTGACCGGTTGGGTCTGCCCCAAACGCCATACACGTCGTACGCTTTGCCACAACGTATAGAGTGAATATTCGATTTCGAAGAACACCACGGTTGAAAATTGCACCAGGTCGAGGCCTGTTTCAACAAGCCGTGGGTTACAGATCAAAACATCGATGGTATTCACACGTCTGGCGATCCATTCTTCACGCTTGCGTGGGTCAACATTACCACTCAGGATGGAGACTCTCAGTCCGTTAGCTTGCAGCGGCATCATCACCCGATCTTGAATGTCGCGCGTGCCAGTCTGACGAACATAGACCAGGACTTTACGCCCCTGCTGCTTCTCAACTTTACAGAAGTCAGACAGCCAATTCTCTTTTGGTAGCCACTTGTGACCGTTGGGATTAATTGCTGGCAACTCCATCAGCGGAACTTTCCGCACGGCCTTGCCATCTCCGTCATCCACCTCATCTACCACCACTACCTCATCCCGAAAAGCAGAATTCGGTCGTGCCAGAGTCCATTGAAGCCAGGTGGATAGATAGCGACTGGATTGGATAGCCAGTTGTTTCAAGCTGCTGTCCATGCTGTGATATTGCTGTCCCTGATCAACGAGCATATCCAGGGCAACCACTTCCTCTTTATACGATGGCAGAGCCAGGTTCAGATCCTTCAGGCTCAGGAATATAGTGGTATCCAATAACCGGCTCACAATGGCCGGGCTGACGCCCGGTTATTCCTTTGCTTGATTGCGATAGCGCCGGTTTCCTGTGTATACCCCATCTTCGCCCGCATCATCATCGCGTCTTCGTCTTCGGGTGGTTTCAAGCACTCCATACAACCGCGCCCAGCGCTTCTCGTCGTGGAAAGCAAAATCACGACGGACGCCATGGTTCAATCGATGCAGCAGCCAGAAAATTGAAGTGCTTTTTCCACCAAAGAATGTCCCGGTGAGCGTTAGCGTCCACTTTACAGCAGTTACCAGTTGATGGAATGCGACACCTCGATCTGATGACTTGGATTTAAACTGATGGACCTCATCGGCTATCAGAAGCTTGAAAGCGCCCTTCGCATGTTTGGTGATGTACTCCGAAATGCTATGTCGCCTCGCCCCATTGAACTCAAACAAGGGTGTCCCACATGGACGTGTGCCCCATACCGAGTCACCGTTGGCATCAAGTTTCGTCCTCCCGTCTGCATCCAACTCCCAGCCAGGGATTCGATTGTGACAGAATTGGCGTTTGTCTGCCAATTCAGAGGCGTCAGTTACCGGAACCACAAATCCGTCCTTTTCGACCATCACGACCTTACCACAACC
>DAOUFM010000181.1:0-19681 GCA_034429975.1 Anaerolineaceae bacterium | reverse complement strand
ACTGCGTCGGGTTGTCGTTTGCAGATAAAAGGTTTTTCTGACCTGAAGCGAGAGGTTTATTCGCTTTAGGTTCACATGGAGGATCACAAGGTGGTGCTCATCCATCTTGCTCATAAAGCAAGATGGTTACTAAGAGCCGCCACCTCAAAGCTCCCGAAAGTTTCTCGGGGCGAGTGATCCTCCTTTTTGTTTACCCCCTTTGGATGGGGCAGCACATTAATAAACAACCTTTTCCTCTTTTGAGGCGTTTTAGCGTGCTGAAAAGCAGAAAGGTTCATATGACATGGAGAACATTACCCCCTTGAAGGGGATCTTTGCGTGGGTGGTCGGGATTGCCCCGCCTGCCCACGCAGACTTAAACAAGGCAATAAATGCGAGTGAAAAAGTATCTGCCTTTTTCCCTGGCGTTTGCTGCCCTGTAATTTCACACGGGTAGTTTTAAACGCTGGAACGCTCTTGATGCTATTTCGAGGGCCGGTACTTCACATCATTTGGACTCTATTCAACGTTGGTTATTTTCACAAGGAGGATTATGCAAGAAAGCCAAGAATTGAAACAAGCACAAGCTGAGCGCACCGAACGGGCGCGATCTGCCATCCTGGCTGGAAAGTTCCTGGTTACCCGCATCGCCCCTCAGCAATGGACGGTCAAAAATGGCGACAAATTGCCATACGCCGTTTCTTTGAATGGTGATGTCTGGGCATGCACCTGTATGGACTACCAGCAGCGTGGGCCGCAGATTCTCTGCAAACATATAGAAGGCGTCCGTCTCTCAGAGACAGCGCAAAATCAATCCTATTCAAACATTAACAAGGAGATGCAAATGAACGAACAACCCTCATCAGATGGGAGCTTGGGGGATCGGTTGAGCCGCATAGTATGGGAATTACGTCAACCGCTGGATATGTCCAGGGTTAAACGCCGGCAAGCGCCAGGAATGGGTTCTGTCCCTTACCTGGAAGGCTACGATGTCATTGATCGAGCAAATACCGTCTTCGGTTTTGCCTGGTCATTTGACTTAATCGGCGAGCCAGTTATTGTTCGCTGGCAGAAAAAGGTATTGGCCTGGAACCAGCAGGAAAAACGCAAGGTTCCGCTGATCGATGCCAATGGCAATGTTCAGACAGAGGAAGTCGGACTGGTCTATATCACCGGCAAGGTGTCCGTAGACCTAGATGGGAAGTTTTATAGCCATGCCGACCTGGGCCGCTGCATTTTCACTGGCGATACTCCGGAAGCATTGGATATGGCTTTAGCTGGTTCGGCGACGGACTGCCTGAAACGCTGTTTTCGTCAAATGGGTGAGCAATTCGGGAATTCGCTGTATGACAAGGAAATTGCCCAGAATGCTGGTTTAGAACAAGGTCGGGAAAATGGTCAAACCACTAACTCGGCTGCATCAACGACCTCACAACCTTCGCGAACAACAGCACCGGCCCCGATTGTTCGTAAATACGGCGACGGTGTCCTGGTTAACGGGAATGTTCCCGAGCAGGAAGCCTATGACCAGTTCAAAACCAAAATGGGCAAGGCGCCCGCCTCGAAAGATGAACTTCGTAGCTGGCTGGCAGGCCAACGCTCCACTCATATGGAGCATCAACCTGCACCCGCTTCTGTTGTCGCCTGACCCACCTGAAAATCACATCACTCAGAAAGGAAAATCACAATGTACCAAACGATCATCCTCATCGGGAATCTCGGAAAAGACCCTGAAATGCGTTTTACACCTTCCGGTCAACCGGTCACCACTTTGTCTGTTGCCACAAATCGCCGCTACAACAACCCGAATGGGCAACCTGTCAAAGAAACGACATGGTTTCGCATCACAGTTTGGGGCAAACAAGCAGAGGCTTGCAACCAACATCTCCACAAAGGGAGCCGTGTTCTGGTGGAAGGCCGATTAACGCCTGACCCCGAAACGGGTGGGCCGCACATTTGGGAAAATAACGGTAAATATGGCGCTTCTTTTGAGGTAAACGCTTCTGCAGTGCGCTTCGTTTCTGGTCGTGAAGACTCCGAAGAAAGCGAAACGCACATGAACACTTCAAGCGAAAGCGACATCCCGTTCTAACCCACCATTTACATCGAGAATCACAACAAAGGACATGCCGACCCGGGCGTGTCCTTTTCTATTTTCAGAAGCAGATACTGGAGGAACACATGGTTAAAGCAGAAATTACAGTTGGAACTTGTTATGGAGATGTGGTTATTCCCGTTGAAGTATTGGGAAAAGGACCACGTCCTGGTACGGCTTGGGTGCGCGCTTTGAATGGTTTGGAGCCATTTACCAAGATCAGTCATGGCGGTCCGTTTCAAGACTCAACCTCAATTGTTCTTATACCCCACCTACGGGAAGTCCACATTGAAAAAGATCCAGACGAAAGTATCGAAGAGGAATTGCTTCAGGAAGACGGCATCGAAGTTCAACTCCCGATTTCTGAAGAGCGCATTCCCGTAGAGGATCGGAACATCCCTGTGGAAGACTGGTTCCTGGAAAGCGCCTATGAAGACCGAACATTCATCGAATGATTTGGCTTTGTTGGAAAGGAGGAATATTCCAATCCAGGGATATCGGAAAGGACCGGGTATCCGAGAAACCGTATTTCTTGTCGCGCCTACAGTCACAATCCAGGGGTATCAATACCTGGTGGACTTTGGTAATGGCAACCCAACACGCTTTCACCGGGTCAACAAAAACAAAGAATGTTCGTGCGGGGCACCCTACTGTGAAGCCATTGAAGTGGTAAGACTGTATCTTCAATCTGGCGGCGCACGTGCTCCTGATCCAGAAGGCATGCCGCCTTGTCCGATCTGCGGGAGTAAGACATTCCGCGACCGGGATTGGGATGGCAAATACACCAAAGAGTTGGGATGGCGCTGCGCTAAAGGTGGTTTACGCCACTTTTTGGATGCCAAAGCTGAACGGATCAAGAAACGGCTTGCAGAAAATCCCTGGCTGATCCCGCCAGCGCCTGGATATCCAGGTGTCAGGCGAGATGAACTGATGACCTGGGAAGAGTGCGAAGCGATCAATCGCAAGATCTTTCTCGAAACCGGTTACGACCCAACTGTATGAATCATATAAACCCAACGGAGGGGGCAGCATCCCTCCAGGGGTGGTCTGTCCCCCTTTTTTTCAAAGGAGACAGACATGAACGACTTTCAACCCTACCTGATACAAAACGCCCATCCTCAAACCTACACCTTGCCCCGGCTGAAGCACCTGCCTGTTCGAGAGCAGCCCGCTTTTCGAGTGGCCAAAGACTCGGATGCATGCAGCCTGGCTGAACTGCTAGCCGTCATCATCGGTGGTTCGACCCAAATCGAAACCGCTGAACGGTTGCTGGCGCAGTTTGGCACGATCCAAAAGATTGCCCAGGCGCATGTGAATGAGATAGCCAAAGTACAGGGTGTCAGTAATTTAACTGCCCTGCGGCTTAAAGCTGCTCTAGCGTTAGGGCGCAAACTGCTCCAACCGGAGGACGAACGCCCTTGCATTCATTCACCCGGAGACGCAGCCCAGATCTTGATGCCCATGTTGGCCCACCGTGAACAGGAATACATGGTGGTCATGCCGCTCGACACACGCAACCGTATGTTGGACGTGATCGAGATTTATCACGGCTCGCTTAATTCCTCGATGGTGCGTGTTGGTGAATTATTTAAGCCGGCATTGCAACGCAATGCAGCGGCGATCCTGATTGCTCACAATCACCCATCTACAGACCCGACCCCCAGCCCGGAAGATATCAGCGTGACCCGCGCCATTGTTCAGGCCGGCAAGCTCTTGGATGTATCTGTCTTAGACCATCTGGTCATCGGATTATCCCGCTGGGTATCCCTTAAGGAAAAGGGTCTTGGTTTTTCGTAACTCAAGAATCATCACAAGGAGAATCTCATGAAATCGATTTTGTTTTTTGACATTGAAACAACTGCCAACCCGGATGCAATAGCGCTCCTCCCTGAGCCAACCGCTCCGGCCAATTACAAAGACGCTGACAAAATTGCTCAGTACATCACAGAGAAGAAAACCGAGCAGATTACGCAGGCTCCTCTGGACGCCGATCTGGGCAAGGTAATCGCCATCTCGTTGCAAAGCGGGATTGAAAATCCGGTAGAAGTTCACCTGACTGGCGACCCTGAAACCAAAACCGAAAATGATCTGATCCGCTGGTTCTGGGCCGCATTCGCAAAGGCGGATGGCCGATCTTGCGGCTACAACATCATCGGTTTTGATCTACCTTACCTGCTCAGGCGTTCGTTTGACCTGGGCATCCAGGTTCCAATCCAACCCCAGCTGTTCAAGTTTCGCACCGATCCCACTACCGATCTGATGGCCATCCTCTACAACTGGGGGCCGACCAAAGGTCTGAAATGGGTCTGCAAGCGTTACGGGATTAAGAATCCCTTGCCTGATCTGGATGGCTCTCACGCCAAAGGCGGGCAGACGCCAGTAGCCAATATGGATCCGGAAACGCTGCGCAAGTACGCTGGAAATGATGTGTCCCTGGTCGTGGAACTGTACAAGCGCATGTGTGGGGTGTACCTGCCGGCGATGAATGCTTACCAGCCCGCTTTCTTCAATCGCTAATACAAGGAGGATCGAATGGATCAACTCACCACATTACAACACCTGGAATATCTGGAAACAGGCTTTGAGGTGTCCAAAATTCTGGCGCAAGCCGGGTACGGAATGGAAGCTCCCGCTTTTGTGATTACCTGGGGCCAGGTTGCTGAAGTGCTGGCGCACACACTCGCCGATTACGGTCTGACCCCTGATCGGTTGGACGAAGGCATGTTAATTGACCTGGTCCAGGATGCACAGAAGGCGTTGGAAAACGATGATGTGCTTTCCTGGCGCGACATTCTCCGCGCAAATACCACTTCCAATCCGGGTATTATGGCGTTTCTCGATCCGCCGGATATGGAAGACGACGAAGGCCCATTGACTGAACTGTATGAGAACGCCACCCGCCTGGGTGACGACGAAGCATATTGGCCAGACGGTGGCGCCTCTGCTGACTTCTTTGACGACCTTTAGTCCTTAGACACGCAAGATAGTTTTCCACCTTGCGTGTCTTTCCCAGTATCGATATGGAGAATTATGGAAACACAAATGACCCAACTCAACATCCCTGTACCGCCTGCGCCTGTTTTGGAACAGGCCGTTGGATATCGAAATTACAGAGGTGCACGTTATCTTGCCCTGTGGTGGGAAATCTGTGGCGACGAAGCCATGGTATCCGATGGATTCGTAACCTTTACGGGCCTCTGGCCAGGATATTTGGCGTATGTACAACATCAAGCAGTTCATCCTCAGGTGGCTGCTTACAACCTGGGCTCATCCGAGGAGCCGGCAGAATATCGCCTGGTCATCGATCTCGATCAGAGGCTGGCGTTTATCGTTCCCTGCAGGGAAGCTGAAAGATTGGTAACTTCCCAATGGGGTAACCCTCAAGAGAAACCCGTCACGATTTCACCTGCAGAGATGGAAACATGGTTGGCGGATTTAACCGAGCAGCTATCCCATTTCCCCAGCATGGATGAATTGTTGAGCCAGATGACTGAGGATCAAAAACATGTTGAGACCCTCCAGCATTGGCTGGATGAACAAATTCCGTAAATCAAATAGATGAGTTCACAAGGAGGATCATTATGACCTGCAAAGTAACGGTACAAAAGAATACATTTGCTGAGAGCCTGGCTATTGTTGGTCGGGCGGTAGGTTCTCATACTCACCTGCCTATCCTATCCAATGTCTTGCTCAGCAAAGATGAAGGGCAACTACGTCTTTCGGCTACCGACCTGACCCTGGGCGTGACGGTCTGGTTGGATGCTCATATGGATGGTGAACTTGGATTGACCTTACCAGCCAAGACTCTAACGGACGTGGTTAATTCTTTAGTGGAGCCCGAGGTCGTATTTTCGGTCAATGGGAAACCGGAAGCGGCTCTGAAATGTGGCGCTTACAAAGGCGTTGTTAAAGGTATTGAAGCGTCTGAGTTCCCCACGATACCAGAATTCGATGTCTCCAGTGGCATTTCCCTGGATGCAAACACACTCAAGGAAATGATCCAGAACGTTGCCTTCGCCGCTTCAGTTGATGATAGCCGGCCGGTTCTGACCGGAGTATTGATGAATATGGAGGGAAAGTTCCTGTCGATGACCGGTACGGATGGTTTTCGCCTGGCGATCTGCAAGGTTGATTTACCGGTGACGTTCGCTAAGAAACAAATGATCGTTCCAGCTTCAACCTTGAAAGAAGTGGTGCGAATTATAGGAGTCACAAAAGCCAGCAGAATCACCCTGTTTCTGCCATTAACCGGAAGTCAGGTGGTATTTCGCTGCGAGAATGTGCAAATTGTCTCGCAGCTGATCGACGGCAAATACCCTGATTACCAGGCAATTTTGCCCAAAGGGTACAAAACCAGAATGGTGATTGCCACAGCCGACCTGCTCAAAGCCTGTAAACAGGCCAGCATCATTGCCCGCGAGGGAAGCAACGTGGTGCGTTTCCACCTTCAGCCCGGACCTAATCAGGCCGGGAAGGTGAAACTGTTGGCCGAATCCGATGAAACCGGCGCGAGTGAAATCGAGTTGGACGCCACGATTGAAGGACAGGAGTTGGAGATCGCGTTCAATGTGAAATTCCTGCAAGATGGTTTGGAAGCGATTTCAACAAAAAGCGTCGTGATCGAGACAAACGCACACAACACGCCGGCGACGATTCGCTCTGCCGGAGAGCAGGACTCGTACCGGTACGTGTTGATGCCAATGCATATGGATGAGAGATGATATCGTTGGGGGAAGCAACAGCTTCCCCCTTGTCCTTCTCTATAATTTGGAACGAGAATTGGATCCGATTAACTGGCCGTGCACGAAAAAGCTTTGCCTACTAATCCAATGGCAGGCTGAAGACCACTATTTCCGTAAAGCCGGACAATTTACGAATTCCCCACCAGACAGCATAATTCCATCTATTCGTATACCCGAGATACCACTTTGAGGATATCTGATGCCCTCGTGAGTGGCCCACATTACTTTTTGATCAAGTATATTGCCTTCACATGTGATCTTTAGCTTATGAACATCCAGCTTCCCATATTTTGCCAATGATTTTTCACATTCAGAAATGATCCTTTCAGAAATATATTGGCAATGCATACATTCAGAGTACAGATTTGGTTGATCAACAGAAAACTCAAAAGCGTGAGTAGAAGATCTCATGATTTTCTCCGGGTGTTTCCAATGTGGTTAGTTATGCATCACATAAAATCTACATCATCTGATGCACTCGCGCTAGAAAACATATTTTTTAGCCTTTCGAATTCCTCTTCCCTCCACCTCAAGATTTCAATTTTTTCCGTTAGAGCCTCATAAATCTTCGGGCAACTGTGAGTTATCAGCTTATCAAGGGCTTCTACACCCTTATTCCCTAAGGATGCAAGTGCCATAATGATATCGCCTATTTCACGGTTTTCGATATGCCAACATTGTTTATCTACATAATTATATAAAACCCGGACCGCCTTTTCGCCCCCTAAATCTCTTAGGAGAAAAATTACATGCTCTCGAATTTCCCTATCGTCACACCACAGATGCGGTGTTAATGGTTCAACATCTAACGGGCTCCTAATGTGTTCTAGGGCTGATAAGACCGTCGATACGTAAAACTTGTTCTTTGATTTTAGAGAATTATTAATTTCTTTTACTGAATTCAGCCCAATTCCCGCCAATAAATAACTCCACCACGATGCACGCCATGATGGAATATTATTGTTATAACCTTCTAGCGCATTCAGTAATTCTCTAGTTGACAAAGTGTACCGAGGATCGCACAATGCTATAGCATCACATAATTCGGATGTGTTTTGTTCAATCGATCTCAGAAGTGTGATTTTGTCACACTGTAATCTCTCTGTAATTTTTTCTGACGGTAGACCTCCAATCAAATGGATTAGCTCGTATACAAGAAATCCAATATAGGGATTTTTATACCACTGGAGACTATCAACTTGTTTCAATATTATCTGTTTCAAATTCTCATCTGTGGCGCGTTGAATTATTATGTCGCGAACCAATGGGAAATGGTGATAATTTCTAGGGTACTGCGAAACCCACTCAAGGATTTCACCTAACTCTGCAATTGGCTCCCTTTGAAATACTTCCTTGAGAGCCAACAGACGTTGTTCGTCTGTTGTGTTATCGTTTTCTATTTGCTCTATCCAATTTCTTATCGGAATTTGCGCCCAAGGTGTATCTTGTGACATGTTCATTGTTACCTCCCTTTTGCCAAATCACAACAATATGAGTTCAATCCTATTCTAAATTCGCTCGAATTATTTTCAGGTCAATGTTGCCAAATTAAATATGATCGCTATTATCAGGGGCGCCTTCCATCGCTTCAATCAGAAATGCGCAAACGCGATCTAAATACTTAACCATTTCCTTCATTTCCGCGTTCGATCCCTCTGCTATGTCCCTTGCGGCCCTATGCCTACCGTAATCATTACCGTTGGCAGTCATTCCTGCTAACACAGCAAATAATGTTTTTGCCATGCCGGTACCTAATTTAAGTTTCAGCTTTAGAATTACAGGATTTTGGTTTTGAAATTCTATTCGAATGGTTGAATATTCTCGTGACACACCAGTAATTGAACGATACTCATATGGATATGCATGAGAGTTGGAAAAATTATAAATAATGAATTTATCTCTGAATGCGATGAAGACTCCATAAGATATACCGTTTGCGTCTTTGATAGCCCAATCTTTATCAACTATTGGCAGCCATATACCTATCGGGTCGTTTCCTTTTTCACTTCTACCATCAGAGATTGCGAGAACTTTTGGTTTAAATTCATCAAAGTAGGTTTGTTTTAACCTCGTATAGCCGTTGATTTCATAGATAAATTCACGCCATTGGGCTAGTCGCTCAGTTGTAAATCCGTTCATTCTGATTAGCCTCCAAAAGTGGTTAAATGTTCGTCTAGCTATAAATATTTATCATGGATTTTTTGGAAAAAGAGAAATAATGACAATTTGTGAATTACGAGCTATTTAGATTAATTTTATAACATAGAAACAAATTTGACAAACAAACGGAAGTCACCAAATATTCTTAGGTGGTTTGCGTTTGTTTGTCCGTTATACATTTGTATACGAACAATAAAGAACGTTGGCTATTTTTGCTATTCAACGTTGGTTAGTCAATCCATATCTAATCCAAAGGAGGATCACATGAATGTATACGAAGACAAATACCTGCGTGAAAAGGTGAACCGTATTATCTCCAGGCAGAAGGAGGGCAAGATCATCATCGCTGCTTATAAGGATGGCTGTGGCTTACCTTCGAGAGAAGATCTCGGTCAGGAACTGACACGGGCAGCTTACCCATACGATTATGCAGTTGGGAAAGCTGGTTTTCTCAAGTACGATTCAGAACTCGGCGCATACCTGTTTATTGCAAAATCGGGTGAGAAATTACCCCCAGTGCTGGCAAACTACAGGCCTTTAACCCTGGCCGAAGCCATCCTGGATGTACAAAACAGAAGAATCAATATCCAAAGCGGTGAAACCAATGTTTCTTTCACTGGCGTGCAACCCTGGAAAGGATTGTACGATGTTTTACGGGAAGTCAACGAAGAACTGGAGCGGGTAAATGCCGGGATCGTCGTTTGGAAAATCATTCCAAAGGAAAATAACAAGGCCAGACCAGGCGAGCGTCTGTTTCCTGAAGCGGTTCCAAAACTTCGCAACGGACAGGCGCTGGCGCATATAACGGGGTATGCCTATGACGCAGATCATAATTTGGCATACATCGGCCTGGTCGGTTACAAGACCAGCCTGGAATCGCTGCGGGTGACCCTCATGTGTGGAAAACCGCTGCAGATGACTCAGGACCGGGTTGGCGATGTCACTCTGATCCCTGCCGATAAGTATGAACAGGCCTGGCAAGCCATGCCGGAATACACCAGTCACCATGTGGGCTTTGTATCAAGGTTGGCATTACCCGGAAAGTGGGAACCAGAAGACCTCAATGCCTATCTGCTTGTCTTTCGAGGAACGCCTGAACCAGGACAAGAACTGATCCGGCTCTTCATCGAACGCATCAAAGAAGTTCTTGAAGTCCCAATCCTGGACGAGTGGGGCGCTACCCTTTGGAAACAGGCTCGAAACCGTAATCTGGTACAAGATTTGGTGACCGGTGGCGACTGTATCCTGGGAGCCAGAATTGACCTGCGACCAGGACAAACGGATTGGCAGGAATTACTGGCAGATCTATTGGCGCAAGAGGAGATCTCGTTAGTCGTCTAAAAAACATGCAAAGCACTGTCTATTTCACCCCGGAGGGGGCGTTTTCATCCCCTCAAGGGGTGGGACGCGCCTCCTGCGGGGATTTTTATTTCTCAAAACAAGGAGTGAACAATGCGTCCACCAGCAATTGAAAGAATGGGATATTACCCCACGGATGACCCAGTAATCGAGCTCATCCGCACTTACCTGAAACCGTCCGTTGAAAAAGGACGGTTATTTGATCCCTGCGCCGGAGAGGGTAAAGCAGCTTCTACGTTAGGGAAAGTCCTTAACTGCGAAACCTGGGGCGTTGAACTTTCCCCAGATCGGGCTGAAAAAGCACAGAACGTGATGGAAAAGGTCTACCAGGCTCCCTGGCAGGCTTGTGTTTTGAGCGACGAAAGCGTTTCCTGGCTCTACTTGAACCCGCCATACGAGTTTGACCGGTTTGAAGGCCAAAAGCGGCTTGAATGGGATTTCCTCAAGACCACTACCTCCAAACTGATGCGCGGCGGGCTGTTGACCTATATCATCCCCCAGAAAATACTGGGGATGATCGAAGTCGCTCGCCTGCTAGTCGGGCATTATGAGGCCATCACAGTCTATCGTTTTCCGGATGGATTGTATGAAAAATTCAAGCAGGTGGTGGTACTGGCTTACAAACGTATGCTTTATCAACTGCCCATCGAAAAGGAGGTTCTTTCCCTGCAAAACCTGGCCACCGAAGAACTTGATCCCATTGAAACTGCGGGTGAACCAATTTATGAACTGCTGGTAGCACCTTCACGAGGCGCAAACGGCAAACCGATTGTGTTCAAACGCACCGACTGGGAGCCAGAAGAAGTGGTCCAGGCCACAATGGAAGCAGGCGTGCAAAAAACAAGTGAATGGCTGGATCTGATCCATCCGACGCGTGGATTGACACAACTCGCCCAACCGGTCATGCCGTTGAAAAAGGGGCACATCGCCATGCTCATGGCCTCTGGCATGATGGGCACCGTGCGGCTGACAGATGAAGATGGAAAGCCTATGCTGATCAAAGGACGGGTCATCAAGGTGGTCGAAAAGACCGAACAGCCGGATACAAAAGATGCAGATGCCGTCATCGAGACCTTCAAGGACAGGTTTGTTACCACGGTCGCGGTACTCCGACAGGGCGGTATCCAGATCATCCAGGATGTGAAGGGGCTTTCTGACTTCATGAAAGCTCACGGCGAAAAAATCGCCGCCCATGTACTGGAAACCTATAAACCGCTCTACAACCTGGACCCGACGCCGAAGGAGATCGCTGTTCTGGATGCCATCGGCACGCAGCGTAAACCGTTGCCGGGGCAGGAGCGGGCTGGATTATTACCCGCACAGCGCCATGCAGCAGCGGCGCTTGCGCGCTCTATCCGCAAAAACGGTGTAGCCAACTGCCAGGCGGAAATGGGTTCGGGAAAAACAAGCATTGGATCAGCGGTCATTGAACTTCTGGACGCCTACCCCGCCATTGTCATTTGCCCACCGCACCTGGTGCCTAAATGGATCCGCGAGATCGAAGAAGTGATTCCAGGGGCACATGCACGTGAGCTGCGCCGGATTGGGCGTAACAGCGATGATGTTTATGATGTCAATGACGTGCGCGATTTTCTGGATCAATATCGCCAGGCAAGTGAAACAGCAAAAAGAACAGGAGGTTCAAAACCAAAATGGGTTGCAGTTGTGGCGCACACCTCAGCTAAGTTTGGAACAGGTTGGCAGCCGGCGGTTGTCAGGCGTAAAACCAGAGATCCGTTAACCGGCAAAGTCGTAGATGCTTGCGCCTGTCCGAGCTGTGGTAAGGTGGTGATGACTGAAAAGGATGGCTTTGTCATTCCTGTAACCGACCTGGATGAACTGGCCGAAAAACGCCAGTTCTGTCGTAATCACGTTTCAGGTTGGGAGCTGGACCCGGATGGGAGGATCAAACTGGACGCCAATGGTGATCCGGTGTGGGGTACACACGCATGCAAAACGCCCTTGTTTGAGTTCGCCGGCGCCCGCCGGCACAGCATTGCGGATTACATCGCAAAACATGCTCAGGGTAAATTCAAACTGTTAATCGCTGACGAATCCCATCAGTTTAAGTCCAAGAGCTCCGACCGGGGAGTAGCTTTTCACCAGTTGGTTACTGCCGCAAAGTGGACGTTGACCCTCACGGGGACGTTCTTCGGTGGAAAAAGTACTTCAATCTTTTGGCTGTTGCACCGCTTGAATCATGGCGTCCGACGCGACTTCGCCTTTCATGACGAAAAGCGCTGGGCAAGGCTGTACGGTGTACTCGAAACTACTCGCCGAAGGAGACGGGATGATGATGCCGATGAAGACGGCGTATACACAGGCAATCGGCGGTATCGCAATCAAGCGAAAGAACAACCGGGTGTCAGCCCGGCCATCGTCAGCCGGTTGTTGGACACCACCATTTTCCTGAGCTTGAAAGACCTGAACCTGGCGTTGCCAGCTTACAAAGAGGAGGTGGTTGCCCTGGATATGCTCGATGACCAGGGGCAGCAATATCACAGTATGGATAGCAGCCTAAAACAACTGGCTGTCCAATCTAGTCGTTACCTGTCTACCTGGCTGCAATGGAGCCTGGCGCGACCGAATTCAGCTTTTCGAGATGAGGTCGTCGTTGTGGATGAGGTGGATGGTGAGGATGGCAAGTCAGTGCGCAAGGTTCCGTTGATGGAACTGCCGGCAATTAACCCGAATGGCCACAAGTGGCTGCCGAAAGAAAACTGGCTGGCCGACTTCTGCAAGCTGGAAAAACAGCAAGGACGCAAGGTGTTGATCTATGTCCGCCAAACCGGAACCCGCGATATTCAAGATCGGGTGCAGATGCCATTGCAGGCTAACGGGCTGAGGGTCTCCATCCTGGGCGGTAATGTTGATCCGCGCAAGCGGGAAGAGTGGATTGCCAAACGAGTAAATACTATCGATGCGTTGATCTGCAACCCGCGGCTTGTGGAAACCGGTCTTGACCTGGTTCAGTTTTCTACCGTGGTCTTTTTTGAGATCGAGTACTCACTGTATACGCTTTGGCAAAGCGTTCGGCGTGTATGGCGATTGGGGCAGACCCAGCCGGTGAAGGCAATTTTCTCGGTCTACTCCACGGCGATGGAAGCCACAGCCCTGGCCCTCATGGGAAAAAAGATGAAGGCTGCGCAGCTCGTCTACGGCGATGAGGTCGGGGGAGCGATTGTCCCAGAAGAGGAAGGTGACTTCCTCACCCAACTGGCGCGCGATGTATTGGATGGAGCAAAGCTCTCTGACTTGCAGACCTTGTTTGCTGATGACCTGCAAGTGAGCCATAATCCGATGGGCAGTTTGACCACACCCAGTGCCGTGATCGTGCCAAGCCCGAAGGTGATGACCTGGGATGATTGGGTGAGTCAAAAGACTGTTGTTGTCAGACGGACAAGAAGAAAGGAGGTGGTTCCGGAGGGTCAGATGGGATTTGGAATTTAATATTCGCTAGTGAGAAGGCTGTCAGTTCTTATTGACAGCCTTCTCTTGCATTAGGATCCATAAATTAAATATTGATCATATTATCTAACCCACACCAATTGCTTTTAACGCAGCAGATAACGGATCAGAATAAAAGATTGGATCTACCTTTTCCAATAGGTCACCAGGCACTTCCAATACTTGTCGCTTATTGCTAATAGGGATTAATACTTTCTTGGCGCCATTATCAACAATAACTTGTAAGGGTTCTACAAGCGAACGCAAAGGTAATATTGATCCCTGAATTGTCATCTCCCCTAATACCACCAAGCCGCCAAGCGTTGGTTTATCTCTCAAAAGGGAATAGAGTGCAATAAAGAAAGCCACTCCACCTTGAGATCCTTCTTTGGTTTGCATTAAGTCGACCATTTGGACGTGAAAATCATAACTATCCATATCGCGCTCAATTCCTAATCGATTTTTATTGGCGCGCATATAATCAAAAGCTGTGATAATAGACTCTTTCATCGTTTTATCTGGACTACCCGTTATACGCAATTTTCCTGCGCCACTCATCCTCGATACTTCAACACGGGTTAGGGCAACTAAATCGCTATCTGTTAACGACGCTGTATAAATGCATCCAGGTGTTAATGGATCTTGAGAAATTAAATTACGCCCGCCTTCCTCTGGAACTCCTACAAAAAATTCTCTCATTGATTCATTGTCAATGTAAGAAAATGAAGTTTGATAATACTCAAAGGCCCCCATTTTTTTGAGTTGTTCTTTTACTCTTCTCCGACCCTCAAGAGCAATTTCTAGGTATTCTTGCGTTTCTTCTTTGGTCGGATCTCCACCAGGGTTTAATAATTTAATCAATCCAGATGCTGTTCTGCGAACAGCTTTAGCATCCCGTGTGTTTAAATCCGTTCCTAATGAAAAGTAACGATCAATTACATCGGTATAATTGCGACGGCGCAATTCGCGGAAAGCTTCAGCAAGATAATCAACTACAAAACCATAATGATCGGTCATGAATTCATTTCTCATTTTGGGCATTTCCCATCCTGGAAGATAGTAATGAATTCGGTCGATCAAGGCCATATCTTGCATTTCTTCTGGTAATGGTTGAAGTAAAGTAGATGTTCTCACCAATACATCAACCGGCTGATTTAGGTTGCCGGCAAATACGATTGATGCTTCTGCAACTAATTCTTCCCGTCCCCGGCTAAAGCTGCCGCTTTCCATGTAATCCTTAAGAATCTGAACAGCCGATTTATCATCAAACTTAACACCGGCTACCTCATCAAAAGCAACCACATCCCACATTCCCACCAACCCAACTTTGTGAGAACTCATGTTGTAAAAAAGGTTAGGAACTGTGGTTTTTCCACCCGAAACTAGGATTGCATAAGGGGTAAGATCGCGGTAAACATAACTCTTGCCAGTTCCACGCGGCCCCAATTCAATTAAATTGTAATTACGCTGGATCATCGGAATTAATCGAACCAGCATCAATAATTTAGCCCTTCTCTCAAACTGGCTAGGCTCAAGACCTATTGTTCGAACCAGTAAATCAAGCCACTCGTCTGTAGTTAATTGGGACCGCCGCGCAATATAGTCTTCTAGGTTAAACGATGCAAGTTGAATTGGATTTAATTCGGAAACGAAAAAAGGTCTGGCTTTTCCAGATACCTCTTCATCTTCTCGATATTCCAATTTGACTTGCGCCCACACCCCCCCTTCAAGTAAACGATCATATTTTCTGACGATTGTGTCAGGAATATGCAAAAAACTGTGTCCGAAATTGACCATTTCTGCCCAATATTTTGTGCCATCCAATCGAACAAGGATTTTGTCAATAAAAGTCATCTCTCCTCGTTCTTTTACTCTCGATTGAGCTTTCATGGCCTCATCCGGCCGAATGATATTCTCTGAGATCGTGCTATTAACCAATCGTAATCCCGCCTCAATTGCCGTTGGATCATCAGTAGCACAATATTTTCCTAATAAGTATTCCAATACATAAACAGGGACATTTGCCCCAACTTTTACTCTACGAACCAAATCTTTGCGGACCACTCGCCCTGCGAAGATAGAAGTTGCTTTTTGATCAAGGTTATCCATAGTTCAAACCTCCTAAAGAGCGAATGCAATTGCTATATTAGTAACTTTGGCAAGCGCAAGACCAGTATCTGAATTTATCAAATCCAGGTCGACATTGGTTGTTCCAGCAGGAATGTCGTCAATAAAAAGAGTCACTGTATTTGGGACCAACGTTGTTGATCCTTCTTCCATCTTCATTTTTACGTCTTTTGTGGTCTCATCGAGACCATATGTAGCTGCTACCGGCATTGAGAGAACACGATTCCCGGATTTTAATTCGACACGGATTTTTGGCGGTGTCGCGAGAAGCTCAGTAGCGTTTCCATTAATGGTAACTGAGAAAAACCTTGTAGATATTTGTTTGCTACCAAGAATTGTTTCCCAATGAAAAGCAGGTTCTTTATTGGATGATAAGTAGTTTTTACCCGGTCGAACCGATAGGATGGGAATAATTATTTCTTGAAGAGACATACCACCATGAAAGTATTGAGTTGATCCACCGGGTGCCTTAAAGCACCCCAGTCCTATCGGTGTTACAAGTTCTAAATCACCACCAATGCCAAATGCAGAAACTGGTTTACGTAAGCACGTTGAGATATTCGCTCCTCCATGACCAATCCAAACACGGCGATGCAAGTCAACAGTATCGCCGCCAGGGGGATCCATCGGAGTGCCTACCATAAGGTTGTCTCCAGCTATAAAGCCATGATCAGATGTGATAATGACCGTTTGATAATTGACATTCAGCAAATTGCGGACACACCGGCGTAATTGGTTGAAAACATCATCATGTAATCGCCTGGCAATTTCTGGCTGACTTTCCCACAATCCGTCGATTTCGTCTGTCGCAGTAATGACGGCCAGCTTTGCATTGGCAAGGGAGTTTACAATCTTCTTATCCTTCAGCGGCGCGATTTGGTTAAGTTCCAATACAATGCTCTGTGGGTAGTTGGTTTCTATATATTTCACTCGGTCTGGCCGACCCTTGAGCATTGTTTTCAAAATTACAACACCCAATTTGCCTGCTCCGGCAGGCGCGAATGATATTCCCTTTTCTGCATCTGGTATAAGTGCTGCCATTCCCACTTCTGTGACAGTGGGTACTGTCGCTAAGGCTGGGATTACCTGACAATCCCAATCTGCTTGGATTTGTTCGAATAAATCCAAAGCCATCTCATATCGAAATGAGTCAACCAGAATATATGCTATTTTCCCACTTTCCAATGGCGGTTGAACAAAATCGTGGAAAATATTGGTTTGTTGCACAATTTCTGGAAGGTGGAAACTCGCTTTTTCATAACCTCGAATAAATCGTTCTGTCATAGCATGAACGACATCGCCATAAATTGATCGAGCTGACACCAGGAGTTTTTGAAGTGAATCATGTTGCTCAGTCTCGAAATCAAAACTGTGCTCATCCCTTTCCATTCTTCTAAATGTTGTATCTAATTTACACCAAGGAGATTGCCCATCACTGGCACGAATTTGATATCCAGAATAATTTTTGACCAACTGGGATGCTGACCATTCTTGCTTCAAAGCAGTCTTAATGGCGTTAGATTGAACCAGGACTTGACCTGCTTCGACGATCATTTGCCAATGTAATTTTAAGGTCGGGATTTGGTTCGGCCAGAATCCGTTCTGCCGCTTTCTGGCAATTTCAACCAAATCTTGCCCCGGTTTTTCTATAAGTGCTTTTTCGACTAAAGATTGAAGAATGTCTTCAATTCCGGCGAACGTATCGGTTTGATCCAGCATTTCAATTGACCAGATATGTTTTGAAAGATCGATTTCCGGCTCAAATTTATTGGCTGCTTCTATGTAACTTGCGGTGTAATCACTTCTGAGACGCCATTGTCTTACAAGACGAAGCACGGATTCAATTGCGCCTTTACTCTTCGGTCCTTTGAATGTACTGAGTGAGGCGGGTAATAATTTTCCCAAATGATTCGCGAATTCAGCAAATAATAAATATCGGGCTAAAGATTCACGAACCTTGCTCAAATCATCTTTATCTCCCAGCTGAATTTCCAATTCATTCTTGAGCAGTGCTATAAGGGTCGTAACCGCATTCTTGGTCTTAATATCTTCATCGAAGTTTCTGGAAGAAAGGAATTGAAGGCAAATATCTTCAATGTTTTCACTCTTAAAGATAATTGCTAAAGCTCCAATATGGATATCCTTATGCCGGCTTGCAATCTCATCCAATTCCGTGAGCGATAACTGCCCGTTTTCAACTTCAGTGATTACTTTTGACAGATTGTTGGCGGGTAAAATTCCCCCCAAGGATTGCCTGGCTACCATGGCTAAGCGCGTGTTGCGCTCCACTGGTTGCTGGCCAGGCTGCATAATAACCCCTGCTGTTGTGTATTCAACTATTGCATGGTAAGAATGTTCTTCAGACATGGGCACATAAACTAAAAGTTTTGGCGGTTCCAAAGTCCCCCAAACCTGTTCTAATCTACGCCGCAGCTCCATAAAACCTTTTTGGGGCTCATACGAAAATAACGCCACGTTTGGAAAATTCTCTGAAAGAACGAGGGCTTGATACTGCTTCTCCGGATCAAACCAAACAACAATATGGTGTTCTTGAATTTGTTGGCGAAGTGTTTGGATCAAATATTGGCTAACAAGATTTGCAGTATTACTCATGCTTTCCTCTTCCTACTTTTCGTACTAGTTTCCTGTGAACCATTTTTCATGACCCTGGGCGTTGGCGTTGCCAAACTTTGTTTAAGTTCAGCTACCGCTAATAGTGGTTGGCAACTTGAAAATATCTGCTGAACATTCTTGTTGATCCAATATCCCCAAGGATTGCCAGAAATCGCTCTAAAATCACCCTGGTGCATTCGATTTACCTGGTTAACCAACTTCATCACGCTCATGAAAACTCTACCCCCAACTTAACGTGCATTGATCACCGCCTGCAGCTCGTTCATTCGTTCAGCGACGATTTCATCCAATGCCAGGCAAACATGTTCAACCGTATTGACCGATTGTTTTGCCCAAGAGTAACTAATCTCCTGTGGATTGCCATCTGGATTTTCCTTGCTGCGATCGCCACGATGCACGATGCTGTTACGACGTTCTGCGATCGCATCTATGGTTGCGCCCATTTCTTTTTTATCTCTATTCAAACGATCTGCTATTTGATCCCATGGGCGATGTAAATTTAGCAAACGTCCGGTTACGTGAACACCTTTCTTAGAGCTTAAGTAACTGAAGTTTATATATCCCAAGACTTTATTAGCTATATACTGCACTGCATTGGGATCATCCAATAAACGTAAAGTCTCGTCCAGAGTAAAATTTAGTTCTTTGAGATTAAAAAATTCCATTACCCCGGCATCCTCCTTGGGAACAAAATCCCTACCTACCGCTCTAATGACAAGAGGGAGGTTCTCACGCACTAAAGCTGGAAGGTAGGTATCAAGTCCAGTACAAGCAGCAACCACTGATTGCCTTAATAAGTGGACAAGAGTAGCCCGACGAAGCGTGGCTTTTGGCAATTCAGCACCCTGGCGGACCAAACCAAGGAAGATTTCATTATAGACAAGCAATAACTCTTCTTCTGCATTCGCCTGAACAATTTCTCTTAATTTAGCAATCATATCTCCATCAGAGATGACATGATCGTTGGTATCTAGCAACGAATATACCTGGAGCATCAAGTTCGCCGGCCGGATATTGTCTTTGAATGTCTGAATAGGACTGGGCATGGTGATTACTCCAGGATGACCTTCACGCCTGCATCAATCCGTTCCATCAGGGCTTCTCGAAGCTGTTCCAACGCGTCTTCTACTTCTTCACG
>DAOUFM010000180.1:0-2415 GCA_034429975.1 Anaerolineaceae bacterium | reverse complement strand
CAATCGTTGTGACTGATTGGTCACTTTCATAAGAAACAGGGCTAAAGCCAAGTTGAACGAGGCAGCCATTAAAACCAGAACAATTAGCAAACATCCTCCATATTGACACTCTGTAAAGTTTATGATAAACTACATTAGTTGTTAATACAACATATGTTGTTTATTAAACACATATTGTTAATTTTTGTCAATCACCAAAATACGAAAATTGTTGGATAAACGACGAAGGAGTTAAAATGTCGTCCAATTCAGTAATTGAAGATAAAATCGATCCCCGTATCAAGCGCACCCGAATGTTTTTGGAAGAGGCTTTTTCAGAACTCCTTCATGAAAAGGATTTCCAATCCATTTCAGTCCAGGATATTACCGAACGAGCCGGAATTAATCGGGCCACGTTTTATGCTCATTTTCCAGATAAATTCGCCCTTTTCGAATTCAAAATCCGCCAGGAATTCAGGGCAGAAATCGAAAAGCGCACGCTGAATGCCTGCCATTATAGCGAAGATAATTTGCGCGCCTTAATTCAGGCAGTATGCGAATTCATTCGTGAAGCAAGCGGTCAGTGTAAATCGCCGCGCGGTCAGTTTGAGCCGCTTATGGAAGCTCAGGTAAAGGAACAAATAAAAGACCTGTTCATGACCTGGCTTGATCAAACCGAGTCAAATATTCCTGCTGAGATCGCAGCGACTTCCGCGAGTTGGTCGATCTATGGACTCGCGCAATACTGGAATCACGCAAAGGAAAGCATGCCGCTATCTACATTCATGGAACTAATCCTTCCATTAGCCAATGCAAATTTACTTCTAAATGAGGTAGACGTAAAACAAGATCAAAGATAATCAAGCGCTAGCAATCTGCCAGGAATTGGACTTTGCCAATATCTGTTCGCAACGGTTGGTAAATCTTATTGGAGGATTCCATAATTTTTTTATCAAACCACTTGTTTTTGCTTAAATGACAATGTCAGTAAGCTCACAATCAAAAGCCAAATTTCCTCAAACCAGGGTTGAAGATTTTTTAAATTACCAATATGAAATAACGGGGCGCTACGCTCTTTTCCCGGTTTTCACGCTTAGCGATTATGTATAGGTGGGGAGCTTGGTAGGAAAATTTCGAGTCTCATCTGGTGTTGGTTTCATTTTTTTTAAGGCCACCTAACAAGTTAATTCTGTAAATAATTTGACCTCCTCATAACTCGTAACATCAAGAAAGTCAACCACGGTGATGGTAGTTTCTTTTGTCCAAAATCCCATTCTTTCCAGGCTGTCCAAATGGATTCGGGTGTAAACTGACCACTTTCATCCGATTTTTGATTTACGACAGCAAGCATTTCTTGCAAGCGGGGGTCTGATATAGCCGATGGAAATTGAGTTAAAACATCCAAGGTATTCAATATATCGAACCAAATTATGGGTGCTTTGAGTTTATTAAAATCCGTTCCCATTGCAAAAAGATAATGTTTTTGTTCCCTTCTCTTTTCCCACATTCCTAAAATCATTTCAATACCTGTCCGGACAATCTGTGGATCAGCATTCGGAATCAATGCTAAAACTTTCAACATTTGCAACGTGGCTATAGGACAGGGATCTGCTTTGCGGCCTGGACCTCTAAAATTCCCCAAATCCGGAGCAACAGAGCAAGGCCACCCATTCTCACGAACCAAACTCAATAAATAATCTTTAGCTTTACGAATTTGTTCATCATTACAACTCATGCCAAATTTTAATAGAATGTAAAGCACAAGCGGGGCATCGCACAACATCCACGACCATTGATCCTCACCTTTCCCCCCATATGTAGGATTGATATTTACCAATACCTGAAACGGCCCTTCTTGTGATTGATGCGCCAGAATTCTTTCAACGATAAAACCAATCTCAGGGTCTCCCAGGCGCAAGCCTACATCAGCCAGAAAGACCAATTTGTGCAGACAATGGCTGGCATCTTTATGGTTTTTTAGGACATTACCCGGCCAATGTTCCACTTCTTTTAGTAGAGTCTGAATTTGAGGGTGAACTAACATTTTTCGGCGTGCCGTGAGAACAGCTGAATCATCTGGTGACTGGTTCAGCAATTCAAGGCGCGTATTATATTCCGTGTATGGAGAAGAACTCAATAACCATGATAATAATCTGTCAGTTTCCATGGTAATACGATCTCCTTTCGTTGATTAAAATTGTAGCATTTCTATTATTCCTCTTCAATCAGATAACACTTCCAATCAGAGAGATTAATTATCATTGCAATTTGAAATAACTGTTCTTAACTTATTAGGATTCCTGTTATGTTTACGCCATTACTTTTCGCTTACATACTGACAATTCGAAGATTTGCTGGAAATTCAACCACTTCAGAGGATTTTTATCACAAGATGCTTTTGATCGTTTCTGTCATTTAACTCAATATACCAATTTT
>DAOUFM010000179.1:0-74957 GCA_034429975.1 Anaerolineaceae bacterium | reverse complement strand
TTCTTTTAGGAGAGATTTTCTCACACTGGTAAACACCGTGCGACTATCCCTGGTAAACATCGTCCGATCATCCCTGGTAAACATCGGGCGACTATCTCTGGTAAAGTCTACCCCGGTCAGTGACAACACCCCCTCTCCAACGCGTTGGAGAGGGGGCCGGGGGGTGAGGGGGTTTTGATAGCTAAAAGGTTAAAGCTCAAAGCTCAAAGCAAGAAACCAGAATTGGGATGCCCTCTCAAATGTTGGAAAATGCATGCCCCCCCTCTCCAGAATCTGGAGAGGAGGCCGGGGGGTGAGGGGGTTTTGGTAGCTCATAGCTGATCGCTCATGGCTGATGGCGGTATTTGATTGACCTCACAAACGATGGAGAATTCATGCTCCCCCTCTCCAACGCGTTGGAGAGGGGGCCGGGGGGTGAGGGGGTTTTTCAAGCTCCAGAGGTGACACTTTGGCATATTTAGATATTCATTCATTTGTCGAATGAAGTTCTGATATCAATTTGCTTTCAAAAGTAAATTTCGAAAGGCTCCATCTACACTAATCCTTGTGCAACCCGGGCATGCGATCATCCGATAGTCCGTAAAGAAAGCCATCCGGGGCGCGGAAGTTCGTCCAGGCGTGCTTGTCTGCCACATAGACCGGGCCAACAAACTCCACCCCACGGGCTTCCAGTTCTTTGCGAGCTGCGTGCACATCCTCCACCAAGAATTCAGCTTTCGGGCCTTCTAGTTCTTCCAATTCAGGCTGCCTGGCAATGATGCCCGACGCCATAATCTCAAATGCATCTCCGTTCGGTAAGCGGAATACGACCATATTCGGAATGGTGAGGACTTGATTGAGTCCCAATTTTTCCGCACAAAAGGTCACCATTTCATCGAAATTCTGTGTACGTGTGCCTAACCAGGCAATCCCTTTAATTTCCATGTAATCCTCCAATGTAGTGATGATGTTTCAAAGTAGTATAGCACTTTACCATAAGGGATAAAAGTGCAAAGTTAAGTGATGGAAAGAAAAATATAACAACTTTCAGAAGTGTTTTTAACTTTTTTATTAAATTACCTGGTATTAACCCGAAATTCCAGATAACCAAATGGGAAAATAGCATTCGAATAAGGTTTACATTATGTTACTTCTTTGTTACTGGATTGAATAACACTTTGATTAATTGAAAATTAAGTTACAATAAATTTTACTTATGCCTTCTAATTCGACTTAACTACTCAGCAGGTGGAAAAATATGAGAAGAGCCGTGTCAATGTCTAGCTTTTTCAACAGCTTACCTATCAATATCAGAGGGAAGATCACCATTCCATACCTTATTTTAGGAATAATTCTGATCATTGTTGCAGCTTTTTTGATGATGCAAATAGTTTTTGACACGATAGAAGAGCGGTTTAACAATCAGTTAATAGAGGCAGGCATTCTGGCTTCTGAAAGAATGGTCGTTGAAGAAAACCAAATGTTAAAAGTTTTACGTTTGCTGGCATATAGTGAAGGGGTTCCGGAAGCCCTTGCAGAGCATGACCCTGAGCAATTAAGAGCGCTAACATTTGGAAATATTGTTAATCAACGCCAATCCGCAGTCGTTTTTCTGGACATGCAAGGGAATATTGTATTGTCCGCTTTTCATATTCAGGGTGGTAACATTGAAGAATATGAGTTTTTAACTGGTGGGGAAACCAACTTCAAGGATGAACCATTTGTACAGGCAGTCATGCACGGAGAAATTGATGAACAAGGAAATAAATATTCAGGTTACCTGACAACGGATTATGGCGACTTTTTCTTCATATCAGGGCCAGTATTTAATGAAAAAGACCAGGAAGTTGGTATTTTATTGGTTGGAAAATCCCTGGTCGAACTGGCAAAACAAATCAGGGAAGAAACACTTGCCCAGGTTACTTTGTATAATTTTGCAGGTAAACCTCTGGCCAGTACTTTTTCTACTCCCAATGAATTAAATCGTGATGACATAGAAAAAATACTAGACACTCAAAATGAATCCACTCTGGTCCAATCAAATAGCCGGCAAGTTGAAGTTCGCAACATTGATTATCGTGAAATATTTCCAGTCTGGGAAGTACGAGATGGGCTTGATCTCGGTGTGATGGGGATAGCCCTGGGTGAATCTTTTTTAGTGAGTACAACCAGAGTGACTCGAATTCAAATTGCTGTCTTATCAGTACTTTTGTTCTTTTTGGTGATCTTCATTGGAGTAAGCCTGTCCCGCCTAATCACCAGACCCATTCATGACCTGGTTCAAGCGCTGAAACGAGTAATGGGTGGTGATTTGAATATTCAGGTTACTCCGTCCAGCAAGGATGAAATTGGAGAAATGGCTGTCACTTTTAATGAGATGATTTCCAGTATTCGTGATTCGAATAATAAGATTATTGAATCATATGACAGCACTCTGGAAGGTTGGGCGAGAGCTTTAGACCTGCACAATAAAGAAGTCAAAGGACATACCGATCGAGTCATAGAATTAATGGATAAATTTTGCCGGGAACTCGGATTTAGCGAAGAAAGACTGGTGCAAATTCGAAGAGGAACCCTGTTACATGACATCGGAAAAATGGGGATTCCAGATCAAATTTTAAATAAAAACGGAAAACTCTCATCAGAAGAATGGGGTATCATTCGTAATCATCCGACAAATGCTTATGAAATGTTGAAAGATATCCAATTTTTACAACCTTCTCTCAATATACCTTATTGTCATCATGAAAGATGGGATGGTCTAGGGTACCCACGAGGATTAAAAGGCAAAGAAATTCCCATTGAAGCCAGAGCTTTCGCCCTGGTTGATGTTTGGGATGCGATTACAAATGATCGCATCTATCGCAAAGCTATGAGTAAAGAAGAAAGTATTCAAACAATTATCAACGGCAAAGGGATCCTATTCGACCCTGCCCTTACTGATCTATTTTTAAGGATTATCAGTTAGTTATTTAGTTTTTATGGAAAATATTTCGATTAAGCCTAAAACTACTTTGAAATCCATCTGGGAGGTTGGGATTCCTCTTGTTTTCCTGATCCTAATATTAATACTTGGTCGAAATTTAATATTTTCATTATTAAATCGAAATAGTAAATTTACTTCATTGGAAAGATCCATACACGCTATGGAAATGGCTGATTATAGTGCTGAAATTCCGGAGAAAAAAGTCCCTGCTGTTGATATCAACATTATTCGTGAAGTTCTTTTAGACGAAAAAATCAGTCAGGAGGAAATTGATCGTCGTATTGGTATTGTGATGGATCAATTAAGTAATCCGGTACCGGTTTTATTAGTCAATGGACATTCACCAACCCAGATGGCTGCAGAAATTCAGAATCCTCCCGGTGGATTACCACCGGGAACCCCAGCCGATAAGATTGTATCTCCTGGTCAACAAGAGACCGTTGAGGTACTTACTCCAAATTCAACCACAAGACCACAGTTAACAACCGTCAACCCTACCCTGGCAGCTACCGGTACTGCCCGCATAAATCCTACACTTAAAATAACCATAACACCCACCCGCACATCCGTGGCATTATTCACTGCTACCTGGTCGCCAACCGCGAGACTCACTAATCAACCCTTCCCGACCAACACATTAATCCCGATTGCCACCCAAACTCCCACTTCAGGGAATAGGCCCATTATTACACCAACATCTACTCCTACTAAAACCCCAATTCCCACGCTAACTCACACCGCAATTCCTACGTTTACTCCAACTGCGTCGCCCACTTATACTTCTACGCCAACGAATATTCCTACTTTTACACCAACGCCAACTGCTACCCCCACAGCGACGCCTACTCAGACCTTCACCCCAACGAATACACCTACATCTACCCCTACAGCAACGCCTACTCATACCTCCACCCCAACGAATACACCTACATCTACCCCCACACAGACGCTTACTCAAACCTTTACCCCCACGTGGACATCGACTTCTACGCCTACTTTTACGTTATCACCATCTCATACCCCCACCCTAACACAAACCCCTACACCGACTTCAACTCCCAATAATGCTTGTGTTGCTTACCCAGATACAGGATTCCTGGCTGCCAAAGATACTTTTGTTGACAACACAAATGCAAATAATTCTTACGGAGGTAGTTCTGAAATAATTACCCGAAAGGTGTCCGGAGATAGCAATCCCCATTTGTATGGATTGTTTTATTTCGATTTATCTTCAATCGCACCGAATAGCACAATCGAAAGCGCATATCTCTATCTCACAACTACTAACTCTCTGGAAAACCCAATATATTTTTATTTAGCGACCAGCTCATGGGATGAAACAGTCAGTTGGAGTAATAGACCCAACTACAATTCATCTGTTATTGGCGGTGGAAACGTTGCCAATGTCAATTGTACTCAGGTATTTAGTCTGAACAAAGCAACGATCTCCAATTGGGTTAATAAGCCTGCTAATAACAACGGGATTTATCTAATCCCTGCAGAACACGATTCAAATTTAGGAGAATTAATTTTCTCGAGCCGGGAAGGGGCTTTCCCTCCGATTCTGGTGGTTAACTTTATCTCCAGTCAATAATTTAAAGCGGTTTAAAACTCCCCTCAAAACTTAATTCTTCCTGAACGCCGCTTCTTCAATATATGCCAGACTCTGGTGGCGGAAGTAGGTGTTGTAAAGTTCGGCGTAGTGACCTCTGGCGGTCATTAACCCGTCGTGGTTACCCTCTTCGATGATGCTGCCTTCCCGCATGACGATGATGCGATCGGCGGAGCGCACAGTCGAAAGGCGATGAGCGATCAGAATGGAGGTCGTTTGCGCCATGATTAGGTTAAGAGCCTGCTGGATCTGCCATTCGGTGAAAGGATCGATGCTGGCGGTGGCTTCGTCCAGGATGAAGATGGCTGGCTTCTGCACCAACACACGCATCAGTGATACCAGTTGTCGCTGCCCCATCGATAGCCGTGCGCCGCGCTCCCCCACCTCGGTATACAGGCCATTCGGCAAAGTTTCCAGCCATTCCCCCTCACCAATCATGTGAGCAATTTTCTCCACCTCGGTTGGATTGACCAGCGAGCAGGTATAACAGATGTTGTCCAGAACGGTGCCGGAGAAAAGGAAGGGCGATTGCGAGACAATTCCTAATTTGCGCCGGTAACTGTTAAGATTGAAAGAGCGGATATCCAGATTATCGATCAGAATTTGGCCGGATTGAAACTCATAGAAGCGGGCAATCAGCCGGGCAATGGAGGATTTACCCGCGCCAGTATGCCCAACCAATGCCACCGTTTCTCCGGGTTGAATATGCAGGTTGAAATCCTGTAAAATCGGTTCAGTATCTTTGTAATGGAAGTTCAGGTTCTGGAATTTAATCTCGCCCTGTAAATACGGGGCTTCGCGATCATCGGTCTGCACCACATGCGGGTCGGCATCGATCAGGGCAAAAACACGTTCAGCGGAAGACAGACCATTTTGCACGTTTGTCCAGAATGTAGCCAGGTTCATGATTGGGTGTAAAAAGCGATCCAGACTGAGAATGAAGAGGTACCAGGCACCGGCTGTGACAATCCCCTGGACGGTGGTGATACCACCGGAATACACCAGCAGTGCAGTAACAATTCCCCCGATCATGTTTAAAGTAGGGAAGACAATCGACAGCACCAGTCCGCGGTTGATATTGACTTTGTATGAAACCTGGTTGGCTTTGTCAAAAATCTCAAAAATAGAGGCTTCCTGGCGGAAATTCTTGGCCACTGCGATCCCACTGACTGTCTCTTTAATCGTCTGGTTGACCTCTGCCATAGCACGCATTCCCTCGCGGGTAACTGTGCGCGCCAGTTTGCGATAGAGCATGGTCAAAAAGAAGATGATCGGGATCAGGGCGAAGAGAATCAAACTCAGGCGCCAATCGATATTGACCAACACCACCGCCAGGATAAGCGATTCGATGATTTGCGAAGAGACATCCGTCACCAGCGAAACCAGTTCGCCAAACTGCATCGTATCCGAGGTGATACGTGAGGCAATCCGCCCGGAGGAGTATTGATCGTAAAAAGAGAGATCATGCCCGGTAGACGCTTCAAACGCCTGGGTAGCCAGATTGACCAGCAAGTTGGCAATCACGCGGACGGTTAACCGCCGGCGGATGTAGTTCATCAACCAGCTCACAAAACTGGCGACCATAATCGCCACTGCGATCAGATAAATCATCCGAATTTCAGGATTCTCCCCCAGCATATCCAGCCCGCGGGAAACGATCAGCGGTTGGAGGGCATCACTGCCGGAAATCACCAGGGTAGCAGCGACGATAACCAGCAGCCGCTTGATATAAGGTCGGAAATAGGTCAGGATCCGGGCGGTTAATTGTCGGTCTGTGTATTTTCGATCATATTTTTCAGCGTTTAATCCTGCAAAAAATCCCATAAATTCTTTCTCAAATTAAAAAATTGGTTTCCTCTTACTCACTAAAAATCCGGCGATAGGCTTCCGAAGTTTTCATCAACTCTTCATGGGTTCCGGCTGCCACCAGCCGGCCGCCACGCAGCACCAGGATCTGATCCGCCCAGCGAATCTGCGAGAGACGATGGGTGATGATGAAGGTCGTGCGACCTCTGGCCGCTGCGTAAATGGCACGTTGAATCTTATCCTCAGTCTCGGAATCGATGGCAGAGGTGGAATCGTCCAGGATCAAAATATGCGGGTTGGTCAGAAAAGCGCGTGCCAAAGCCAAACGCTGGCGCTGACCGCCCGAGAGCGTGACCCCGCGTTCCCCAATCACAGTCTGGTACCCTTCGGCAAAGGTTTCGATAAATTCGTGGGCCTGCGCTTGCTTGGCAGCCTGAATGATCTCCTCCAGGCTGGCATCTGGCTTGCCGAAGGCGATATTTTGGGCGATGGTTTGCGAGAAGAGAAAGATATCCTGCTCGATGATTGAAATCTGTTGGCGCAAGACTTCCAGATCCCATTCGCGCACATCGACGCCATCTACCAGCACCTGCCCGCCGGTGACGTCATAAGTGCGATTGATCAGGCGCATCAGCGAGGTTTTTCCGGAGCCGGTCTGCCCGACAATCGCTACCGTTTGCCCGGGTTGAATGCTGAAATTAATCCTCTCTAGGATTGGGTCATTGTCCTGATAGGCAAAGGTTACATTCTTAAATTGCACAGCCCCGCGCATGATCTGCCCGTAGCCACCTTCATTCTGATCCAGATCGGTTTTTTGATTGATCATATCCAGAATACGTTGTGCGCCGGCATATCCCAGAGCAATCCGGGAATAAGCCCACATGGATGCGAAAACCGGGAAACCGAGCATGGACAACAAACCGAAATAAGCGACCACCGCGCCTACATCAATGACTCCCTGGCGGTAGAGCAGCATGGCGTGTAATAGTCCTGCTGCCATCGCGATTCCCAGCAAGAGCAGCGGTAGAAAGCGGGCTTCCACATCCCCCTGCCGCACCATGAAATCGCGATATTGGTTGATGTTTTTCCCGAAACGTTCAATTTCCTGCTCCTCCTGCGCGCTGCCTTTGACAATCTCGATCCCATCCAATGCTTCTGCCAGGCGGGTATTGAGAAGTCCAAAGGAAGCCCGCACCTGGGCAGTGATAGGACCTAAAGAAGCCAGGTAATGCCACAGAGCCAGCCCATAGAGCACAATAAAAATGGAGGGCACCCAAAGAAGCTGGGTACTGTAACGCCCGGCAAACAACAAGGGCATAAAAAGGAAGTTGAGCGAACCAATGACCACATTCCAGCCCGGGCTGAACATATAATTGAACTCGCGTACATCATTGGTGGCGCGTGCCATCGTATCCCCAATCGGCTGGAGGTTGTGGAAGGTCATGCTTTTCCCCAGCAAATTGGTGTATAGTTCGTAACGCACCTCGCGTTCAACCCGCTGGGCGGTAAATTCAAAACCATAATTACGCGCCAACTGCAAAACCCCACGAATCACCTGAGAGCCAGCCATCAACCAGGCGATCTGCCCCAGGCGTTTCAGATCCACGTGACCGGAAAGGACGATATCGAATGCTTCTCCAGTCAATATCGGGACAGCCGCCATCATGGCTGCATTGCCAAAAGCGCCAATTAAGGCGATCAAAATAGGCAGCCATTGATGAATGGTGTGCGACCAGATCCAACGGATGGTTCCTCGCTTGTCAGTGGCGTAATGCTCGGGGATACGAAATTCTGCTGATGCTTGCACAAGCTAAGTATAATGCGAAAAATCTATTTATAAAAGAATAAAGAATCAATGTGGAAGGTGGAAACTTTTTATCGGCCGCTGCATTTAAAAAAGCCATCCCGTGACGTGCTGACCGCATTCAGAAACCCGGAAAATAGTCATTTGTATTTGGAAGGCACGCATTCGGATCTGGTGCACCCCGCCTGGTTCAACCCAGCAAGTCGCTATGCACAACCACCCATCCAATTCATCATTTTTCCGCATTATCTTCCAAAAGGTGAGTTACTCTGGCAGCCACTCAGCCAGGCCGAAATAGGATTGGAATTGGCACAATGTTTAATCAATGCTAGAAATCTTCCTGGGTATGGCTTTACAGAAATTGCCAGGATTGCCAGAATGGCACCCGCCGTAAAATTTACCTATTCATCCTTTAACCAAATTGAACCACTCATCCAGAACCTAAAAGATTCATTGTAAATGTTAATATTATTCCTTGTAACCAGAGAAGTGAATCATCAAGGGTTAGGATAAGCCTCTTCCGTGGGATCAAGCGTTAATGTATCAACCGGTGGTGGATACCCAGGAGTTCCCACTGCGGGTGTCGTAATCACACCAGCGGGCTCTGGTTTCGGGAACCATTCATCATAGACACCCGGCTGCATTGTCCATTGGCTGATGCCAGTCTCCAAATCGCGCACAAAATCCAGAAGAATTGTCCCGTTTTTATCTTTAACCCGTAAATGGCAGATAGCCAATCCGAGGTCAAGTTCTTGATTTTCTTCAAATAATTTAAAAAGTGAGTGCAAAAAGCCTGGTAAATCCTGATTAACCGCTTCCAAATCCTGCCCGGTCACTTCCAAAATCAATGTACGACCACCGCCATTGATCTCGGAGTTTGAAAAAACATCCTGATAATCCTTGATTAGGTTTCCAAAATTTAGCCTTTGATCAATTAAGGAGATCGTTGTTTCAAGATCCGTTTCCGGATATTTTCGGTTCGTTGTTTGATTTAAATCAGAAGCATAGACCGCGGAAGTATCTTTTAGAATGGTTTTCCCGTTTTGATCAATTAAATGGATCGTATATTGATCCAGATGGATCCCGATTCTTTTCGCTTGGGTTGCCTGCCGGCGGGTCATCACCAGATTCCAAATATCATCCACATGAATATTTTCATCCGCTGATTTGCTTTGCAAAGTTATTTCGATCCGATAGGGTTGTTGTTGGACTGTTTTTACTGCAACGACCGGTATTCCCAATTGTTGTAACCGGTATTCCAGATCACGCGTGTTTTCTCCCTGCCCATATACTTTCACGAAAATTGTGCCAGCAAAAACAAGAATCAAGGTGAACAAAAAGAAAAGAAGAGTTTTTTTGTTTCTCATACTATTTTCCTGTTATTTATTATTAATCAACAATTTATTATCGCTGAACCGTTGGTAGAAAAATATCGAAAGTATCTAACCTGTAGGTTCGAAAAAAAGAATCGCTATAAATGTCTACTTCATAAGGAAAGTCTTTATGCCAAATAATTGGAGGTTGCATTATTCTCCATGTATAATTAGATGCATCTAAAAATTCTACATCATTAAATAATGTATCTAAAGAATTAAAATTACTTCCATGAATCTCTGATTTTGCCATGCCTATTATTGATGATGAATGTAATGATGTGACACAAATTCTCTGGAATCCGTCAGTAAAAGCACACCATTGATTATCATTTTCCTTGTTTATTTGATAATGAACATATACACCTCTAAGGTGGGAGGAAAAATTATCATTTATATAATAAATCTGGTTTGGTGAATTGTAATTTTTACAATATTCTACATATTGCTTAGGATTCCATTCAAAATCCGAATAATAATGCCATCCAGCTTGAATCCAGCTAATTCCACCAGAATCTTCTTGATAGGAAGACACCCAATTACTTAATCCCTCCGAGAAAATTGTGATTATTGAGGGAGATCTGATATAAGCCCTAACTCCAAGGACACCAGACTTCTGCGAGCCGGCATACCAATTAGCATTAACCTCTGATACTGCAAAAAAAATAATGAATAATAAAATGAAAAAATTAATAATAAGCCCAAAAACCTTTCTCATTTACTATTCCTTTTATTATTCATTACTTATACTTATTATACCATATTTGTAACAAAATATAATTATCATCTTTTATTAATTACACGATCAAATAAAGTTTTCACTAGCAGAAGAAATGCGAAAAATCAAAAAGAATATGAAATTTGAGAAATGTTCTTCAAAACTTATTATTCGCAGATTCGTTTACCAAGAACAATCCTTTTTATGTCTCCGTTTATCAAATTTTCTAAGAATGAGATAATAGCAATCAACATAAAAAAAGAAAAATGGATTAAATGCTTGTGTTAGAGATTGCTATTGCTCTTATCCCCTGATTAAATAAAAGAAAATTATCAGAAATATAATACAATAGACCTATGATTCAATCGATTTATTACCTGAATGGGAAAATAAAAACCGGTCTCACCCAGGCAGAGATAAAAGAGATTCTGGAACAGAACCAGGGTGTCCTATGGGTGGATTTGAATCAGACAACCACCGCAGAGAGCCTGAGCATCCTGCAGGATTTGTTTGGGTTTCACCCTCTTGCGGTGGAAGATGCGCTGGAAGAAGTGCATGTGCCCAGGGTGGATGATTGGGGCGAGTATCTCTATTGTGTCTTGCATACTATCCGGTTCGACCTCACCCAGGAAGAACCCATGCAAACAAACGAGCTGGATGTATTCCTGGGGAAACATTACCTGGTCACCTATCAAAGTTCATCGATCCCGGTGATTGCCAAAGTCTGGGAAAGCGTCCAGCGCGATACTCGCTTCTTGCAACGCGGCGCCGATCATCTCTTTTACAAACTGGCAGACGACCTGGTCGGGGAAACCCTGCCGGTGGTCGATCAGATGGATGACGCTATCGACTCAATCGAAGATTTGATGTTTGAATCCACGAATCAGGAGTTGTTGGAAAAAATATTTACCCTGAAACGCGCGCTTTTACATCTGCGCCGGATCCTCATGCCGCAGCGCGAGGTCTTCAATAAGCTGGCGCGAGATACCGATCAGGTCATTGACATACAGGAAAGGGTTTTCTTTCGGGATATCTATGACCATCTGGTGCGGCTGTATGACATATCCGAAAGCCTGCGCGATTTGATCAGCAGTGTACTGGACACTTATTTATCAGTGGTCAATAACCGCATGAACGATGTGATGAAAACACTAACCATTATCACTACCCTGTTTATGCCTATTTCCTTCCTGACCGGTTTCTTTGGGATGAACTTCTTCGCCGCTGAACCGCCTCTGGAAGGCTGGACTTCGCATCCTTCTTTCTTCGTCGTTATGGCTATTTTTATTTTGCTGCCTATTGCTATGTTCATCTGGATGCGTAGTCGCAAATGGATGTAACCCCAGGAGTACTTTTTATGAATGACCAGAAATTATCCAATAACGCCAAAAAAGTCCAGACCGCTCTGGCAACCTTTGGGCTCGATTTAATCATCAAGGAATTTCCAGAATCCACCCGCACCGCCCAAGAGGCTGCCCAGGCGATCGGCTGCCAAGTGGAACAGATCGTGAAATCGCTCATCTTTCAGCGCCAGCCCAGCGGCAAAGCGATTCTGATCGCAGCTAGCGGTGCCAACCGGGTAAACGAAAAACGGATCAAAGAAATTCTGGGGGAGAAAATTATAAGAGCAGATGCCGATTTCGTCCGCCAGGTGACCGGCTTCCCGATCGGTGGCGTACCCCCGCTGGCGCATGCCCAGCCCATTGAATGCCTGATCGACCAGGACCTGCTGCAATATGAGGAGATCTGGGCTTCAGCTGGCACTCCCAATGCAGTCTTTTGCCTGCAACCTCAGCATTTGGTATTGATCACCAACGGTCGTGTTGAGAAGATCACCTGAGCCTTTTTATCCTGAAAATATGAATTTTGCCTTAATCATGGCAAAAAACATTTTACAAAGGAACAAAAACAGGTAAAAACACTTGTAAATCTAAGCGTTATCCTCTATATTAAAAAAAGTACAGATGTGAATTCTGACTTTCTTCCTTCCAGGTAAAACTTGGAATGCAAGAAAACCCCCAATTTGAAAAGGAGATATTCTATGGATTTTGAAGGGTATTGTGTAAAGTGTCGAACAAAAGTCCAGGTAAAGGGCGGAACGGTAAAAGAGACAGGCAATGGTCGCAAGATGGTGCAGGGAACTTGCCCGCATTGCGGCACCAAGGTGTCCCGTTTTCTTTCCAGCAAGTAAGTAGATTTGTTTTACCAATAACAAAGTGATTCGAAAGCAACTTCGAATCACTTTGTTTGTGTAAAGGGGTAACCCCAGATTTGGTGCGATGTTTATTACCTTTGGTGCGCTGCACTTAGGGATACAGAATTTACATTAGAATGGACAATTAACACCATTAACCCAGAACCCAAAAGTGCGGTGCACCTAGACCCTACAACAGAGTCAAAAGTCCTCACCAACTTTGGATCTTATCAGATATCCAACGAATTCAGATATTTTCTGACATTATTTGGAACTTTTTCACTTGTTGAATCTTCCATCACAAAATCTCGATATTCTTTCCCATTCAAAAAATACTCATGAAAGAAACCTTCATCAAATAAAGTACCAGTTCTTAATTTTAAGAATTCGCGGTAATTCGAGTATTCCCAATCTTCTGGAGTCGTCACCAACCCAGCTTTCATTGGATTCATGTGGATATATTTACATAAGTAAGCCAAATAGGAATCATCTTCTATCATTTTTACACGATAAGAATTTTCAAATAATGTTCCTGAATAAGAATAGCTCTGATTGTAAGCCTTGGTATAGCTATTAAAGACGCGTTTGGGTAACAATCCTGCTGGAAAATCCCCATCCTGCCTGACCAATAGATGGTAATGATTTGGCATCAAACAATATGCAACTATAGAAATTTTAAGGTCTTTTGAATATTTTTTGATGTTCTGAATGGTGTATAGATAATTCGAATGTTCTTTGAAAATCTCCTGTTTATGAGCTCCTCGATTGTAGATATGATAATAAAATCCAGGGAGAAATTCTGGCCTCCGATTCGTCATGGATTCTCCTTTTTGTAGCCAGTAGTTAAATTTAATTTTGATTAAAGAGAAGTTGAAGGATCGTGTCAAGCGGAAATGAGTATCGAATAGTTAGAGATTTATGACATCATACTTAAACCGATGATTCTGGTTTTGGTGAAATGTTTATGACGTTTGGTTACACTTGGGGATGAGAAATTTTCATCGAACTGGACAATTATCATTAACAATCCGGAAACCAAAAGTCTGGATCAAGGTGCGGTGTTTATGACCTTTGGTACGCTGTTTATGACCTTTGGTGCGCTGCACTTAGGGATGAGGAATTTTCATCGGACTGAGCAATTAACATTATTAACCCGGAAACCAGAAGTGCGGTGCACCTAGACCCTAACCTCTATTCGAAAGGGATAGTTCCTCTAGGTGCACCGCACTCTTGGTATTGTGATCATCAGAAGCCCATTCCAAGATTGGAATTTTAGGTCAATCCCTAAGTGCAGCGCACCCTGATATCAAAAATAAACCAGACCCGTGATTGACAGATTTTTCCAATGATCATCAAATGTCCAATGCACCTTTTTTGGCCCTACATTTGGTGCGGTGCACTTAAGGATTAACCTTCTACTCCTTTTTGCGGATAAGGGCCGGTTAATCACAAAACCAAAAGTGCGCTGCACCTTTAGTTTCTCGATTAATAATCAAAATTTGCAAACCAGGAATTAATGTTAACCCCTACGTGTAACCTGAAGGTAATAAATCCCGAACTAAATATCTCTGTCAACTGTAAACTGTAAACTGTAAACTTTATTCCATTTTCGATTATAATAAATAAGGTAATCTAAATTACTGTAATTGTAATTATATTAAACGAACCATGTTTATCCACCGCTCCTCCGAACTCGTCCTCCTCGAACGCCTTTATTCCTCCAACCCGGCGGAGATTTTCCTCCTTTCCGGGCAACACGGAGTCGGGAAAACCAGCCTGCTGGCGCGCTTCTGTGAGGGCAAGAAAGTCATTTTCCATGTCTGCGATCTGGAAACCGAGCTCTCTGCCCGCACAGCTCTATCTGCAGAAGTCAATGCTTTCCTCATTGAAGATGATCGGATACACGCAGTTTACCCCACCTGGGATGAGATCTTTCAAGCTTTTGGAAAGGCAGCCAGCTCAGAACGCCTGATTGTAGTACTGGATGAATTCCAGAACCTGGTCGCTGCTCACCCGGCTATCCTTACCGCCTTGCAATCTGCCTGGGAACAGTTTCTTAAGAACTGGAATCTCCTGTTAATTCTAAGCAGCTCCGATGCCGGGTTATTGGAAAATCTTGCGCAAGTATTCCAAACCCAATCCCCCGGCTCCCTCATCACCCTATCACATTTGGCGCCTTTCTCTTTTAAAGAAAGCCTGCCCTTCTTTAAAGATTACCTGGATTATGACCAGGTACGAACGTACGCAGTTTTCGGAGGTATGCCTGCTTATCTCAATCCGATCGACCCTAACTCCCTCCTTTCGGACAACATCTTCAACCTGATCTTGCAGCGCACCTCATACCTATACGCAGAACCACGTTTGACCCTGCAGCAGACCTTGCGTGAGCCGCGTCTTTATTTCGCTATCCTGCAGGCTATCGCTTTTGGAATTACCCGCTTGCGTGAGATCCGGCAGGTAACCGGAATTGAAAACGCGCATGTATATCTGGACAACTTACGCCAATTGCAGATTGTCGTGCGCACAGCACCAGTAACCGAATCGCAACCCCAGCAGAGCCGCATGGGGCGCTACCATATTAAGGATCATTTCCTGCGCTTCTGGTTCCGCTTCGTTTTCCCCAATTATTCCCTGCTGGAACTCGGAGAGGGAAAACTGGTGCTGGAAAAGTACATCCTGCCGGAGCTGGATACTTTCGTCGCCCCAATGTTTGCGGATATCTGCCAGGAATACTTTCAGGAACTTGGGTTTTCCGGACGATTACCTTATCATCCGCACGTCATCGGGAAATGGTGGAACAATCAGGCAGAAATTGACCTGCTATTACTGGGGGATGAAACGATCGAGTTCGTGGTCTGCGATTGGAGCGTACATCCAGTCGGGACGACTCATCTGGCGGAACTGGAACGCAAGGCGGAGCTGTTGCGGCCGAATTTTCCCGGGCACCAGATCCATTATGGGATGTGTTCCCGCTCTGGTTTCACCCGCCAACTGGTAGATAGCGCCCACCAACGCGGGGATATCGGTTTGCATCCTCTGAAGAGAATAATTAATGACTGAAAGGCGGAAGGAGAAAGGGATATAGTTTAAAGTTGAAAGTCAAGAGTTGACTGTCAACTTTAAACTCCTTTCCTCTTTCACTTTTAGCCAATTCTCCTCTTGACAATCACTTAACACCTCTATATAATTCAGCGGTCTTAATTATTAAGGAGGTTTATGTCTCAACCGCTCGAAAAAACAATGCAAGCCTGGATGAGTCTCAACATGCGCAACTCGCTAGGCAACTTTATGCGCTTTGCCAAAGAAAAGAATTTTTCTTTACCGCAATTGAGCGCTTTAATCCATCTTTCCCAAAATGATGAATGCAATATCTCTGGGTTAGGTTCTGAGTTCGGGGTCACCAACGCGGCCGCCAGTCAGTTGCTGGAGAAAATGGTACAGCAAGGACTGGTGAAACGCAGCGAGGACCCGCAGGATCGCCGCCACAAAATCCTGGAGTTGACCGCTGAAGGGAAGCAAATAGCCAATGAAGGCCTTCATGAGCGCAACAAATGGCTCTCTAACCTGATCGCTCTGCTAAGCAGCGAAGAACAGGAACAGGTGAACAGCGCTTTACGATTAATAATCGAACGGGCTTCCTTATTGGACGACCCGAAAAATATGGAAAAGAAAGCAACTGAAAAGAGTACACTGAACTATGCTTAAATTATTCCCCTACATCAAGAAATATTACGTCATGATCCTTGCTTCCATCTTGTTGCTCTTTCTGCAGGCCAATGTCGACCTAACCCTGCCGGATTATCTCTCCCGGATTGTCAACATTGGTATTCAACAAGGCGGGGTGGACACCTCTATTCCGCAAGCAATGCGGGAAAACTCTTTTAACGAGATTCAATTGTTCCTATCTACCGATGATGTCGAAACGGTGACCAATGCTTACCATCTGGTGCAGCCTTCCGACCCTGGCTATGCTGATCTGGCCATGAATTATCCTAACAGCGCCAACCAGCCGCTGTATGTTCTCAAACCATTGGATAAGGCTCAGCTTGATCAATTAACTCCTATCATCAGCCGAGGATTAACCACTGTGAACTTCATGCAGCAAGCGGCCAGTAATCCCGAAGCGGCTGCCAGTCTGGCAGAACGCCTGGGGTTTGACCTCTCACAATTGCCAAAAGGGATGGACCTGTTTACAGTCCTCAAGAATTTCCCTGCGCAACAGCGCTCCGGGATGGTGTCTGCCATTCAAAAACAATTCGATACGCTGGGAAGCAGCATGATCCAGCAGATGGGAATTGCGGCGGTCAAGGCTGAGTACGAAGCTCTGGGTGTCGATACTACCAAACTACAAAGCAATTACATCTTACGCACCGGCGGCATTATGCTGATCCTTTCATTGATTTCGGCCACAGCCACGATCTCGGTCGGTTTTCTCTCCGCCCGCGTGGCAGCCGGTGTTGCCCGGGATTTGCGTGAATCAGTCTTTGTACGTGTCACCAATTTTGCGAAAGCTGAGATCGAAAAATTCTCAACAGCATCGCTGATAACCCGCTCCACCAATGACATCACCCAGATTCAGATGGTAACGATGATGATCATCCGCATGGTCTTTTTCGCTCCAATTATGGGTATCGGTGGGATTATCCGCGCGCTGGATAAAGCCCCTTCGATGTGGTGGATCATTGCGGTCATGGTGGCAATTCTTCTGGCGATCGTTCTCTCGGCTTTCACAGTCACATTGCCGCGCTTCAAGATCATTCAAACCCTAATCGATAATCTCAACCGCGTGATCCGCGAGAATTTAAGCGGGATGATGGTGGTTAGGGCTTTCAATCGTCAGGATTTTGAGGAAAACCGCTTTGATAAAGCCAATCGCGACCTGACCAGCAATATGCTCTTTGTCAGCCGAGTGATGGTGATCATGATGCCCCTGATGATGTTCCTGATGAGCGCAGTCTCCCTGCTGGTGGTCTGGGTCGGTTCGCATGAAGTCGCCCAGGCGCAAATTCAGGTGGGCGATATGATGGCCTTCCTGCAGTACACCATGCAGATCTTCTTCTCATTTATGATGATGTCTTTTATGTTTATCATGCTCCCACGTGCTTCAGCCTCCGCGGAACGGATTGTCGAAATCCTTGCAACCCAACCCAGCATTGTGGACAAGCCAGTCGTCAGCCATTTTCCCGAGCCTTTCAAAGGTGTAGTAGAGTTCAATAATGTTTCCTTCCATTACCCGGATGCCGAAGAGGATGTGCTGCATAATATTTCCTTTAAGGCCTGCCCGGGTGAAACCACCGCTTTTATCGGCACAACCGGTTCTGGAAAATCGACCATTGTCAACCTCATCCCACGCTTCTTCGATGTGACCGGCGGTTCCATTTTGATTGATGGGGTAGATATCCGGGATGTCTCCCAGCATGAATTGCATTCCAAAATTGGTTATGTCCCGCAGCGCAGCAATCTCTTTTCCGGGACGATCGAGACGAATATGCATCTCGGGGATGATCAAATCTCACAGGAAGCCATTCAAAAAGCGATTGAAACCGCTCAAGCTGCTGAATTTGTCAGAGAAAGAGAAGAAGGGTTGGACTCTGAGATTTCCCAGGGCGGCACCAATGTGTCCGGCGGGCAGCGCCAACGGTTGGCCATCGCCCGTGCATTGGCAAAACAAGCTCCCATCTACATCTTCGATGACAGTTTTTCGGCTCTCGATTATAAAACCGATGCGGCTTTACGCATGGCATTACAGAAAAATATGGGGCATAGTTCGGTATTCATCGTCTCTCAACGGGTGGCAACCATTAAAAACGCCAACCAGATTATTGTGTTAAATGAAGGGAAAGTCGTAAGTAAAGGATCCCACCAGGAATTGATGCAGAACAGCGAAGTCTACCGCGATATTGCCTTATCTCAATTAAGCCAGGAGGAATTAGCATGAGCACTGCAAACAACAAACAGACCAATCCAAATGGCTATAATGAAACAACGACCAGCGGACGCCCCCCACAACGCCGGCAGCACGGTCCGTTTGGCGGCGGTCCGATGGCGCTGATGAAGGGCGATAAAGCCAAAGACTTCAAAGGCACCATGCGTAAATTAATCGTCTTTCTCGGCCCGCATAAGCTGGTTACCGGGATTGTGATCCTGCTTTCCATGTTGTCGACCGTCTTTTCCATTTTTGGACCGAAAATTCTCGGGAACGCTACCACCAAACTATTCGACGGAGTGGTTCAGCAGATTACCGGTTCTGGATCGGGAATTGATTTCACTGCGATCGGTCAAATTTTACTCACCGCTTTGGGATTATATGTCCTCTCAGCGGTTCTAGCCTATGCGCAGGGATGGATCATGGCGGGTGTATCGGTAGATATCACTTACAATTTACGCCGCCAAATTGCAGAGAAAATTAATCGCATGCCATTGAAATATTTTGACGGTACCAATCACGGCGAGATCATCTCACGCATCACCAACGATGTAGACACGGTCAACCAGACGCTTAGCCAGAGTTTGTCCCAGATCATCACCTCGGTGACCAGTGTCCTGGGTATCCTGATCATGATGTTGACCATCTCATGGATGATGACCCTGGTAGCTTTGCTAATCATCCCGCTTTCATTGGTGTTTGTGCAGTTTATTGTCAAACACTCGCAGAAGTATTTCCGGCAGCAGCAGGATTTTCTGGGCAACGTCAACGGGCATATTGAAGAGATGTTTGGCGGACATGTGGAAGTGAAAGCCTTCAACGTAGAAAAACGATCTATCGCGACTTTTAATGGCTTGAATAATAAGCTCTATCACACCGCCTGGAAGTCGCAATTCCTCTCCGGCATCATGATGCCCATGATGGGATTTATTGGCAATCTGGGTTATGTAGGCGTGGTGATTTTGGGCGGTTATCTGGCTATCCAGAAGGTGATCACCGTCGGTGATATTCAGGCATTCATTCAATATGTGCGCTCTTTCACGCAACCAATCACCCAACTAGCGAATATTTCTAACGTTCTGCAGCAAACCGCTGCAGCAGCGGAACGGGTTTTTGAATTCCTGGAAGAAAAAGATGAGATACCAGATACTGATAACCCGGTTATCCTAGATCATGTGGTTGGTCATGTAGAATTCAGGAACGTTCAGTTTGGTTACGATCCTGAAAAACCGGTCATCAAGAATTTTTCCACCAAAATTGAACCCGGCATGCGGGTGGCGATTGTTGGGCCAACCGGTGCAGGCAAAACTACACTGGTAAAGCTTTTGATGCGCTTCTATGATGTCAACCAAGGTGCTATCTTTATTGATGGACATAACATCCGCGACTTGAAACGCGCGCAATTACGCTGTATGTTCGGGATGGTGCTGCAGGATACCTGGCTTTTTAACGGCACCATCATGGATAACCTGCATTACGGCAGTGAAGCCGCCACGGACGATCAGGTTTACGCCGCCTCGAAGGCTGCCCATGCTGATTATTTCATCCGTTCTCTACCGGGCGGTTACGATATGGTCTTAAATGAAGAAACCACCAATATCTCTGCAGGACAAAAACAATTGCTGACCATTGCACGTGCCTTCCTGATTGACCCGGCCATGTTAATTCTGGACGAAGCTACCAGTTCAGTCGATACCCATACCGAAATACTAATCCAGAACGCTATGCGCGAATTGATGGAAGGACGCACCAGCTTTATCATCGCCCACCGGCTTTCCACCATTCGGGACGCTGATCTGATCCTAGTCATCAATGAAGGCGATATCATTGAACAGGGCACCCATGATGAATTATTAGGCCAGAATGGCTTTTATGCCGAACTGTACAACAGCCAGTTTGCGACGATCGAATAGTTTTTTTATTCCTTAGCAAAAAGGGAAGCGGGAAAATACCCGCTTCCCTTTTTTATCGTACAATGCTGGCGGTCGATTAATCGGACAATTTTGGTATAATTTAGACTGTCAATTCAATGATGGGTTGACTTCAATATTAAAACAAATTCGAGGGTTTAAAATGAGCGAAATGATCACTACCCGCCAGAATCGTGTCGAAGTCATGAAGACTTTGATCCGGCAGTTGCATCAGGGGTTGGCGGAACAACATGTTAAATCGCAGTTAGAATCTTTGCTCGATGAAGCGGACTACAACGACGTTTTCATGATGGAAGTACAACTGATTAAAGAAGGGATTCCAGCAGACGCCATTCAGGATCTCTGTGACACGCATACCAAGGTACTGCGCGGTCATCTGGATCTTCAGGAAACGCCGAAAACCATACCCGGGCACCCGATTCACACTTTCTTACAGGAAAACCGGGAACTAACCCGCACCACCACCCGCATCCGCCATATAATGGCTGTGATCCAGGCCAAAGATCCGGAAGAAGATGCCACCGATGAGATGGGGCAAATCCATTTGCTGTTAAACAACCTGATGGATGTTGAGAAGCATTACCTGCGCAAAGAAAATTTGCTATTCCCTTACTTTGAGAAAAATGACCTGCCCGGACCTCCCACAGTGATGTGGGGAAAACATGATGAAGCTCGTGAATTGTTGAAGGGTACGCTGGACGGTTTGCAGGAAGTACATGAATTTAAAGCCGGTGAAGCGGACGCTTTTAACCAGTTCACTACCCGGGCGGTCATCTTTGCTATTGACGAAATGGTGTACAAAGAAGAGAAAATCATGTTTCCGACTGCCCTGGATATGCTCAGTGAGGAAGACTGGTATGACATTTACCTGCAGAGCGATGAGTATGGATATTGTCTGTATGCCCCTCAATTTGAGTGGACGCCGGACGGTGATTTTGTTAAAGAAAAACACAAACCGCACACCATCGACGGTCGTATTCAAATGTTCACTGGCAGCTTCTCGCTGGAGGAACTGATCGCCGTATTTTCAGTCATGCCCTTCGAGCTGACTTTTGTGGACAAGGATGATATGGTACGCTACTTCAGTCCGGGCGACAACAAGCTTTTTGCCCGTTCAAGAGCTGTTTTAGGTCGCAAAGTGCAATATTGCCACCCGCCTAAGAGTGTGCACATCGTTAACCGCATTCTCAAAGATTTCAAAGAAGGTAAGCAGGATCGCGCCCGCTTCTGGATCAATATGAAAGGCCGAATGGTCTACATCGTTTACTATGCGCTGCGCAATGAAGCCGGAGAGTATCTGGGCACCCTTGAAATCACCCAGGATCTGACAGAAGCACGCGGTCTGGAAGGCGAACGACGCCTGCTGGCTTATGATACCAATCCCGAAGAAAACACCCATTAATTGAAGAGGTAATCCCCTATGGAAATAACAGGAAAAACCAAATTATTTGAAGTGCTGGCAACCTACCCGCAACTGGAAGATCAAATCATTCAGGCGGCGCCGGCGTTTAAAAATCTTAAAAACCCAATATTACGCCGCACCGTTGGCCGGCTGGCAACTGTCGAAAAAGTAGCTGAGATCGGGGAGCTGGACGTGTTTACCTTTATTAACCTGCTCAGGCGCAACGTCGGCCAAACTGAGCTTATCCCAACGGTGCAAGTGGAGCTGTCTCCAGCATTGCTGGGGAAAAAGGCCGCCGAAGAAATGCCGGATTGGATTCAGGGCGAGCCGGAATTCACTGTAAACGGCAGTGAATTGCTGGCCAATGGCGCTGTACCACTGCACGCCATCAACGAATGCCTGCAAAAACTTTCTCCCGGGCGCTATGTGCTCTTGCTCACCGACTTTGAGCCCAAACCGATGATTGAAGCCGTCCAAAGGCAGAAACGCAAGTTCTATCACGTTCAGGATCCCAATGACCCGGCACAACATAAGACTTATTTTCAGTAAAAAACTACCAGGATCGAGCATTGGGTTATGCACCTAATTTTGCATTTCGGATTCATGAAAATCAGGGGTTTCATGATTATTTTAACCCCAAAGCTTTCATCACTTTGAGAATTGTGGCAAATTTCGGGTTACCATCCGCGAAAAGTGCTTTATACAAAACTTTCTCGCCCTAAACCTGTTTGATTAGCAATTTGTGTCATCCCTTTTGCTCGAGCAATATCACCTAGAACTGCTAAAATTAATGAAGGCTCACCATCTTCCACGGCTGCTTCCAGGTAATTGAATATGTCTTCTTCAGTGTTTAGATGATCAATTGGCTCCCACAAATGAGTATTAACTTTTTTGATAACATTACCCCTTTCTCCTCTACCCTATTCCCATTAAGGCGTATAATAAAATCTAATGAGGCAAGATCCATCCGTCGCTTTTATTCTGGGCGATTTTTTTTGTTTTTTGGGTGGCTGTGATCATTGACATTTGAAAAGCGGAGTCTTATAATCTTTCGCTTTGTGAGATGGACATGATTTTTTTCGTGTCTGGAATGGGTTTACGATGAGTATCGATGATAAAAATGGAATGACTGTTCAAATACGCCAGGGTGACATTAAACCGCGACGCAGTTTGACCAACTGGCTGATCGGCAAGCCATTGCAGACCGCCGATGCCCCACACCAGACGATTGGGAAACTGATCGGGCTGGCGGTGTTTTCGTCCGACGCTTTATCTTCGGTCGCATATGGACCACAGGAAATGATGATGATGCTGGCGGCTGCTGGGTTGGTTTCACTGAAATTCTCGCTGCCTCTGGCGCTTTGTATCGTCGCTTTGCTAGCAATTTTGACTATGTCTTATGAACAGACCATCCATGCTTATCCCAACGGGGGCGGTTCTTACATCGTCTCCCGGGATAATCTTGGAGTTCTTCCGGCGCAGATTGCCGGCGCAGCTTTACTAACGGACTACATTCTAACGGTGGCAGTCTCCATCTCCTCCGGCGTGGCACAGGTAGTCTCTGCCTTTCCAGGATTATATCGCTGGCGTGTGGGCATGGCTATCTTTTTTATTCTCGTAATTATGATCATTAATTTGCGTGGGGTGAAGGAATCCGGCATTACATTCGCTATTCCAACCTACTTTTTTATCATCTTAATGGTCATCACTATTTTGATTGGTTTGATCCGCTATTTGAGCGGCACTCTGGGAATTGTGAGCGATCCACCGGAATTAACCATTCTGGCAGAACCGCAGGCTTTGAGCTTGTTTTTACTGCTGAAAGCCTTCGCTAACGGAACAGCTTCTGTCACCGGGGTGGAAGCCATTTCCGATGGGATTATGGCTTTCCGACAACCGCGCAGTAAGAATGCTGGCACCACCCTAATCATGATGGCCTTAATTCTGGCTTCTTTACTGGTTGGGGTAACATTCCTTGCAGATCAGGTCAGCGCGATCCCCTCGGAGCATGAGACCATCGTTTCTCAAATTGCCCGTACGGTTTACGATGGCCGTGGGATTCTATATTTAATTACGATTGTCAGCACCACTGTGATTCTGATCATGGCTGCCAACACCGCCTTTGCAGACTTCCCACGTTTGGGCGCCATCACCGCCAAAGACGGTTTCCTACCCAAACAGTTGACCTTTCAGGGCAGCCGGCTGGTGTATTCCCGCGGGATTGTCTCGCTGGCAGCACTGGCATCTTTATTGATTATTATCTTTAAGGCTAATGTATCCGGGCTGATCCCGCTGTACGCAATTGGTGTATTTCTCTCCTTTACCCTGTCTCAATCCGGGATGGCACATCGCTGGTGGAAGAGCGGTCATCTCAAACCCGGGGAAGAAAAGCGAGAACAGGGCTCGGTGCTCAAATACGAGAAAAAATGGCTTTCCAAGATGATTATCAATGGCTTCGGCGCTTTCGTTACTTTCGTGGTCACCATTATTTTTGCGATCACCAAATTCGCAGACGGCGCCTGGGTGGTGGTCATCTTATTGCCAATCCTGGTAGCCATCTTTTTCTCGATTCACCGCCATTATGTTAATCTGGCCGCTCACTTAACCCTCGAAAAATACGCCGGGCAGCACCATATCAGCCGGCACCGTGTCATCGTCCCGATAGCCGGCGTTCATCTGGGAACGATCAAAGCTCTGAAGTATGCGGAATCCCTTTCCAAGGATATAACTGCTGTTCACGTTTCAATCGACCCGGACGAGACTGTCAAGCTTCAAAGTAAATGGGAAATCTGGGGAGATGGGGTCCGGCTGGTGATTCTGGAATCTCCTTATCGAGTGATGATTAAACCGCTGATCGATTATATTACCGAGTTGACCGAAAATCGCCTGCAGAATGAAATGATCACCATTGTGATTCCGCAATTCATTCCGCGGCGCTTCTGGACGAATTCACTGCATATGCGTACTGCCGACACCTTACGAAAAGTTTTAATGGGGCAGGATGTGGTCGTGGTGGAAGTGCCTTACCAGGTTGATTAATAAATGAAGGACAAAGCATGAAAGTATTAATTGTTGGTTGTGGAAGATTAGGCTCGGAATTAGCTTATCTCCTGTATAAAAATGGACATGATGTATCGATTATCGATGTTGACGAAGCAGCTTTTGATATCCTGCAGCCCGATTTTCAGGGTCACATGGTTGAAGGTGACGCGCTCAGCCAGGATGTATTGAAACGCGCCGGGATCGACAGTGCCAACGCAGTAGCTGCAGTCACCAGCGATGATGCTACCAATCTGGTCGTTGGGAAGATCGCAACGGATATCTATCAAATAGATAATGTAGTCACCCGTAATTTTGAACCCAATATTGCCCCAATTTTTGAACTCTTCAACCTGGAAGTGGTTCGCAGAACAAGTTGGGGCGCTTCCCGTTTTGAGGAATTGCTCTTAAACGAATCTGTTAAAATGGTCTATTCCTTTGGTGATGGCTCGGTGGATTATTATCAGGTGCTGGTAAGCCCACCCTGGGTGGGCAAAAAAGTGGGTGACTTGCAACTTTCCCCTAAACAATGCCTTCTGGCATCGATCACCCGTCAGGGGACCTCTTTCATTCCCACTGTCGATGACATTCTGGAAAAAAATGATCTGCTGCATTTCAGCGCTACCCCGGAGGGCATTGACGGTTTACGCAATAAATTCTATCAAAAAGAGCAGGAGGGCTGATATGTTTGTCGTGATTGCAGGCGGTGGACGCACCGGAACTTATTTAGCCCGTAATCTTTTAAAACAGGATCACATTGTGCATGTCATTGAATCGCGGGAACACGTGCTGGCAAGTCTCCATCACGAATTGCCAACCGAATCTATCTTTGAAGGCAATCCACTCGACCCAACCATTCAGGAATATGCCGGGTTTGAACGCGCCCAGGTTTTCGTGGCAGTCACCACCAACGATGCTGAAAATCTGGCGTTGTGTTACATTGCCAGAGAGAAATACAAAATCGGGCGGACGATTGCGCGGGTCAACAATCCGCGCAGCGCGTGGCTATTCACAGATGTTTTCGGCGTGGATGTGCCGGTAAATTCTGCTGAAATTATGTCACGCCTGATTGAAGAGGAGATGTCGCTGGGCGATATGATGACTCTGTTGCGCCTGCGAAAAGGCAATTATGCGCTGGTGGAGGTCAAAATCCCACCCGAAGCGATGGCAATTGGCGTTGCCCTCAAAGACCTGAATTTACCGGAACAATGCGTGCTGGCAGCCATCTTCCGGGGAGATGATGTCGTCATGCCGCACGGAAACACAGTTTTTGCCGTTAATGATGAAGTGCTGGCCATCACAGACCAGGAAGGTGCCGACGAATTTCAGCGTGTTTTCTCAGATACACTGCTAAAAAATGGTAAGGCGGAGTAACTTTTAGCGCATATGCGCCGGCAGAGACAGGAAACCGGTTTTCCCGCTGCCTCTTTCATTATCATTAAACGGGAACTTACGTACGATAAATTCGCAGGCTTTATCGCCGCTGGATAGACAAGCCAATTCCTGCACCGGATAATCATCCCGGCCGAAAAGATAATGCAATCCACCGCGAATCATGCCTACATTATAAAAACAGGATGGTCCCTGCCGGTGATTCACACCCCAGCAAGCGGCGCACTGCGTGAAGGTAAGATGATAATGGCTGGAGCTTTCTTCAGTTTTTATTTTCTCATCACTGGTGGCTTGAATAAGATGGCTGATTGTTTCCAGCGCTATTCTTAATCGCAGGGTGCTGGCACTGTTCTGATTGAGCCAGCGCATGGTCTCCCGCACCGCTTCAGTCCCGCCGAAACAACTCGCAAAACTACGCTTGGCGGAAGAGTAAACCAGCGTTTTTAAGGCAGTCGGACCAAAGATCTCCTCCACCTGCAGGTTGATATCCACCAGTGCCTGATAAGGAGCGATTTTCTCATGCCGGTTGCTGACGATTTTGCGAATCTGATCCGACCAACCAGAGCGTTTTAACACCATCACCAGGCTCTTCTCGCCCACCAACGCAGCCAGCTCATTCAGGTAGGATAAAAGCACCTTACCAGATAGATGGAAATCGCTGCTTGCTCGAACGTTCATCTGGTTCCTTTGATAAAGTCGGACGTTAATAGATTCCTGCATGAGGTTTCTTCCACAAATTCTCTATTTAGATTATAGGTTTTTTTGAGCCAAAAATGCATACGTTTCCCTTACAGCCCGTTCGAATCTTCAAATTAATTATTTACAAATATGTAAGGTCGAAAATTTTTACCCATTCCGCTTGGAAATTTGTTCCTGAATCAAAACTAAAACCTGCGGCAGAGGCAGGTTGTGCTCGCTAGCAATACGGTGGCAGTCCTCATACTCAGGGATGGATTGGACGATCTGTCCATCCAGCCATTTGCGCTTCACCCGCACCGGACCCCACGTGGTCTGGATTTCCTGCACATCCCGCTGAGCTTCGTATCGCCGCACGGGATAGACCCGTAAACCAAAGGTAGTCGTCTCCCGCAGGAGGATGTCTGCCAGGGTACGCTCTTGCTGCTGGTTGGCTACAATACTGATTTTGGTCGCTGGGCGGTTTTTCTTCATAAAGATCGGTTCAAAGACCACGTCCAAAGCGCCAACCGCAAAACAGCGTTCCATGAGATAGCCAGCCCATTCAGGGCTCATATCGTCGATATGGGTTTCCAGCACCACAATTTCTTTAGCACCTTCGCTCTTTTTTTCGCCCAGTATAACCCGGAGAATGTTTGGCCAGGGTAGTTCCATGCTGCCAGCACCACTGCCCTGTTTTTGGATGAGCATATCCGGTTTTTCAAAGCGCGCGAAGGCCGCCAGGAAGGCCGCTCCGGTGGGGGTGATCAATTCTACCTGCGCTGGAAAAGAACGCATGGATGCCTGACAGCTTTGCAGTAAGGCCAGTGTCGCCGGCGCCGGGATGGGCATCGGGCCGTGCTGGGTGTTAACTGTGCCTTCGCTCCAAGGCAGGGAGGAGCAATAGATCTCTTCTATTGAAAAGTACTCCAAAGCCACAGCAATGCCGACAATGTCCAGAATGGAATCCATGGCACCAACTTCATGGAAATGTACATCTTCCACCGGAACCCCATGCACCTGCCCTTCGGCGACTGCCAGAATTTCGAAGATTTTAAGGCTGTTTTCCTTCACCCGATCGGAAAGGGAACTCTCTTGAATGAGGTGGCGAATGTCCGCGAGGTGACGGTGGTGATGACCATGGTCATGTTCATGATGGTGATGATCGTGGGTATCGTCCAGCGTAATATTAAAATAACCACTTTGAATGGCGCCTTTCATACGTTTTTCAAAGACCAGTTGATAACCCTCTGGCAGTGTCAGGCATGCAAATGCCTTTTCCAGGACATTCAGGGGTAAGCCGGCATCTAAAAAAGCACCGATCAGCATATTCCCGCTGATCCCAGAAAAAGCATCTACATACAGAACCTGATTCATTGCAAAGCCTCATCCATACTACCACTCCGGAACCCTTGTAAATCCAGGGTAACATACAAAAATCCGCAGGATTTAATCAGACTGGTGATTTCAGCGCGCTGCTGCATAACGACCTCAAAAGACTTCTGCGGCACTTCAATGCGCGCGACCTCATGATGGTAACGCACGCGAAATTCGTTGAAACCCATTTCGCGCAAACCCTGCTCAGCACAGCCCACCTGCTGGAGTCGCTGCGCGTTAATCTCGGTACCATACGGGAAGCGGGTTGCCAGGCATGGTGTGGAAGGCTTGCTCCAGACCGGCAGCCCCTGCCATTGTGCCAGTTCGCGCACTTCCGCCTTGCGAATACCCATTTCCGCCAGGGGACTTAACACCCCCAGTTCTTGCAAAGCTTGTTTGCCTGGGCGATAGTTCTTCAGATCATCGGCATTCGAGCCATCCGCCATGGCAATAATCCCGACCTGATCGGCCAGTTCTTTTACTTTTGCCAGGCGCGCCAGTTTGCAGAAATAACAACGTTTTGAGGGATTCTGACGGATATCGTCGATTTCCAGTTCATTTAATTCCATCAGTTGCAGGTTAACACCCAGATATTCCGCAATCTTGCGGGCATCTTTAACGCCCTGGGCCGTTTCGAGCGGCGATTCAATTGTATAAGCCTGAACGTTTTCCCGTCCCAAAGCATGCACAGCGGCACAGCATACCAGCGCACTATCCACACCCCCTGAGACAGCCACGCCAATACGTTCGTATTTTCTTAGGTAATCAAGTAAATGATTCCATTTTTCCAAAGTTGCTGGAGTTGGTTCTTTCATGGTTAACTTCCTTTTGTTGCCAAGCGATTAATTAATGCTGCCTGATAACCAGCCCCAAATCCGTTATCAATATTGACGACCGAAACCCCATTGGCACAGCTATTCAGCATGGCCAACAGGGCCGCCAGCCCATTGAAGCTGGCACCGTAACCGACACTAGTGGGAACGGCTATCACCGGCGCACTGACCAGACCGGCCACCACGCTGGGAAGGGCGCCTTCCATGCCCGCCACGACCACCAAAACATTCGCTCCCTGAATAATCTCGATTTTGTCGAGCAGGCGATGTAAACCCGCTACCCCGACATCAAAAACGCGGGTGACTTTTGCCCCCATCATCTCCGCGGTGACGGCTGCTTCCTCCGCCACCGGAATATCCGCCGTTCCCCCAGTTGCAACCAGAACATTCCCGGTCTGTTCTTGCTCCCCCGCTGACCAGGTCAGCATGCGCGCCCGCTCGTGATAGGTCACCTGCGGAAAACGCTCACAGATTTTTTGAGCCGCTCCCTCACTCAACCGCGAGATTAACAGGTCACTCCCCTGCTCGATCATGCGCCCGGTGATAAGCAATAATTGCTCGTCCGTTTTCCCAGCGCCGTAAATTACTTCGGGGAACCCGCAGCGTATCCCGCGCTGATTATCCAGCCGGATGCTATCTCCGATCTGCTCGTAGGGATAATTGCGTAATACCTGGAGAGCCTGCTCAATGGACACCTGACCTTTTTTCACCTGTGCCAGGAGATTTTCTAAATATTGCTGGTTCATTCACACCTCAGTCTGCAAAGGCGTAGCGCAGGATGCAATATAAGGCTTGAAAACCATCCTTCCAGCCGATTTTCTTACCTTCAGCATAGGAACGGCCAAAATAAGAGACGGGTGTTTCAAATATACGCCAACCCCGCCGGGCTATTTTGGCAGTCACTTCCGGTTCAAAGCCAAAGCGATTCGATTTAAGTGGGATTTCCTTGATGACTTCAGCCAGAAAGACCTTATATCCAGTTTCCATATCGGTCAGGTTTAAATTGGTGGTGATATTCGAAAGCAAGGTTAATAATTGATTGCCCAGAAAATGCCAGAAATACAAGACGCGATGTGGCCCTCCCAGGAAACGGGAGCCATAAACTACATCCGCTTTGCCGTCCAGAATTGGTTTCAACAGATTGGGATAATCGCCGGGATCGTATTCCAGATCAGCGTCCTGGATCAGGATGATATCTCCGCTGGCTTCCTGAAACCCGCGTCGCAATGCCGCCCCCTTGCCCATATTCAGCGGTTGTTGAAACACACGAATATTCGCATGCTGACTGGCCATACTCTGCAATATCTCCACAGTGCGGTCTTTGGAGCCATCATCTACTGCCACAATTTCGATTTCCACTCCATCCAATTCAACATCCAGAACACGCTGCACTGTTGTGGAAATAAATTTTTCTTCATTATAGACCGGGATCACAACACTCAGTTTCTTCATGTACTCTCATTTCTATCAGGTCTGAGTGGAAAACACAATTAACTGGCTAACCTGAAATCATCAAACTCTAAAATATTTTACTATGAGTTAAGGATTAATTGCATCAATTTTTCAAATTTCCGCCAGAATATTATTGACAGAGTCAGCTATTCCTCCTTTTTCAATAAAAAAAGAACGCCCCATTGATAACTTTTCCTTATTATTAAGTAATTCCAGGATTATTAATCTATACGCAACACCTTTAATTCAATTGATTTCATTATCAACCAGAATGCAATTTTTGCACCCTGGCCTGTATGCAATCCTTACCTTAAGGCCTTTGGGCAATTATTTCCTTTCGGCCTGGGTGAAAATTTTTCATTCAGGCAGCCAGCGGGCAAATTTTTCCCTTCTAGTGCGTGCAATTTTTGCGTGACTCGTGCGTGCAATTTTTGCACGTGATTCATATTAACTACTTAATTAACTACTTAAAACTACTTTAAAGAATCTTCTATCGTTTGAAGAATCCCCTGTTTTATTAAAGTAAGGTCAGCAGCAGAAAAGTATGCATGCGTAGAATGATTAAGCTCGGTTTTTTGTTTCAGGTTATGGTTTAAATGCTCGGAAAACAACTCAGCGCTGAGCGGATCAACGGTTTCATCGTTTAGGGATTGGAATAAACGAACCGGCGAATGGATCTCCTCCAGATTCCGGGTGCTTGCTTTTAACAGACGTTGAATGTCCAAAATTTTTGGCAGCCAGGCTAGGATGTGCCACCAATCGGCCAGCGAGACACTGAAAGTATCACGGTAAGCCTGCAACAAGGGGTCATGATTTGATTTGGGGGCAAAGGTTACCTTTAAGGCAATATCCATTTGTCCAAGAGTGGTATGGGTCTTAAAAGGTGTATTCAACAAAATGATACCATCGATTGGATATTTCCTGGCGGCATTAAGTGCAAGCAAGCCCCCCATCGAATGGCCAATCAGGATCAGTCGTTTATATTGGCATTTCAATGCCCCAACCTGCTGCAGAACATAATCTTGCCAGATTCTTGTATTAGCTGCCGCAAAGTCAGCGCTGCTGCCGCCATGGCCTGGTAATAATAGCGCACTGGCGTCAACACGATCCAGAGGAAGATGATCCAAAAACTTGCGAAACTCAAAGGGTGACCCCATCAAGCCATGAATGTATAGTACCATCAGCCCGGAGGTGCCATTGGTAATCGAAAAAGCTTGATGGTTCTGGTTCATAATGGTTAATTCTAATTTGATTTTTAAGATATTGTGTTAAATTCCTTGTACACCTTTTTACCAGGTAAATTATTACAACCAACAAAACATTCTAAAGGAGAACATCGAAATTCCATGTTGGAAATGATTAAAAATATGAAAATTGTCCCGTTCGGCAAGATTATCCGCGCTCGGGTCATCGCCATCCCGCCGGAACACGGCGCCTGGGTCTTTTTATTCAGCCCTTTACTGATCGGTTTATTTCTGGGCGGTTTCTCACGGGGAAGTCTGCCGCTGATAATGTTAATCCTGGCGGCCTTCATGATTCGCCAGCCGATTACCATCCTGGTCAAGATTCTGTCCGGACGCCGTAATAAAAACGACCTGCATCCTGCTTTGGTCTGGGTGGTGATTTACACATTGATCCTGATTGTCAGTTTTATTGCCCTGATTCTGGAAGGTTATTATTACATCACCTTCCTGGCAGTGCCAGCGCTGCCCGTGTTTGCCTTACACCTCTGGCTGGTGAGCAAACGCAACGAGCGCCGGCAGAAATGGGTTGAGATCCTGGCTAGTGGCGTGCTTGCATTAACCGCACCGGCGGCTTACTGGGTGGGCAAAGGCGCTTATCTGCCAATGGGCTGGCTGATCTGGACGCTTTCCTGGTTGCAGGCTGCCGGAACAATCCTGTATGCCTATCTGCGCTTGCAGCAGCGCCAACTGAAAGAAAACCCTGGTCCACAAGTCTTGCAAAGGATGGCGCGCGAAGCTTTCCTTTATAATGGGCTGCTATTTGTGGGCATCCTCATCCTGGCAGCTGTAGGCTGGATACCAAAGCTCTTACCCCTGCCCTACCTGATCCAACCGCTGGAAGTGATCTGGGGCACCAGCCATCCGGCTATCTCCACCTCCCCAAAAGCGATCGGGATTCGTCAGTTAATCGTCAGTACGATATTTACGCTGCTGTTTATTGTGGGATGGTTGGTGTAAAACTAATCAAATGATGATTATCTAGATAGAGAATTCGCGGATTATAAAAGGAAGGTTGCGATAGTTACAAAAGATTTATTTATGAAATATTCCTGAATGTACTTGGCTTAGAATTATTTCAATATGATCTGATACTGAAACAATATATCGGAACGTGATTGGCGATACTATAGGAGAATGAAAATTTGCTACAAAATACCAGAAGCTTTAACAATCGGGAATAACACCTCCTCCAACTATTTTTAAATAATTTAGAGATCATATCCCTGGAATGAATTCCAGGTTATTGGAGCGCATAAACAGGATTCTTCTTACCAAAGAAAGATGATAATAGGAATCGAGATGAGTGGAATATTATTATTTCGAAAACCTGCCAAAAGAGTGAAATAATTACAGTTTTAGCGTTGATTATTGCGAGAGAATCACCTCAGCAATATCAAATGAATGAGAGCCAACAAAATAAAATAGAACATATGATCTATAAGGTTGTATAAATAAATAATTACGAGTCTCGCTAAGTTAAAAAAGCGGGTTCGTAAAAATATTATCCCCCCTCCCCCGCCCCTTCCAAAGTGTAACCGCGGTTACGAATTCTGGAACCATTCAGCGGGGAACTCCAACTTCCAATCGTAGCGCGGACTTTTAGATGGCTTTTTGTATTTAGACAAATCAATCTGACCGGTTTTGTAGGCTTCCATAAAGCGCTGCAATGCCAGGGTAACCAGTTGGCTGGCGGGCAGGGAGAGAGATTCAGCCAGTTCGAATACCGCTTGTTTGAGCTGCGGGGGTAAATCGTACGTGACGCGGTGATCGCGACGGGCTTTGATCTTGGCGCGCTCCTTAGCTTTCTTTTCGCGCAGACGGCGGGGTAAGCGCGCTTCTGCCTGCTTGTTTTCCATGCCGGCTAAGAGATCCGCCACTGCCGGATCGAGTACGTTTCTGCGTTGCAGGTTGCGATTAGCCATCCATCACCTCCAATAAGCGTTCCAATATTTGTTTGTAACCCCCCATTTGCCCTTTACCGTCCATATATCCCAGCATAGCGGGGCTGTTGGGAGAGTATTCCCATAAGGTTTTACCATAGGCAGCGGCTTCGCGAACGCGTGTGTCCTGCGGGATGGGCGGTAAGACCTTATTGCCGAAAGCAGTCACGATTTCCTGAAATTGCGTGATTGTCTCACGGGTGGTGCGATCGAAAAAGGTTGGCAGGATCGAATACCCTTTAAACTGATGACCACGCTGGGAGATCTCTGCCAGAGTGAGCAGGATTTCTTTGACACCGTCGACGGCCATGGCATCCGGGCGCGTTGGGATGAGAACCCAATCACTGGCGACCAACCCATTGATGTGCAGCACGTCCAGAGAAGGAGCCATATCCAGCAGAATCACGTCATAATCTGTGTCCTGCAAGCGATCCAGCAGGATGGTTTCCCGAAAATCCATCAGGGTGATGTGGCGTTTGACGCTCTCGGTGCGTTTGTCACTGGATAAGATGTCCAACCCTGGGCGAACTGTCTGAATCACCTCTTCCAAAGTTTCATCCATGACCAGCCAGCGATACAACCCGGGTGTTTTCTCCACCCCAAAAGAGAAGGCGATATGGCCTTGAGGATCCAGATCAATCAATAAAGTCTTTTTTTGATACTGTGTAAACCCACTGGCCAGTGTAACCGCGGTAGTGGTTTTACCCACCCCGCCTTTCTGATTTGCAAGCGCGATAATGAACATATTGAAAGCCAGCTCCTTTGACGATTCGGAAAATCAGCGTGACCAGTCTAAAAGGGTCGCCCCTATAATTGTACAACTTAAATGATTCATTTGTCAAGCGGCGACCCTAAGGGTATACCCTGTGATAAATCCAGAGTATACCCTTGGCCTAAATATAGCCATTTTAAGCGATTCTATAGAGAAAAAAGGTCATTCATATGACTCACTCATTTTTCGCTCAAAATCGTGAATCTTTGTTAAAAATTTGTCATCTACTAAAACCAGGAAATTAACCATCAATTTCAACCTGCAATCACCAATAAAAACGCCGATAGCAAAACCTCCCATGGCCCCCTGATTCGTAACCGCGGTTACGAATTTATAACATACTTGCTTAGGTTTCACTAGGTTTATTCTCTATTAACTTCTACCTGGCGCCTGTCCACCGTGCCTAAGTGCAGCGCACTTCTGGATTCCTGGTTCATGCGGGTGTGTGCGCTTTCTTAGTATCTTTTTAATCCCTAAGTTCACCGCACTGTAAACTGTTAACTTTAAACTAATTCCTTTCGCCTTTTGCCTGTCACTGTAACTAAGTGCAGCGCACTTCTGGATTCCTGATTCATGCGGTTGTGTGCGCTTTCTTAGTATCTTTTTAATCTCTAAGTGCACCGCACTGTTACCTGTTAACTTTAAACTAATTCCTTTCGCCTTTTGCCTTGAGCCTTTAGCCTACCACCTACCGCCTTTTTACCCTCGCTTGTATCAAACTCAACAATTCAGAGAGAATATCGGCCACTTTCTCCGCCTGACCACTGACCACCAGGTCGTCCGCCAGGGTGTCCAGGATTTCGGATTGTTCCAGGTGCCCGATAGAGCGAAATACGCGTGTAAATTTACGCAGGGAGCGGTGCGCATTCTTTTCCGGAGAGGAGGGGGTACGCGGAGAAAGGTCTTTTTTTTGACCTTCATCCGACTTCACAACCAGAGTTTGTTCAGCGATCTCCTCAGACGTCAGGCTGTTTTGAATGCTCTGGTGGATCAATTTCTCCCAGTTACCAGAAGGTTGCGCCAGAATCTCGCGCAAAACCCGCTCAGGCAGGCGGAAGCGGTCAGCTAGTTCCAGCAAAGGGCTGGGCATTTGCAAGATATTGAGCAACTGTACCATACGCGGGCGGGTGAGCTGCATGATCGGGATGATGCGTTCCCATAATCCGGCTGGCATGCGTTGAGCGCGTGCCTGGCGGAAGTAGTCGTAATCGTCCTGCAGCTTGCCATCCGGGTGAATGTTGAGTTCTGCCAGGATTAAGGCAGCCACCTCGCAGGCCTGTTCGACGGCGGACGGGGATTCGGCATGCCGGTTTTCAAGCACTTGACGTTGGCGGGTAGGGTTTTCGATCACTTCCACGCGTAAAAGCGGCTCTTCAACTTGATGGCTGGCGCTTTTTTGCAGGCAGGCAGCCCAAAAACGACGTTCACCGGTCTCGATCAGAAAGACAAAGTTGCCAAGGCTGTCATTTTGCCAGGAGCCGGTGATGGGCTTGATCTGACCATGTTCATCGAAGGAGTTACCCAAGGACAAAAGTCGGTCCACTTCAGCTTTGACGCCGCTATCGTGTTGGGCGAATTTCAGCCATTCACTGGCAGCCTGATAGCAATCGATCTCGCCAGAGAAGAAGGCATTGCGAATATGCAGGGGCAATAAACGGCGTGGCTGATAACGATCGGGCAGCATTTCGCTGGGTTTGAGCCGTTCAATGCGTTCGATGACACTGGCTGGTTGTTCCTCGCGGATGGAAGGTTTTATTTTGGAAACAGAACTATCCTCGGTGATGGGAAAATCTTCAAAAGCGTTGAAACGTTGTTTTTTCTTGGCAGGTGGCATCTTTCCTCCTTAGCGAACAGCGGTGGGCAGGGTTTTTTGAATCACGATATCTACCAAATCACCATACTCTTTGGTAGCGCGGGAACTGGAAGCCAGTTGTCCCGGCTGACGCTGCCGGGGCGGGCGATAGGTGAAGATGTCCATGTGGCTGGAGTGGGCATAAGCCAGGTCGGATGCTTTGTGGATCGGCCCCAGTAATTGGTGCGGATACCGCTGTTCCAATTGCTCCAGAATTTCGCGCACTTCAAGGCGCTGTTCCTCAATAATGGTGGGTAAATACCCCAGGATGTTAATCTCCGGGTTGAAATGCAGGCGTACCTGTTCAATCGTGTTCTGCAACTCGCGCAGACCAGAGACACCCAGGTAGCTGGGTTCGACTGGGATGATGATATGATCGGCTGCCACCAGCGCATTGACCAGCAGATCGCCGGTGTTGGGTGGGGTATCGATAATAATGAAGGCAAACTGGTTGCGCACCGGGCGCAGCACCTGGTTCAGGCGTGATTCGTTAGCCATCAAGGTGGGCAGGATGCGGGCGGCATCCACCATGGCAGCCCGGTTGGACGGGACCACATACAGGTTGGGATGGTGGACGGAGGGGCGTAAAAGCCGTTGGATAGATGGGGGCGGCGATTCGACGAGTAGAGACGAGAGGGATTGTCCGGCTGGCGCGTCATGTTCTCCGTAGGCAGTGGCCAGAAGGGCATGTCCCTGCGGATCCATGTCGATCAGCAGGACGCGCTGTTGGATAGCTTCCTGACCTGCCAGCGACAGGGAAAGCCCCGCGGCCAAGTTGACAGCAGTGGTTGTCTTTCCGACCCCGCCTTTTTCATTTGCGATTGTGATAATTACAGCCATAGTCCCTCGTGATCATAGAATTGGGATAATTTGAGATAATTATGAATTAATTAATTTATTTACCTTCATTTGTGTGTATATTAGCATAATTCAAACATTAATTCAACTAAATACCTTTAATTAAATTGTTTTTAAGATAGAATTGCGATAATTCCCTTGATTAATTCCGAAATTAATGCAATAATATGCACAGATTATGGAGGATGTTATGTTCAATGCTTTGAACGATGAAGAATGGCGCGTTGCCCGAATGGAAAGATTGGGTCTCAAGGAGGATCCTTTCAAATTATCTGCCGATCCAAGGTACCTGTATCTGGGACCCGAGCATCTGGCAGTGTACCGGCAGGCGCAGGGAGTGGTCTCGCGCCGCAGAGGTCTGGCTTTATTTTCTGGCGATATGGGTATGGGCAAAAGTTCATTAGCTCGACGCATTTACGATCTCTATGCTGCAGAAGATTCTGTGGTGATCAGTTATATTCATACGGCTTCTTTCAAATCCGGAATGGATGCTGCCCGACAAATCTCCCTTTCATTAGGGCTGCCCACCCAACGCAGCTTCCAGCGTCAAATGGATACCCTCGAACGCTTGATGGCGGATGAATACACCCGCAACCGCAATGTAGTAATTATACTGGATGATGCTCAGATGATGGAGTCAGAAGCACTGGAGGTGATCCATCGCCTTTATAACTTCGATTACGACTCTAAAGTAGTGCAGATTCTGGCCTTCGGGCAGCGGGAAATGAACAGCCTTTTTGAAACCAACAAAGCAGTCAATGCGCGCGTCTTTGTGCGCTTGGCCTTACCACCCCTGACCTTATCCAGTTCGCTGCAAATGGTGCTCTTTCGTTTGAATGTTGCCGGCCGCAGCGAGCCTTTTATTGATGATGATGCCTTTGAGCTTTTGTACGAACGCTCACAGGGCGTCCCGCGCGAGATTATTCGCATCTGTGCTTTAGCCACAGATCTGGTATTACAGTCAGACGTTTCCACCATCACACTAGATATCGTAAGAGAGGTAGTCCAATATGAAGCCTGATTCCCACAGTGTATCCAGCAATGCCTGGGTGCAACTCTACCAAGCCCGGCGTATAACCGCCGATCCACAATCCCGTCCACCGGGGAGACCGCCATCTCTGGTGCCACGCCATAAAGTGGGCTTAACCCTTTCAAAAGGGGAAATGGCAGAATTGACCAAATGGCAAAAACGCCTCACTAAAATGCTCGGCCGGAAGATCTCGCTGGGGGAGACGGTGGGCATTATTTCACGTATCTGTAGCGCACGTTTACAACTGGTACCGGGCGAAAAAGCGCGTAACCTTGAAGAATTGGTGCAGTTAATGCTGACGCATGAATAGATTTTTCTACCATAAACCCAGGTAATTAATGGAAGAAATAATTACAAATGACCAATCAAAACTTCGTGTAGGTGAAGAATTAAGGAGGAATTTGTTGAAAAAGGTGAGAGTTTCAGGCAAATCATTTTCGATGATTGTGAATATTTAGAGCAGGAAAATGGAAATCTTTACGGGAGTTAAGGATTACCAGCAAGCCTGGCAGCAGGTGATTGGCCAGTTGCAATTAGGGATGAAACGCTCAGACTACAAAACCTGGGTGGACCCGATTGTTCCGCTTGGCTTTAACGGCAACCCCAACAAATTTCGCTTGGCGGTGATGAATGAATACAACCGCCAGATCATCCTCAATCGCCTGAACTCACAGATCGCCAACCTGTTATCCGGCTTTTACCAGCGTGATATCGAGGTGGAGGTGATTGTTTCCAGCCTGGACATTTCAGAAAGTAGTCAGAATCGGAAGGAATTCAATTCACCCCAGCTTTTGTCTGAAAGAGAAGAAAGACAGCCAGCCCAAAAGAAGCCGGCCATAACCTCGCAAAGCAGCGATGTTGATCTGGATGAGACTTCAACATCCAAAAGTAAACGCAAACTGGTCCTGCAGCAGGCGTATGGGGATAAGCGTGCCCGTCTGATTCAACCCGACAAGGGTATTTACGTTACTAAATATTTCCTGGAAAAGTGGTTGCCATTGCTGGGGCATTCGGCTTTGATTGTGGTCATGATCATTCGCAAGGTCTGTTATTGGAACCCGTACACCGGTGAGAAACGCGACATCCTCGAAACCGAAATGGGGGAGCTGGCAGAACAGGCCTGCATTAGTGTGCGCACTCTCAAGACTGTGCTGAAAAATGAACTCATCAAACGTTATTTCATTCGTTACACTGTCCGCCGGGTGATGACCCCCAACGGCATCCGCACGGCTGGCATTCGCCTGCAGGTGCGCATGGATGATCCGCTCACCCCGGAAGACCAGGCAGCGCTGGATGAAATAGACGCCGGTACCTGGTATTTACCCGAATTTGAAGACGAACACGAAGACTACGATCTCTAGAATAGCCGTTCTTTAACCCCATCCCCTTGCAAGATCATCAATTTAATAAGGCGTAATTCTGAGCCTGCTCCGCGGTAATATCGATCAGGTTTCTGAGGACGGCATTCTCACGGCGATAAAGGCGTTCCACAATCGTGATAATTTCAAAAGCCGATTGGGCGCACAAAGCCGGCTGTTTTTCATGCGCCGGGATTTGCAACAACGAAGCCGCCAGGAAGATCAACGTGAACGGGTCGTCCGGCATTTCCAATTGTTCCAGATCAAGTCCCACATCGTCCAGGCGATTGACGGTGCGTAAGTAATATTGCACATGGTTGCGCAAAAAACGAATGCGGCGGTAGACATCCAGCGGGCGTTTGAAATCGATTGGATAATCTTCGGTTTCAGCGGTCAGATATGGCTGCTCCTGGCAGAGCGATTTGACCCGGAAACGTTGTTCCCCCACAACAGTAATGTTGAAATGGCCCTGGGGCAGGGGATCGACTTTGACAATGCGAACCCGCGTACCTACCGGATGTGGCTCTGCTAAAGGACCATAGGCTTCTAACCCCCGTTTAATTAAAACAACCCCAAAGGTCGGGTCCTGATTCATCAATTGATTGATCATCAGGCGGTAGCGGCTTTCGAAGATATGCAAATTCAAAGGCATACCTGGAAATAAAACTGTATTTAAAGGAAAGATTGGCATCGTGTTCGCTGTCATTAGGATAATTTTAAATGAGATTGGTGATTATCCTAATTGTGTATATAAGGTTTATTGAATTTTTTGTCACAAAACCTGTGTGACAATAATCACAAAGTTAATCACTGCTTTAAGCAGAAATTCTCGTGAAAATGGACGGAGACGACCAGATGGATCCGGAGCTAATTTCCTATCTAATAAATCCTATCATCCAGAGTAAGGCTGATTTTGTGAAAGGGAACCGCTTTTTACATCAAATTGAATTAAAAAAGATGCCATTTGTCCGCAGGATAGGAAATTGGGCGCTAACGTTTCTGGTTAAATCGGCTTCTGGTTACTGGCAAATTTTTGACCCCACAAACGGATTTACCACAATCCATGCTAATTTTTGGGAATTACCGATTGGCTCAAGCAGGACCCTAACGGTTTCATTAAATTCATTAGAAATTTAAAAGCTGATTATTTTATACTTAATAAAAATGATGAAGAACTTAGAATTAATGAAGACACAGGCGAAATTCTTTATGAAAACCTAACCTTTATTCTGTTAAAGATACCGGAATAGTAGGTGTTGTCATTTCATTCGAAAGACAGACATGCTGTTTATTGTAAAAAACTTCAAATGAAGTGTGGAATATCAAGTTATTGTTTATAATCAATACAGATAGATTTCCAAAAGGTATTGTATGTACTTATCAATCGTAATCCCGGTCTATAACGAAGAAGAAACCATCCCCTTGCTGTATGATGCTGTCATCGCTGCAATGCAGGCTGTCGACCAACCCTGGGAGTTGATCCTGGTGGATGATGGCAGCAAGGATCAGAGCTATCAGCGCCTGAGTGACCTGGCGCAGGAAGACTCTCAGCATGTGCGTGTGATCGGACTGCGTCGTAATTTCGGGCAAACGGCCGCTATTGCTGCTGGGATTGACCATGCCAGCGGGGAAATTATTGTTCTGATGGATGCCGACCTGCAGAATGATCCCCAGGATATCCCGCTGCTGTTGGAAAAAATTAACGAAGGTTATGATGTCGTCAGCGGTTGGCGTGCTAAACGTCAGGATACTTTTATCACCCGTACACTGCCTTCTCTCTTTGCCAACAAGCTGATCTCCTGGGTGACTGGTGTGCATCTGCACGATTACGGCTGTACCCTGAAAGCTTACCGCCGCGAGGTGATCACCGGTTTTCGTCTGTATGGGGAAATGCATCGCTTCATCCCGGTATATGCCAATTCGGTCGGTGCCAGGATCATCGAAGTTCCCGTGCGGCATCACCCGCGCAAGTTTGGCAAAGCTAAATACGGCCTCGAACGAACCGTGAAGGTCATATTAGATTTATTCACGGTTAAATTCCTGAACTCCTATGCTAATAAACCCATTTATCTGTTTGGGGGCAGTGGGATCCTGATCATGGGTATTTCGGGGCTGCTGCTGCTGTATCTCTTTATTCGCCGGGTGTTCTTCCTGGTGCCGGTGCTTGGTTCGCCGCTCTTTATCCTGGCAGCCATGTTCTTCATCCTCGGCTTCCAATCCATCCTGATGGGCTTAATCGCTGAGCTGCTGGTTAGAACTTACCACGAAGCTCAGCAAAAACCAACCTATACTGTCAAAGCACTGCTCGGGTTTGAGGAAAAGAAATAAATTCAAAAAAAATGGGAATGGTCAGATGGTTGATCGGTTCATCCAGGATCAATGACATTTATCCCTATCAATTCAGGATGGATATATCTGTCTTCTAATAAAAATCTTAGACTTTCATACTATAATTAGTTAATAGAAATATTCCCCGGAGGGTTAAATTATGCACGAAAAAAGTATTGAGTTATTAAATAAAGCAGTCTCTGAAGAACTGTCCGCTGTTCATCAATATATGTATTTTCATTTTCATCTGGATGATCAGGGCTATGATTTATTGTCGTCCATGTTCAAACGCATCGCCATTCAGGAGATGGGGCATGTGGAACTGTTGGCTGAACGCATCCTCTTCTTAAAAGGAGAAGTAGAGATGGTAGTGGCTGCCCCGGTTGAAAAGATCCATGAAGTGGATGAGATGCTCAAAAAAGCAGCTTGGATGGAAGAAACCAGCGCCAATGATTATAACCAATGGGCGAACGAATGCGCTGCCCATGCCGATTCAGCTTCAAAGAAACTCTTTGAACAACTGGTACTGGATGAAGAAGGTCATTTTGACCAGTTTGATACCCAGTTAGATCAAATCCGTAAATATGGAGACCGGTATTTGGCGTTACAATCGATCGAACGCAGCAAAAATCTGGAATCCGGAACTGTGGTTGACTAACTTTTATTAGAAGCTTACAGCAAGAGGTTGACTAGATGGGTCAACCTCTTTTCGTACCGGATTACCGATCATTTCGAAAAAATTATTAATATGATTTTTATAATAAAAATTTTTGATAAAAGGTATTATTTACCCGTCATATGAATGTTTTCATTTATAAAGTAACGAAAGTTTGATAAAATAGACTCTAAGTCACAATGCTTCTATTGTGTTAGAAATTACTTATTATTACCACGTAAAGTGGTTTTTGTTAAAGGTATGCATGCAAACACTCCAACATCAAGTACCACTGGTTGATTTACAAACCGGTGAAAGGGGAACCATTATTACATTAGATGCAGGCAAACGCTTAAATGCCCGTCTCTCTACGCTGGGTTTTACGCCCGGTGCAGAAATTTTTATGTCACACAATTATGGTCATGGTCCGATCGTGGTTAAAGTACGCGAGACGCGTATTGCACTGGGACGAGGTGAAGCAAAAACCATATTTGTTAAAAGAGAAATTTGATGAATTTATTCCGAGATTATCGCCAAAAAACGGCTTCTCCGGGTGTGCGCTTATCGACGCTTACCATTGCCCTGGCTGGGCAGCCAAATATGGGCAAATCTACCATCTTCAACCTGTTAACCGGCTTGAATCAACATGTGGGTAACTGGCCGGGCAAAACTGTGGAGAAAAAAGAAGGGGTCTACCAGCATGGTCAGTATGACATCCATCTGATTGATCTGCCCGGGACCTATAGCTTGTCCGCCAACTCACCCGAAGAAATTATCGCCCGCAACTATATTCTGCAGGAAAAGCCGGACCTAGTAGTGGCAGTGGTCAGTGCAGCCAATCTGGAACGCAGCCTCTACCTGGTTTCGGAACTCATCGTTCTGGAAACGCCCCTGGTGGTTATCCTGAATATGATGGATGTGGCTCAACAGGAAGGCATACAGGTGGATCCCAAAATTCTGGAGGCTGCTATTGGCGTGCCGGTCATTCCCATGATTGCCAGTCGTGCCAACGGGGTACGGGAATTATTAGACTACATCGATCAGTTTACTGAAGGGGAATTAATATTCGACCCTAAAATGCCGCAAATCAGCGCTGATCACCAGCATGTTAAAGAATTAATCGATCAGCTTATTGACGGCTTTGTCCCGGATTATTATCCGAAAAACTGGGCTTCCATGAAGTTGTTAGAAGGGGACGTAGAGATTTATGAGATCATCAAAACAGTTCTGCCTTTGGAGCGCTGGGAAACCATTGATAATATCCTGAAAAAACACGAAGATGCCGGGTTGGCGATTGCCTCCGGACGCTATGAATGGATTGAGCGCATTGTGCGCGCCTCCGTTCATCGTCCGAAATTAGGACAGGTAGGCCTGACCGATCGCATCGACCGCATCGCGACGCACCCGGTCGGCGGGTTGATATTGTTGGCATTAATTTTGGGCGTTACCTTCTGGATCACGTTTACAATTGGAACACCCATTCAGGAATGGATGGATACCAGGATTTTAGCACCTCTGGGGACGTTGGCCCAGGGTTGGATGCTGGGTGCACCCGCCTGGGTGATTAGCCTGGTGGTAGATGGCCTGATTGGTGGTGTCGGCGCGGTGGTTACATTCCTGCCCATCATTATTATTTTCTTTGCTGTTTTTGGGTTTTTGGAAGATATTGGCTATATGGCGCGGGCTGCCTACGTCATGGATAATTTTATGCATTGGATGGGGCTGCACGGAAAATCCTTCCTACCGCTTTTCTTGGGATTTGGTTGCAACGTTCCCGCCGTGATGGGCACCCGGGTAATCGAATCCTGGCCTGCCAGAATGCTGACGATCCTCCTGGCGCCGTTTGTACCCTGTTCCGCGCGCCTGGCGGTGATTGCCTTTCTCGCACCTGCCTTTTTTGGTCCCAAAGCTTTTCTGATCTCCTGGGGGCTGATCCTGTCTACCCTGTTGATTTTGATCATCGTGGGTGTCATTATCAATAAATTGTTCTTTAAGGGCGAGCGTTCAGCTTTTATTATGGAATTACCGCTCTACCACATCCCGCATTGGCGATCGGCTTTTATGCTCATCTGGCAGCGATCGCTTTCTTTCCTGCAGCATGCCGGCACACTGATTTTGATGATGTCGATTGTCATCTGGGCATTATCCGAATTCCCTGGTGGAAATCTGGAAAACAGTTATCTGGCGCAGATCGGAAATTTCTTCGCGCCGATAGGAAAATGGATGGGATTGGATTGGAAACTCACCGTAGCTTTACTTTCCAGCTTTATGGCTAAGGAAAACGTCATTGCTACGCTGGGAGTTCTGTTCGGGCGCTCCACAGAGATAGGACTGCTCAATACAATTTCTGCAACCTATACGCCCGCGGTTGGATTAGCTTTTATGGTCGTGTCTATTCTTTTCATTCCCTGCGCCGCCACCGTAGCGGTGATGAAACAGGAAACCGGCTCCTGGAAATGGACTTTTCTGAATATCGGCACCATGCTGGTTGTTTCGGTAGCAGCTGCCAGCGCGGTTTATCAGGTCGCTTTATTGTTAGGATTATAGCTATGCTCGAAAGACTTTTAAAATTGATTCAGGAAGGGAAACCGCTCACACCGGTCGTTCTTGCCCGCCAACTTAACACTTCGCCGCAGATGGTGGAGATGATGATGGAAGAATTGGTGCGCCGGGGATTATTGAAAATGTCGGAATTCTCACAGAGCTGTGATTCCGGTGCCTGTAATACCTGTTATCTGGCAAAAACCTGCCATGCCAGCCAGCAAAGAATCTGGATGACACCGTCGAAACCAAAATGACTTATGCTCAAACGCTATCCCAACTTTTAGCCATTCAACCTCAGCAAGCCCAGGTAGTGATTGAAATGCTGGATGAAGGCAATACGATCCCATTTATTGCCCGTTATCGCAAGGAAAGAACCGGCAGTCTGGACGAAGAGCAATTGCGGAAGATCGAAAGCGGGTTGGAACGTCTGCGTACCATGGATGAACGCCGGGCGACAATCTTGAAAACGATCGAAGAACAGGGAAAATTAACCGCTGAATTATCCGCAAAAATTATTGCGGCTGAAACATTGACGGAGCTGGAAGATATTTACCTGCCATACAAACCCAAACGCCGCACCCGCGCCATGATTGCCCGCGAAAAAGGTTTGGAGGGACTGGCGGAATGGATTTTGAAACAACCGCTGACTAAATCCAGCCTGGATGAGATAGCCAAACCCTTCCTGAACGATGTTGTGCCCACGCTGGAGGATGCCTGGCAGGGGGCGCGTGATATCGTGGCGGAAGCGATCAGTGAACAGGCAGAAGTACGCTCCCAGGTGCGTGAAAAAGCGTTGCAATGGGGACAGTTGCGCAGTCAAAAGATCGAAGACGCGCCGGATGAAAAACGCGTTTATGAAATGTACTATAACTTTGAATACCGGGTTGATCGTATACGCCCGCACCAAACCCTGGCAATCAACCGCGGTGAGAACGAAAAAATCTTGCGCGTAGGTATAATATTGGAACAACGCGATTGGGAAAATGTGATCTTCACTTATTTTCGTCCCAATCCAAAATCAGCTTTAAATGAGCAGTTACGCCTGGCCATTCAGGATGCTGCCGAACGGCTGCTGCTGCCAGCCATCGAGCGCGATGTTCGCTGGGCATTAACCGCAGCAGGCGAGGCGCATGCCATCACGGTTTTTTCGACCAACCTGAAAGGCCTGTTGGGGATTCCACCCCTGGCAAACCATGTGGTGATGGGGTTCGACCCGGGCTATCGTACCGGTTGCAAGGTGGCAGTGGTAGACCCAACTGGAAAGGTTCTAGACACTGCTACGATCTACCCGCATCCACCTCAAAATCACAAAGCCGAGTCTCTGAAAGTGATGAAGCACCTGGTAGAAAAACACCACGTGACGCTTATCTCGATTGGCAATGGCACCGCCTCCCGTGAGAGCGAACAACTGGTGGCAGAATTGCTGCGTGATTTGCACAATACCCGCTATCTGATCACCAATGAAGCAGGGGCTTCGGTTTATAGTGCCAGCACTTTAGCGCGGGCTGAACTACCCGATCTGGACGTCTCGATGCGTGGGGCTGTTTCCATTGCCCGCCGTGTTCAGGATCCTTTGGCTGAACTGGTGAAAATTGATCCGAAGTCGATCGGTGTGGGGATGTACCAGCACGATGTCGATCAGAGCGAGTTATCGCATAGCCTGAGCGGTGTGGTGGAAGACGCAGTTAACCGGGTAGGGGTGGATGTCAATACTGCCTCCCCGGCTCTGCTCGCTTACATCGCCGGGATTGGCCCGAAATTGTCCGAGAAGATTGTTGCCCATCGTGATCAAAATGGGTCCTTTACCAGTCGGGCTGAAATTCGCAAGGTACCCGGTATGGGGCCGAAAGCCTTTGAACAGTCAGCCGGATTTTTACGCATCCGTGGCGGCAAAGAACCTCTGGATGCCTCTGCCATTCACCCGGAAAGCTATGCGATTGCCCAAGCAGTGTTGCAGAAGGCGCGCATTGACCTGAAAACCCCGCTGGAAGAGCGCAAACATGCACTGGAGTTGTTACAACGCCAGCAGCCAATATCGGAACTCTCGCAGGAGCTAAAAACCGGCGAACCGACCCTGATGGATATCCTCGACCAACTGATTCGCCCGGGACGTGACCCGCGGGAAGATTTACCCCTGCCGGTCTTGCGCAGCGATGTGCTTTCCATGGAAGATCTTCAGGTTGGCATGCAATTGAAAGGCACGGTCCGCAATGTGGTCGACTTTGGCGCTTTCATCGATATCGGCGTCAAGCAGGATGGCCTTTTGCACCGCTCCCAGATCCCCCGCGGGGAAACACTGGAGGTGGGGCAGGTGTTGACGGTGGCGATTCAATCGGTGGAAATCGAGCGCGGACGGATCTCTTTAGGTTGGGCTTCAGGCTGAAACTGGCTTTTCCCGAAAATTTGAACGCCTGCCATCGCAATGATCGCCAGACATAAGTTTGCCAGCACCACCCAGATCAGCACCTGACTGTGCGGGCGGTCGATAAATTGCCCCACAATCCAGGGCGAAATCATTACCGAGGTACTGGACGCTACAAAGAAAATGCTCGTATTACGGGCAGTTACCGCATTTAATTCCCCGGCCAGGTTCATGCTGGTTGGAAAGCCGGTAGCCACAAACAAGCCAAAAGCAGCAGTACAGGCCCATAACGCCCAGGCTGATCCGGCGAGAATGAGCATCAGGATCAGTGTAAAAAAGCTGCCGGTCAGGTTAAACCAGATGATCTGCCGGCTGGTAAAACGCCGGGATATCCCGATCCCTACGAAACGGGCAATTAGAAAGGTCACCCAAAAAGAAGAGGTCAGATAGGCAGCAGTTTCCACATCCACAAACCCTGTTTTTAGTCCATGTGTGTAAATCCAGTTGGTAAACGTAATTTCTGAACCTGTAAAAAACAAAAAGAACATCACCAGGAAAACCAAAAGTTTGCGGGAAACTTTCGGGCGGGCTGGTTCATCTGTAGTCGCTGCCACCGTTTCGGGGTTGGAAGGGGATGTCAGTTTTATTAGAAAAGGTATTGGCAACAGCATTGTAATGGCGATAATCCAGAAAGCCCAGTTGATATACTGTGTGGCGCGCAAAGACTGAGCGATCATCAGCGGCGCCAGGAATGAGCCGATCCCAAAGGAAAAATGCAAGCCATTCATATAGGGAGCCACTTTACTGCCGTGCAACCAGACCATCATGGTGTTGTGCCCCATGTCGACGCTCGATTGGGTGATGCCGATCAGGAAAACGACTACAATCAGCAGCCATAAATGATGAATGACCGGCAATAATCCTACGCCCAGTGCCATACCCAGCAGGCAGATTGCCAGAACTTTATTCCCAGAAAATTTATGAAACAGAAACCCCGCCAGAAAAGACCCGGCAATGTAGCCCATTGAACTGAAGACAAAGAACGAACTGACCTCATTCAACCCGCTGGCAGTATTCGCCGCAAAAGAAGGCACTGCTGGCCCATAAGCACCGCTGATCATCCCCAAAGCGATGTAGGCTAAAAAGTAGTTGGCTGTCAGAAGTTTTTTATGATCGGTCAATGCGTATGTCCTGGTAAAGATTGCTACCATCTTACCATCGTGATTGGGATTTGACGAGAGAGAGGGAGATAAGCGGTTTTTAGTTTGATTTTAAACCAGCAAGATCTGGGAATTGACTTAAAGCGTACAGAGGGATATTTACCAGCCAACCCTCATCAATAAAATCAGCCATCGAAGTACGAATTGATTTTTCTGGTTGATAACGATCATAATAACTTTTCAGACTTTTCCCTTTCAGGTTCGTATAAGACAGAAAAGAATGGTGATATCGTAGGGGCGTGGTCCCGGACCCGCCCCATACCCGACATGGATGTAGGAGTAATGGATCGCCCCTGCCTGGGAGTTCGTGGATGGCTGGACGAGATCTTCGGGCAGCGGCTCGTCCCTACCCCTACAATTTGATGATTTTGCAAATAATCCTTGATTAGGGAAAAAGCTATTCGAGAATCTTGCACCCTTTGGGTGTTCGTTTTCTATTCGTGGATGGCTGGACGACATCCACGGTCAGGGACGTACCGCTGCCCCTACGATTTGATGATTTTGCAAATAATCTTTGATTAGGGAATGAGCTATTCGAGTATTCGTGTTTTTATCTTGCCCTCAGGCTATGCCTGGGGGTTCGTGGATGGCTGGACGAGATCTTCGGGCAGCGGCTCGTCCTTACCCCTACAATTTGATGATTTTGCAAATAATCCTTGATTAGGGAAAAAGCTATTCGAGAATCTTGCACCCTTTGGGTGTTCGTGTCCTAATCTTGCCCCCTTTGGGGGTTCGTGGATGGCTGGCTGAAATCCTCGGGCAGGGGCCACAACCTCTATGTTTATGCTGGCAGTGGGGCGGGTCAGGGACGAGCAACAGCCCCTACGATTTGATAATTTTGCAAAGAATCTTCGATTAGGGAATAAGTTATTCGAGTATTCGTGTCTCATTCGTGGATGGCTGGACGAGATCTTCGGTCAGGGACCACGCCTACCTCCATGCCGGGTATAGGACGGGTCTGGGACCACACCCCTACGGATAAACCATATTTGGGTGGCAATCTCAACCAGATTTTTCTTCTCTCATTTATAATTCCCATTCAGCAGTCTTTCAACGCTTTTCAATCACTAGCTCGTTAACCACAGAAATTTGATTTTCACGGAAAGGTTATTCATGCAACAGAAATTACAACACTCTTACCTCAATCCAAAAATAGAAATGCGACCTTTACCCCAGAAGGGGCGTTTTGGATTGTTTGCTATTCACCCTGTTTCAAAAGATGAATTGCTGGCCATGTGGGGCGGGCGGGTGGTCGGGTACGAAGAATATGAGCAGTTGGATTCCTTTCTGAAATCGCATGGCTTGCAAATCTGGGATGAGCTCTTTCAGGTGCCTTTGCTGGAAGGCGACCCGGCGGATTATTTCAACCATTCCTGTGATCCGAATTCTGGATTCAACACCCCTATATCATTGGTGGCCATGCAAAACATCGCTATAGGTGAGGAAGTATGCTTCGATTATGCCATGAGTGAGGATAATCATTTCGATGAATTCCACTGCGGTTGTGGTGCAGCAACCTGTCGTGGTCAGGTGACCGGTAAGGATTGGCAGCTTCCTGAATTGCAGGAGCGTTATTTTGGGTATTTCAGCCCTTATTTGCAGGCGCGCATTGCCCGGCTACGCTCGGAAAAATCTTAGTCTGGCTTGGATGATTGCCGGAACACAACAAATTTGCTGGTGACAAAATTAAAGGTCATGGTGATCACGGTCGCTGTGACCAATCCGACCCATTCCGGTAACCCCAGGGTTTTATAGGTCAGCGCCATCATTCCACTGTTGATTCCAACAGCCAGCAGGTTGATCACAAAGAAGAGGACAAAACGTCCTAAAGATCGGTTTTGGCTGCGAAACGTAAAACTACGGTTCCACAGGTAACTGTTGATCACCCCCAGGGTATAAGAGATGGCTTTAGCCAGTACATGGGCATCGCCAAAGAAAGGGACCAGGCGCGTCATAATCCAGTAGGAGCCCAGATCGACCCCGGTGTTGAGCACCCCTACCATCCCAAAGCGTACCGCCTGATGAATCCAGTTGGGCGTGCGTAGCCATAGACCGGTGATTCGTGGGAAGCGCTCCTGGATCCAGTCTGGCAATAATGTGTCCGCTGATTTTAGGTTTTTTTCCATGGAATGACCGTATCATAATGGATATTTGGCCGGCTGTCCAACATAATAATTAGGCAGCGCGATTGGTAAATGATGGGCGAAAAAAATTGATATTCCGGTTACTTAAAAACTGGCAGTTTGGTCAGTGGATTTTTAGTTATCCTGTATTATAGTTAAAGTATGTTCCCGCAATTCAACCAACAGATTATAGAAACCTTATTTGAGAAGATCTCCATCGGCCTGGCGGTTTTTGATGCCAAATTGCGGTTAATCTATGGTAACCCGCAGTGGAAAAGTTTTATCGGGCAGTATACGACCACCAATCCCAGCAAGATCAAACCTGGAATGACTTTTTACGAGCTGGTTCCAGGCACTGAGAAATATTTTCAGCCCTTGTTTGAGCGCGTCCTGCAGGGGGATGTGATTCGGGAGCCGGCTTTTTATTCTTACACCCAGGGAATCGACTCATACTGGGATGTCCTTCTGACCCCGCTGGAAGAAAATGGTGAAATCATTGGTTTTCTGGATGCAGCCACCGATGTAACCGACCAGATTCGGGTAAAGGAATATCTGGAAGATCAAATCTTCGAACGTACCCAATCACTGGTCACCTTGTTGCAGATCAGCCGTATTTTTGGGTCTACGCTCTCTCTGGATGCGCTCTTGTCTTCGGTGTTGACCGAATTAAAACGCCTGGTGGAATACGACGGGTGTGCGTTGTTAAGCTTACAGGGATCCTGTCTGGAAGTAAAAGCTGTTACTGGTTGTCTTTCTTCCGTTTATCAGGTAGGGGATTGCTACCCGGCGGAGAATAACTTTGACCGGGAATTATTTCAGAGCCACAAAGCCATCAAAATTTATGACACCAGCGATCATTCCGAACTTTCAACTGCCTTCCGCAATCGAGAACATCCTGAGAGTCAATGCGTTCGCTCCTGGATGGGGCTGCCTTTATTAGCCCAGGAAAAGGTCATCGGGGAATTGATTTTGGTGCACCGTGAGCCTGGATTTTTTAACCAGGTAGAAGAAAATTACGTTCAGATATTCTCCAGTCTGGCTGCCATTGCCCTGGAGAACGCCCGTCTTTATCAGCGCGAACATGAACGCCGGCATGAAAGCGAGCGCCGGCAACGGGTTGCAGAGGGGTTACGGGATATTTTGAAAGCGCTGAATTCGGACAAACCTTTGGAAGACCTGCTGCAGTTCATTGTTGAACAAGCTCAGCAAATGATGGGCGCCGATCCTGTCATCCGCTATAGTGAGAGTCTGAGCCAACCGCTCAAAACGATTACCCCCAATTCCTTCCCGGCTGAGTTGTTTAACCGCTTATCAGCTTATACCTATTCCAACCCAAATAGTGAATTAAAAAATCAATTAATCCGGGGTGAGTATGTGCTTCAACCAGATTATAAAGCGCATGTGGCTGAATTGGTCGCCGACAAGCTGGATGTAGAAGAACCACAGCTTTTTGCAGTCATGCAAAGTATTGCCGAGAATTACGCCTGTGGTCTGGTGATGCCAATCCTGGTACAGGGGAAATTATTTGGCTCCTTACGATTCTTTTACCGGGAAGCGCAGATCTTTGAACGCGAGACCTGTCAATTGGCGATGATGATCGCCGAACATGCCGCTCTGGCTATTGAAAATTCAATCTTGCGCAGAGAAGCTCAGTTGGCGGCGGTCTCGCTGGAGCGCAGTCGTCTGGCGCGTGAGTTGCACGACTCTGTCACGCAAACCCTGTTCTCTTCCAGTCTGATTGCTGAGATATTGCCGCGGTTATATGAAACCAACCAGCCGGAAGCGGAACGCCGCCTGGGAGAATTACGCTACCTGGCAAAAGGTGCACTGGCTGAAATGCGTACGCTCCTGATGGAATTACGCCCAAATGCCATCATGGAAGCCAAACCGCATGAATTGTTGCGCCACCTGGTGGATGCTTATGTCAGCCGGATTGGAATACCGATTGAATACTCCGAGAAAATCGACCCTGATGCCAACCTTAACGGCGAGCAAAAACTGGTGATTTACCGGGTGGCACAGGAAGCTTTAAATAATATCGCCAAATACGCTTTCCCTCAGAGGGTAAAGATCCTTTTCCAGTTAAGCCAGAAACACATCAACCTGATGGTCGAAGATGATGGTAAAGGCTTTGATCTGCAAACTGTGGCACCCAATCACTTTGGTTTGGGCTTCATGCGTGAACGGGCGGAAAGTATCGGTGCTCAATTGAAGGTTATCAGCCATCCGGGTGAAGGGACTCTCGTGCAGCTAGTGGCTGACTTAGTATAATGGGTAGTACCCATGAATTCAAGAAATATTCACCCAATCACGAAGCTTAGCTTGCTTTTCGTAATTCTCATCATTCTGCTGGCTGTCCTGCTATTAACCCCAACACTGCAGCGCGGAATCACGAAATTCTTTCTGAATTTAAATCAATTCAACAGAATCCAGGTTGATTGGCTGAACGCTGCTGAAGTGGTCGGCAGTCGTCCTAAATTTGAGTTTCAATTCTCCCAAAAAATGGATTTGGATGGGATTCCGGCTGCTTTCTTCCTCGAACCTGCGCTGGATGGGACCTGGGACTGGCTGGATGACCAACATGCCATCTGGACTTTTACAAATGCTCTCCCAGAAGAGAGGTTAATACACTTTGGCTTTCGGGCTGATGAAAAAGAAAAGAATTTACAAATTCCAATCCGCCCGCAGGAATGGCAGGCTTTTATTCGCCCGGCGGATCTGCTGGCGTTGAAAAAAGTGACCTCTGGTAACGAACTTTTCCTGATTCATCCAGGCAGCCCGCCAGCGGAACGACAGTTGACCATGAGTAACGGAAAAATTGTGGATTTCACTTTTTCCCCGGATGGAGAGCAAATTATTTATTCGTTGGAGAATGCTCAAACCGGGGTTGATTTGTGGCAAATGCAGCGCGATGGACATGACGCCAGCATCCTCCTCGATTGCGGGCTGGATCGTTGCACAGCAGCGGATTGGAACCCGCGTCTGGACGAACTTGTCTTCACCCGCGAGAAACGCCGGGATACTGCCGCCAGACCAACCTGGGATTCGCCTGTGCCGCTGCTGCTGGACCTAACGACCGGTATCTCAGCCCGGCTCCTGCCAAACGAATATCAGTTCGCCTTCGATCCGCATTGGTCATCCCGCGGGCAGTGGGTCAGCTTGTGGTTAGGCGAACAGTTCGGGATTGATATCATCCATGCGGGTAGTGGGGTGTCTGGCTACCGTGACCCGTACAGCGGGGATACCGGTTGCTGGTCAGCAGATGAGCGTCATTTTTACTATTCAGTGCTGCGTGAGGAAGGGCTGCCGATCGTCTCCAGCATCTATCAGGTTGATATTCTGAGCGGAACCAGAAAAATTTACACTGGCAGTCAACTTTACGATTTAGGCTTTAATTTCTATCATCCGGTCTGCCAGCCCAACGGGCAGGGGTTATTGGTCAGTGTGCAGGTCGACCCGGTCATCTCTCAACGCGAACTGTGGTGGATTCAGCCGGATGACAGCTACCAGGTAATTTCCAACGATCTTTCACAACTCGTGACTCATTACTCCTGGAACCCGCAAGGTAACCGGGTAGTTTTTCTCAGCGGATCTCTGGCCAGACTTGGAGATGGTTCGCGCATTGGGATCTGGTCGTCTGAAGCACCTGAATCGATTGAATGGCTCTCGGATGGGGTCATTCAGGCTCGCTGGCTGCCATAATTTTGAAATAGACCCATACATTTACTATTTTCTCTCGCAAACTTATCTTTACCAGGGGAATTATGCCGAAAGTCTCCGCCATGCCAATATCTGCCTGGAGCTGGACGCTGGTTTTTATCAGGCTCTGCTGATCCGCAGCGAGTGTTATCGCCAGATGAACCTTATTTCTGAATTCCTCAGTGATTCCTTTTCCGTTGTCTGTTACATTAACGGCATTAACAAGCAATACATCATCGAAATGACGCAGATGGTCCTGCGTAAGAACCATTACTCACCTGAAAAACTGGCATCTTTATCAGCAGATAACTTCCCGAATTGGGACTACCTGATTAATAGCAAGGAGTGATTGACCAGGTTTTTCATTAATTGGGCGATTAATCCGACTGCAAATTCATCCAGCAAATTGCCATCTTCGTCGAAAACCTGACGCCCCGGCAGATTGATCAACACCTCCGGTTTGTTAATGACATACATATCCATGTGGCTCAGGATAGAGCGTAAATGCGTCTGGGAGCGATCGGTGCCACCGCGTCCACCAGCGCCCATGATGGCCACCGGCTTTCTTGCCAGGGGACCGGGCTGGCCATTTTCACCGCGTGAAGCCCAATCGAGGGCATTTTTCAATGCACCGGTAACCGAGCTATTGTATTCCGGGCTGGTGATGACAATACTATCGGCGTTTTGAAGGGCATCCCGAAAGGCACGCACCGCCGGTGGAAAGCCCTCTTTTTCTACATCTTCATTGTATAAAGGTAAATCATTTAATTCGACAATCTCATAGGTTACCCCTGCAGGGAGCAAATCTTCTGCAATTTCCAGTAATTTTCGGTTATATGAACCCTTTCGTAGACTGCCTGAAAATCCTACAATGTGTAATGAGTCATTCATCTTTGTTTTCCTGTAATAATGATTTTTATTGTTTTCCTAATTTTTTTAATAAGGCGCACAGTTCATTTTTTTCTGCTGTACTGAGAACAGAAAATTGTTTTTCAATCGCTTTTACATGTTGGGGAAAAACCTTTGAGATCAATTCCAAACCCTGATCGGTTAAATGCACAATCATGCGCCGGCGATCATCCTGATCTCTTTCCCGGTAGACCAACTCTCTTTTTTCAAGATTATCAATCACGGTGGTCATATTCGAATTACTTTTTAAAATTTTTTCACCCAGAATGTTTTGAGCCAACGGTCCCAGGTGATAGAGCGCTTCCATAACCCCAAATTGACTGATAGTTAATTCCTGCATGGAAGCAGCCAGGGAAAGTCGGGCGTTAATCGTATCGGTGGCACGCGTCAATTTAATAAAAGCATCTAAAGCCAGTTCCTCATCGGCTGATCCCTGATAATGTGTTGGCATAAAGACCTCCTGGTCAAATTATTTCACATCGAAATAATAATGCCAAAAACATTGTATGTCAAATCAATTGAGTTGATTTCACCTGAATTGTACAAGGTTTCCTTTAGCCGCCGATCTGGCTCATGGTGCGGTTGGTAGCAAATTCACCCTGTGCAAGTCCATGCCCCCAGGGCTTCCACCAGATGCCATCCAGGATCATTTCTCGCAATTCTTTAATGCTGGCACCAGCCCGCAGCGGGGTGAGCAGGTCAACTTCTTTTTCCTTCAGTAAACACAGGCGCAATTTCCCATCCGCGGTTAAGCGGGCGCGCGTGCAGCCGGCGCAGAAGGGGTTGGTGACCGAGGAGATAAAACCAAGGGTGCCCTTTGCTCCAGGCAGCCGGTAAAGGCGCGCTTCGCCATCCAGAATGCCATGATTAAGCAGAGTCGGGGCTTCCAATTCGCTGCTGATGCGATCAAGTATTTCAGCATCGGATACCACCAGGTTGGTCTGAAAGTCGGTTTGTCCGGCGAAAGGCATCATCTCAATGAATCGGATTTGCCAATCATGATCGTAGGTCAGAGAGGCCATTGGCACCAGGTCGTCCAGGTTATGGCCACGTACTACAACGCTGTTTATTTTAAGCGGCAGCAGTCTGGCAGCCTCGGCAGCTTTAATCCCCGCCCACACGTCTTCAAACTTGCCCCAGCGTGTCAGGGTTTTAAAGCGCTGCGGGTTAAGCGTATCCAGGCTGATATTCACTCTTTGCAGGCCGGCTTCCTTGAGTGGCTGAGCAAGTTTTTTCATTAACACTCCATTGGTGGTCATGGAAAGTGATTTGACCCCCTCGATTGAAGCCATGGCTTTCACCAGATCAACAACGTGCGCCCGCACGGTTGGCTCTCCACCGGTCAGACGGATTTTATCGAATCCTAATGAGGTGAATAATTTCAGTAGGGAGATAATCTCCTCATCCTGCATTAATTCTGCATTCGGCCGAAAGGTCTGATCTTCCGGCATGCAGTATAAACAGCGCAAATTACAGTGATCTGTCAGACTAATGCGCAAATAATGAATGTGTCTTCCGAAGCGATCGTTTGGCATAATTCCTCTTCTGTTTATATTACCATAATTCGGACTAATTTTATCTTAATATTTTCTGAGAAATTATCCAATGCTTGTCTAACTTATCTTGTTTCGTGTGGCAGATTTAAGAAATCGCTTTCCAGATCGCGTTCGATATCATCGCCCAGCGCTCATTGGACTTACTGCCGGAGAGCATCCCGTTGGTAGTGAAGGCGGTCACCAACTGGGCGTCGCGATCCACCCAGACCATGCAGGTGCCCATCCCGAAGGAGCCAAAGGAGGTGCTGCTGCTGCCAGTGCCCATCGCATTCCTGGTAGGGTCAGAGTTGGCAGACATACCGCCGCCCATGATAAAACCCAGCCCCCAGTTCATCTGCGTCTGTACATAGTTATCCAAACCATTATATTGCGAGGAAGCTGCTTCGGCGATCGTCTCAGGGCGTAAATATTGATGTCCCTGATATACTCCAGCGTTCAACAGCATAGAGAAAAATTCTGCCAGACAATCTGCATTGCTGTGCAAACCGGCAGCCGGGATCAGCGCCCGCCGGATGGTATGTAAATTAAACAGGGTGGCAGTGTTTTTCATTGAACGGCTGAGCGCCACCACCCGCGGAGAATCGCTTTCCTCTTTCCCAGGGGCACGCATCCAGATGCGCTTGAGTCCCATCGGCTTGAAGAATTGTTGCTGCAAGTAGCGATCAATCGGCATTCCAGTCACCCGGCGAACCACTTCGCCAAGAATGAATCCAAAGTTAACCATGTGATAGGCGGTCTGGCTACCAGGAGGGAACTCAGCCGGGTAGCTGGCTACCCGCCGGGTTACCAGATTCCAGAACGGCCACAGGATCAATTGTTGATAAAGGTGCGGTGCCGGGATGCCGGCCTGGTGTACCAGTGTGTGCCGAATGGTGGCAGTCTCTTTTCCACGCTGACCAAATTCAGGCCAGTAGGTGGCGACCGGGGCGTCCAGCTCGATCAGGCCATCATCGATCAATTTCAGAATAGCGCAGGTGGTAAAACCCTTGGAGACCGAGAAAGTCAGGTAGGCGGTTTCTGGCGAGTTGTCCGGGGTCTGATAGGCACGCCCATGCAAGTCGACGATCCGCGTTCCCTGGTGATGAACCACCAGTTGCGCCGATATACCGGGTGGATAATTTTTTAAAATGGAGAAAAAAGTTTCTTTGATGAGGTCAGTTTTTGCGGTGGGCATAGACTTATTTTACACTTGTTTTATCCTGGCTCAGGGCGTGTATTTCTGGCATTTGAAATTAAGACAGGCAAAAGAGCGAACCCCTTTGCCAGGCAGCTTTTATCAAACCTTTTCAAATTTCCAGATAATCGACTTAATTTTGATCATTGGCTTTATTCTGTGCGGATTTTTTAATTCTATGATTCCTGGATTGGGATTTAAGATGACCCTTTGGTCAGGATTATTGTTTCTTTTTGCCTTCCTGGAGTTCATTAATTATTACTATTATCAGCTTAGTCACGATTCGAAAAATGATCTGCGCTATTTATTGCAGCATAAGCGCTTGCGTCATTCTTTACTGTATCGGGATATGAAAAAACGGAAGGTACCTTAAAGTCAACCACCCCCTGAAAAACTTAGGGGGTGGTTGATTCGGAGAGAGATGAAAAAAACATTTAGAAATCCATCCTCCTGCCAGGATGGAGTGTTCTCGAAAAGAAGTTATGCCATGCTATAACCCAGTTGTTGCAATACAGATACTGGAAATTCGAAGCGGACGGTTTTTTCCGGGTCAACAATTTGGCAGAATTTCAACTCGCCAACAAGGCTCATCAACATACCGGCATCGTTGACTGATAGGCCTACAAAGTCGGTCAGAAACTGAGCCATTGCGTAGGTAGCACCGCTGGCAGCTTCGTCCACGGTTGGAGCTGAGACGATGGTGGCTACCACCTCATCATTCCGGATGAATGGCGTCGGCAGCCCGCGCAGTTGTTCAACCACCTGTGCACGGAAACGGAACTCGCCCGGGGTTTCCGCACCACAAATGACCACTTCACCATCTCCCATGGCGGCGTGAAAATCACCAGCACCGAACAGAGCACCTTCCACACCCACGGTGAAATACAGGCTGGCGCCTTCGGTCACCAGGGTGCAATCCATGTTACCACCGTGGGGGCCGGGAGTGCCATTCGGAACCTGCCCTTCGGCCGGTGCCACGCCGATCACTCCAATCATCGGACGTTTCGGGACACGTACCTTATCTTTGAAGACCACCTCATTGCCGTCAAGCCGCAGCACAACTGTTTCCATTTCGGTGATTTTGCTGCCCAGGGCTCCTTCTCCCGGAAGAGTGACCATAATGGAGGTATCCCCCACCTTCATTTTTAACAGGTCAACCCGCAGCACATCCCCGGGTTGGGCACCTTCTACATATACCGGCCCGGAGGCGGGGTTGATATGATCCCAATCCAGGGCGTCCAGCAGATCAGCAGAACTTTTTAACTGGCCCTCAAAACAGTCGTGCGTTTCCATGACGACTTCCTCCCCCTGCTGCACGGTCATCACTGGTTCAAGCCCGGCATGGAAGGCAAAAAAGACTTGGTCACGAGATACTTTTTTGGTCATTCAATCCTCCTTATTGTTTGATCAGTTTGAAGATCAATTGTTCGGACAGGTTACCTATCTGATAATGATTGAGTAACAAACCGACCAGAATGATCGCTAAAATCCCAAATATAAAAACATAATCCATTTTGTGAAACTTAAATTCACGGCGAAAGGTGCGTTTCTTGATGTTATAGTCGAAACCACGCGAGAGAATAGCGATGGAGATATCCTGTGAACGTTCCAGGGTAGCTAAAAAGATCGGGATCAGTAAAGCTGTCAGCACCTGAACACGCTGGATCACGTTTTTAGGTTTGACATCATACCCGCGGGCTTTTTGAGCGTCGGTGATTTTTTGGGTTTGTTTGGTTAACAATCCCACCGTGGAAAAACCCAAAGTCAAAGCGACGCCCATCTCCGGCGGTAAACCGCGTGAAGAAATTTGCTGAACCACAAGGGCCGCGATCAGACAGGCTGCCAGCACAACTATGGTCTGAGTCAGAGGGTTGGGCAGCCAGGCAATCGACTGGCTATTGGTCAACAACGGCAGCATGGCAACAACAATCACCGCGGCAATCGCCAATATTGCCACAATTTCTGAAAGGCCGAATTTTCTTTCTCCTTTTTCGGTAATGGTCAAAGCCAATTCTACCGGTGGAGTGGTGTAGAGCATTAAATGAACTGCCAGGACCACACTAAAAAAGCGGAAAAATACAGCCACACCTCGCACTAACCCTTCAATAGTCACCGGAACCCAATTTGTAAAGGGGATCAGGTAGAACAGAAAATGTGAATTTTTCGGGGTAAAGAATAAGATTTGAAAAAGTGAAAAGGTGAGAAAAATAACCACCAGTACTTTTAAATTGTCGTTTAATAATTTACGATCAACGGCTTTGGTTCCCAGCCAGTAGACCAGTAAAAATAAGAGAGCCATCAACACCGGGTCTTTGATAATTACGGCTGTGATGGTTAGCCCCACAAACATTAATAATTTGGTGCGTGCGTCCAGATTATGAAGTGTAGAATGTCCTTTTTGATATTCAATTGCCATGTTGTCCCTCGATGATTTGCTGGAGATAGGATTTCATATCTTCGTAAGCCACCACCCAGGGTGGAATTCCGTAATCGCCTAACTCAACTGCCAGCTTGGTTAATTCTGGCAAATCCAGAGAATTAGACTGCATCAACTCGTGATTGAGCAAAAGCGGCTGCATGGGGCCATCATAAGAAACACGCCCATACTGCAAAACCACAGCCCGGCTGGCGAACATGGCAGCATAATCCACCCGGTGAGTGATCAGAAGAATAGTGGTACCCATTTCATTCAGGCGTTTGATGATCGCGAAGATCTCATCGATCATCTCCGGATCCTGACCGGTGGTCGGTTCATCGATGACCAGAATTTTTGGTTTTAAAGTGAGAACCGATGCTAAAGCCAGGCGCTGTTTTTGGCCTTTGCCTAAATCGAACACTTCAGCGTCCGACTTATCACTTAAATCTACCAGTTCGAGTGCTTCCCGAATGCGGCGGTCGTATTCTGCTGGGTCAACCTGGTGGGTTTTCAACCCGAAGGTCATTTCATCTTTGACGGTAAAGGATACGATCTGATGGTTGGGGTTTTGAAAACAGAAGCCAACGTCACGCGCCAGCAAGTGCGTGGGGGTTGTAGCAACATCTTTGCCCATGACACGCACACTACCTTCGGAAGGCTGCTGCAAGCCGATCACGTGCCGCACGAGCGTCGTTTTTCCGGAGCCATTGCGACCCATGATGGCTACCAACTCGCCGGCCCGGATCGTTAAATTGACGTTCTGCAGGGTTTCTTTTTCGGTTGTGTAAGCAAAGCTGACGTTGTTAAATTCAATCACGGCCTCTTTTTCATTGTGATGACCGTTTTGATAGGGTTTTGAGGCGATTGACCGCAGGGAATACTTGCGTCTGAGTTCCTCCAGAAAATGGTTGGGCGTAAAAACCTTATCCCCCAGGTGGAAGTTTTCTGCCAGGCGTAAAAGATACGGGCGTTTGAAAACATGCGGAATATCTCCGAGGGCTAAGACGTCCTTCGTGGCGCCATCCCGAAAGATTTCACCGTCTTTCATCACAATCACCCGATTTACCAGGGGTAATGTCTCTTCCAGCGCATGTTCTACAATGATCAATGTTTTGCCCCGTTCCTGAGCTACCTGAACCACCAGCTGCAGGATAAAAGCACGCCCGGAAGGATCCAGATTTGCCAACGGTTCATCCATTACATAGATCTCCGGGTGCATGGCATAGGTGGCTGCGATAACGCAGGCTTGTTGTTCGCCGCCGGATAGATTGTGGGGTTCACGTTCTTCATAACCGATCATACGGGTGGCATGCAGGGCCGCTGCGATTCTGGTATTAATCTCCTCCCGGGGTACACCCATATTTTCGGGGCCGAAAGCAACCTCGTCCTGCACACTGTTGGTGATCAACTGGCTTTCCGGATCCTGGAATACCATCCCAACCAGAGATGCCAATCCGCCCACCCGGGATTTAGCAGTGTTATAAGGTCCTACCATAACTTCCCCGGTCAGATGACCTTCGTGGTAATGGGGGATCAGACCGTTGATGCAGGAACACAGGGTAGTTTTTCCACTGCCTGCCGGGCCGGTAATGAGCACAATTTCACCGGGTTGAATAGAGAGATTAATATTCTTAATTGCCGGCTGATCAGAGCCTGCGTAAGAAAAAGAGACATTTTTAAATTCGATTGTGTAGGTCATAAAGCTTTTCTTTTTCAACCCTGGTTTCTTAATTTACGAAACCAGGGTGCATTTGCGATAGATTGCTGGAAGACTACCAAAGCGGTCGTCTGAAACGCTCAGGCAGAGCTGCCATAATAATGGTTGTCACCACGGTAGCCAGAACCATCTCCGGGATAGCGCCGGCTTCAACCACGCCCAGGAAAGTCAGGAAATTCCCATATTCAGGATCCGGGTAGAAGATGACCAGACCAACCGCAAAGAGCGGGACAACAACACAGAGGTAATAGAAGACTACCTGTGCGGCCCAGGCGCCTAAACTGGCAATTTTATTGCCACGCAACCGCCAGCTAAAGTTCTTATAAATTAAGCCGTTGACCACACCGCCAACAATGTGGGCCAGCAGGCTGGCAAGTGGAATGCCCGGTTCGGCAATGCCGGCCAGAATTCCGATGACGATACCGCCCATTGGTCCGGTCAAAGATGCGCCAATGGTGGTGAAAATTTCGCGTGGATCGGTGACAATGGGTGTTCCCGGAATGGGAATGGTGACACCGGCTAATACCAGCGCGAGCGCAGCGCCCCCAAATGCAGCGGCTACCCCAACCTGACGAGCGGTGAGTACTGGTTTACGTTGTGAACTGACTAAGTTCATTTCTACAGGGTTTTCAGACATGATAATTACTCCTTCTCAAAATTTGGATTGGTTTTTTCTTGTAAAAGCGTTGGGGGGTTATTCTTGATTCGCAGCCTCCTTAGGATTGGATTTCCGTTCGTCTCCTTGTTTTCCTACGAAAAAAGCCACCTGTTTGGGTGGCTTTTGCTGAAAACATTTTTGTGTTTATATGCAGGTTTTCTACCTGATTCTGCCATCCAAAACGGTCATATTTCCCTTCTTAATAAGGAAGGAAATAAGTACAAAAGCAAAATAATAATACTTGGTGGTCAGATTCATGATTTGTGAAATAAATCCTTTATGGATAGATATCTACCTATTATACAGACGAATATTGTTCTGTCAATAGAGATTAAGGAAATAGGGTGTAGAACATCTACACCCTGTTTTTATCAGTTATTTATGGTTGGTTTTTAGGTCAATCATATTTTTTGACGATAAAGAAACCGCTCATATCCTGATTCTTCAATACATAGGTGGCCCTGTCATTCCAATATTGAGAATATTCAACGGCTTCTTCAGGGGTGGCAGCGCCAGTCGCCAGTTTCTTTCCCAACGCTACTTTACCGGGGGTCAGCAGCGGTGTGATGACAACCAGATTGAACTTGATTCCCACTTTCGCGCCGGTATCCAAACGGGTGAAAATCCATTCGCGCATGGGTGGAAGTTGACCGGTTGGTTTTTCAGAATAAACCATTTTGTTTTGGCGGATAAAGAGATCGTTTGCCTTACCAAATTCGGAACCAATAAACCCGGTATGGGGCGATGCGCCGGTGATGAAGGTAATAATATCTCCGAAGACACCCACGAACCACTCATCCTCCGCCCCGGGAGCTTCGACAGCAATTTGACCACGAACAGGAACTTCTCCATCGGGATAAAGAATTTCATGCGCTTTTTTAGTAATGATCCAGGCACCGGTGGTAGCACCGCAAGAATGCCCGGCCAATTTAACAGCTTCTTCATAATAGTAAGGCACAGGATCCTGAGATTGACCAAAAATTTGGAAATAAGGTTCCAGCATCATGATCGGTTCAACTTCGGTGATGTAAGCCTGATCCCAAACGAATTCTTCTGCAGGGACGGAACCCATTCCGGTCATAATTGATTCAGGAACATCAGCAGAACCTGCTTCGTAGAGGGTTACATTGAAAAACCCTTCCATATCCTGGTTTTCAAAAACGAATCTGGCGCGATCATTCCAGTATTGGTAATAATCTTCAGCTTCTTCCGGAGTTGCCAAACCTTGAGCCAATTTTGCCCCCATAGCCTGGCGTTCTTCCGTTGCGATGGGCGTAATGATCGCCAGATTAAAATTGACACCAACTTTTCTGCCAGTATCCAGGCGGGTAAAAACCCATTCCATTTTAGGCGGTTGCGTGCCGGTAGGTTCTTTTGGATAAGTCATTTTATATTGGCGCACAAATAAATTATTCGCTTCCCCAAATTCTGCGCCAATGAATCCTGTCCCCGGGGCAGCACCAGTTATGAAAGCAATGATTTCACCAAAGACACCGGTGTACCATTCACTTTGAGCGCCCGGGGCATCCACGGCAATTTGCCCACGAACAGGAATCTCACCATCCGGGTAAAGGACCTCCAAAGCTTTTTTGGAAATGGTCCATGCGCCAGCCGTCGCACCGCAGGAATGCCCGGCCAGTTTAATAATGTCATCATAATAATAAGGAACGGCTACCTGAGATTGCCCAAAAATTTTGAAGTAGGGCTCAAGCATCATAATGGGCGGAACAGCATCAATGTAGGCCTGATCCCAGATACTTTCTACCACCACTTCTGGCTCAGGTTCTTCAACAACAACCACTTCCTCTACTAAAACAGGTTCTTCAACCTCGGCAGGCGCTTCGACAACCGCTGCAGGTTTCTCAGCCGGCTGGGCGGGTTGAACGTCTGCCGGTGCTGGTGGGGCTTGCACTGGCGCAGCAGGCGAACAGGCCGAGAAAACAAAAACAGCGATTATCAAAATCGCCACAACAGGATACAGCTTCTTCATATTTTGGCTCCTTGTAAAATAATTATTAGGAAGGCGTTCCCTTCCTTGTTTTCAATGAGGGATTTATATATGTGAACAATATCACAAACGAAAAATCATTTCTTTGACTTAAAGCAAATGGGGGAGAGGAAGGTAGTATCAGGAAGGATAGATTAGTAGAAAAGCTGATAGCTTGTGGCTCGTAGCTGGAAAAAAATATACGTCGAGCTGCAGCGCACCTAGAGGAACTATCCCTTTCGAGTGGAGGTTAGGGTCTAGGTGCACCGCACTTCTGGTTTCCGGGTTGTTGATGATAATTGCCCAGTCCGATGAAAATTTCTCATCCTTAAGTGCAGCGCACCATAATCCAGACTTTTGGTTTCCGGATTGTTAATGTTAATTGTCCAATCCGATGAAAATTTCTCATCCCTAAGTGCAGCGCACCAAAGGTCATAAACACCGCACCAAAGGTCATAAACACCGCACCGATGACCCTGACTTTGGTGCGGTGCACCTAGAGGAGCTATCCCTTTCGAGTAGAGGTTAGGGTCTAGGTGCACCGCACTTCTGGGTTCTGGGTTAATGGTGTTAATTGTCCATTCTAATATAAATTCCGTATCCCTAAGTGCAGCGCACCAAATGTCATAAACATCGCACCATATTAACAATTATGTTTATCTCACGTTTGGTGTTATTAAAATTCTGCATTGTGCATTATGAATTATGAATTATGCATTATGAATTGTCCATTGTAAATTGTGCATTCCCCCTCCAACCTCTCCTCACACCAGCCCAAAATACTTCTCGAAGAACCTGACCAGCTTTTCGATGATCCCTTGTTTGGTGTGGTCGCGATTTGAGCCAAAGCGCGAGACCGGCGGCATGATGAGGTCGATGGCGGTGCCGGTGGTCTTCAGGCTCCCATCCTTGAAGGCGTTATCCAGCAACTGCCGGGTTTTATCCGGCTTCAGCTTTTCTTCCTTAATAATAGCGGCAATGTCCTCTTCTTTGCGTTCTGCCAGATATTTGCGCCAATCCTCGTCCACCCGCGTGGAGACGTTCACCTGCTCGATGAAGCGTTCGATCAGTTCCTTCTTGCTGCGCAGCTCGAGACTGGCGTTGATCGATTTCTGAATGGTGGTCAGGATGGTCTTGTCTTCACAGTTGGACTCTTTGTATTTGGCGACCAGCATCAGGATGTAGTCGATATTAACTTCGATTTGGCGCACCAGTTCGATTTCGAAAATAATATCGTCATTGATGCTTTCTTTGTCGGCCTCGCGGCCGCGCCGGTATTCCTGGTAGAGGTCGATGTACCTGCTCTGGTAATCCTGCAGATCGCGTTCGGGCAGGATTTCATTCCCTTCAAAATCATCAAACGTTGTCAGGATGTTGCGCAATTTCAAAACGGTACCGTACAGCCTGATGAAATCTTTCTGCGTCTGTTCACCCTGGATGACCGTGTCCAGCGGGAATTCGCTGGTCAGCCGGCGGATCAATTCCGCATAGCCGGGGTGATGGACGCCTTTCTCCTCATAACCGTGATAATATTCGGCGTAGGTTTTCAGCAGGACAATCCCGCCGGCGTCTTTATCCCCGAACAGGGCAATGGCTTTGTCGGTTTCTTCTTTCAGATCGCGGAAGCAGACGATGTTGCCGAAAGTCTTGACGCTGTTGAGGATGCGGTTGGTGCGCGAGAAAGCCTGGATGAGCCCATGCTGGCGCAGGTTCTTGTCCACCCACAGGGTGTTGAGGGAGGTAGCATCGAAACCGGTCAGGAACATGTTGACCACCAACAACAGGTCAATTTCGCGGTTCTTGACACGCATGGAGAGGTCTTTATAATAATTCTGGAACTTATCGGACGAGGTATCGAAGTTGGTGTTGAACCACTGGTTATAGTCCTGGATGGCCTGCTCGAGAAAGCCGCGCTGGGATTGATCGAGGCTGCTGATGTTGAAGTCTTCATCCGGCAACAGCCCATCAACCTCCTCTTCATTGGCGCTGAAGCTGAAGATCGTGGCGACCTTCAGGTTGCGCTTCTTTTCCGCCAGTTGCTTTTTGAATTCGGAATAGTAGCTCATTGTCAGGGGAATGGAGGCGGTTGCAAAAATTGCGTTAAATCCGGTGACCGTACGGGTTTCCCGGCGGTCGCTGGTGCTGTGCGGCTGCTCCGGGTCGGGTTCTTCCCATTTGGCGGTCAGCGTGTAGGAATGGCTGCGTTTCGTTTTCTGGTCGAAATGCTCCAGAATGTAGTTAACCACCCCGCTGATCCGTTCCGGAGCGGCAAAAGCTCGCTCGCGGTCGATTGCAGATACCAGTTTGTCCGCTATTTCGGGCGGCAGTTTAAAGGTGTTGAGGAAATCAATGCGGAAGGGCAGTACATTGCCGTCGTTAATCGCGTCCACAATGGTGTAGGTGTGCAGTTTTTCACCAAACGCCTGTTCGGTGGTGCGCAGCACCGGGCTGCCGCTGGTGGGGGCGTTGGCGGCGAAAATGGGTGTGCCGGTGAAACCGAAGATGAAATAATTCCTGAAATTCCTGACGATAGCCTGGTGCATATCGCCAAACTGGGAACGATGGCATTCATCAAAAATCAGCACCATTTTCTTTTTGTAAATAGGGTGTTTTTTATTTTTGCTGATGAAGATATCCAGTTTCTGGATGGTGGTTACGATGATTTTATACTCGTGATACGCGCCCCGTTCGTTTCTGTCTTCCAGTTGGCGCTGTAAAACGCGGGTGGATGTGTTGCCGTTGGCACAGCCTTTTTCAAAACGGTCGTACTCCTTCATGGTCTGGTAATCCAGGTCTTTGCGATCGACCACGAAAAGGACTTTATCAATAAAAGGCAGTGTGGTTGCCAGTTGGGCAGTCTTGAAGCTGGTGAGCGTTTTGCCGCTGCCGGTGGTGTGCCAGATATATCCCCCAGCAGCGGTGCTGCCGTACTTTTTATAATTGTCGGCAACCGAGATACGGCTGAGAATCCGTTCGGTGGCGGCAATCTGGTAAGGGCGCATAGCCAGCAGCAGGTCTTCGGAGGTGAAGACGCAGTAGCGCGTCAGCAGATTGAGCAGGGTGTGTCTGGCGAAAAATGTTTTGGTGAAATCAATCAGATCCGGGATGACCTTGTTGCTGGCATCCGCCCAGTAGCTGGTGAACTCGAAACTGTGGCTGGTCTTTTTGCTCTTGCGGCGCTGGCTGCCAGCCTGTTCCTTAATATGCGCGTTGCGGGTGGTGTTGCTGTAATATTTGGTGTGTGTGCCATTGGAGATGACGAACAATTGCACATATTCAAACAAACCGCTGGATGCCCAGAAACACTCACGCTGGTAGCGGTTGATCTGGTTGAACGCTTCCCGAATGGCTACCCCACGTCTTTTCAATTCCACGTGCACCAGCGGCAGCCCATTGACTAAAATGGTGACGTCGTAGCGCCCAGCGTGGGTTCCGCCGCCTTCTTCGTACTGGTTAATGACCTGCAGGCGGTTGTTGTGGACATTCTTTTTATCGATTAATAAAATATTCTGGCTGCTGCCGTTGTCACGCTTCAGGACCTGCACGTGGTCAGCCTGAATTTTGCGGGTTTTTTCCACAATGCCCTCATTGACGTTCGCCAGCGATCCGGTGAAAAAGCGCTGCCACTCGTCATCCGAAAAGGAAAACTCATTCAAAGCTTCCAGTTGTTTACGCAGATTGGCAACAAAATCCTTTTCACTGTGAATTTGGAGGTACTCATACCCCTGCGTTTTGAGAAGCTTAATAAATTCTTGCTCCAGCTTCGCTTCACTTTGGAACCTTTCTGATCTCGTTTCATATTCCGGAATGTATTCAGCTACCACGGTCTCATGATTGGAACTCAGGACGAGATTGTAAAAACTCATGTTTTTACCTCCGGAAAGTTGAGAAGTTTATCGCGATAATACTCGTATTGTTTTTGACGGGCTTTGATTTCTGCGGGAAGGCCTTTGGAAATATCATTAATTAGAAAATCAAATTCGTCAAGTATCGAAACAATTCTTCCTTGCTTGTTAAGAGAGGGTAGAGGTATTGGTACTAATTTTAGGATAGCTTGAGTTAAACTAGGTACACCTCCTGCTGAATTTAATTTTTCTAGATGTATCATTTGCAAATAATAAAAAATATATTTAGGATTCACTACGTTATTTTTGATTTCAGTATAGAAAATCGTATCAACGTTCCAAAAAGGAACATCAACATAATATAATTTGTCAATTGATCCTTTTCGAGGGATTAAAACAGAAGGTTTATCATAAATATAAGTATCGATATAGGTCATGATGCCGCCAGACCCATAGACCGGTATTTTCCCATTTCCAAAATTTTTATAATCCTTTCCATTTTTTATTACTACTAATTCTCCCAACTTCTTCCACTCAACTTCATCACCGAAGGTCAAAAGGAGGTCGCGGTAGTATTCGTATTGTTTTTTTCTGGCGTTCAGCTCCGCTGTCAGCTCCGCTGTCAGCTCCGCTGTCAGCTCAGTGAAGGTGTCCAGGATGCGGACGATTTCTTCCTGGATGGGGAGTGGGGGGAGGGGGATTTGCAAGTCTAAAACATCTTTCATACTTGGATGTTTTATTCCAGACCCCCTGTAAAAACTGTCAATTATTTCTCCTTGGGTAATCAAACAATAATATAAATACTTATTATTCAAAATTTCTGTATTAATAGATGTAGCAATGCGGTTGTCCGCTGTTACAAATTTCCCTTTATAGTATTTGATTACCTCCTTAATAGGACGAGATTTTCCCCAGGGGATTGTTACAACTTCACCTTCACAAATAAATTCTCCTGCAAGCTCTTCTGTTGTCCAACCAGTTTTTTCGCCAGTTGATAGTAGAAAAATGTTTCCTTCATTTTGTCGAAGTGCAAATAATTTTGTAGCAAGTAAATAAGGGTAATTAATAACTTTAGTTTGTTTGGCTTTATTAACAGAATTAAATTTTTTATCCCAAATCGTTACCCTCCATAAATGAACATACTCCACCCCATTCGGGCACAGTTCCGCAATCAAAGCTTCCAGCTTACTCATCGCTGCCCCTGGCTTGTTTTTGCCCGAGCTGCCTGACCATCCGGTCAAAGTCAGATTCAATAGGTTGGGTCGTGTTGAAAGCACCATATTCTGTTTGGGCTTTTACTGTGGCGGCAGCCCTCGAAACACAGACTTTGTCTTTCAGAATTCCATATTGGCGAAACGCGAAAAATTTGGCAATACCCACGTCCGATTTCAAAATGCGTCCATCCGCGGCGCTCTTCCAGGTGGTTAAGCCCATGTGCCCTTTGGTACGGTCAGCACTTGCATAAACAATCTCCGCCGCAGTTTTGCCGGTGATGGCATCAGTGTAGATATTCCGCCAATGCAGAGGGATATTGTTCATGTCTGCCCCTCAATCTCGGCGATGATGCGGTCGATTTCCTCGCGCAGCACCGCTTCCCGCGCGACGATATTTTTAATTTCGGCGTTCAGCGCGACGATGTCGATCACTTCGCGCGTGTCCTCCGGCTCGACGTAGGTTGAAACCGAGAGGTTGAAGTCCTGCTTTTCGACCTCGCGGTTTGGCACCAGTCTGGCAAAATGGTCTGTATTCTTTCTTTCAATATAAGCTTTCAGGATGTGATCCAGATTCTCTTCGGTCAGTTTGTTGTTATTGGTGATCTTGATAAATTCCTTCGATGCGTCAATAAACAGAGTGCTGTTTTCGGACTTTGATTTTTTCAAAACCATGATGCAGGTAGCGATGCTGGTGCCGTAAAACAAATTGTCCGGCAACTGAATCACACAGTCGATGAAGTTGTTATCGATCAGATACTGTCGGATCTTCTTTTCTGCACCTCCGCGGTACATGATCCCCGGAAAACAGACGATCGCCGCCGTGCCGTTGGTTGCCAGCCATGCCAGACTGTGCATGATAAACGCCAGGTCAGCTTTGGATTTGGGCGCCAGTACACCGGCGGGTGAAAAACGCGGGTCGTTGATCAGAATCGGGTCGCTGTCGCCCTTCCATTTGACCGAATAGGGAGGATTGGAGACGATCACCTCGAAGGGTTCATCGTCCCAATGCTGCGGATCGGTGAGCGTGTCAGCGTGGGCGATGTCGAATTTATCGTAATCGATATCGTGCAGGAACATGTTGATGCGACAAAGGTTGTAGGTGGTCAGGTTGATCTCCTGCCCGAAGAAGCCGGTGCGCACGTTGTCCTTCCCCAGAATTTTGGCGGATTTTAAGAGCAGTGAGCCCGAACCGCATGCCGGGTCATAGACTTTGTTCACCTCGGTTTTTCCTACCAGCGCAATGCGGGTCAACAGTTCCGAGACTTCCTGCGGGGTGAAATATTCGCCGCCGCTTTTGCCGGCGTTGGAAGCATACATGCCCATCAGAAATTCGTAAGCGTCTCCGAAGGCGTCGATGGTGTTATCCTGATAATCGCCCAGCTTCATAGATGCGATGCTGTTAAGCAGCTTCACCAGTTTTTCATTGCGCTTTGCGACGGTGCTACCCAATTTGTTGCTGTTGACGTCCAGATCGTCAAACAGGCCCTTGAAATCTTCCTCGCTGTCGGTGCCCTGGGCGGATCTTTCAATGTTCCTGAAGACAGTCTCCAGCGTCATATTTAAGTTTTCGTCTGCTGCCGCGCGTTGGCGAACATTCTCAAAAAGCTCACTGGGCAGGATAAAAAACCCCTTGGTTGCGACCAAATCCTCGCGGGCTCCCTCGGCATCCGCGTCTGAAAGCGCGGCGTAATCAAAGTCTTTTTCGCCGGCGTCCCATTCGCCGGTGTTGATATAGGTGCTGAAATTTTCAGAAATATAGCGGTAAAAAAGCATCCCCAGCACGTACTGCTTGAAATCCCACCCATCCACGCTGCCGCGCAAATCGTTGGCAATGTTCCAGATGGTGCGGTGCAGTTCAGCGCGTTCCTGTTCTTTTCGGTTGTTATTGTTGTTCGCCATAATTTCACCACCTTCTCCATGAATGGAATAATTATAGCATCTGGATGAGGGGGAGTTTAAAGTTGATAGTCAACAGTCAACAGGTTAATTTAGTCCGCTGCACGTAGATACTGTCTAAAAACCACCCCGCCCTAATCCGCAGAAAGGAGGAGCAGATTAATCCCTAAGTGTAGCCAAAGGTCATAAACAGCGTTCCGATGACCCTGACTTTGGTGCGCTGCACTTTAGGATTAACCTCAACTTCCAATCTTGGAGTGAGCTTATGATGATCACAATACCAAGAGTGCGGTGCACCTAGAGGAGCTATCTCTTTCGAGTAGAGGTTAGGGTCTAGGTGCACCGCACTTCTAGGTTCTGGGTTAATGGTGTTAATTGTCCATTCTAAAGTATATTCCGTATCCTTAAGTGTAACCAAAGGTCATAAACATCGCACCAAAGGCCTTAAACAGCGCACCAAACCACATGCTCCCCCTCTCCAAGTCATTGGAGAGGGGGCCGGGGGGTGAGGGGGTTTGGTTAGCTGAAAGCTCAAAGCTCAAGGCAAAAAACCAGAATTGTGATGACCTCACAAATAGCTAATAAATCATGCTCCCCCTCTCCAAGTCATTGGAGAGGGGGCCGGGGGGTGAGGTGGTTTTTCTAGCTCAAGGCTGACGACTCAATGTGAGCCTTGAGCCTTGAACTTTCAGCCAACCAACATCTTCTGCCAGTAACCCACATCAATCCACTGATCGAGCTTGTAGCCCATGTCTTTGAAATGCGCCACCTGCCGGAAGCCGAGCCCTTCATGCAGCGCCTGACTTTTGGCGTTTGGCAGGGCGATGGTGGCGATGATGGAATGAGTACCCAGCGCTTTTAGCCGGCTGAATAATTCTTGGTAGAGTGTCGTCCCGATGCCGTGCCCGAGGAAACCCTTGTCCAGGTAGATGGTGACTTCGAGGGTGAAGCGATAGGCTGGTCGCGGGCGCCATTTGGATGCGTAAGCGAACCCGACGACCTCGCCTTTCTGCTCATACACCAGCCAGGGGTATTCGCTGGTGTACTCCAGCATGCGCTGCTTCATTTCCTGGGAGGAGACGGGCTCCATCTCGAAGGAGATATAGGTGTTTTCGACGTAGTAATTGTAGATTTCACACACACGCTGGATGTCTCGGGTTTCGATGTCACGGATCATATGGCTGCTCTTTCCTAATTAAATAGGTTGGTTTAAGTCCCCTTGCGGAGAATCATTTTTCTGATTATAACGGTTTCGATTCATTTTACTGATTTGAAATTTATTTTATACAGTCACTCCCTGCCATCTTTGGATAGGTTATAATACGATTTATGTTTACTCGAAGATATTCGCGCCGCGATTTTTTGAAAATCGCCGGGATTGGGCTGGGAACTCTGGCTTTCCGTCCATTGAAACTTTCTGAACTGGACTACCTGGCCATGCCGAAGCGCCTGGCACAATTCCCGAATTCCGAGATTATCGGGCGGGTGACGGACGCGGGCATTTATTTGCGCAGTAAACCAACCAATGCCGGGGGAACTGACAACGTGATCCAATCCATGCCGGCGGATACGCTGCTGGAGTGGAACCAGGAAGTGGTTGGCAATGTGATTGGTGGGCTTTCAAACCAGAAATATGTCGAAACTCCCCTGGGCTATGTCTATGGCTCGGTGATTCAGCCGACGCGCAACCTGCCCAACACGCCCATCAATGCGGTGCCAACGGGCAAAGAAGGCTTCTGGGCGGAAGTGACGGTCCCGTATGTCGATCTGACCCATGAAGGTACCATCGCGTCGCCCTGGTTGACCGATCATCTGACTTACAATTTCCCGCCGCGGTTGTATTACGGGCAGGTGGTGTGGATTGATCAGGTGCGCGCGAATAATGGCTTTGTGGAGTATCGCTGGAATGAGGACGCCCACGGGCGCGGTTATGGCTATGGCGGCACGTATGGGGAATATTACTGGGGCGATGGCGCTGGTTTCAAGGTATTGTATGATGAGGATGTCGCCACGATCAGCCCGGATGTGGACCCGGTCGAAAAGACGATGACCCTGCGGCTTAAATCCCAGACCCTCTCCTGTTATGAAGCCAAGCGCGAGGTTTTCTTCTGCCAGGTTTCAACCGGGATCCATTACCTGCTGGATACGACCGGCGAGGAGATCGATTACTCAACCCCGGCTGGGACATTGTTGACGCACTGGAAAATTATGTCCAAGAATATGACATCTTCGGGAGAGGATAACGCCAGCGGATACTCGACCCCGGCGGTGCCCTGGTGTGTCTATGTCCAGGGGGGCAACGCGATCCACGGCGCTTTCTGGCACAATGCCTTCGGTGAGACGCGCTCGCATGGCTGTATCAACGTCAGCCCCGAAAATGCAAAATGGATCTTCCGCTGGTCAATGCCTTATGTTTCACTGGATGCCGGGGAGGAACGTCGCAGCCTGCCGGATCACGGTACCATCACCTATTCTTTAGAAATATAAACTCATCCTCAAGCGATTGTTATCGCTGAAATACTAAATAAGTTTTAATTATCAGAGACGCAAGCAAAGTCATCGGCGATAATGTGACATTTGCGCCAATATGTGTATTATAAGTTACTTGACTGGACAATCCCCGAATAATAAAATACTTTAATCAATTGTAATGTGACAAATATACATTAAGGAGTTCTGAATGTCTCGCTCAAAATTAACCCTGTTCATTGTAATTTTTGCTTTATTGTTAGGGGGGTGTCAGTCTGCCCCGGTTGCTGCTCCGGTTGTAGACCAACCGGCTGTTGAAGAAGTAAATCCTCCGGTTGTTGAGGAAGTAGTTGAAGAACCCGCAGCCCCGACTTTACCCGAACCGGAGCCGGATCGGGTTGTGCTGGAAGTTTATGTGGATGGACAATCCCTGAAAGAGGGAGGTTATTCCTATGCAGATGTGAAGCCAGCCCTGGCGGATAATGAAATCAACGACACCACCTATTATTCCGGATTATTACAAAACATTGTCGGCATGGATTTGTCCAGCGCAAAAGGTGCTTTCCTGGTAGCCGTGGACGGTTTCGTTTCCTATGTAGGTAAACCCGCCGACCTTTACCTGGCTGCTTATA
>DAOUFM010000178.1:0-5229 GCA_034429975.1 Anaerolineaceae bacterium | reverse complement strand
GATAATCGTTCATCTCGTTATACAACTCACCCAGATTGAGGGTAATCACGTCCGCAACATCCAACGCCAACCCTGAGGTTGGTTCCAAGGCAAGGTGAATAATGCCATATTGGTCGAGAGCAGCCAGCAAGGTTGCCGGATCAACCTTGAATCCTGGAGTTACCTCGATCAACCCCGTGGGAACATCCAGAACGATCACACTGCCTTCCTGAGCTGACATGCTTGTTCGAGCAGAGGAAAACAATTCTTCTTCACTGGCACCGGCTGGAACCTCTTCATAACGAAAGGATTGAGGCACCAACAGAACTCGCACACCTGTGATTGCCAACCGAGCGAGAGGAGAAGCCGGCGGAGCGGGGGTAGGAGTTGGGGTAGGTGTTGCGCTCACGCCAGGAGTGAGTGAAACAATGGGTGAAGTAAATTCCGCAATCGGCGCAGTGAACACAGAGGTGGTACTCGCCTTGAGAATATCTGGAGAAATCATACCAATCACCGTAACGGTCTGTCCTGGACGAAGTAAACCAGCCACTCCGCTGGCCAGGTCGACATGGATCGCCAGAGCAACATGCCCTTCTGGAAGTTCAGCAGGAATACCTGCACTGGCAATCTCTCCCAAAACGGAGGTAACGATCAGATCCCCCGGAGCTCGTCCAACAGCCAGGATCTTCCCGGTCACATCTTCAATTTTTGAAGTAGCATCCGTAGGTTTAGCTCCCATCGGAATGGTGCGCAGCTCAACCAATTGGTCAGTCAGAACGGTTCCAGGGGCAATGGCGACTTTGGCGACCACCACCTGAGTTGGACGGATCACCCCGTTTAAAAGGGCGATCACAAGCAAACCGATGACAACGGCAAGTACAATTGCGGCAATGGGGGAACGTTTTTTTGTTTGCATGAATTATTCTTTCTCCTTTTTAAAAATCATTGGATTTAGTATGCCCCGACGCGAAGCGTCAATGGGATCGATTGGTTGCCAGGATGTCAGAAGCTGTCCGTTCCAGGGAAACAGCTCCCAATTCCTGGGTAATCTCGAGGTCAGAGGGTTCATTGCTACGGATGATCATCGGGCGGACTAACACTGGTTCCAGCCAGAACACATCATCGCTGTAACCCAACTTGGCAATCGCATACGTACGCGGAATGCGCGCCAGGTAGCGTTTGTATTCGGTATTGACCAGCCCTTTTTCGGAGCGGCCTAAATGCGGCAAGATCAAATCCCGATCTTTGGGATCTTTGGTTTGGAAAACAAATACATTCGCACAGGAGGATAGGATGCCTGAGGGTAACTCGCTTACGGTTTGAGCCATCAAGTGCAGGAAAATGCTGTACTTACGTCCATCCCGCCACATCGTTTGAAAGAGATGGCTGACCGGATTGCTTGATTCTCCTGAACCTTGATCGGAAGCAGCACCACCTGAGACGCCGGTCAGGACTTTGTTGGCTTCTTCAAAAAAGATTTGCATGGGCGGGAAGTGTTTGCCACCCAACATTTCGCGCCGGCGGGCGACTGCATCCGAGTACAGGATGCTGGCTAACAAAGAAAGCAACGCCGCTTTGGAGTATTCGTCCATTTCTGCGCCACCTTCAATGACAGTGATGCCCCATGGATTTTCAGGGCTGCCCATCAATCCCAGGTCTTCCACGCCGATTCCACTGGCTGAGGGTCCATATTGGCGAGCCATATGACCTTCGGAGAACTGCTCTAGTCGCAAGAGGACGCCCTCCAGACTTGTACGACTGACCTGATCACGTTCTAATTTCTCTTTGTAGGTTCGAAGACGGTCTACCCATTTGGAAACATCCAGTTTACGACTGCGGTAGACTGCCAGGACTTGTAGTTCTGAAGGAGAAAGGCTTTCTAACAAGGTCCCAGGATGAGGTTCATTCAGGTTTTCACCGGAGCTCTGACGTTCATTCTGAATTAGCTGCACCTCCCGATCATCCTGGAGATGTCCCAAGGGGCCATTCTGCAACTTGGGATCACCAGTCAGGACACCCGCTTCAAAATACAATTCGGTCAGTGCGCGGCGCATGAAGCCTAACTGCCTGGCTCCCAATCTGCCAGCGTTGGCAAAGAGCTCAGCAACCATGCTGCGGTAACGTCCTGGATCAATGCGGCGCGGTACCTGCAGGATATTCCAACGCAGCGGACGCGGGGAGCCGGGATAGAGCTGACGGATATCAACATGACCTAAACCGTCTTCTGAACCCTTCTGACCAACCCCTGGCCAGTTCATAGCTTTGCGCCAACCCTGTCCAAAGTCCAATACGATAGTGCGATAATGCCAGAAGCGGGTCGTTTCATAAGCCAGGCGTTCAGCAGCGATGGATTTCCCAAAACCGGTATCGCCAACAAAGGCTGTGTGAAAATGACGGTCAGGAACTAACTTCAAAAATGTATCCGTCAGGAGACCCGTTTCGCTCGACCACTGCCTGGCCAGGGTGATATTCCCCGGGATATCCGGATAGAACGCAAATGCTGGCGTTTCTTCCTGGGTGGTGAGTGCCGACCCCTGCTCGAACATTCCCGGAGCGGTGTAAGCCGCTACCTGCAACATGGTCAGAAGAGTCGAATCGGCATACCCACTCATGGCTTCAGGAATATTCTCAATTCGGGTGGATGGAGTGAAAGCTCGGGCATGCAGGCCGATGTAAGCCTGTTCAGGATCTGTTAACGCACGTGTCTGTACACCCGCCACCACGTCTTCCGTTCCATGAAAGGCTTCTGGGATGAGTCCCATCAAGGCGTGTACACCCTGTTCGCTGCGAGCCAATGCATATAGATCTGTATAGAAAGCGCCTTCCCGACTGGCAATGTCCAACAACTTGCGTTGGGTGCGCATGATATCGGTCAGGAGGATATAAGGATCATCCTGCCATTGGTAGGCGTTGGAAAGAGAAAAGGATGGCGCAACGCCCACACTCATGCCAGCACTAATTCCGCGCCCAATACTTTGTCCCAAACCGACCCCATCCGCCTCGGAGCGGGCTGTGCTTTTTGTGTCCGCATGACTCTGGGTGGTAGAGGTACTGTTGGTATCCGCTACAGAATCAGTCTCAGAGCCCGAGGTCGTCCAGGCCTCCGATTGGGTCGACGAGTGGCTTTGAGAATTCGTATTGGATTGGCTTTGGGTAGTGCTTTGAGAAACGGTATCCGATTGACTTGAGGTTGCCGAATGCATACTCGAGTCAGATGAACCACTGCTGTTAACCACACCATCAGCCGTACCCCAGTTGGCGCTACCGCCGACATTGGCGGACACCCCTACACCAGCCGGAGCAACACTCCCGCCTACGCCGCCGTTAACACCGTAGGAAGAGCTGTCGGTATGTGAGTTCGCCACGCCAGAGGAATCGGAGTGCGATGATCCGTCTGTTACAGCTGAGCCTTCTGTATGAGCTGTTCCCTGACTGACTGCCGTTCCAACCGTGGAAGATGAACCAACCGTGTCTGTCTCAGAGACTCCGACCGTGTGCGCCCAACCGCTCGTACTGGCATGCCCGACCGTATGGGCCTGGCCTTGACTGTCCGCCACGCCATCGGTAGCAGCTTCTCCGTGAGTAACGCCACTCGAATGGTTTGTGCCATAAGATTGGGAGGCGTTTTCTGCCAGCCCACCGGTCAGAATCGCTGGTAGGCTGATCCCGAAGGAGGCTGCCCGAGTTCCCAACTGACGGGAAGCGTAAACGGATGTATCTTCCAACATACCAGCCAACATGCGCGTAATATCTTCCAGACGAACATGATTGGTAAGCAGCATCAACAGGAATTCTTCTTCCAGGCTGCTCATACCGCGAAAGAGCAGTTCATTCTGTTGAATGGAATATTGCTGAGCACCCTGACTACCGGACAACAATGGATCCCGCATCGAAGAATCACCGCCACGAGCGTTTTCGCGTGGATCCGGATGCCCAACAGCCACAATGGCATAAGGCATCTGCTCCAACGAACGCGCCAACCATTGAGCCACTTCAGTCGAAAGCGGCTCCAGGCGGATCTGACGGTAAGCACCGACCAATCCTGCACGTAAAGCTGAAAGATCCCGTAAAGAGTGCTGGATGGCTTCTTCTTTCTTTGGAGCAAATGCAGCTACCCCATAACATTGAACGATCCCAATATTTGGATTCTTAAAAACACCAGCAGCCAGATATACTAGATCAACTTGAGCGCCATATAAACCGCGTAAGACCGTGCGCATCTTCTGCAGCAAGCCGGCATCCCGGCGAGCTTCCAGCGAGATATAGCGTAATTGCAGCAGACGGACTGCCCGATATCCCTGATATTCCCGCGCACCTTCCCGCTCTGTGACACGAAAAACCAGATAGTCAAGCTCATTTCGGTCGTTGAAATGCAGCTCTGTGCCCTCCACTTCCAGGTCATTAGGAATGGAGAGAGAGGCCTTCGTTTTCAGCCAGGGTATTTTTTCGGTCAGTTTTCCAATAATCATCGTTCTCTTTTCTCCGTACTTGGCGTTCTGCCTCATCAATTCGCCAACTAGATCGGCTGGTAAATTCATGAGGCTGCTTTTGCTTGCGCAAAAGAAGCCCTGGATTACTATTGCTTCACTGATTCCCACCAGACTGCATCAATCACCTCGTTCGCATTTGGCTCGACAACCACCACCTGTGGTGAGCGTTGGCGACTTTGGGATGATGCCTGCTGGTTTTCACGAGCTGAGGAACGTTGCTCATAGGATTCTTGTGGGTAGCCTTCTTTCCCAGTTTCACTTCGCTTTTCGGAAGTTTTCCAGGGTTTCAACCGGAACAAGAGACTCATTTGAGCAATCAGCGCCGCAAATGCAGTGATGATGAGGACGCCTGCCATCAAGATGATCATAGAAATCACTCCTAAAGCAGGTCCTCGTAGCAAATCCATCAGTTGTGACATATTGACCTCCAATCGTTGAAATAAAATCTGACGTTTGAAAAACCAACCAACGTTCATAAAACTCTCACCTAAAAAGGTAGAGTAATAAATCAAGCAAGCTCACGATTTTGTGTGCTGGTTTCATCTATCACCCTATCTTCTGGTTCGATAACGATTGATCAACTCACTGGCTCCTGCCAATGGATTGACCAACGACATCGGGTTGATCAAGACCTGCTGCAGCAACATGGCAAAATAACCTAACGGGATCACCAACCATAAAGCCCAAAGAATAATCGTAGTTACATTTCCGCGTGTATTCGCAATCACTGCTGATGCGCTTTCAGATGTCCCTATCAGTG
>DAOUFM010000177.1:0-1666 GCA_034429975.1 Anaerolineaceae bacterium | reverse complement strand
ACGCCGCCCCTACATGTTTTTGCTCCAATCCCCTCGCATTTCTGGGGGTTCGCTTGTCAACTTTAAACTTTAAACTTTTTCTCCCCTTACCCTCCGCTGATCGGAACAATAAACACAACCTGATCGCCATCCTTCAGGCGCTGCCGCTTTTTGACGATAACGCCATTCACCAAGACCGGAAAGGCGTAAACATAGGCAGGGGCTTTGGATTGGCGCAGTAATTGATGGATGCTGATATTGTCTGAGACCGGCAGGCTGTCATCCGCCTGCAAGCCGGGCACTTCAAAAGGCGCAAGAATGGTAATGGATATCACAAATCCTCAACCGGACGCAAGGGGTAGCCGCTCTCCGCATCCCAACCCTTGGCCTGCCAAAAGCTGCGGCGCATGGCGTAAATATCGAAATGCAGGCCTTTTTGCGGTCCTCTGGTCAGCGGCGGATCTCCATAGACAAGCGGGTTGATGTGCACCTCTGCTGGCTGAACGCCGTGTTTGATATTAAACCACTGGCGCAGATCCTGAATACGTTTGCCAATTTCCATGTATTCATCCGCGCTATAGTCCAAGCCAGTGACGGCGTTGAGCGTCTCAAAAATGCCCAGGCGCTGGGTACCGATATGCGTCCCAAACAAACACACTCCGGCACAATCCATGATGGCTTTATAGGCAGTACCGGCTGCATTCATCATGGCATTTTCTTCCCGATCCTGGTATTTAATCTTTTTAGGGTAGGAACGTGGCGGTTCCGGCGCCCAGCTAACCCGCTTCCAGAGCTGAAACATCTCATACTCAGCGCTGTTGGTGATGGTGTGCCGCCCAGGTGTAGGATCACTGATGTAGCTGACGCCCCAGGCCGGGTCCAGGCGGGGGTCATGCATCGGGAGTTCGCTGCCGCCGGCGTGGAAGGCGTATTGGGCGCTCTCGGCTCCCAGGCGTTCTGCCGCCAAGCGAACCCCTTCCGCCAGCAGGTCACCGATCCCTTCTCGTGCGGCGATTTGGTGAACGAGCTTCAAGATCACTTCCGAGTCCCCCCACTTCAGTTCCAGACCACCGGTATCCGCCGGGGTGATGATCCCCTGTTCGTAACAGTCAAAGGCAAAACCGATCACGGAGCCCGTCGAGATAGTGTCCAACCCCAGACGGTTACAGACATCCCCGAGCTGATAAATACGATCCAGGTCGTCATTCAACAGGTTGGCACCCAGGGCAGTGATGGTTTCATATTCCGGGCGGTGCGTTTTTCCAGGCTCGCTTTTCATCTCAGCAATGCTGCCGCAGCCTAATGGGCAGGCGGTGCAATGATATTTCTTGATTTGGGTGGCGGCAATTTTTGGAATTGCCACATTGGAGGATTTAAATAGACGCGGGTGCCCACGCCAGTTTCTCACCGGCACATCCCCCGAGAGGACGCTTAATTCATTGGCGGTGGAGGTGCCCCACTCACTAAAGGGCGGTAAGGACATCAGTCCGTCGATGCGGAAGCTGGTCTGCATACCGGTCATGAGCTTTCCCAGCGGGGTGATTGACCAGGCTGGTATTTTGCTTTTCTCTTTCGGCATCAATCCACTGACTGATTTCGCCCATTTTTTTACTTCTTCGGCGTCAGCTTTGGTGGTGCGGGTCTTTCCTTCCAACACCAGCGCTTTCAGGTTTTTAGAGCCCATGAC
>DAOUFM010000176.1:0-18984 GCA_034429975.1 Anaerolineaceae bacterium | reverse complement strand
AGGTTGCGAAATACCTAAGAATAAGCAAATCCGGTGCCTATCGGTTGATGCAAACTGGTGAAATTCCAGTTGTGAGAATTGGTAAAGTAGTCCGCGTAAGAGAGGAAGACATCGAAAGTTTTGTATTGAACACAAAAGCATAATCCAGACATTGCGGATTAGGCTAAAAAGATTGTCCCTACTTTCAAGATTAATACCGAGGCTAACCATATCGGCAACCCCGGTAAACGGTGAAGCATGATTTTCTGTTCCCGTACCATAGATACCAATCCCGAAGCAATCACAACGATTAAGTGAATAACCAGAAACGACATGATAAAGAAAATCCCTGGCCAGATAAGACGGATCGTAATTGCAGTAACGGCAAAATGGGCGAATAAACCAAAGTCACCTCCTCAACTTACGTACTGGTCAACAACAAGTGATCCAGTTGAGGATCGAGAAGTCCAATTTTTATATCAATTCAGGTTTTAAGGCGCGGGAGGTAAGGTCATATTAAAATCAATCTTTAAACTCGAGGCATGAATTGTCACATTTTTCTCCCTCCCAGCGACTTACTTAATGTAGCTACAATTCAATCAAATGGATCGATCCTGAAAAGGAACATCAATGAATGGAAACAAAGTCCTCAATAATGAGTCCCTTGCCTTTATGATGAACGAAGCTGAAGAAACACACCAGTCGATGATGGTCAACTTTACCGAGCTTTACCGCCGGAATGCAACCAATGTCTTCTACTATCTCTACAGCCGCGTGCGTAACGTAGCAGATGCCGAAGACCTGGCTTCACAGACATTTGTGACCGCGCTCGAAAACCTGCCCAAGCTGCGCGACCTGAGGAAATTCACACCTTGGGTCTTTTCCATCGCCCGCAATAAGGCTTTCGACTACTTCCGCCGATCCCAGCGCCGCCCCACCGTAGACTATGAAGAAGAGCTGGAATCGGTAAAAGCTGTAGAAGTGACACTGTCCCAAACAGACCAAGACCGCCTGTGCGACCTGGAAAGCCTGATATCCCGGCTCAGCCCGCTCGAGCAGGAGTATCTGCGCCTGCGCATTGTAGCAGACCTGCCCTTCGCCGAGATCGCTTCGATCCTCAACGAACCCGAGATCCGTATCAAAAAGAAATATTACCGGCTCCTGGAGCGCCTGCAAGCCCAGGTGGAGAAATAACATGAACGACCTCAATCCTTTTGAGAAAGAAATCAAGCAAACCTACCGCCTGCCGGAGGTTAACCCAGCCTACTTCAAGCAACTCGAAGCCAAACTACAGGCTAAGCAACCCCATCCTGAAGCGAGCGCCAGGCCCGTTTTTCACCTTGCGCGTGGTTGGGCTTACGCGGTGGCTACCCTGCTGTTAATCGGAGTCATGGTGATCGCTATCGGCCCCTCGAAGGTATTGGCGCAAATCCAGGCTGTTTTCGGATTTGTGCCAAATGTCGGGCTTGTGGACACCAGCTCACCCTTCAGGCAACTGGCTCAACCGGCGAGCGATACGAGAGATGGAGTTACCCTTGACATCCAATCCGCTTTCCTGAGCGCTGACGGAACGATCATCACTTACACAATGTCCGATCTGCCCACTGAAATTAAACATACCAGATTTGGCGAACCAGAGTGCAACCTACCGGCTTACCTGACCCTCCCGGATGGCAGCAGAATTGAAGCAGCCGGAAGCAGCAGCGGCAACATGCCGGACGGGTCATACGCCAATAGTATCCGCTTCAGTGACCCGGTCCCGGCGAACTTCAACCAGGCTACTCTGGTCTTCCCCTGTCTGGAGGGTACGGTTCGGGGCAAGGGACCTGAAGACTGGCAGTTCACTCTTATCTTCAAGCCCGCACCTGAGAACCTCGCGGTTTACCCGGCCACGCTCATACCGTCCCAGGCTCAGATCGAAAACCCTGTGCTGGCCACGGTGGAACCTGCCACACAACCCAGGACCGAAACCGGGATCCCTGTCATGCCCGCTATGATCGTTGATGGAGACCGCCAGGAGGAAATGGTTGTCCTAAGCGTTGTTGAAAAACCAGATTCCTACTGGGTTACCTGGGCTTATCCCGATAAATCCGATGACGGTATCCAGCGTAATGGTTACCTTTATGAACAACCTTTCAATCCTGTCCTTTACGATGCGAACGGCACGCAACTGCCAGTGCCTGATCATGAAACCCAGCTTGAGCTTTGGGAATATGAAGACAGCTTGCGCAACCAGCTCTCCGATCAAGAGGGGTTGTTATATGACAGCACACTGCATACGTTTGTCGTCCCCAAGTCAGGTATCCTTTATCCTGTCTATGCCAGGCAAAATGTTTATGAACGTACCTTCCCCGAAAAAGAGGCGTATGTTGATGTTGAATTTGATGGCAGCAAGGTACAAGCTTCGGATGAACCCGTTGAAATCAACCGTGAAATCCAGATCGGTTCGGTCAAATTCACGCTGAATGCCATCGGGAAGAACCAGTTCGGCGGCTATTCCTTCCTCTTCGATGGTACTGAAGGTAATGTCGTCCAATGCCAGGCAGGCTTGGTTGGATACACAACCAACATGGGCGGTAGCAGTAGTTTTAACCCGGATGATCCTTTTCACTTCAAGCAGGCAGAAATGTACTCGCAAATTCCGACCGGCATGCTGACCGTGCGCGTTTCTCAACCGGCAGTCCTTGGCGAAAGGATCAGTTTCATTGGTTCCTGGTCACCTGAAAAGTAGCCGCTTTACGAAAAACCAGTCAAATATGAAAAAAGCGCTGGATCACCCATCCAGCGCTTTTTTTACATCGATCTATCCCAACTGCGCCTACTTGGGACAATTTTTACCGCTATGGTGATGGGCTATAATCAATAAAGATTCTCATGTTGCTTACTTTTGAAGAAATTGCATTGCCACTTGACCTTTCAGGGCTGGTCTTGCTCCTGGTCGTTCTGCGGCGTCGAAAGCGCAGCTGGTTGTACTGCTTTGCCTTTGCCCTTCTCTGGCTCTACCTCCTGTCTCTGGTCGGACTGGCGCTTTTTCCGATCCCAATTCCTGACACGATGGAGAACCGGCAGACAATTTCACACATCATCTCCCAGGTCAACCTCATCCCGTTCGACTTCGGCGGACTGTTCAATTTGCACCCCAATGTCATCTGGCATGAACTGGGCGGGAACATCCTGCTAACGGTTCCATTTGGACTGGGGTTCACGTTCCTAGTCAGGATACGTGCTCGGATGATTCCTCTGCTGGCAGTAACTGTTGGCCTGGCTATCGAAACCGCCCAGCTATTGGTCTCTATCGCCATTCGAAGCGCTTACCGGGGAGTCGATATCAACGATGTTCTCCTGAATGCGGTCGGGGTGCTTATCGGTTTCGGAATATTCAGAGCCAGTGCCTGGTTGACCACTGCCCTCTGTTTACTACGCAATTAGGTAGCAGGCTGTCCCTTTCCTTCCCGCTATTCGTTTAACCTATAGAGCGCTCAAATCCTTACATAACAGGAACGATTATGCAAAACGTTATGACCCAAGACTCATCCCAAGGAGCCATTACTATAGAAGACGAAGCCAAAGAAGTAGCAGATGCGAGAAAAGACCCACGGGCATTCGGGGTCTTGTATGACCGGTATGCCCCGAAAATCTACCGCTACTTGCTCAGCCGGTTGGGTAGCGTGGAAGATGCCAGAGACGCTACTTCACAAACGTTCCTGACGGCGTTCGAAACCTTTCCTCGCTATAAGCACAAAGGCTACTTTTCTGCCTGGCTGTTTTCTATCGCCCGCAGCAAGTACGTGGACCATTGGCGGAAAGCACAGCGTCGAATCGAAACGCACGAGGATCCTGATCGGGATCCTCTGCCGGATCCCCTCCTGCAGGTCATCGAAATAGAGCGCGTGGCGCAGCTCAAGCAGCGCATCCGCGAGTTAACCGAAGTGGAACAAGAACTGTTGCGCCTGCGTTACGTGGCAGAGTTAGGGTTTGGTGAGATGGCTTCTGTGCTGAATAAAAACGTCGATGCAGTCAAGAAATCCCTATACCGGCTTCTGGCCCGGTTGCAAAGCCAGATGGAGAAGGAGAAGTAATATGGATACTCTCAAATCGATTTCGCCAGGATTCGAGCAGGAAATTCGGGCAGCGATGACCATTCCGGACGATCAAGAGCAAGAGTTTCTGGCGACGCTCAAGAAACGGATGCTGGACGGATCTGCCCCTCGACGGATGCATCAGCGGCCTTTTATTCCAAGACTGACCTGGGGAGCGGCGTTGGCGGTGATATTGGCGATGCTCGTCTTGACAACCGCAGCGTACGCCGTCTACCGCTGGCTGGGCGATCCGGGTTTGCAGTCAGTCCAGGATGCAGGATTGGTAACAGATCTGAACGTTACCGCCCTACCCACCATCCTACCAACCTTTACCCCGTCAAGCACGGAGCAACCTGCATCCAATCTTTCACTTAACCAAACATTGGAAGGTGTCACCTTGACTTTAGACTGGGTGTACCTGGATGAAGGCCGCCTGGCGATGGGGATGAAGTTTACTGACCTGCCTGCAGGCACTACATTGGATGCACCGCGTGTTACCTTCCAAAATGTTACTCCCGTACAAGCTCAGGGATACAGCCAGAGCATCCGCGGTGATGAACATCAGGCGGTTTACGTATCCTATCAGGTCATTCACGCCGATTCCGTTGGTGAAAAGGTAAGCTTGAGCGTGGACGTACCTCTGGTGCGGCGCAGCGGTGAGGAACAAACCACACTGGCTACCTTTCATTTTGAAGTCGAGGATGTTCCAGTGTATTCCGGGCAAACCATCCCGATCCAGCAAACTTACGCAGTCCGGCGCAACGGGGTCGAGGTGCGGCTGAAGTCTGTGCGCGTGATGCCGTCCACGACAGAGATTATCGCCTGCTACGACTTCCCGTCCGGGGATGCGCCGTTCTGGTATATGCAGCGCGCGACCATTCAAATTGGCGACGGGCCGGAAGAAAGCTACCGCCCATACCAATATTTGCGCGAAATCCAGGACGATCATTGTGTAAAGCTCGGCTTTGCAGCGGGCAATGCCCTTGGCGAAACCCGGCTGGTCTTCAGGGTGCATCAATTGGTCGTGCCACTCACTATGCAGGATGTCGTTTCGCCAGAGCGCATCGCGACTGCCAACCAGGAGTTGGCAAAAGTGGGGATCGAGATAAAACCCGCTCCGGTAGACCAGTCGGAAGGTCCCGGCGGCTGGCAGTTTGTGCGTAAACCGGATCCGGGAACAGACCCAACCAAAGACCCGAGCCTGTTGGTATTGCAAGCCCTGGAAGAAAAAGTGGACGGCCCCTGGGAGTTCTACGTCGATCTCCCCTCCGAGAACGTCGTCCCTGGCCAGGCAGAGCCTACACCCACAGTAACGCCATCAACCCTTGGCACGCAAACGGTCGATGGTGTAACCTTTACCCTGGATTGGGTCTTCGTAGATGCAAAAAGGGTGGCATTTGGATACACTATTGCCGGCTTGCCAGATATTCCGGACGCGCTATACCTGGGAGGAATCATACAAGTGAAAGACGAGCAAGGGAATCCGTTCGGAGGCGGATACGGCGGAAGCAGTGAGATCCAGTGGCGAGAAGGACAACCGGGCACCCTCTCGGGCACCTGGAGCATGGTCATGCCTGCACAACTCGACCAGACTGAAGCGGATCTCTCCATCGATATCACCTTAGATGGTAGTCATGGCGATGATTGGAACTACATCCTCGCCATATTCCCGCACCCTTCAGATTGGGCTGGATTCTCGCCAGGTGTCACTCCAACTATCCTCCCAGACCGGCTAGTTGGGACCTTCCACTTCGACGTTCACACCACCGTCTATCCGCTGCAAATTATAGAGCCAGGACAAGCGATAGAAGCCAATAGCATCGCCATGCGCCTGGAGCGGGCTGAGATCACCCCTTCATACGCCCTATTTACGCTATGTTACACTAAGCCAACCGCCAAAGACTGGATGGTGGGAGGTATGCCAACCCTCAAAGCGGGCGCATATGAGGCGCGAATCAACGGGTATACCCTGTTGACGGACGCGGATTACGGTGGGTATGTGGGAAAATCTCCCGAGTCCACGGAATTTCCCGAGGTGGCTCCGGGCGAGCGCTGCGTGCAAATCGACTTCCTCCTGGGCCACACCGATCCCGCCCAGTCATTGACCCTGACCATCCCAATGCTCGAACAATCCGTACCCGAAGTCATCCCGGATGCAGAGATGAAAGCGGCGCAGGAAAAACTCATGGCGGAGGGGATCGAGCTGGATTACACTACCAGCAGTTTCGCCGGTGGCGGCGGGGGCGGGGGCCCGATCTTCAGCAAGCTGCCCGAAGGCATGGACCAGCAGGAAGCCTACCAGCGCTATTTGGAAGCCCTCGGCTATCTTTATCCGGGGCCATGGGTATTCACGGTGGATATCCAGCCCTGATCAGAAATGTTAGCTCATCCAACATAGATTTTGGAGGCGGTTACTGGCTTCTGGGTGGTGGTAATCCTCATCCAACTACCCTGATAATATAATTTTATGAGTGGAAAGCCTATCCGGTAAATTAATCGGGTAGGCTTTCTCATATTATCATAGACCTATTCCAATAGATCACCAACCTTTTGGAGTATCATCCCGTATTATTAGTGTGAGTGCACCCGCAAAGCAACGGAGCTGAACATGGAAGATCTGCAGGCCATTCACCGCCTAAAACGCGGTGATATCGGCGGGCTGGAAGTACTCGTTGCTCGCTATCAAACTAAGGCAGTCGATATGGCTTTTCTCGTCACCCAAGACCTGGCTCTGGCGGAACACGTCCTGCACTACGATGTGAACCACCCGTTCAAGCCTTACATGATGAAAAGTGTGGTCAATGCTGCCCTGGATGCCGTGGAAAAAGAAGCAAAGTGGGTGCATTCGGTGATGGACGAAAGCACACAGCAACCAGAGGGGGGCAGGCTGCTGTGTGTAATTACATTTATTATGCGATTTTTGCTGACCATAGTGGAAAACACTGAACAACTTGGTAGACAATAACTGATAAAAACAAAAGAGGTAACCCCGGAATTTGATGTAGCTTAACCGATTTGCTTTTCACCAATGAGATAAATGTCAATACGAGCATAGCGATTACGTGTACAACCAAAAAAGCCAAAATATAGGTTGTGTTCGGATTAATCAGATTGAGAGTAATTGCGGATACTGCATCAGCACCACCCCACCACTTCAATTCCCAGGCAGCCCAGAAGCCAATGATTGCCAATGCTGAAAGTGGTGAAGATTGAATCGAGAGGAATGCCCCCAAAAATAGCAATGGGAGCAAGGTGCAAACCTCAGACAATCCCGTTGAAATCAACCAGGAAATCCAGCTCGGTTCAGTCAAATTCAAGTTGGAAGCCATAGAAAAGAACCAATATGGCGGTTACTCCTTCCTCTTCAATGGGGCCGATGGCGGGGTCGTCCAATGCGTGGTCGAACTGGCTGGTCACCCGACCAACATGAGCGGCGGCAGCAGTTTCAACCAAGGTGATCCTTTCCACTTCTATCAGTCTGTCATGTATAGGCAGATTCCCACCGGCATGCTGACCGTGCGCGTTTCTCAACCGGCAGTCCTTGGCAAAATGATCAGTTTCATCGGCTCCTGGTCGCCTGAAAAGTAACCGCTTTACGAGAAACCAGGAAAATATGAAAAAAGCGTTGGATCATATCCAGCGCTTTTTTCCATGGTCTATCCCAAACGCGCGTGCGCATGGCAATTTTTCCCGCAATGAGGGACTGGAACTACTTTGTCAAAATTATACATCCCATCGTGCCCGAGATAAGTGACATCAAAGGGAGAACATTTCATATTATAGGTTTATTTTGTCATGAAGGTCGTTTAAACCTTCCCTTGCGGTATTTCGTCTTGTTAATGTACAGTAAAGGATCATGGAGAAAAGCGTGAAAATTTCTATTCATCAACTGACGAAGAACTATCGCAAGTTTCGGGCGCTCGACAGCATTTCACTGCACATCCCTGGAGGTATGTTCGGTCTCCTAGGACCAAACGGCGCCGGGAAGACGACCTTGCTGCGTATCCTGACCACCCTGCTCGCGCCTACCAGTGGGCAAGTAAGGATTGGGGAGTTCGACGTGGTGCAAAATCCGAGAGCAGTGCGGGAGCGCCTAGGTTACCTCCCCCAGGATTTTGGTTTCTATCGAAACCTTACTGCATTCGAGATGCTGGACTACATCGGCGCGATGAAAAACGTCCCCGCCCGCCTGCGGAAGGACCAGGTCTTGAAAACACTCACTGAAGTCAACCTGCTTGAAGAAGCGCGGCGTAAAGTCGGGACCTTTTCTGGTGGGATGCGCCAGCGGTTGGGGATCGCCCAGGCCTTGTTGGGAAATCCCGAACTCATCGTGGTCGACGAGCCGACCGCCGGGCTAGACCCGGAGGAACGCATTCGATTCCGCAATCTGCTATCCCGTCTGGCGCAGGATCGCACCGTATTGCTATCAACCCATATTGTTGCCGACATTGAAGCCAGCTGCATTGGGCTGGCGGTGCTGAATCAGGGCAAACTGGTCTTCAGCGGCACACCAGAAGTATTGATAGACCAGGCCAAAGGAGCCGTATGGCAGGTGGATGTTCCGGTAGATGCGTGGCCAAAATTGGAAGTAAAATATCCTGTTTTATCCTCCCGAATGTTGAACAGACACATTCAAGCCCGGTTGTTGGCAAGCCACTCCCCGTTTACTGGTGCACAACCTATCGAACCAGGCCTGGAAGACGGTTATATGGCTGTCATCAAGTCGACCCTGGTCCAGAAAGAGATCCACTATGAGTAGCATGACTCTCAACCGTTTATGGACTGCCTTCCGGACAGAATTTCGTCTGCTGGCTGGGAATTGGATGTATCTCTCGCTGCATGTTTTATGGGCTGCACTTGTCTTGATGTTCCTTGGCCATGACAATCGCTCCGCGCAGGGGCTGCTTGAAACGACTTTGGGACGAACTGCCATCGGGCTGATATCACTAGTGAGCCTTTTTCTGGCAGCGATCAGCTCCTCACGCTCGAATCGGATGAAATTCCACGAACTTGAGGATTCATTTCCCACCGGGTTTGAGGTGATTTTCGGTCGTTGGTTGGCAGGTCTGCTTGCGTTGGTGGTCTTCCTGGTAGAGCCAATCGCATTCGCCGCAACCCAGGGTCCGCTCACGTCGCTGCTGGCAGAACTGCCTACTTATTTAGGGGAGGCTGGGCTGACCTTCGCGGTTGCCAGTGCATTTGCCTGGGCGCTGATGTCCTGGTCCAGACCCGGCCGCTGGGCTTACCCGCTCCTGGCAGCCGGGTGGCTTGGCTTTCTGCTTGGCCCAACCATCCTGGCAGACCGTTTCCCTTTCGCCAGCCTGCTCAACTTCATGCGCCAGGGAGTGAGCTTTTATTCAGAATTATGGGGGCGGTTATTGTACGGTGATCAACCTTTCTGGTTTAACCTGTTTTACATCGGGCTGCTGCTGTTGTTCCTGGCAATTTTGATGATAAGCCTATCGTCTCGCCGTTTTTACCGATCTTCTTTGGTGGGCAGCGTCCTGCTGATTATTGCGCTTACTTTGGCAGGATGGAGCGGTATGCGGTATGGTTCCGGCGTTCAAGCCGCCCAGATCTCGAATACATTCGAGACCCTATCAATTGAGACCAACTCTTTCACTGTCACCGATTACCAACTGATCCTCGATCTGAAAGATGCCCAACCGGCACACTTCACCGCGGAATTAACGGCGGTTAATCAAAGCTCGGATCCACTCGATACATTACCCTTCCGCCTCAATCCTGTTCTGACTGTCACGGATGCCAGTTTACCGGTTGAACGCAGGAACGAATTGGTAATTGTTCACCTGTCCCAGCCGGTTGGTCCTGGCGAAACCCTTTCTTTTTCCATTAATTATCAGGGCATGCTGCGCGTCGAGAGTATTTCTGATGGGGTAGTGGAAGCCAGCGATTTTATCGACCCACGCGGTGTGCGCCTGACCCCCACAGCGAACTGGTATCCGGTTCCGATTCTTTCGGGCCCGAACATGAAATACACCCAACATGATCCGGCGCACATTCGTTTGACTGTAATCAACAGCGGCGGCCTTCCCTTTGCTGCCAATCTGCCTGCTGTGGGAGAGAATACCTTCGAAGCAAATTCTGCCAGTTGGGTCTTCCTGATTGGCTCCCCCCGGCTGGTCGTTGAGCAGTTGGGCGATACCACCTTGATAACATCCCGGGCAGATCTGGAGCAAGCGCGCGGGATGGCCAGCGTTTTTGAAGATCCCCTGCGGAAAATTACTCCGTTCTTTCCTGACGCAAAGGTTCAAGGACTGATCTTGATGGTGCTGGGTGAAGAAGGCGGTTTGCCAGGAAGGACACCGCCCGCAGCCGGATACCCCTTGGTAGTCACGCCGCGTTACTCGCCGGCGAATATGAGTGCAACCCTCTCTTCGTCTCGGCAGTTTGTCATCAAAACGTTGCTCACGGACCTATGGAGCTTAAGCGGCGGCGAATTGGATCCCGAATATGGTGGGGCGGTGACCAGTCTGGAGCGCGCCTTTCAGGCCGTTGTCGGTTTCATGGAGATCTATGTTCGAGAGGACGGCAATCCAGAACGCATGCAGGCTCTGATCCAATCTGACGCACAAATGCAAGGAGGCGTAGATGAAGATCGGCTGGCGCTTCTGGAAATCTATCGCCAGGGCGGCCAGGAGGCTGTAAAAAATGTACTGAATCAGATGTACCAGAAGCCGGACGAACTCCGGGGGCTGCCGTATGAAGCTCTGCCCCAGTGGATCCGCTTGGCAGGCAGTATGCGATGAGAACGAAGTCGCCTTTGTATTACGAAACGCGTTTGGTGGCAGGTTTGGCCGGGCTGCTGCCGTGTCTTGGGCTGCCGGCTTTTGCTGTTCTTTCTCGACTGTTGTGGGGGCGCTTCGATGCGGAGATGCCCCTCCCGATGATCGTCAACGCCTTCGAGATCATCCTCCCCTTGGGAGCTGGGCTATCTGCTGCCCATTTGATGACTATCGAAACTGAGGAAGGCTTCGCTGATCTGCGACGATCGTATCCAGAATCCCGGCTGCGTTTACCACTTCTACGGAGCGGCGCAGCGTTGGCATTTCTTTTCCTGGCACTGACGTTGGGCGCGTTCGCCTTTCACTTTTTGTGGGGACCTTATGACGTCTTCGCGGCGGTTCTGCCGTCGCTAGCGCCAGCCTTGTTCCTGACAGGCCTGTCGCTGCTAATCGGAGGCCTGTCACACTCTTATTGGGCGGCAGCCGGTGTGGTGCTGGTGTACTGGTTCCTCGAGCTGCAGACTCGGGGAAAAATCAGCGGCACGCTGTTCCTGTTCGCCACAGTTTGGAACTGGAGGGAGGTAAGTTATCCCCTCAACCGGTCGCTCCTCGCCGGTTTGGGCTTTGCTTTCTTTGTGATTAACGCAGCATGGTATGCTTATCGAAATGGAGGTTCAATTCGGAGGAGCGCGCTTGGAAAGCGATGAGCAGATGTATGCCCGGGTGCGGGCAGGAGACCGGACAGCACTGGCCGGGTTGGTCGAGCGCTATGTTGGACCGCTTTTGAAATTCCTGACCAGAATGACCGGCCAGCCCCAAATGGCCGAAGACCTGGTGCAGGAGACGTTTATTCGCTTACTGAGATACTGCGGCAGTTCGCCTCAATGTTTCCGCCCGTGGATCTACCAGATCGCTCGCAATCTGGCTCGCGATACTTTTCGCTCTGCTGCCGTTCGTCGGGAGACGGATTACCTGCCGGACGAAGACCAGGAATCCGAATGGATGGCGGACCCGTTAGAAACAGAAAATCTGGCGCTGCAAACCTCCGACCGACAGCAGGTAAACGCCCTTTTACAGAATTTACCGGCGAGGCAGCGGGAGGTGATCGTACTTCGCTTTTACCAGGAGTTGTCTCTGGAAGATATTTCCACGATTACGGGCGCGCCGCTCGGCACAGTCAAAAGTAGATTGTTCCACGGGCTGCGGCGTGCCCGGATGATCCTGGAGCAGGAAGAGGTGAATCAAGATGAAAGATGCCATTGATCGGTTGACTGATGGGTTGGACGAAACCCATCGCCAGGCGTTGGGCGACCTGAGCGCCCTGGCGTATCTCCTCGAATCCGACGTTATGCCCGACCCGGGTCAGGAAGACGTTGCGCGCCTATTGGAGGCGCTAGAGCCCTGTCTGCCTGTTCATACTGCTCCTCGACGACCACGCCCACCATTGGGTTGGCTGCGCCTGGTACGCAGCCAGTTCGTCCTCTTCGAAAGCTCCTTCTGGCTGTCCGGTGCGCTAGTTTTGCTACTTGGGCTGTTCATCACCACCATCGATGGGCATGAGCTGCTACCGCTGGCTTTTGTGATGCTTTCTCCGCTTCTTGTCGCTGCTGGTGTCGCATACGCCTTCCGACCCGAGACGCGCACATTAGGTGAATTGGAGCGCCTGACTGCCACTTCTACTGCTGAATTGCTTTACGCTCGCCTTGCGCTGGTGCTGGCTTTTAACTTACTGATCGCGCTACTGCTGCTCTTCCTGATTTGGTTGGAAGGACCACAGGTGCTTCTTTGGCGGTTGGTGCTTGCCTGGCTGGGACCCATGTTGGCGCTGACAGGTTTGGCGCTTTTCACAACAGTCCGATGGGGTTCGCTCGTTAGTTCCCTGCTCCCATTGGGCCTGTGGGGGAGTATGGTGCTGCTGGGCTGGCGGGAGGCGCTTCTTCATCACATTGCCTCTGGGATGACGGCGACATCCTGGCTACTTGTCGAGATCAGCCGTTCTAACCCGGTATTGATTGGTTCGATGTTGGCCTGCCTCGCCGGTATCGGACTGTTGATCCTCTCCGGGCGGGCTGCATCCAGTGAGAGGCAATCGTGGAACTGAGAATCCAGGGTTTGTCGAGATCCTACGGTTCTCAGGCGGCGTTACGAGAGGTGACCCTCGATCTCACGCCGGGTACGGTGGCTTTATTGGGGCCGAACGGCTCAGGGAAGACCACCTTGCTCCGCTGCATGGCTTCCTTGTTGCAACCGGACACTGGCAGGCTATGGTTCGATGGGCTGCCCTATGCACAAAACCTACCCTGGCTACGCAGTCAAATCGGTTATCTGCCGCAAGAACTGGATTTTCCCCACAATCTGACGCCCAGGCAGCTCCTGGAATATATTGGGACGCTGAAGAATATCCCCGAGGCCGACCAGGTGGAACATTTGCTTTCCACCTTAGGCTTGGAGTCCGTGGCCGACCGACCCTTTGGGAAGCTTTCCGGGGGGCAAATCCGCCTGACTGGGATCGCACAGGCTTTCCTCGGAACTCCTTCTCTGTTATTGCTAGACGAAATGACGCACGGATTGGATGTGGAAGAACGCGAACGCGTCTTCGCGCTGGCTCGCAAACCGTCACCAGGACGTCTGATCGTGTTCAGCACCCACGATCCGCCTGATGTTGAACGTTTCACAGAACAAGCTATTGTTTTACAACAAGGCCGGGTAATTTTCTCTGGAAAAACAGAAGATCTTCATCACCATATCCCGGGACACCATTTTTAACAATGACCACCAGATAGCCATGCAACAGCGATTAGCCAATGCGGGAGGTAAAAATGTCCAAACTGTTGTCTAGGGTGTTCATCCCGTTAATCCTATTTACGGTGTTGAACGGTTGTACCGCTGTACCAATGGTTTCACCAGATGTAACGCCTGGTCAGATTACATCCCCAGATGCCGCAACAATTCCTCCCTCTGAGTCCGAAGCAACGATCCCAGCAAAAACACCAGATGCCCAATCGCAACTCCAACGATTGCGGATTACCAACCAAAGCACCTTTACCCTGCATAATCTGGTCGTGAGATTCCCTGACGAACGGATCGAGTTCGGGGATGTTCCGGGCGGGACCACCACGGAATATCGGGAGATATCGCAAGGGGTCTACCGTTATGCTGCCTACGACGTTGAAGTGAACGGGCAGAAATACCAGCAATCGGTGGTCGATTGGATTGGGGAAACCCCCATGCAGGGGGAGTCATTTACCTACATCATCGAGGTGGACCCTACGCGTTGGCAAACGGAGGGTCAGGTGATCCGGTTGGTCCAGGTGAGCATGGATCAACCAATGGAAGTTTCCCTCCCAGTGTTAAACCCCACTTTACGCATTGGTAAAGGCAGCCCGACTTCTCTGGCCGTCTCGCCTGATGGACAATGGATGGCCGTCAGCACACAGCTCGGGGTTACCCTGTACCACGCCAGCACATTTGCGGAATCCTGGTTCGCTCCGATGCCGGAAAATGCTGCGCATGTAATTTTCGATCCCAAAAGTGAACGCTTAGGCGTTGTCTCAGGCAGTGCCATTATCATTCTGGATGTGGGTAACGGTAAACTGTTGGCCAGGTTGGAGGGCGCGGGCGGCTCGTTTGCCTGGTCACCGGATGGCCAGCGGATGGTCACCGGCGGTGGCTGCGAGCAGGTGACTGTTTGGGATGCAAATAACGGCACCTCACTGAAAGAACTCAGCGGCACCAAGTGTTCTGAAGGTTACAGCGGGATAAATGTCGCCTGGGCGGCGGATGGACGTATTTACGGTGTTTCGATGGGAACGAAAATTCTGGCATGGGAGGGAGATACCTATGCGCCTGTCACAGATTTTTCAGCCGAGGGTGCCAAAGATACCTGGATCAGTGCCATCTTCACCGCTCCTGTGGGCAATCTTCTGGCGCAGTATGACAGTATGGGCTTACCGATCGTCGCCATCGTGGATGCGAAGCAAGATCGCCAGATTCATCTGCTTGACCAGCAGGTCAACGGGTCCATTACTACCCTGGCCTGGGCGCCGGATGGGCAGCATTTGGCTGTAGCATACGGGATGGACACCGGCCTTATCCTGATCTGGAATGCCCTCACCGGCCAGGTGGAGCAGAAGATCGAGGGTTATTACACTGCCCCCGGCTTGGGGTGGTCGCCTGACGGGAAGACCCTTTTCGGACTGCAAACTCCGGATGGCCAGATCAATGCTTTCACAGTAAGCACTGGCAGTGTGCTGCGCAGCCTGGGCGGTCATGCATCTGTGGGAACCTTTTTGACCTGGACGCTGGACGGGTTAGCCTCCACGAACGGCGCAGCCATCACGTGGTGGAACCCGGTTAGCGGTGAATCCTTGCGCCAGGAAATGGTCGGTACCCCTCAGAAATGGGTAAGCTCCTGGCCGCCTATCGGCCCTGGAACCTATTTATTTACCAGCGGCGATCAAACTCATCTGGTGGGAAGCGTATGTTCAAAACGCCCCCTCGAAAGTGATAACAACCAGTACCCATTCTCATCCGCCTGGTCTTGGGATGGCAGTCACCTGGCTGATCCCACCCATGTATGGGATGCCGGCACAGGAAAACTCCTATCTCAATTGCAGGACCCAGCTCAGCGGCATACACCAGACCAGGTCGCCTGGTCGCCCGATGGCAAACGTCTCGCCTCGGCGGATTCATTAAATATGCAGCCCCCCGTCATCTGGGACGCCCAGACCGGAAAGGTGCTATTCATTTTACAGGCAGAGACCGGGGATCTCAAACCGTTGTGGCTCGGGCTGGCCTGGTCTCCGGACGGCAAAAAACTGGCTGCGGTGGGAGCGCTGATGCATCCGGACAGTGGGGCAGATGAAGGCATGATCCTGATCTGGGACGTGGAGACTGGGAAACAGGAGCAGTTGCTGACCACAGGAATGAACGATTACCGGCTATGGACCGTTGCCTGGTCGCCGGATGGTCGCTTCTTGGCTGTCGGCTCGACCGGCAGCGAACTTTTCGTTTGGGATATGGTCAATAATACACCCCTTGCCAACCTTCAGGGTCACAGAGACACTATCGACCGACTGGCCTGGTCCCCCGATGGAAATCGCTTGGCTTCAGTTGCCCGCGATGGCACCCTACAAATCTGGGATCTATTTGCATTTACTTCAGGCACAGAGTAACTGCTGCCATGGCTACTCTGGAATCGTACGTCCTATATAATATTTAGCTGACCAGCATTTGACCAGCCAAATGGGTCAATTCCCGCAAACTACTCAAGAAAAGCAATTGATTTGCCAAGCTACATAAATAGATATAAAATTGGACAGGTAGTTGTACCAGGCAGGAGGAATTCATTATGACCAAATCACAGAAAAGATGGTTATTCGTTGTGGTGACTGTATTCATCCTTGCTGCACTCATATTGGCAGAAACCACTAAGCATTTCTTTGGGAGATGGATCGCTAGCACGATCTATGATAATCGAGCAATTTTCCTAAGTTGTGATGAATTGCCTGACTTATCCGATGTGAAAAGTGTAATGGAGCAACATAATCAGGTCATTCAGGAGATCAAGAATATCGATCCTGAGAATATTGAGATCACCATAGACAACTCTTGTCCTGGAAAGGGAAGCTTGATAATTTATTATCCATCCCATAACGATAGAACTCAGATAGAAGAGTTGCTGGGCGATTCTTTTTTTGGAATTCCTTGGAAAGGAATTAATCGGTGATGGTTTTTTCTCCTCTAACTTCCCATTTGGCTGCAATTCGAGCCTCCGCTTTTTTACTCAGGCAAGGTTGGAGATGACTTGGGCTGATAAAGCTAGAAACCTCTATACCCGTAGAACGCGGCTACACCTAAACTCTGCCAATTGCCTCCGCTGCTGCCTGCTTGACCTCTCCTCTGTGGGAGATAATGTGCTTCCTTTCAACCAAACAAGCAAAATCTATGCGCCTTGAATTTTTCACCTTTCCGCTTCTTATTGGAGTTGGCATACCCCTGATTCTTCTGATAATTCTTTGGTGCAGAAAACGGATCTTCTTCAGGAGCGCGGCAACGCCCTGGGCGCTGTTGCCAGGGTACCACCCTGACGATGGTACAGGAAGCGCGAGGCCATGTTACATAGTCCCCGCACGACCAGGGTACCAACGCGAGCAGCTTTTATGATGCGTTTTGAGCTTGAGCTCTTTCCATATCCAGCAGTTTTTGGTACATTGCTGCTCCTTGTTTTGCTGCTCCATAGTTGGCGAAAGGAACATTCGTGGCCTTACCTATTTTTCTATTTTGATACTTTAACTTAGCAAAACTAGACGGAAAAACCTAATTTCAGACTAATTATAACTAAACATGAAATTTGTCCTGGAATTTTTGTGACCAAAATCAAAAAACCTGCCAAAAACCTGCCAATTTTGCATTTTATCATCATAAACCTGCACATTTAGGCAGGTAGAATTATTGTTCTATATCCATTATCATAATTGCAAGCGGTGTACAAAGGCCCCGTTTTTTCTTACCCGCAGTCAGGGTCGCAATAAGTTTGGGCTAACAACACTCACCCGCGCCACGCATAGACGTTTTCAGTCTCTAAAATAGAATGGCCCTTAGAGGTCCAGGGTGTCGCACCGCATTTTTGTGGCAGAAAAGGACAATTTCATGGCAAAACGCATTCATGCTAACGGAAAGGCTTCCGTTCAGGCACGTTACAACATTACTGGGGGTTGTGATACCGATAAAAATATCATCGTTGCCGCTATTTATCATGCAGAAACTGGAAACTTAGAGGCAAGAGAATTCAAACAACATAAAGCTGATGCCTTACGCACAGCTGAATGGTTCCGTTCCCAAGAGGTGGAACTTGTCATTATTGAGAGCACTGCCAATTACCATATGCTTTATTATGACACCTTACGGGAAGAGGGGATCAACATTGCCGTTATTAATCCCATTGTGGTCAAGGCATTATTACGAGTAGAGGGAAAATCGGATAAAGGAGATGCTATGACCTTAGCTCGCTTGGCTGCTAATTTTGATCTGAAAACATCCAACATGCCTGATAGCCAACAACGCGAATTACGGTTGCTCTTCAAACGGATCGACAGTTGGAAACAACAAAGAACCCAGGTTACCAACCGCGCCAATGGAATTCTTACCGGTTACGGTTTTACCGTTTTTCGCTTGGTGACTTTGAACACACCCGCTGGTCTGAATATCTTACAGGGAATTATTGATCGAAGAACGCCAGAGGAAATTGCAGCTTTGCATCGTAATCGCAATAAGCGTCCTGAGATTGTGAAATGTGCTGCTGTTCCGCTTCCAGATTACATTCTTCCATACCTTGAAGAAGTTTTAGGTGATGTAATTATGTTGAATGATCGTATCAAACAAGCCGAGAATGAGATTTTGGACAAAATCAATTTAAGCCATTTAGAAAAACAAGTGGATTTGATGACGACTGTTCCGGGAGTAACATCGATGCTTGCATTACGAATAATCGCGGAGTTGGGATCCAATTACCATCAGCGTTACTGCACAGCCGAAGCGTTTTCAAAAGCGATTGGGGTGGTACCCGCTAATGAAGTTTCCGGGGGAAAGTTGTTGAAACGCAGATCATCTCATGGAAATGCACGAGTTAAATTTCATCTCCTTTCGGCATCCAAAGCGTTTGCTATTCACGGTAAAGGTCCTCTCAAGGCTTGGTTTGATCAATATCGTAGCAGAGTTCACTACTACAAAGCAACATCAGCATTGGCGCGCCGAATTGCAGAGGGATTATGGTGGGTCATGGTGAAAAATGAACCCTATCGGTATAAGCTTGATCATGTGGAAAATATCGAATCGCGACCAATTTTGGTGAACAATCGTCTCATCGATTCTGCTACTGGAGAAATATTGAAGAGTTTTGTTGAAGATTGATAATCGAGTAGAATGAAATAAACCTATTTGTTGATTCGAATGACTACCTGGGCATCATGGCATATCATTTTGCGTGGCCCGCATCGGCGCGACTAGCTTTAGTGGGCCAGGAAATGGAAGTTTATCCCTGATTGAAATGCTCGTATGGTTTATCCCTCAGATGCTTTTTTATTTTTTAATTGGCGATATGGCTTATGACGAGTTGTCACAAAGAGGTTCTGTTCTATTGCCGATCCTTGGTTCTAGATGGGGATGGTGGTCAGGTAAAG
>DAOUFM010000175.1:0-11091 GCA_034429975.1 Anaerolineaceae bacterium | reverse complement strand
GGTCATCGATCAGTCTGCTGGTGTCAATTCCATTCTTAGACCAATATCCGACCATGTTTCCCTGACTTCGGACAGCAATTTCTCCAGGGGTATTAGGCTGGACAGATTTTCTTTGTTCATCCAAAATAAAGACATCAACCTCTGGAACTGGAACTTCGAAAAAGAGGTCTCTTTCGGGTAGAGATGAACTTGTTGTGTAAAAGGTTCGGAACATATTTCCTGCTTCAGATGAAGAAAAAAGATAAACTAAGACAATTTCTTTAGGGAATTTTTTTTGATATAAACGCACATCATTTAAGGTAAATTCATCAGAACCGACTGAAATAAATCTTAATTTTGAATTTGAAAATAGTTTCGTTTCTTCTATTCCTGCTAGAAATTTCTTCATAAAACCAGCAGGCACAGGAGCGTTTGTTATTTTGTTTTCTACAAACCATTGTTCGATTTCACCAATTGATTTGTCAACATAATCATAAAGGATCAATGTTCCCCCATTTATTAACGTTCCGAAAAGGGGGGTAGCAGACCAGTTCAATCCTACTGGGAATGGCATACAAGTTCTATCGGATTGACAATATTTATATGAGTTTATATTATGTAAATTTCGATGCCAAAGTCCATTATGGTCAAGAATGACACCTTTAGATCGCCCCGTGGATCCTGATGTAAAAAAAATACAAGCAAGCATATCAAAAGTAATGTTTACTTCAGGTGCTTCCGTTGGAAAATTATTTAACCAATTATCAATAATGATCACTTTAGCGGTGTCGGGGGTGATTTCTTCAGCAATTGTTTGATAAGTCTTGCTGGTAATAATAGCTCCAGGTTTTAATTCTTCGCAGATTAATCGCAGATATGGAATAGGACTTTGTGGATCAATTCCTGAATATGCTTTTCCTGCTTTTAAAATACCCAATATTGAAAAAATAGCTAAGGCTTCTTTCCCAAATAATAGAGCAACAGGTTCTTCTTTCTTGCCTAATTTATTTATTAATCCATTCGCAATTTGATTGGCAATGGAATTTAATTCATGATAGCTATAGGAAACTCCATGGTCAATAACGGCGGTTGAATTTGGGTTTGTTTTGGCCCAATGGGTGATGTAATCTGTGATTATTCTTTTATTCTCAACTGAAAGAAGAGGAGAGAAATCCTTTGTGGGAGAAATAGCATTTATGAGTGTTGGAGTCAATGTTTTCATATATATATATTACTTAATCTTTTACAAATATGTTATTCGAGATTAATTGTTATTTGCATTTTTTAAATATTGGTCATCCCAAAGCATATTTAAATTTAATTTTTGGTCAATATAGCCTTTTTCAAAAGCCCAGTTTTGAAAATCCAGAATGGTGTCTACGTTAACATATCCATCTTCTGAAAAAGATTGCCAGCAAGTTTGGCTTGCTTCATCTTTGGATGATTTGGTAAATTCTGATAAAAGAGCAACGTTGCGATCAGTTTTTCCTTCCTGGTATTGTTTTACGGATTTTAAATATGCTGTCATAAAACGATTTCCTAGTTCAGGATTATCTTTAGTGATATTAGGGCCAAACCAAACAACTCCAAATTGAGCATTCGGAACAATATTTTCAAACGGCTGCCATATGACGCCACTTTGTGAATTTACAGTACGTGTTATCCATGGTTCACCAATTGCAGCTATGTCAATTGCGTTGGTTTGTAATGCTTCCATACGAGCAGGTGTTGGCATTTCAACAATTTCAATATCCGTAGTTTTAAGGTTAAATGTGTTTAATAATTTCTCAAGAACATATTCATAATAACTTGCATTAACGGAAACAAATTTCTTCCCTTGTAAATTGGTTGAATCTGCTTGACTGTCAATATCAAAAAGATTCTGACGTGCCATCCAGGCGACATAGTTACAATCTGAGTTGGATTTAATATAACCTTTATCTGCAACGATTTTTATTCCCGTATCTTCATTTATTGCTGTTAAGGTTCCTATATCCAAAATTCCACCAGACACATCAATTTGTCCTGAAGCCAAAGCAACCAATAAATCCGGTTGATTTGAAAACTCAATTAATTCAGCCGATAATCCTTGGTCTAAAAAATAGCCTTCAACTTTACCAAAATAAAAAGGAGCGTAAGAAGAATAGGGCATGATTCCTATTTTTAATGATATTCGTGCGGAATCGTTTTTTTCTAATTGTTTATTTGTTGAATTGAGATTCAAATCTTTACTAGCAAAATCTGATGATTGTCGCACGCAACTTGATAAAAAAAATGCAAAAATTATGAAAACTATTAATAGATTTTTTTTCAAAATAACCTCTCTATTAATTAAATAAATTGAATTAATTTTTTATAAATAAATATTATTTGATTATAAGGGTCTACTCCCCCATCCAGGGGATTAGTCGGCGAGTAGATTTCTCCAGTAGATAGTTTATCAAAAGTCCGAGCAAGGAAATCACAACCAGTACAACATATATTTCCCCTACCCTGAATGTTTGCCATCCAAACCAAAGCAATACACCCAAACCGCTTTTAGCAGAAATAATCTCAACACTGATAGTTATAATAAAACCGGTATTTACTGCCATTTTCAATCCCGCTAACATAGACGGAAGACTGCCTGGAAAAAGAATATGAGTAAAGACGTTTTTTCCTGTCACTCCATAATTTTTTCCGACCTCGAAATAAATGCGGTTAATCTGATTAACACCATTTAATGTTGTAATTAACATAGGAAAAAAAGCAGATAGAAGGATTGCGACAAATTTAGAACCTTCTCCAATTCCGAAAATAATCATTAATAATGGAAAGATGGCGATTTTTGGAATGGGGTATAAGGCTGCGATCCAGGGCGTCAGGAAAGAATTTAATTTTTGCCACCAGCCCATCATTAATCCCAGGATGGCTCCGAGTATAGACCCACAAATAACACCCCCCAGGAAACGAATTAATGTTGCGTTAGTTGCTTCAAATAAAGCACCATTTTTAATTAATCTCACAAAAGAAATCCAGATTTTTGTGGGAGGTGGGAAAAAAGTGGGTGAGATAATCCGATAATGAGCGCTAATTTCCCATAATATCAAGAAAATTATTAAAGTCAAAAAAGGAACTGTGAACGAGCTTTTTCTAATCTTTGACAGCATTAGTGCATTCCAATTTCCTGAACAACTTCATCATGCAACATTCCCCATATATGCTGGCGGATATTCATCGCGTCAGAACCTAAATTTTGTCTTTGTCTGGGGCGGGGGTAAAGAATGGGGATGTCTTCCAATAATCTTCCCGGACGGCCACTCATAACCAGAATTCGGTCTCCGAGGAAAATAGCTTCTTCAATATCATGCGTAATATAAACGACCGTATGACGCCTCTCTTGCCATAAGTTCAGGAGTTCTTCCTGCATAACAATGCGGGTTTGGGCATCTAACATGCCAAAAGGTTCATCCATCAAAAGTATTTCGGGATCTGAAAGGAAAGCACGGGCGATGGCGACTCTTTGCCGCATTCCTCCGGAAAGTGTGTGAGGAAAAACGTCCAGGAATGTTTTAAGACCAATTTTTTCCAAGAAATCTTTTGCTTTTTCAGTGCGAATTCTTTTGTCTAACCCTTGCATTTCAAGACCAATGGCTGTATTTTCAAGGACCGTCATCCAGGGGAACAGACCCTGACTCTGGAATACCATTGCTGTCTGAGGTCTATCATTATTTTGATGAAAGAACTGGTAATTCCCAGATGTCCTGGGAATCAATCCAGCCATAATCCTTAACAACGTAGACTTTCCACATCCGCTGGGTCCGACAATACAAACAAACTCACCTTGATATACTGAAAAACTAAGGTTTTGAAGAGCTCGTAAGTTTTGTTCTTTTGCTGAAAAATCTTTATTCAGGTTTGAACAGGTAAAGACTAATTTTTTTTCTAGATTTTCTTCGGATGAGTTCTTTTCTTTTCCCAATTTTTCATACCAACATAATTTGTGATTTTTTAAGGCAGCCAGCCAGATAAGTCTCGGTTTATTATAACCTCCAACTCTTTAACTTCATCTTTAAATTTTGTTTTTAATTCTCTGGCAATTTCTTCGTCTAGTTTTGGATACTGGACCTCAGGAAATAGCAAAGAATGAATCTTCTTTCTAGCCCCAGGGTTGATTGTTTTTCGATAAAGATTGCTTAAAAATGTTTGTTTAGCTTTCCAATAAAACCTGATAAACCATTTTTCTGCTTTTTTTGTAGCGGCGTTTGCTTTTTGAAGTTCTAACTTTTCATTAGGATTGATTTCCAAAAAATCAAGCAATGCGCTTATCCTATTTTCAAAATTTTCAGGGTGTAAATCTTCCTGAAGTAAAAAGAAAAATTGATTTTTACTAAAATTTTCTAAAAATGGTTTCAAACGACTGGCATAACAACTGGCTCTCAAGTAGCCATATTTTCCATTGCCTGTTCTGAACAATTCTGGAAAATTTTCAGAAATTCGATGATTTTCAGCCTGGATGGCATCAGTGAATGTTAAGTTTTCCTGACCTAATCGAACCCGGTGCCAGTAATGGGAATAAGCCCTTGAAATGGGATCACGAAAGATAAGTGCAAATTTTAACATTTGGTTCGGATATGCTGCTCGAATGCGGGGTGCAGTTTTTTCACTCCAGGTTAAATATACCGGAGTTGCTTCCATTCGGGCGGGATACTTTTCGGAGTTCTTAAAAAAAGTTTCTTGATACCATTCAAGTCCATGTACGAATTTATCATCATTACTAAAAAAACCAGTTTCTTTTACTGGAGAACCATAAACCTGATAGTGATTAGCCAGAATATTAAACAGGGAAGTGGTTCCAGATTTTGCCGCCCCTAATATAAAAAAATTAGGTAATTGGTTGTTATTGACCACTTTTTATTATTTCCGTTTATTAAGTTTTTTTACTAACGGGCGAAGAAGTTTCTTCCCCCAGGCTTTGAAAAACCATAGCCGCCCGTCGTGAAATCTTCTTAAATGGTAAATTTTAGGAGTCGCTTCACTTTTATTCCAAAGGAACGTGTATTTCATAAAACGCACATTATATTCGGGTGGTAAGGTGGCGAGACGGAGGTCGCTTGACCATAACAATTCTCTCAAGGTCACCTGATCTTGTGGAAAGCCAGCTTCTTTAAATGATTCTTTCCAGGATTCTAAGAACAGGATTACTTCAGGCATCTTACGAAAAAGAAAAACACCCGAATTGTATTGAGGGAAAGCATTCGGGAGATCTAAGCGCCAATTACGGGTGCGCACAAATTCATTCCTGCGATGGGCATGGCATAAAGCCACATCAAAGCGGTCTAAAATTCGAAAAAGGTCTTGAACATCCGTATTTACTGCGGTATCAGTATCCAAATATAAGGTGCGTTCAAAAGGAGTAGAGGTCAGATAGTCAATTTTCGAGCGCCTGTGAGGATTAGCAACCACATCGACCGAGGCAAAAGGATATGGGGATTTTTCGAAATTAAAGCCGCATTCTTTCCAGTTTGCAAATAGATGCGTGGGTATTTGCGGACAGAATCTAAGCACCGATTTGGCAGAATTCACCGCTGCTTTAATATATTTTTTTCCAGTGGCGATATAAAGTATCCCAATTTCATTGTTAGAAAAATCTTCGTTCATGCTCTATAACCTTTGCCATTTAACATCCGCATGGACCCAGCCATTCCAAGGGAGATTGAATTGAGATAATAAGCTGCCATTGTCGTAAACATCAAATTCAACAGGTTGATCAAGACGATAAAAGGTACGTGATCGACTCATTTTTCTTTGGCCGGCTATCTCGGCTTCCAGATAATATTTTCCCGGCGAAAGAAAATTGGCTGGGATGGCCGCCTGAAATTCGTAGGTGCCTGCTTCGGATGGAAGGTGAAATTCTCCGGTTTCTTCGAAATCTCGGGAGACAAAAATCGGATCAAAATTTGTGCTCAAAACCCTGATTAGGAGATGTGGTTTATACAAATTTTCCTTTTGATGGATTTTCAACCGTATATAGATCTGATTTGAGTGAGGAAAAGAACTTGCCGGTTCTCCATTTTTATCACACAGATAGCATTTAAGGATTTGAGCATTTAATGCGTGATTGACCTCAACTTCTATTGATGAATCTAATGTTATACCTTTCTCAACGTACATTTGGATGGCTTTCTCGGTATCTCCCATATATGTTAGTATTCCATTTTCTAACAGCATGGAGTTATTACAAAAAGCCTTTACTGCAGCCAGGTTATGGCTGACGAACAACACCGTGCGGCCATCTCTGGCTACAGATTCCATCTTGCTTAAACTTTTGGTTTGAAAAGCAAGGTCTCCAACCGCCAGAACTTCGTCAATTAATAAGATCTCAGAATCCAGATGCGCAGCGACTGAGAACGCCAGGCGCATCCGCATGCCGGTGGAATAGCGTTTCACCGGGGTATCAATGAAGTTTTCAACCCCGGAAAAATCTACAATCTCATCAAATTTATGATCAATCTCATTTTTATGCATGCCTAAAATGGCACCGTTGAGGTAAACATTTTCCCGGCCGGTTAGCTCGGAGTGGAATCCTGTCCCAACCTCGAGAAGTGAACCTATCCTACCGCGGAGGCGAATTTTTCCTTCTGTTGGAGCAGTCACTCTAGCCAAAATTTTTAATAGGGTGGTTTTTCCGGCACCATTGGCACCGATAATCCCAATCGATTCTCCATGCATGATTTCGAAAGATACGTCTTTTAATGCCCAGATGGTATTTCTTCTTTGTTTTTTTTGTTTTTTATTTACAAGAAAATTTTTTCCTGATCTTGCTAACTCAAGGATTTGATCCCTTAGCATATCGTTATTTTGTTTTCTCTGAATCAAAAATTGTTTTGAAAGGTTATTCGCTCTAACAGCAAAATTACTCATAATTCCCTTTAAATAACATCCGAAAAGGTTAGTTCCATTCTTTGGAAATAGATCAATCCACTGATTAATAAAACTATCATCACCAAAATCGAAATCCAAATCAGCGGACTTAATGTCATATCTTTTCCTAATAAAGCCCAACGAAAACCATCAACAACCCCAGCCATTGGGTTTAATCCATAGAGAAGTTGGAATTTCTCGGGGATCAAAGAGCTGGAATAAGCAACCGGTGTGGCATACATCCAGGCTTGCATGATAAATGGCAAGGTGTATTTGACATCCCGATATCTGACATTAATTGATGATAGCCACAAGGCTACTGTTAAAGAAGTAAATATTGTGAATAATATCAGAATGGGTAAAACCAACACTTTAATGGTGAGCGGAATATGGTAATACCACATTAAAAGAAATAGGATAATGAGGGCGATGAAAAAGTCAACTAGACCACTCAAAATAGAGGCTGCAGGCAGGAATAATCGGGGAAAATAAATTTTAGTAACGAATTGTTGGTTGTTCACCAGACTGGATGAAGCATCAGACAGAGCCCGTGAAAATAATTGCCAGGGTAACAGTGCTGCATACGAAAAAATTGGGTAAGGGACACCGTCTGAAGGAAGATTGGCTAATTTCCCAAACACGATACTAAAAATTACCATCGTCACAATGGGCTGAATGACCACCCAGGCAGCTCCTAATAAGGTTTGTTTGTAGCGTACTTTAATATCGCGCCAGACAAGAAAATAAAGCAGTTCACGAAATTGCCACAATTCTTTTAAGCGAAGATTGAACCAGCCACGTGGGGGTTCAATCTCAATTTCACTCAGAGGTGGGTGCTCAATTTGGTTTGAAATCACATTTTAATCCTGTGGAAAACAAAAAATCTAATATCCAGCTTAGCCGGGTAGTCGGAAATTATACTATAGATGATTTTGGAAAAATTTATCGATTCCGTTTATTGTTAATTATTCTCACAATCAGAAAAAAATTATTGAAAATTGCACATTTTTGGAACATAATCTGAATGATAATGAGTAAATTTTCCCTCCCTCAAAACAAAAATGTCTTTAGCAAAATAAATTTTTGAGGATTTACAACCTAAAATATAAACTTCATCCTGATTTTCCAGGTCAATTGTTTCTTTGAAAGGAAAATACACCGAGATGATATCAGTTTCTTGAATTAAGGTAAATTGAACTACTGGAAGCGGTGTATCTAAGTTCAAATTTTTCAGTTCTGAAGCCTCTCTTGTAATAGGATAAAAAACATAACCATGTAATTTTCTCGATTTTTTATTCTGCATCCACGCTTCCATTTGGGATTTTTCATTATCACGATAATTCATTTCAGGATTATTAATTATTTCCTGAAAGGAAAGAGGGTTAGAAGAATGAGCAAAGACCGAATATGTTATTCTTTCAAACAGAATTGGAATGGATCCGGCGATTAAAATAATACTAATGATTACTGCCCACATTATCCGGTTTTTAGCTGGAATGGACGTTGACTTTTCTGTAGACTTTTCAGGCGTTTCTGAGAAATTGAGGACTTTAAAAAAACCAGCGAAATAAACTAATAGTATCACCCAAATAATCGGAATGACATATCGACCACCAGAGGTTCTTCCAAATGAATTGGATAAATGGATTCCGAAAAATAAAAAAATAATACTCAAGGCTGGGTAAAAATTCTTCCTGAATAACCAGATCAGCCCGATGATCAGAATTAGAAACTGAATCATCAAAAGGATCAGCCCAGACAATGGGAGAGTTCCGCTCCAATTTTTCTGCCAAACTGATCCGGTAGCCATGAGTGTGTCTCGTAGGGAAGTGATGTTGATTGTTGTTGGCAAAATTAATATGGAACTCATGACGTTGTGAACAAAGTGAGCCGAGAACCAATTCAAGAAAGGTTTGGTCAGGTCGTTCCTTCCACTGGATTTTTTTTCTTCAGTGGATAATTCTTCCAAAAATTGATTATTTCCGAAATCGCCGTTTTCTGAACCACTTAAATTTTCAAGGCCCCAACTTGAATTATCGTTACTCGGCGCTGGTTGCTTTTTACCGTTTTTTTCATTAATTTTATTATCGGGCAATTCCTTTTCTTTAGGTTGGTAGCGAGTGTTGATCACAAAAAGAACTTTATTTGAAAATGGAAGAGAAGCATTTTGCCCACTGACCATATTTCTGGCATACCAGGGTAAAGTAAATAACAGAAATCCCAATAAAATGACGGCAGCTATGCCCAGACCTTTTCGAAATTGCCGGCGATATTTTATTAATGCTATGAATAACCATAGGGGGAGCAAACTCAAAGCGCTATAGCGTACATAAGCTGCTAATGATAGTGACGCTCCCACCAATAAAGCGTATTTGGTAGAGTGAGAACTATCCTTTAGCCATCGAATCGTGAATAATAAAACCAGACTGAGAATAATAGCCAGGGGGAAATCGGTCAGCATCTGAATGGGTGTGGAAGTGGTGATTAAATCATTGCTGCTGATAACGTTGAAACCCCAAAAACCTATCGCAATCGCTGAGGTGATCCCCCAGGTTCTCTCATTCAACTCCGCACAGATCAAGTAGATAAGAGCCGGTAAAACTGCAAAAAGAAATGCTTGCAGATGCATATTACCGGTATAATCCTGTCCGCTAAAAAGGTGAAGGATTGCCAAAAACATGGGGTAAAATGGGCGGTCCAGAGGCTTTCCGTTATTTAATCCAAAACCTATTAAGGATGATTGTCCCTGAAGATCGAATTTCTCGGCATCATAAGCAGGATAATAAACCTGATTGGGAGGAAATGGTCCGGGATTAAAGTAACTCGGTGTAATTTTGTGAGAACCCCAGACAAATCCGAATACGAGAAAAAGCAGGAGAAAAATAACAAGGTCTTTTCTCCTCCCCAAGAGTTGTTCAATACGGTCTTTCAAAAAATGGTAAATAACTCCGATTAAAAGACTAAATATGATTTGCCAAACTAAAATAGGGATTCCGATTTCCCACCAAAAATCCTCAGAAGTATGGGTTGGATAAAGAATCGCGGATGAAATATAGAAGGCAATTAATACGCCCAACGTGAACAAAGCCGGTTTCCAGAACTTACGAATACCGGTTACGATCCATTTCCGCTTTTGAGCGCCATAACCGGGTTGAGTTATTTTTGTTAAAAGAAGCCATTGCAGGGGAATTACGCCAGCCCAGAGACTGATAGGAAGAAATCTTTGAAACACTGCAACCATTTTGTTATTTAATGAAAGAATGATGAGGACAGTCCAAGCTGTCCAGCCTGCCAGGAAACAAAAATACTGAAAGCGACTGTTTTCCAGGAATTGAAAAAAGAGAAGATGAAACTTACTTTCTTTTCGATTGAGAATTAACGTAAAGACGAGAATACAAATTCCCAAAACTGGAAGACCAATAAAAAATAGACGCCATTTAGAAAAACCGAGAAAAATGACATTCTTGGGGTCGATAGGAAGCATGGATAACCAGAGCATTACACCCAGGCTCTCTATAATCGTGATGAGTGAAAAAATCTTATATAATTTCTCGATACGCATAATTGAAGAAGGTTTTAACTCTTGAAACTGCTTTTTGTTATGATCACTTCAAGATGATTCTCTTGAAATTCATTTTAACAGGTAAACTTTTTCAAGTAAATAAAGTCTATTCTGAAATTTATACCAGCTACTCTTCCCCTGGGACAAATTCAAGTAACCACCAGCGATGTTGGTCGGGGTAATATTTCAAACGGGCATAGCCGGTGTCTTTGAATAAAAAGTCAAATCCCTGCTCGTTGACAGATGGCTGGATCCCCATCATTGCATTTAATGCAAAATTGAGAATGCCGCCATGCGCTACCACCAGATATGAGCCCGGTCCGCGGCGTACGAGGTTCTGCACGGCGAGTGTTGCGCGCGTAAAAATATCCCAGGCACTTTCTCCATTGCCGGCTATGGGTGTATATGGATTGCGCATAGCTGGTTTGGGGTAGCGTTCCCGGGCGACTTCAAATGGTAGCCCCACTAATAAGCCATTGTCTACTTCCATCCAATCCGGTTCATCTTCTACCGGCACTTGCAAAGCTGCTGCGATGATCCGGGCGGTCGCGTTGGCACGCTGCAGTGTACTGGCGATGATCGCATCGAATTGGAAGCTGCGTTCGAGGAAATCCTGGGCACGACGCTGCACCTGGGCACGTCCCGCG
>DAOUFM010000174.1:0-15905 GCA_034429975.1 Anaerolineaceae bacterium | reverse complement strand
TGGTTGCTTCCGCAATGGGTGAGTTATTGGAGGGCGCCATGCTGGTCTTCCTCTACTCCATCAGCGAAGCTGCGGAAGGCTATACCGAGGAGAAAACGCGCGCCGCAATCAAGGCTTTGATGAACCTGGCGCCCAAGGTAGCGTTAGTCCGCCGGAACGGTCGCGAGCAGGAAATCCCGGTCGAAGACTTGGTGGTCGGGGACGTGTTCATCGTCAAGCCAGGCCAATCCATGGCGACCGACGGTGAGGTGCTGGTTGGGTCTTCCAGCGTCAACCAGGCCCCGGTGACGGGTGAGAGCGTTCCGGTAGAAAAGCAAGTGGGTAATCCGGTCTTTGCTGGCAGCATCAACGGTGAAGGCGCGCTGGAAATCCGCGCCACCAAAACCTTTGCCGATAATACGATCGCCCGCATTATTACCATGGTCGAAGAAGCCCAGGAAAAGAAAGGCAAAAGCCAACGCTTTATCGAGCGCTTCGGTGCGCGCTACAGCCCTATCGTTTTACTCATCGGCATCCTCATTGCGCTTGTCCCGCCGCTATTTTTTGGCGCAGCCTGGGTGATGTGGATAACTCGTGCAACAGTCTTCATTGTTGCCGCTGCGCCCTGCGCCCTGGTCATTTCCATCCCGATTACCCTGGTGGCCTCACTGGGTACTGGCGCGCGTAATGGCGTACTGATCAAAGGTGGAATCTATGTAGAAGAACTGGCCAAAGTGAAAGTCGTAGCAATGGACAAGACTGGCACCCTGACTCGCGGTGAGCCGGAAGTGACCGACATCATCTTAATTAATCAGAATCCGGATCCATTGGTAAATTCAAAACAGGAATTTTTAGCGGCAGCAGCCGGGATTGAACGACGCAGCGGCCATCCTCTGGCACAAGCGATCGTCCGGTACGTGGAAGCGCAAGGTATTCAACCCATCGAACTGTCTGAATTTCACTCCATGACCGGGGCAGGAGCTTCTGCCCGTATGGATGGGCGGACGATCTTCGTGGGTAGTCCAGACCTGTTCCACTCTAAGCTTGGCGTCTCCCTGGAGCATGTGTGGGGGGACATTAATCATCTCCAGAGCGAAGGGAAAACCGTGGTGTTGTTAGGTGATGATCAAGGCCCCTGGGGGATGATTGCCATCCGTGACAACATCCGTCTCAATGCGCAAAAGGCGATCGATGCCATGCACGCCGCCGGAATTGACAAAGTGGTGATGCTGACCGGCGACAATGAGCGCACCGCCCAGGCAATTGCTCAGGAATTGGGGATCGATGAAGTGTACGCGGACTTAAAGCCGGAGGATAAGGCGGTCAAGGTCCGTGAGCTGACCTCGCGTTATGGGCATGTGGCAATGGTCGGGGATGGGGTCAACGACGCCCCCGCGCTGGCTGAAGCAACCGTGGGTGTCGCCATGGGTGCCGCGGGAACGGATGTAGCCCTGGAAACCGCTGATGTTGCGCTGATGGCTGACGATCTGGAGAAACTGGCCTATGGATTGCGCCTGGCAAAGCGCAATCAATCTGTCGTCAATCAGAACCTGGCCCTTTCTGCGATTGTCATTAGTGTATTGATCATCGGTGCAGTGGGTGGTTGGTTCACACTGCCGATCGCCGTACTGGCGCACGAGATCAGCGAATTTGTGGTTATTGGTAGCGGGCTGAGAATGTTGAAAAGTTAACCCTTCACCCATCAAAAACTCATAGTGGACTGCAAATGACAAATTGCAGCCCACTTTTTTAATTAAATATATATTGAGTTATTCGATTTTTTTTGAGTGGTAAATGATATCGTTCTGATAATTATTCATTGTTTTACAGTCACTAAAACCGGCCTAAACTTACATCCATAAGCTGCCGGCTTCCCTACCATAGTCCAGGATAATCTTTCAACTGTATTCCACCAAATCCCTAGCACTTCGTACCATTGCACACCAACCACATCCTTTGGGATATCTGGATCTGGGGTGGTACCTCGCGCAAGAGCTCCATCCGGATGGATACCAAATTAGGTATATACATTTATGTAGGTTCAAATCACCGGAGAAATCTCGTTCCCTTGGAGCATATTCTAAATTTGGTTGAATGAATTGAGTCAAGCCGATTGAACTAATACCTATTACATCTGCTCAGCAAGGAATCCAGTGCCCGTATAGCGCAAATTCTACTTAACTAACCTAAGTTGCTACCTTGATGGGTAGTGAAATAAAAGGTCCATGCGAACTGAGGTAAAGTAAAGGTGCTCAAGCCAAAACGATACCGGAGAAGCGCATGGACACCCAAATTGTACTCGTGTTTTGTCTTTGTGATGACCTGCTGAAGGGACTGCATCATATCGAGGATCGCCAAAGCCAGATGACGGATGCGGAAGTCATGACCGCGGCGATTGTGGCAATGTTGTACTTCCGAGGGAACTTCCGGATGAGCTGTCAGTTTCTGTATGAGTATGGCTACATACCGAATATGTTGAGTAGAAGCCGTTTCAACCGACGCCTGCATCGGATCGCCGACCTGTTTCTGAGCTTGTTTCTTTCGTTGGGCGAATATTGGAAGTTGCTGAATGAGCGTTCCAGTTATGTTTTGGACAGTTACCCGATTGCCGCCTGCGACAACTACCGCATCCCGCGCTGCAAACTGTATCAGGGCGAGGCATGGCGGGGCTACATTGCCAGTAAAAAGCGCTTTTTCTATGGCGTACGGGTGCATATCTTGATTACCGAAAGTGGACAACCGGTTGAATTCTTTCTGGCTCCTGGAGCCACGAGTGATACGACGGCTTTATCCCGTTATGATCTGAATGTACCCAGCGGTTCCTGGTTGACCGGCGATAAAGCCTATAACGACTACACCGTCGAAGATGTGCTCCGAGAAGCCGGGGTGGAACTCTTGCCGCTTCGCAAGAGCAACTCCTTGCGTCCCGTTCCGCCTTTCTTCACGTATCTGCAAGCCTCCATTCGCAAAATGGTTGAAACGACTGGTAGTTTGTTGGAGCGGCTGTTGCCGAAATCAATTCATGCGGTGACCGCACGTGGTTTTGAACTTAAAGTCGCTCTGTTTGTCCTCGCGACCTCCATCAACTTCCTGTGGTAGCAACTTGGGTTAACTATGGCTTTCAATATGTCAAATCAAAATAATAAATTTTTATAAAATGAGGAAAGGCAAAAACACCTCCTCCCAATCTTTACATAATCTTTAAGAATGCTTCAAAGAGCCTTTACTCATCCTCGATACACTAAGACAGTAATGAGAATCTGAAAATGAACAGGAGTAAGCATTATGAATAAAAATTTGGGCATTACATTAGCGGTAATCGGCGGCGTTGTTGTAGCTGTCTTAGTCTTTGGAACAGCACTCTTCCTCGGGCATTCCAATGTTTTCGCGAATAATTACACTTTGAATGGTATCCGAGGGCAGACGATTAATAATCCAGGCTATTCGATGATGGGCGGATATAACATGATGGGTGGTTTTAACACGACAGGTTCATTCGAAAAAAAAGACCCTACTAATATTAATCCCCTGACTGTCGACCAGACCAAACAGGCTGTCGAGGGTTATTTGAAGAACCTGAACAATTCCGATCTTGAACTCAAGGAGATCATGGTTTTCAACAATAACGCCTATGCCCGCATCGTCGAGAAAAGTACCGGCATTGGCGCCATAGAGTTGCTTGTAGATCCTACCACCCTTTTGGTCTATCCCGAATATGGTCCTAACATGATGTGGAATCAGAAATATGGACATATGGGCGGGTATGGCATGATGGGCGGTGCAGGTATGATGGGAGGATACTACAACAACTCCTCTTCCGCCTCTACTCAGATGACTGTCTCTGCCGAACAAGCGTTGCAACTCGCACAGCAGTATTTGGACCAGCAGTATCCCGGATACAAGACTGCAACCGATGCAGATCCTTTCTATGGTTATTACACCATCGATATTATGAAAGACAACCAACCAGCAGGAATGCTGAGTGTCAATGGCTATAGTGGACAGATTTTCCTGCACACCTGGCACGGCACCTTTATTGAAATGTGGGAATGATCTGATCCACACTCCTCCTTACCAGGGATCGGCAGTTCCGCCGATCCCTGTTTATATGTAAAATGGATATATGATTAAATTTACTACAAGGAAAATAAGATGCCTGCTGCCAAGTTACTCATAATCGATGATGAATCCTCCATTCATAACGTTTTAAGTGCCTATTTGAAGACGGAGGGATATGAATTCCAATCTGCCTATGATGGGCCATCAGGGTTGGCTGCCGCCCGCTCTTTCAAGCCGGATGTCATCGTGCTGGACGTCATGCTGCCTGGTATGGACGGGATTGAGCTGCTTGCTAACCTGAGACGAGAGTCGAACGTTTATGTGATCATGCTTACAGCCCGGTCGGAGGAAACGGATAAGATCGTGGGGCTTTCCATCGGTGCAGACGATTACTTGACCAAGCCTTTCAGTCCGCGTGAACTGGTCGCCCGCATCAAAGCAGCTCTCAGGCGCCTACAGAACCCAACTGGGAATGCCGGGGAAGCTGCTGTTCTTAATTTCGCGCACCTTCGTATCGATGTTGCCGCCAGGCGGGTTTGGGTCGGTGAAAATTTGATCGATCTAACTTCGGTTGAATTTGATTTACTGTTGACTCTTGCCCAGCATCAGAGTATGGTGCTCAGCCGCGAACAACTGTTGGAGAAGATATGGGGATACGATTATTTTGGTGATGCTCGGGTGGTGGACGTCCATATCGGCCATGTTCGCCAAAAACTGGGGGTTTTATCCATGATCGAAACAATCCGCGGGGTCGGTTACCGGTTCGAAGATAAGTAGGTGATGTCATGATGAAGTTTTTACGTACGCATCTGGCCTGGAAAGTATTCCTTTCGTATGTTCTCGTGGTATTAGTCGGTGCAATTATTCTGATAACCGCCGCCAGCTTGTCTGTCCCTGCGGCTTTTGAGCGTCACATGGCCAGCATGAACGAGGTCATGAACAATGCTAACGCGATGGGCAACAACCAGCAAATGCAATCCGAGTTATTTTCTCAGTACACCACGGCAGTGTACGAAGCAGTCACATATGCTGCACTCGCGGCTTTGATTGCAGCAATCCTGGCAAGCTTTTTCATCAGCCGCCAGGTGGTCACCCCTATGCTACACATGATGAGCCTCAGCCAACGCATCGCGGAGGGAGAATACCAAGAAAGGTTGGCTCTCCCTGGAGGTCAGCAAGCCGATCAGACAGATGAATTAGGCCAGTTGGCGCTCAGGTTCAATCAGATGGCAGATAAGCTGGAAAAGACTGAGACCATACGCAGGCAACTGATTGGGGATGTTACCCACGAACTGCGTACCCCACTGACAGCAGTCAAAGGATACCTGGAGGGATTGATGGATGGCGTTTTACCCGCCGACCCGGAAACCTACGAGCAGATCCACTCAGAAATCGACCGGCTACAGCGCCTGGTGAATGATCTACAGGAATTAAGCCGGGTGGAAGCTGGGGCATTTCAGTTGAATCTCGCCCCTGTACCACCTGAACGCTTGATCGAGAGAATTCAAAGTACTCTTGGACGTCAATTCGAAGATAAGAACATCCAGCTGGTGACTGACGTGGAACCCGGCTTACCCAACCTTTTTGTGGACAAAGACCGTATTATTCAGGTGCTCACGAACCTGGTGGGAAATGCCTTGCAATATACTCCCAATGGAGGGAAAGTGTCCATAAGTGTGCGCCGGGAAAAGTCAGAGATACTTTTCGCTGTTAAGGATACCGGAATCGGAATCTCCACCGAACAACTCACCTTCATATTCAATCGGTTCTACCGCACCGACAAGTCAAGAAACCGTGCCAGCGGCGGCAGCGGTATTGGCTTGACTATCGCCAAGGCTCTCGTCCAGGCACATCAGGGGAAAATCTGGGCTGAGAGTAATGGCGAAGGGAAAGGCAGTACTTTTTCTTTCCTAATCCCCCTTCCCAAATAAAGGGGAACTACTTTCCTGTTTTCTTTAACGAAACTTTACAAACCCTTTAATAATGCTTCATCCTCCCAGGTTAAGATAATCCTGTAAGTAAAAAACGGACAGCTCTTGATTGGGCAACATGAAAGGATGAAACATTATGATGATGGGTTATTGGTACGGTGGTCTTGGTTGGATTGGCATGCTCATCAACCTGGTCATTTCGGTCGTATTGATCATTGGTGTGATATTCCTGGTTATCTGGATTGTGAAGCGATTAAGCAATAACAATTCGGAACGAGAATTTAACAACACCACGCTTTCTGCGGTCGATATTGCAAAAGAACGTTACGCAAAGGGTGAGATTACCCGAGAAGAGTTTCAAAAACTATTAGTTGATCTGGGAACAAGGTAGGTGAAAGATGATGGGTTTTGGAATGATGGGTGGCATGCTGGTTTTTTGGGTCATTATCATCGTTCTGGCAGTTCTGCTGGTCAAGGGGTTGTTCGGTAACAACGGCGCGCACGCAAAAAATAACGGTGCAACCGCCAAACAGATCCTTGACGAAAGATATGCCAGAGGTGAGATCACCCAGGAGCAATACCAGACCATGGTAAAAGATATTCACTAATAGCTACAAAATGGAAGCGCAAGGCCGGCTCACTGAATTTACTCTCCCAATCTGGCCAAATTTATAGAATTTTTAGGAAAAGGAAACCAAATCAATGAAAAAACCTCAAGGATTGATAATTGCAATAATCGTTGCAGCCATTGTGATCACAGTCGGTGCCTTTCTGGTGAAGAAACCTGTAAGCCAATCGAACACTGCTTTCCTGGAAAAATATGGATTAAATGGACTTTCTGTTGAGGAAATTGTACAAAAACTCGACAGTTCCATATCGGATGCCTCGGGACTCCGGGCTAGCATCACCAGCGATTATCTTATCCTCTCAGATGCATCAGACGAAGTTAGGGTGGCGCTTCCCAAGGATAAGTTCTATCTCTCCTTCGCACCTTACCTTTCGCAAACACATCCCTGTGGTACACACAGCCTGACATCTTGCCAGGGCGAACTGGTCAACCAGCAAATTCACACGGTCATTACCGATAATGCAGGTAAAGAGATCGTCAATTCCGACTTGACCACCATGGCGAACGGATTTGTAGGGGTGTGGCTGCCCCGCAACATTGATGGGTTTGTAAGCGTCAGCTACGATGGGAAAGTCGCTCAGGCACCCATCTCAACCTATGCTGGAAGCAATACCTGCCTGACGACGGCACTTCAACTCAACTGAAGATCCAATTTTGGGAGGGTAGAGTCAGCTTAGTGAGTTGCTCCCCTCCCCGTCAATCAACCCTGATCATATGGTAAATAGAATATCATGGGATATCAGGTAGAATAGAATTACCCTCGCCGATGTCGCCATCCAGCCAAGATGAATGCGTCGGCGGTTTTGTTGGGTGGTAGACAACATGATCAATAAATAGTACCGCCTCGATTATTCGCTACTATTCAAGGTGAAATATGACTGAAGAATCAAAAAAAGCTAAGGAAAAAACACAGAACATAGATCATTCCACGATGCATCACTCAAATTATGAACACGACCGTCCTATGCATGATATGACAGGGATCGAGCACAATCACGACAAGATGGCGGCTGACCATGACACCCATGCTGGTCATGAAATGAACAAGAAGGAGATGGAAATGGGAGGACACGCCGACCATAATATGTCCATGGATCATAACGGACATGAGGGTCACGGCGCGCACGTGGACCACTCCGGCCACGAGCGGATGTTCAGGCGCAAGTTCTGGGTATCGCTGATACTCTCGGTGCCGGTGCTGCTTTTTAGCCAGGGTTTCCAGACCTTGTTGGGATTTTCAATGCCAGTATTTCCTGGTTCGCGTTGGATTACACCTATCTTTGCAGTAATCGTCTTTGTTTATGGCGGCTTGCCTTTTATCAAGATGGCAATCCCTGAAATTCGCTACCGCCAGCCGGGTATGATGACCTTGATCTCCCTGGCCATCATCGTAGCTTTTGTTTACAGCGTGGCCAGTCTGTTCCTGGCGAACCAGATGGATTTCTTCTGGGAGCTGGCGACATTGATCGCCATCATGCTCCTGGGGCACTGGATCGAGATGCGTTCCATCCGGCAGGCATCAGGCGCTCTAAACGCCCTGGCTAAATTGATGCCAGACTCTGCCGAGCGCATAGAAGCCAATGGCCAGATAACGAAAGTGGCTGTGTCTGAACTAAAATCCGGGGATCTACTGCTTGTTCGACCGGGATCTAGTGTTCCGGCAGATGGCAAGGTTGAGGACGGCGAGTCGGCAGTAAACGAATCCATGATTACCGGCGAGTCGAAGCCGGTTCACAAACACCCGGGTGAAAAGGTCGTAGGGGGTTCAATCAATGGGGATGGCAGCCTGCGTGTACGCGTGACCGCCACAGGCGATCAGACTGCTCTTGCCGGTATCATGCGTTTGGTGCAGCAGGCTCAGATGTCTAAGAGCCGCACCCAGTTGTTGGCTGACCGAGCTGCCGGGTGGTTGTTTTACATCGCTTTGGGCACCGCTGTGATCACTGCCATCGCTTGGACGATTGGGGTTGGGTTCAATGTAAAAGTGATCGAGCGCGTGGCCACTGTGCTGGTGATCGCCTGCCCGCATGCGCTGGGTCTTGCCATCCCGCTGGTGGTGGCCATCACCACAGCAATGGGAGCTAACAATGGCATCCTGGTGCGGAACCGACTGGCGTTAGAAGCAGCCCGCGAAATCAACATGATCGTCTTTGATAAAACTGGAACACTGACAGAAGGTCGTTTTGGGGTGGTGGGAATCGAAACCATAGATGGGATCAAACCGCAGGATGCCCTGGCGTTGACCGCCGCTGTGGAAGGCGATTCTGAACACACCATCGCCCAGGGCATCCGCCGCTCTGCGCAGCAGAAGGGTCTGGACTTGCCTGTTGTGCAGGATTTTGAAGCGATCAAAGGCCGCGGTATCCACGCCAAAACGAATGGACATGATGTCTACGTTGGCGGACCACGATTGCTGGAAATGCTGAACGTCACCCTTCCTGAATTGCTGTCAACCTTCGATCAAGCTGCCAGCGCCAAAGGGCAAAGTGTGGTTCATCTTGTGCAGGATGGCAAGCTACTGGCATCGCTTGCTTTGGCGGACGTGATCCGCCCAGAGAGCCATGAAGCCATCCAACGGCTGCATGAGATGGGCGTGCAGGTGGCTATGCTGACTGGCGACAGCCAGGCAGTGGCCAAAGCGGTGGCAGGTGAATTGGGTATCGATACCTATTTTGCCGAGGTGCTGCCGGAAAACAAAGATCAGAAGGTAATCGAACTGCAGAAGCAGGGATTGCGCGTGGCGATGGTTGGAGATGGTGTAAATGACGCTCCTGCATTGACCCGCGCAGATGTGGGCATTGCAATCGGCAGTGGAACGGATGTGGCCGTGGAGAGCGCTGGGATCATTCTGGTGAAATCCAACCCGCTGGATGTGGTCAAGGTGATCGAACTGAGCCGAGCCAGCTACCGCAAGATGCGCCAGAATCTGATCTGGGCGGCAGGGTACAATGTAATCGCTATTCCTCTGGCAGCTGGAGTGTTGGCACCGTGGGGCATATTACTCTCACCCGCTGTTGGCGCCATCTTTATGTCGCTGAGCACAGTCATCGTGGCTATCAATGCCCAATTGCTGCGCACGAAGCGATTGTAATTCGCGAAAAGGTGTCCTATTGGGAGAAAACTTCATAAATTCGCTGATGTACCGATGCCCTTGGTAATTTACGCAGGGTAATTATCAAGGGCATAAAATAAATCGCATGCCGGTATTAAGCAGTCTAAAATCTTTTAAAGGTAGGGATTAAGTGATTAGATTAATAAATAAAGTCTTTTTTTTTTAGGTAACGACTTAATTTAGATTGATCGCGCACTCTGATACTTGAATAAAAACCCACCGACTAAAAAACCGTTTCGCTGCCTTGAATAAGCATCAGTTGTCATCATCTTAGACAATCTACTTCTCTAAACTTACATCCATAAGCTGCCGGCTTCCCCACCATCGTCCAGGATAATCTTTCAACCGTATTCCACCAGATTCCAGGCACTTCATACCACTTAGCATTTGCCACATCTTTTGGGATATCTGGATCTGGGGCGGTGCCTCGCGCAAGAGCTCCATCCGGGTGGATGCCTACTTCGGTATAAACAAATGAATAAATTGGACCCAGGGTGGCTAAAGATAACATCATACCCCACCCGCACCGGGAAGGTTCAACCGTTTTTGCGGCATCTATCCGGTCAGCAACGAATTCGAAGTAGGTCATCCCTTTTGGAGCTTCAGGAACCTGCATAGGTTGGTTTCCTTTGTAGGCAACGAATAAAATACTGGAGCAAATCGCCAGGATGACTGCAGTTTTGACAACCCATCCAATCAACTTAAGAATCACTACGATGAATTTCATTTTCTCCTTCATTTTTTTTATCTGTCTGATACTGATCTTCTAGTCGGGCTCCCTCTCGTAGGACCCGGTTATAACGAATTTCCTCCCGATACATTCGGTCAAGTGCAACCTCAATCACATCGCTTTCACTCCGTCCCATCACGCTTGCCATTGCTCTTAATTGACTCACACCTTCTGGACTTATTCGAAAAGAACGTACTGGTTTACTCGCAGAATTTGTTTTCGGCATTTCAACCTCCAGTTTTTAATATAGTAATACTAGAGTATACTTTTGTCAATAATGAAAACAGGATCCTTGCAATAAAAACTACTGAAGTCCATAATTGAATGGTAAAAAATGTCCCCCTTGCCATGTTTTTCCGTCTTACATATAGAGCTCAAAATTACTCAAAACCTGCAGGATCTCGTGAAAACGCTTTGAAAGGAAATTTATGGCAGAAAGCAGTATTGCATTGGCATCCGAAAAGATCAATCGTGAGTCAGATGAATTAAAGATAATTAAAGCTGCAAGGCAGGATCCCAAGGTATTTGGGGAGTTATATAAGCTATATGTAGAACAAGTCTTCCGATATCTATACAGCCGGATTGGGTATGTGCATGATGCAGAAGATATTACTGCTCAAACATTTCTAATCGCGTTTGAATCCTTTGACAGATTTCGACAGGATGGGCATTTCGCTTCCTGGCTGTTTACGATTGCCCGTAATAAAGCGATGGATCATTTTCGTCAACGAAAAAATACATCATCCATTGATGAAATTGAGGATATTCCTGTGGAAAATGACCCCTTATGCGGGGTAATTCAATTAGAACAAACAGCAGCCCTATCAAAATTGATTCAGGCATTGCCCGAGGAAGACCGGGAACTGCTCCGTTTGAGATTTCTTGCTGAAATGAGTTTTCCAGAAATTGCTCGTATCCTTCACCGCAATGAAGAAGCGGTGAAAAAAACAATTTACCGGTTGCTGGCACGGTTACATAGCCAGCTGGAGGTTTCTAATGAATGAAAAGTATCCAACTCCTCAGTTTGAAGAGAGTGTTCGTAAATCTTTCGGAGTACCTGAGATACGCTCCAAATTTGTTGACGAGGTTTATAGTGATTTGATGCAACGTGCGGTTGCAAAATCTCGACGACATCATCCTTTCTATGGATTGCGACCTGCATCGACCGTTGCTCTTGCGATTCTTTCCCTCATGATCATCGGCACCCTGGTAATTGGTCCACAGCGCGTCTACGCTGCTGTACTTCAGCTCTTTGGTTATATACCGGGTGTCGGAATTGTGAACCAAAGCAGCCCTGTCCGCATGTTAGCTGAACCAGTGAGTATCACTCGAAATGGGGTCACCGTTTCTGTCAACCAGGCAGTTCTCACTGGGACTGAGACGCGCCTAGACTTTGGCGTCTCTGGCGTTCCACTTTCTGCTTACCCAATAGAGGAAGCCATATCAGGATGCATCGAGCGAGAATATCTACGCATGCCAGATGGCACAAGAATGGATGTGAATGCCCCCATCCCAGCCAAAGTGAATGAAGCTACCTTCGTTCTTCCATGTATCTTCAACACGCTTCCAGGCACGGTTCCGATCGATTGGGAACTGCCTATCCATTTTGTCGCTGCTCCGCCTGACCTCACCATTCTGCCGGTCATCGATGTGACCCCTGTAGTTTCGTCAGCAGACAACAAACCTGGTCTGGATAGCGAAACACTCACAGCAACCACGAATGGATCAACTCAAGCTATCGTTTCTATGGATAAAATCATCGTAACTGAGGATGGTTATATTCTGCTGGGCTCTGTACGCACTAACATTCCTGCAGGAAGCTGGTTGCAAATCACTGGCCCTGCAACGATCAAAGACGCGAACGGCAAAAATGTTAGTTACACGTTCCCCAATGACGTTCAGCCATTAGATGACGCGAGTCTTGGCCAGGGTGGGTACTCCTGGGTGATGCAAATCAAGGGAGCCGGAGTGAAGTTCCCCCTAACCATCCGCTTTTCCGGGGTAATCATTTCACAGGTAGACCCGCAAGCTTCAGCTAAAACCACTATCGATGTCGGAACAAACCCGCAGCCAGAACAAATCTGGGAGGTCAATCAGGATGTTCAATTGGCTGGAAATACGATTCGATTGGTATCGGTCACAGCCCAATCAGATGGATATTCCTTCCGCATCGATCCAGGGAAGAATATGAGTGAGGTTAGTGTTCAAATCGAAGGATATCAAGCTAATGGAAGTGGAGGCGGTGGCGGCACAACAAACGGAAAGGTGTTTACTACAAGCCACATCTATAGTAATTTACCTAAAGGTGAATTGACTATTCTATTCTCCAATCCACGTTCAGCCAGCCCCACCAAAACCTGGCAAGTGGAATGGCAGCCGGAGACCATTCGTCAATTTCCTTTGATCGCTGAGCCTTCTACAACCTGCTTGAACGCGGACACAATTCAAAATATCAATCCACTACCGTCGGGATTTAATGGCAAAGTTGTGTTAACCCAACTAAACCCGCAACTTCAAATCGTGCTTGCAGGGATGGATGGCAGCCTGCAACAGGTACTTGCAGCAGGCAGCGGACGGGCTGCTCTCACGCAGGACAGTACTCGCTTGGCATATACCACCGAAGATGGAATCAAAATCCAGGACCTAGCGAGTGGAGAGTTCACTGTGATAGCTGGCGTTTTTGGGCGAGATCTTCACTGGTCACAGGATGGAAGCCAGATCGCTTATGTGAACTCGGGTGATCTATATGGCATGTTCTTGATCAATAGTGATGGCAAGAATCCCAAACAGCTTTCCAACCTGGGTTATGAATCGATTGCGGGTTGGTCGCCAGATGGATCCCATCTTTATTATGCAATTCCTGGTTCGAGCGGAGATGGCTTCCTGCTGCGGTCGGTTGATGTAAGTACTGGAAATTCTCAAGATCTATTCGTGATAGAAAACTCATCCCGAAAAGCACCAATGCCGGCTGTGTCTCCGGATGGAAAGTGGATTGTTTATAGGGCCAGCGATAATAGTAGTCTATATATCAAAGGATTGGATGGGAGCCCAGCACGTCTGTTATTAGACAACCCTGCCACAGCGATTAACGGCATCGCTTGGGATAAAGAAAGTCACTTGCTTGGTGTGAGCTTGATCACCCCTGAATATCCGGATGGGGAGATCATCTTAATCACACCTGATAGCTGTGAAACCTATCGTCTTCCTGGTTTGAGCGGCGAATTGGATGGAGTATTCATCCCATAAACCGCCCGATAGGCAAATGATCAAAAAAGTGAAAAGAAGGAGGGTCGCTATAGCTGCCCTCCTTCCACCATCCAATGAGGAAAATTATGATTTTTCGGTTAAATAGGTTTATCTTGTGGTTGATCGTCGTACTCATCCTTTCAGGTTGTACTCCAGTGTTATCAGTTGACACACAACCAGACGCAACGGCGATACAGGTCACTGCATCACTTTTTCCAACGGCTACAAACCTACCGGTAACATTGACACCACTTCCGTCACCAACTACTACATCCACACCGCTAGTTACTCCAATGCCATCCGTTCAAGGCACCACCTTTATCTTTATCGGCGAAACCGTCCCGGACGGAACAAATTTTCAACCCGGGCAAATCTTCCAAAAAACATGGACATTGAAGAATGGTGGCAACAGCACATGGGATAAGGATTTCAGCTTGGTAAGGACTTCCTCCTCTCCGGCCAACGAAACTCTTGGCAGCCTGGAGCAAATTCCACTCCCCGAGGAAGCAAAACCGGGAGAGACCATCCAAATTGGGGTCGATCTGGTTGTTCCAAAACAAAACGGTCAGTACACTGTTTTCTACCAGCTTCAGGATGGAACAGGCTTGCCAGTGCCCAATAGCCAGATCTGGGTAACTATCACCGTTGGAAACATTCCTTTACCGGGTTCGGGAGGGGTTACCGCACAACTATTAACCGCCTCAATGGAAAATGCGGAATTCACAGTGGATTTCTGTATGCAGCTTCCAGACGGACGTCAATGGTATCCCTGGAACGTGATCCTGTCCGCCAATCAACAACAATACTCTCCAAGTGGCAGCCGCATTGATCCTGTTGGAGCGACGACAGCCAATAAATGCTTCAGTTTTAGTTTCCCGGTTTCGATTTCTTCGGGGACGACTTATCAGTTAGCACTCGGAAAAGTGGAATTACCCCCGGAAGTACATCAGGCTGAAAATTGTGCTTATGCTCAAACAACATTGCGGGCAACTTACCCGGGATTAGATTTCAAATGTGCCGGTCCTGGTTCTTGGTATACCAATCTGGTTTTGCCATCCAGTATGACTAAAGAACAGGCCGACCAATTGATTCTGGATGCGATGTCCAGCTCAATTTATGGTCCATGGATATTAAACGGGATTGCTCCCTAACCCCACCATTTTTTATTGCGGATAAATCAGAAAATGTGAAAAGGGTTCGGTCAAATTCCGAATTCTTTTCATTTGACCACCTAGGATAAAGGGTTTCCTCTTGTTATGATTGGAGTTACAACCAAATATCTGTTCGGTCGCTGATAATCATCAGCTGTTCCATATAATCCTTGGAGCGACCATCACGTCTTTCCTGTTTGCACCTTTCTTCAAGTGCTTTCAGGGATTGAAGACTTGGTTGGTCGCTTTTGCTTTAACCAACTTTAGAACCCGTTAACCGGAAAAGGAGAAAAAATTGAAAGAAATTCCAGTCTCAAAACGCAATCTGATCATTGCCGTCATCCTGGCAGTTGTCATTGCTATAGGTATACTGGTGATCGAAAACTGGCCATTTCGTACAGAGCAAAGTTCAGTAGCATCAACCAATGAAGACAGTCTGGTTTCTACCGCAGCGGTCAATGCCATCGAGAAAGTCTTCCAGGTGAACTATCAGGAAGGAATAGAAGCCTGGCTTGAGCGTATCTGCGAGGTAAGCACTCCCGCTGGATGCGAGCTGTTTTCGGCCGGCGCAGACCGTATGTGGGAAAAATACGTGGATGCCAAATCTGTGGTCACAGCTGCCTCTCAGGCAGTAGAAAAAGTAGCAGACAATGGTTCCGAGCAAGTCTGGCAGATGACCATCACGCTATCTTCTCCCTTACCGGGTAGCAATAAAACCCAGGATACAGCATATGTTGTTCTCGCGAAAACAGAAAGTGGTTGGAAGTTTGATCGTTTCCTGATGGAAGAAGAAATTAATGCCATTCTCGCTCCGGGAAAAACTCCCGCCACAACTGTAGAAGAAGGAAAGAAGTAGTGAAAAGATTTTTCCTGATCATTGTCGTCTTGACCTTGCTCATACCATCTGCTGTTTATGCTCAGGGCACTGATCCCTGGTCAGAGGTTTTTCAGCCGGATGGAAATCTGAATCCTGATTTGATTGATCTGGGAGTTACCACAGATCACCCCGATTGGATGTCAATTGAACTGCCCTTTGGCCAGTCCATTGATCTTGATGCAAATTATCACC
>DAOUFM010000173.1:0-3583 GCA_034429975.1 Anaerolineaceae bacterium | reverse complement strand
TGGTTGCTTCCGCAATGGGTGAGTTATTGGAGGGCGCCATGCTGGTCTTCCTCTACTCCATCAGCGAAGCTGCGGAAGGCTATACCGAGGAGAAAACGCGCGCCGCAATCAAGGCTTTGATGAACCTTGCGCCCAAGGTGGCGTTAGTCCGCCGGAACCGTCGCGAGCAGGAAATCCCGGTCGAAGAACTGGTGGTCGGGGACGTGTTCATCGTCAAGCCAGGGCAATCCATGGCGACCGATGGCGAAGTGCTGGTTGGATCCTCCAGCGTTAACCAGGCCCCGGTGACAGGTGAGAGCGTTCCGGTAGAAAAGCAAGTGGGCAATCCGGTCTTTGCTGGCAGCATCAACGGCGAAGGCGCGCTGGAAATTCGCGCCACCAAAACCTTTGCCGATAACACCATCGCCCGCATTATTACCATGGTCGAAGAAGCCCAGGAAAAGAAAGGCAAAAGCCAGCGCTTCATCGAGCGATTTGGCGAGCGCTACAGTCCCATCGTATTGCTCATCGGCATACTCATTGCCATCGTCCCGCCGCTGTTCTTCGGTGCCGCATGGGTGATGTGGATTACCCGGGCAACGGTCTTCATTGTTGCTGCCGCACCCTGCGCCCTGGTCATTTCCATCCCGATTACGTTGGTGGCTTCACTTGGCACCGGCGCCCGTAATGGCGTGTTGATTAAAGGCGGGGTGTATGTTGAAGAACTGGCCAAGGTGAAGGTTGTGGCCATGGACAAGACTGGTACGCTGACCCGCGGTGAACCAGAAGTAACCGATGTTGTGCTATTCCGCCGGGATCCAGACTGGCAAACAAGTTCTCAGCAGGAATTTTTAGCGGTAGCGGCCGGCATTGAACGGCGCAGCGGCCATCCCCTGGCGCAAGCTATTATCCGGTATGTAGAGGCGCAGGGCGTCCAACCAGCCGAGCTGGCTGACTTCCGCTCATTGACTGGGGCGGGTGCATCTGCCCGCCTGGATGGTCGCACAGTTTATGTTGGTAGCCCGGACCTGTTCCACTCCAAGCTTGGCGTCTCACTGGAGCATGAATGGGGGGACATCAATCATCTCCAGAGCGAAGGGAAAACCGTGGTGTTGTTAGGCGATGAACAAGCACCCTGGGGGATGATTGCCATCCGTGACAACATCCGTCTCAATGCGCAAAACGCGATCGATGCCATACACGCCGCCGGAATTGACAAAGTGGTGATGCTGACCGGCGACAATGAGCGCACCGCCCAGGCAATTGCGCAGGAATTGGGGATCGATGAAGTGTATGCGGACTTAAAACCGGAGGATAAGGCGATCAAGGTCCGTGAGCTGACCTCCCGTTATGGACATGTGGCAATGGTCGGGGACGGGGTCAACGACGCCCCCGCGCTGGCTGAAGCAACCGTGGGTATCGCCATGGGTGCAGCAGGAACGGATGTAGCCCTGGAAACTGCTGATGTGGCCTTGATGGCCGACGATCTGGAGAAACTAGCCTATGGACTGCGTCTGGCAAAACGCAATCAATCCGTGGTCAATCAGAACCTGGCCCTTTCTGCGATTGTCATTAGTGTATTGATCATCGGTGCAGTGGGTGGCTGGTTCACCTTGCCGATCGCCGTACTGGCGCACGAGATCAGCGAATTTGTAGTTATCGGTAGCGGGCTGAGAATGTTGAAAAGTTAATCCTTATCCCATAAAAAATTCATAGTGGACCGCAAATGATAAACTGCAATTCACTTTTTCAATTATAAATATTATGAGTTATTCGTTTTTTTGAGTAGTAAATGATCTTGTCCTGATAAATAGTCATTATCTTGCAGGAGCAAAAACTGGCCTAAACTTACATCCATACGTTGCCGGCTTGCCAACCATCGTCCAGGATAATCTTTCAACCGTATTCCACCAAATCCCAGGCACTTCATACCACGTAGCATTTGCGACATCCTTGGGGATATCCGAATCTGGTGCGGTGCCTCGCGCAAGAGCTCCATCCGGGTGGATACCAACTTCAGTATAAACAATTGAATAAATTGGGCCTAAAGTAGCTAAAGATAACATCATGCCCCACCCGCACCGGGAAGGTTCTACCGTTTTTGCAGCATCAATTCGGTCAGCAACGAATTCGAAGTAGGTCATCCCTTTTGGAGCTTCAGGAACCTGCATAGGCTGGTTTCCCTTGTAGGCAACGAATAAAATACTGGAGCAAATCGCCAGGATGACAGTAGTTTTAACAACCCATCCAATCAACTTAAGAATCACTACAATGAATTTCATTTTCTCCTTCATTCTTTTTTATCTGTCTGATACTGATCTTCCGGTCGGGCACCTTCTCTTAGGACCCGGTTATAACGAATCTCCTCGCGATACATTCGATCTAGAGCAACCTCAATCACATCGCTTTCACTCCGTCCCATAACGCTTGCCATCGCTCTTAATTGACTCACGCCTTCTGGGCTTATTCGAAAAGATCGTACTGGTTTACTCGCAGAATTTGTTTTCGGCATGCTCGTTTTCCTTATCGGTTAGGTTATTTATAATGTAATACTCTAGTATTGCTTTGTCAAGTTAATTTCCGCGTTTTTCCTAATTTAGTCAAATATGTCCCCCTAGGATAGGCGCTTTCTTATTGCTATGATTAGAGTCACAACCAAATATCTGTTCGGTCGCTGATAATCATCAGCTGTTCCAAAAAATCCTTGGAGCGACCATCAGCTTCTTCCCTGCCTAAGCAACTTGCGTGCTTGTAAATAGGTGTTGAGATCTGAATGGTCGCTTTTGTTTTAACTTACTTTCGAATCCGTTAACCGGAAAAGGAGAAAAAATTGAAAGAAATTCCAGTCTCAAAACGAAATCTGCTCATTGCCGTCATCCTGGCAGTTGTCATTGCTGTCGGTATCCTGGTGATCGAAAACTGGCCACTTCGTACGGAGCAGAGTTCAGCAGCAGCAACCAACGAAGACAGTCTGGTGTCTACTGCAGCGGTCAATGCCATCGAGCAGGTCTTCCAGGTGAACTATCAGGAAGGAAAAGAAGCCTGGCTTGAGCGTATCTGCGAGGTAAGCACTCCCGCTGGATGTGAGCTGTTTTCGGCCGGCGCAGACCGTATGTGGGAAAAATACGTGGATGCCAAATCTGTGGTCACAGCTGCCTCTCAGGCAGCAGAAAAAGTAGCAGACAATGGTTCCGAGCAAGTCTGGCTGATGACCATCACGCTATCTTCTCCCTTACCAGGTAGCAATAAAACCCAGGATACAGCATATGTTGTTCTCGCGAAAACAGAAAATGGTTGGAAGTTTGATCGTTTCTTGATGGAAGAAGAAATCAATGCCATTCTCGCTCGGGGAAAAACTCCCACCACAACTGTAGAAGAAGGAAAGAAGTAGTGAAAAGAATTTTCCTGATCATTGTCGTTATGACCTTGCTCATTCCAACGGGAGTTTATGCTCAGGGCACTGATCCCTGGTCAGAAGTTTTTCAGCCGGATGGAAATCTGAATCCTGATTTGATTGATCTGGGAGTTACCACAGATCACCCCGATTGGATGTCAATTGAACTGCCCTTTGGCCAGTCCATTGATCTTGATGCAAATTATCACC
>DAOUFM010000172.1:0-4898 GCA_034429975.1 Anaerolineaceae bacterium | reverse complement strand
ACAAAAAAACGAACATAAGCGTGTTGGTTAACAAAAATACTGGCAATAGCTGCCACCACTTTCCTGATATGAGTTCTTTGGATAAAAAATAACAAAAAATAATGGTGCCCAACGAATAAAAAGAAGACATTAATCTTAGTGCAACCAATAATTGCCAATCACTAATTGCAGGATAAATTGTTTGGAAGAGGTTGATAAAACGACCATTTATCCAGTAGTATAAAAACGGATTATGTTGAATATACCAACCCTTGGAATATGTTTCTAATGTGTCATCCGGTATACCTCAGGTTGTAGCATAGTGTTTTGAAAAAACTAGATGTGCTGGTTCATCTGGAACGATTCCCTGTTGTAAATGGGTTGCTATAAAGAGAGAATAAGAAAAGAAAACCAATAACATTATTATAAATAGAAAAAGGTGAACCTTATTTTTCAAATAAACTTTTTTTTAATTTTTTATAAAATTTCATTTCTATTTTGCCAAAAAAGTAATATTTGATAGTTTGAAAAACTTAATTATATCATTGAGATTGTAAGATTAATTATTGTTAATTTAACCAAATTGATGGTAATTTATTTTTAAGATTTTCAACACAATACTTATTTTCTGATCATCATAAAATTTTTTAATAAAAAAAATACCATGATTTTTGTAAAGAAGTTCCATTTAATAACTCTAATTTATTTCATATATATTTTGAAAGGAATTCGTCTTATTTTGTTTCTTATTTAAAAATCATGATTTCAGTCGCAATTTACCTTGAGAATTTCAACTTTGTTATTAGAAAAAATTACCTGGTAAAAATTTTGTGAAGTGAACTTTTGATTTTCAGGAACAGTCGGCCAATAAATATATTCTATTTTTGATTCACAAATTTCCTGTAAATGTTCATCAAAGTTTTGGTTGTTAAATAAATCCACCATCAGCTTACTATCGCGGTTAACTTCATTCACATAATCTTTTGGTCCTAATGAAAAAAGCATTGTGCCGGTAGTTGTTTTTCTTCCAGTGAAATATGGAATCCAAAACCCGCCATCAATACCATGAGGAGAATTTTCCAGCCAAAACATTGTTCTGACTCCAATTTTCGTATTCAGCGGTAGATTTTCATTGATCCAATTCATAGCTTCAACATCGTCATTTGATAAAAAGAAACGAGATTCTTCAAGATCGTATAACCTCACAAAACTAAAAAAGATTGCTAATATAAGAAACCCTGCAAACAATTTATTTTTAAGTGCATTTTTGGGAATGAGCTTCTCCAGTTCTCCAAATCCAATGCCAATGATCAATGCTGATGGTATGTATAGCATAATCAGGATTGCCCCTAAATTTGTTACCATCAAAAAAGGGATACGTAATAAATATAAATAACCTATGCCAATAATACCCAATACCCATATGAATAATTTAATTTGCCATTTATTTTTTCTTAATAGACCGATTATAAGGAATATCATCGTTAAAACAACCATCCACTTATGTAACCCTAATGTGAAATAAGAAGAAAGTGCGAATTGATAATAATTAAAATCTAAATTCTTGTTAGGGTTTATTTCCATCGGTTTTATTTCCAAATATTTACTTAAGGCCTGAAATATTGAAGGGGATATAAAAATAATCGACAAAACCGCAATTGAAATGATTAATATTAGTAATCTGAACAATTTTTTTGATTGAATTGCCTTTATTATTTCAAACAAAATAAAAACAAAGATAAGACCAAAATAAAAAATTGCTACACGAAAATGCATCAAAAATACACCTGCATTTAATAAAGAAGCAAATAATATTGAAGACAATTTCTCAGATTTACTTCGGGAAATTAAATAATGATTAATAGATTCAATATTTAATACAAAAGCGATAATCATTAAGGTTTGTGCTGACAATTGAGTAAATCGTCCCCAATTAAAATACCAGTTCGGTTGAAAAGAAAACAAACCAGAAACAATCAATCCAATAATGGCGGCTTTTCTATCAACGTATTTATCCAGAAATAAATAAATTCCAATACCGCATAACCCACTAAATAATTGAGAAACCCATAAAAGTGATGTATGAGCAGGTAAGCTCGTTAGGAATGTAAACGTTCCGGTAATTGCATATAATCCCAAGTGGTACATGGATAATTTCACGGTTTCGAAGGGTTCTAACGTATAAGGAAGTTGACCATTCATTGCTACCAATTTGGTTAACAAAGTGTGGTGAAGGGAGTCAGTCCAGGCTGGAAAAGGATGCGTTCTTAAAATCAAAATTCGGGTTAGCAAGGTGAGAAAAATTATTCCAATTGCTATCAATTCATATGTATCGAACTGAAAATGGAGTTTGAAATTTTTAAATTCCTTAATTACGATGAAAGTTAAAAATAATAAACCCAGAAATAATACCTTATTTAATCCAATTTTTAGGTCTGGGATTAACAATCTCGAAAAATAAAAAAGGACTGGATAAAAAGAAATGCCAATTCCAATTGATGTGATCCATCGTTGTAATGCAGTCCATTTTTTCCAAAAGCCTGTAAATGATAGTAAAAACCAACCTGGTATCGAAAACATTAGGAAAAGAATTATCAAATTTTTAAATTCTTCAAAACCTACTAAATTGTTCAAGCTGCCTCCAATTACTTTTTGAAAACAGATATAAAAATTTCTTATTTTTTAGTTAATTGCGGAATTGGATTCCAATTGAAGATTTTTATTAATTCTATTGATTTTAATTTTTTAGTTTTTTGGATATTTTTACGCTTTTTCAGTATATGAGGCAAATACAAAAGAGCATCAATTTTTGATTGTAAACCAATTTTCCCTTGTTTTCTAAACCCTAAAAAAAATATTGAAAAGATATTTACGATTAAATGAAATGGAGCTAAAATCCAAAGTAAAATTCCAGGCATATTCTTCACAAACGTCCAAATTAAATTTCGCTGACCATAATAAACCGAAAAATTGCTCCGTTTTCCGGTACTCCCTGATCCAACATGGTATACAACTGCATCGGGCAGGAAAATACATTTATAGCCTAATAATCGCAAACGGAAACCTAAGTCTACATCTTCGACATAAGCAAAATAATCCGCGTCAAATCCTCCAACTTTATCAAAAGCGTTTTTGGGGTAAACAGCGGCAGCTCCACAAGCGCTAAAGACTTCTTTTTCTTGAAGAATCACCTCGTTTTGGAAACGATTATAGTTTTTCCTCCAAACAAGTCCAGAAAAATGATAAACGTCGCCAGTTCCGTCCAGCCTGGAAGGCGTATCTTCCATTATTAATTTGGATGCAAAAAAACAATTCGGATGATTTTGGGTAGCTTTGTATATGTTTTCTAACCAATCATTTTCAGGAAAAGCATCCAAATTTAAAGTAATTAAATATTCGCCTTTTGCAAATTTTGCTCCATAATTATTTCCAGCAGAAAATCCTATATTTTCAGATAATTCCAAATACTGATTTTTTCCTATATCGATTATTTTGAAAAGACTTTCGTCAAGAGGTTCGGTGGAGCCATTATTTATGAAGATGATTTCAAAATCTTTGTTTGATTGATTACATAACGAATTCAGGCATCTTTTCAGATATTTCTTGTTATTCCAAAATAAAATGATAATTGAAAAAAAAGGATTGTTTTTTAAATTATTTTGTTTGTCATCCATTAGCAATTAATTTTATAGAAAAAATATTATTTGATAACAAATTTAAAAAATAGATTATTAGTTCACCTTAATTTTAATAAGTAAAGTAATTTGGTAATTTTTTGTATTGTCTTCCAAGTCCTACTATTTTTTATTTGGTAGATTTCTTCATTTTTGGATTCTAAAGTTTTTTTCATCATAAGGATATTTTCCTCATTAATCTTGTTCTGTTCTCCAAGAATCTTTATTTGGTCTTCGTAAATATTAAGTTTTTCATTATTTATTCTAAATTTCTCTTCGGTTGAATAAATTTCTGTAAACATTTGGGAAATTTGGTTTTCTTTTTCTAAAGCCAACTCTCTTAGATCAAAATTTTCTTTCTTATATACCCAAAATTTTTGTTCATATTCTTTAATTATTCTGTGAATAGGTTCGTTTCTTTTTCTATATCTAACCGCCCATGGTGTAATAAATGAAGCATCAAAATTGACATCACGAAAAAAACCGTTCTTAGCAAATTGTTCTCCCCAATAATCGGGGTTATTTACGTTAACATGCGTACTTTCTTTGTAATCAAAGGGTGTAGAAGAAAAAAGAATGTCATCACTGGCATTACAGAAATTTACTATTGCTCGTTCAGCATCATCTTTGTTCATATGTTCTAGAACTTCAATTGTGACAATCAAGTCGTATTTTTTCTTTAAAGGCTCAATTAAAGAACCAACCCAACAATAAGCTTTGATGGTTTGGTCAGCTTGAGAAATTGCAAATTCTGAAATGTCACAACCAAAAGCTTGAGTTCCAAGTTCTCTTAATTTTTCAACCAAAAACCCAAAAGCACATCCGGCATCGAGAACCACGTTAGGATTAATTTCAGTTTTAATTTTATTGGCTATCCCCCCAAAAAAGTTTAACCATTCCTCATCTCTTTTGTAAGGGCGCCCACAGCTAGTATCGTAGTAATGTTTATCAAATTCCATTAGAATAATTCTACCATTTATTATTATAATATTTAATAAAATTAATCTTATGGTAATATTATCGTCATAGGATTCTAACAATAAAGATGAATTAATAATTTCACAAACAAATATTAAATTGTAGATGTTATGACTATTAATTTTTAAATAATGGAGTGTTTTATGTATTTAGATCCTGGATTTGGTAGTATGGTTCTACAGCTAATTCTGGCAGGTATATTAGGAGCAGGATTAGTCATTAGAACGTTTTGGAAAAACATTAAAAATTTATTCAGAAAAAAAGAGT
>DAOUFM010000171.1:0-6305 GCA_034429975.1 Anaerolineaceae bacterium | reverse complement strand
CAGGAACGTTGAATCCGTCCTTTTCAACCATCACGACCTTACCACAACCAGAACAAGCACAGGCATCCACAATCTTTCCAGTCAGTGGGTCTCTCGCTTTCCTGGTGATAACTGCCGGCTGCCATCCAGCCCCGAATTTGGCAGAGGTGTGTGCTACTACTGCCACCCATTTGGGCTTTGAACCTCCTTTCTTTTGAGCAGTGTCATAAGCTGCCTTATATTGATCCAGGAATTCACGGACATCGTTCACATCATTAACTTCGTCACTATTCCGACCGATGCGGCGGATTTCTCGTGCACATGCTCCTGGGATCACCTCCTCGATTTCGCGGATCCATTTGGGTACAAGGTGTGGAGGACAAAGCACGATTGCCGGGTAAGCATCCAGCAGCTCAATCACGCCAGTCGATATTGTTGTCTTTCCAGTCCCCATTTCCGCCTGGCAGTTAGCCACGCCATTTTTTCGAATTGAACGAGCCAACGCCGCTGCCGCATGTCTTTGGGCAGGAAGCAAACCAGCACGCTCTTGTCCGGGAAGGGCTTTCCGTTGCGTACCAAGCCTATCGAGGACTTCAATTTCGTTTGTGTTTGGATCCAAATTGTAGATGGGTTTATAGGTTTCCAGTACATGTGCAGCGATCTTCTCGCCGTGAACCTTCATGAACTCTGAAAGACCTTTAACATCCTGGATCAACTGTATACCATCCTGTTTCAGCACAGCCACCGTCGTAACAAAACGATCCTTGTAGGTTTCAACGACTGTATCTGCTTCTTTGGCGTCTGGCTGCTCAGTCTTTTCGACCACCTTGATCACCCGTCCCTTGATTAGCATTGGTTTACCCTCTTCATCGGTCAACTTCACCGTGCCCATCATGCCAGAAGCCATGAGCATAGCGATATGTCCTTTCTTCAAGGGCATGACCGGTTGGGAGAGTTGAGCCAGACCACGCGTTGGGTGTATCAGGTCAAGCCAATCACTGGTCTTGTGGACACCTGCTTCCTTCGTAGCTTCAACCACCTCTTCCGGTTCCCAATCCGTTCGTTTGAACACAATTGGTTTGCCATTTGCACCACGAAATGGTGCGGGCAATAGTTGATAGATCGGTTCAACAGCGGGATGGATGGTTTCCAGTTCAGTTGATGCCAGGCTTTGGAGCGAAAGAACCTCCTTGTCTGTGGGCAACTGGTAAAGTCTACGCTTGTAGGCCAACACCACCACCTGCTTGAATTTCTCGTACAATCCATCCGGAAACCGATAGACCGTGATGGCTTCATAATGCCCGGCTAAAAGCCGAGCAAATTCAATCATTCCCAGGATTTTCTGTGGGATGATATAGGTCAGCAGCCCTCCACGCATCAGCTTGGAGGAGGTCGTCTTGAGAAAATCCCATTCGAGCCTCTTTTGACCCTCAAAACGGTCAAAGTCATAAGGCGGATTTAAATAGAGCCAGGAAATGCTTTCATCACTCAGAACACAAGCCTGCCAGGGAGCCTGGTAAACCTTGTCCATTACGTTTTGAGCTTTCCCTGCTCGTTCTGGTGAGAGTTCTACACCCCAGGTTTCGCAGTTGAGTGCGTTACCCAAGGAAGAAGCAGCTTTTCCTTCCCCTGCACAGGGATCAAATAACCGCCCTCTCTCGCTGGGCGGTTTCAGGTAAGTGCGGATGATCTCGACAACCGGTTCATCCGTGGGGTAATACCCCATTCTTTCGATTGCTGGTGGACGCATTGTTCTCTCCTATACGAAAATAAAATCCCCGCAGGAGACGCGTCCAACCCCTTGAGGGGATGAAAAGCGCCCCCTCCGGGGTGATGTTGCGAGTTGTTTTACTTGTTCAATCAGATGGTCAGTGAGATATCCTCGTGAGCTAATAACTCGGATAACACTTCTTTCCAGTCAGCTTGCAGGTCAATTCTGGCACCAAGGATACAATCGCCACCTGTGGCCAGATCTTGAACCAACTTGCGGCTGCGAGCTTGTTTCCAAAGGACTACTGACCATTCATCCAGGACCGGCACCTCCAGAGCTTCTTTGATTCGTTCAACGAAAAGCTGAATCAATTCCTTTTCTGGATCGGGTGTTCCTCGAAAAATAAGCAGATATGCACTGAGGTCTTCTGGTTCCCATTTTTCAGGAAGCGCAAGCCGAGATACGAACCCGACATGATGACTGGTGTATTCAGGCATGGCTTGCCAGGCTTGTTCATACTTATCAGTGGGAATCAGGGACACATCGCTTACACCGTCCTGAGTCATTTGTAGGGATTTCCCGCACATCAGAGTCACTCGAAGTGACTCCAAGCTGGTCTTGTAACCTACCAGACCAACATATGCCAGGTTGTGATCGGTGTCATAGGCATAGCCGGTGGCATGTGCCATTGCTTGCCCGTTCCGAAGCTTTGGTACCGCTTCAGGAAATAGACGATCACCCGATTTGGAATCCCCGCTATCCTTCGGAACAATCTTCCACACAACAATCCCAGAATTGACTCGAGCCAGTTCTTCGTTGACCTCTTTCAGAACTTCGTAAAGACCTTTCCAGGGTTGTGCTCCGGTGAAGGTGACCTTGGTTTCGCCGCATTGAATATGGACACTCCTGTCCTTTACATCGAGGATTGCTTCACCTAGAGTAAGAATTCGGTAGTTAGCTAACACTTGGGGTAGTTTCTCACCCGATTTTGCAGTAAACAGGTAAGCTCCGAGTTCCGAATCGTAGTTAAGGAAGCCGGCTTTTCCAACTGCATAATCGTATGGGTAAGCTGCCCGTGTCAGTTCCTGACCGAGATCTTCTCTCGCAGGTAAACCACTGCCATCCTTATAAGCAGCGATTATGATCTTGCCCTCCTTCTGTCTGGCAATAATACGGTTCACTTTTTCGCGCAGGTATTTGTCTTCGTACACATTCATGTGATCCTCCTTTGGATTAGAAATGGATTGAATATCCGACGTTAAATAGTAAAAATTAGCCAACGTTCGAACGCTTCTGCAAATGTAAGAAATACAGAAGGGCAAAAGAAAACCTTTATTGATGTAATCCAGGGTATTCTTTTGCTTTTCTGAAAGGCAATGAAATTTAGGAAATATTCATTTAAATTACCTATTGACATTCCAGTTACTGGAAGGTTTATAATATCAAGAGATAATGGAGGCAGCCTTGAAAATTCAAGAGTTATCCCAGGCATCAGGCGTTCCAACCAAAACGATCCGTTTTTATGAAGAATCTGGTGTATTACCCTCACCAGCTCGTAAGCCCAATGGTTACCGCGATTACGACCAATCAGATATAGAACGATTACGATTGGTTGCTGGCGCGAGGCGCCTGGATCTTTCTCTGGATGATATCCGGGAAATACTTGCACTAAGAGATCAGCGAGAAGCGCCCTGCCGCACATTGTTGGATCGAATCCATCAAAAAGCGAATGAAGTTGCCGAGAGGATTGTTGTTCTGCAACGTCTTGAGGCAGAACTTCGTGATTTGTATGCCTTAGGCCTTACTTTTCCAACCGATGATGTAGACGGTAAGAATTGTGTTTGCCATCTGGTCAGTGAAAAGTAAATTGGTCTTTGAATTTTAGGAGATAAGAAATGGCAAAAAATAGAATTGAGCTTGATATTCGGGGCATGACATGCAGTTCATGCGCCATCCATGTAAAAAAGAGTTTGTTATCTGTTCCGGGTGTGATAAATGTAGATGTGCCCGGGTGGGATTCTGGAAAAGCCACAGTTGTTGCCGACAAAGAAGTCGATACAAAAGCCCTAAATAGCGCAGTTACTAGCGCAGGTTATCACGCAGCCGTAAAATCAGTTCAAAATTTGGAGAACCCGGCTGAATCAGAAACAGCCACTCAAGAAAATGTTGATTTTGATCTATTGGTTATCGGTGGTGGCTCTGGTGGCTTTGCCGCTGCAATCAAGGGCGAAGAGCTGGGCTATCGGGTTGGAATCATTAATGGCGGGACAATTGGCGGTACCTGCGTGAATGTTGGTTGTGTGCCCAGTAAAACCCTCATCCGGGCAGCGGAAGCCTGGCATAACGCCGGACACCATCCCTTTTCGGGAGTTATAACTTCTCAAACGAACCTCGATTGGCTTGCGATTCGAGCTCAAAAGAATGAATTGGTCAGCGGTTTACAACAGAAAAAATATGTGGATGTTCTAGATGCCTATCCAAACATCAAGTTGATTAAAGGATATGCAACTTTTACCACTGATGGTTCTGTGTATGTTGGGGATAAATCTTACCAGGCGCTACGCTATGTGATTGCGACCGGTGCCCAACCGCGAATCCTGCCAATTCCTGGCCTTACGGAAGCCCAACCACTCACCAGCACCACTCTGATGGACCTGGATGAATTACCCAAATCCCTAATTATATTGGGCGGGCGTGCGGTAGCGCTGGAATTGGGTCAAACGATGGCGCGCTTTGGTGTGAAAGTTCTCATCCTTCAACGCAGCCCTCGTCTGGTGCCTGACCACGAACCGGAAATTGGACGTGCCATTCAAGAATATTTGGAGCAGGAAGGGATCACCATCCTCACAGGCGTTCAGATAGAGGGTGTTAGTCGAGAGGGAGAAATCCGCAAAGTTCATGCTAAGTTAATGGGGCAATCCCGGACATTTGAAGCGGACCAAATCCTGGTTGCTTTAGGGCGCCAGCCCAATACAATGGATCTGGGATTGGATCAGGTTGGAGTGAAACTGGATCATAATGGAGCGATCATCGTAAACGAATATCAGCAAACTTCCAATCCAATTATTTACGCTTCTGGGGATGTTACCCCGAATCCGGATTTTGTCTATGTGGCGGCAGCAAGTGGTTCGGTAGCTGTAATTAATGCAATGAATGGAAACCAGAAACCTCTGAATTTATCAGCCTTGCCAGGAGTCATTTTTACTGATCCTCAAATAGCAACTGTTGGCCTTACAGAACTTCAAGCCAAACAGCAAGGATATGAAGTAAAAGCAAATACTCTGCCTTTGGAGTATGTGCCCCGGGCTTTGGCAGCAAGAGATGTTCGTGGTCTGATTAAGATGGTGGCGGAAGAAAAAACTGACAAGATCCTGGGCGTTACTGTTTTAGCAGCAGAAGCTGGAGAGGTGATCCAATCGGCAACCCTGGCGGTCAAGTTCGGCTTGAAAGTATCTGATATTACTGAGACACTCTTCCCCTATCTGACACAGGTTGAAGGGTTAAAGTTAACAGGATTAACCTTCTCAAAGGATGTTGAAAAACTCTCCTGCTGTGCTGGCTAATGGTCATATATAGTATTCAAAGAATCCCGGCTCTTTGAGTAAATTTTGACACGTGAAACGTACTACAATATGAATTGGGGGAGTTTTGCTCCCCCATTTTATTCTTATGTCCTATCAATATGCATGGGCATTAAAACGTATAAATTCTCTTCGTCTCCTGTTGAATGGAGTACCGCTGGTGTGTTGTGGGCATTCGCCTCAATGGTCACTTTTTTGGTAGTGATGGCTTCCAACCCATCTTGCAAGAATTTCACATTGAATGCGATCACTAATTCCTGTCCTTCAACCGTGGCATCAAGCTCTATCTCACTGACGCCGGTCTCATCGGATTCGGCCAATAGTTTGACCTTCCCTGTTTGATCAGCTCCGGGTTGAAAGTGAAACCGCACTACATTGCTACCTTCGCGAGCAATGATGCTGGCCTGTTTGCAGGCCTTGAGCAGGTCACCCGCGTCAAGGACTGCTCTGGTCTTGTGACCTTTTGGTAGAATTGCCTGATAATCCGGAAATTTCCCATCGATCAATTGTGAAACAATCTGCACGTTTTCACAACGGAACACCACCTGGCTACCATTCGTGGGTAAAACAAGAGTGATCCTGGCTGCTTTAGTCGCGTTCAGGATACGCATCACCTCTTTCAATGCGGAAGCCGGTATGATTAACTGCTTCTTGGCGAACTGGTCTGGAAGGATCGCTTTACAGATAGCGAGACGGAATCCATCCGTTCCGACCATGGATACGGTCTTTCCATCCATGCTCATCAAAACTCCAGTCAGAACAGGTCGGGTATCATCCATGGAAGCAGCAAACGCAACCTTTTGGATCATCTCTTTGAAGATACTTGCATCCATTGAAACCCCATTGGTGATAGGGTACTCCGGGATGGTTGGGAACTCGGATGCATCAATCCCCTTGACGATCCCTTTATAAGTTCCGCACTTCAATGATGCTTCCGGTTTCCCATTTACCGAAAAAACGACTTCGGGATCTGTAAAGCTGTTAATCACATCAGTCAGTGTTTTGGCGGGTAAGGTCAAACCCAGGTCGCCGTC
>DAOUFM010000170.1:0-3340 GCA_034429975.1 Anaerolineaceae bacterium | reverse complement strand
AACCACTGATTAAGAAAAGAACAATTAGGACAGCAAGTAATTTAACCCAAAAGAAAGCGACTTTAAATCGGAAACCCATATCAACCTCACAGTTTTGATAAGGTTAATGGTGCAAGAAGGGGGCCAGATTACTTAATAATATCAATAATTAAGTTTTATTTTTATTAAAAATACATAATGGAGAAAGATTTTCAATTGACCAACCCCCTACCACTATAATAATCATCAAGGACAATTTTAGATAAAAAATTTATTTCTTTTTGTGATTTATTAAGAAATAAAGTTTCAATTATTGATTTAGCAACCAAAGTGGAAGGTTTAAAAGATGGAAATATATTATCACGTAACTTAACCGCATCTGAAGAAAAGTCAATGGCACCTTTTATAATTTCTTCTCTAATTGAATTAGCGTTAATTTCTGAGGGGGTAAGTAGGCGATAATTTGGGATGATTTCTCCTAGTTTATTAGTTTCATAATATTCAACTTGGGGATCAATTGAACCAAGCAGTTTCTCTAAATCAAAAATATCTTTGTAAAGAACAGGTAATTCTCCATTTTGATTAATATTTTCATAAAAACAACCTTTAATGAAAACATTAAAATTGTTTGAAACTTCATGTGAGCGATTATCTGTCATTAAATAATAACCATGAAATTTCTTTTCAACAATTTGATTAAGGTATCCTTGTATAGAACCTCCATAACCAACGTCAACAAGGGCTTGATTATCGTCTTCAAAAATTGGAAAATTTTGTAAATAAGTTTTTAAACCAGTCAGTTCATAATTGCTTCTATTATATATATCATCTTCAATTAATTTTAAAAAAGGGATTAAATGTTCTATTTTCTTATCGTAAACAAAAATTTCTTTGGTGGGAAGCCAATCAAGTTTTTGTAATATTCGCTTCCATCTTTTTTCGTTAAACTCTAAACCGAATCGGGTAATCAAAAAATTTTCTAACGTGTTAGGAAAATAGGTTATTTGGGCGATCTTTAATATGTCATCAAAATTTTTGATAGATGCTACTCCAGCACATCTTCTTGATATTTCTATATAATATGGTTTAATTTCTTCTTCTATACCATTAATCCATTGTTGAAAAATTTCTTTCATTATTTTTCCTTCTCTTGAAAGAAAAAATAATCTTTTAATCCCATTGCTTTTAGTTTGATCGACCAACCAGCTAGAAAAACTAATTAATAATGGTCCTATAAGACTATAACCATAATTGTAAGGAGTAACTTCTATCAACGAATTTATATCAAAAGGATTATCGAAATAAACATTAGAAAAATTCTTTTGAATAATTAAACCTAAAGTAAGTTCCACGTTAATATCGGTTGAGTACTTAAATTTATCTATTATTTTTGAGAACCGGGGAAGTCCGCTAGCTAAATCTACGGATTTTAGTATATGAAATATTGAAGATCCCATATCGCTTGGAATTTGGATATCTGATCTTTCATTATCACCAACCATTAAAAATTGATCTGGAGTAATAGAATAATGATTTAACATATATTCGAATAATTGTTTATTATCTTTTCTTAATCCTATATCAGATGACACTAAAAGTAAGTCCCAGCCAGCAATATTATTCTTGATTAATATTTTTTCAATAATGGCTTTGGATAAAAACATATCAGTTATGATGACAATTGGTTTTTTGGTTACTTTTGCTAAATTAAAAAGTTCGGTTCCTTCCTTCCGAGGCATTAATAATTTTTCTTCTATTTGTATCTCTAAATTTTTTAGTTCATCTGTAATTTGTTTTGGTAAACCTGATAGCTCCTGGAATTTAAGAAAAATTTCATCTATATCTACATCCATTCCCTTTGTCTCTCTTGCCAGAGTTTCTGCAGTTTCTCTAAATGATTGATAAGATTGCCCAATCTTTTTTTCCACTCGTAACGCAATAATTTTTTTTATCGAACCGGGTTCTAATAAAGGTCTAGTTAATAATGTGTCAAAGATGTCAAACCCAATAACTTTAATTTTGTTAGAATAAATTATATTTTGAAATAAACTACGATTTCGGGTTAAATATTGATCGAATCTCCAAGGAGACCAACTTTTAAAATTAGAATCTTTAATGATTACCGGAAGAAAACCGTTTTGTTGACAAATTAGTACAAACAAGCGTTCAATTGTGTGAGCCAATGTCCCATCATTTTGGCCATTTTCTTTCGGGAAGTCATTAATTGTAATATTGGAATTGAATAATGTAGATAACGCTTTACTTTTTGCCCAAAACATTGAACCTGCTGGAAAATTAAAATATCCTTTCGGAAATATTTGGATACCCAATTTGGGAAGCCATTTGGAAGCTAGACATTGGTTTGCCAACCAGGTATTTGCCATATAAGGTAAAAGATAAAAGTTTTGAGGGTAAACAATTCCATATTGCGTATCTTTTTTGAGAAAAGTAAAAATTTTTTTTATTTTTTCTTTACTGCCTAATAATGTGTTAAATAAATAATCTCGCCATCCTAATGTGGCATTTTCGTTGTAAAGTGATTTTTTAGTATGAAAATGCGCGATATATTCATAATTTTTAAGTTCACTTCCAAAAACACAAATAAACGGAGCAATATCTCTACCCCTATTAGGAACTATCTGAATATCAATCCGATTACATAAAGATAAATTAGAAAATTTATTTTGACAAATAAATTTAGTTTCTGCGCTTGTTACCGATATAAATAAATCAAATGGATATGGCATATTTGATAAATAATTAAATAAATCCTCTATTAAATCTTCATAATAAATATGTAAATGAATTGCGATGCTTCCTTGAATTTTTTTTGTTGGATTGACTAAATCAAAATCTTTCAAATAGTCACAGTTAATATTGGTGATAGGAAAACTTGTATTCTTTTGTGTTAAATGAAAATGAATAATTTTTAAATATTGTTGGTAAAAATGCGTATAAATAAAATTTTGGATATATTTTTGAAAAATTTTAGGGAATGCTTTATAAAATCTTAATCCATGTCTTAATAACCAACCCTGAATTCTTCTGGTTAAATTATTAAAATAATAATCATTTACACTTTCTGAATTGCTTTCTAAAGAATTATTAATTGCTCGTCCTTCTTTGAAACCGAACCTAATATAATGAACTAAAGGATTCCTTTTAGAATTTTTTACATCAGGATACCGATTTAAATAATATTGGGTATCGAATTTATTTGATGGATTCCGTCCCTCTTTCCAACCATGTCGAATGAAATGAAAAAGTGGATCAACATCTTCATAGCGACAATCAGGATATTCGTTAATATAGTAGATTGCGTCAAAATAATTACTTTTTTTAATAATAAAATAATCTCTAA
>DAOUFM010000169.1:0-11044 GCA_034429975.1 Anaerolineaceae bacterium | reverse complement strand
AATTGGCAGAAAAACGCCAATTCTGTCACAATCGAATTCCTGGCTGGGAGTTGGATGCAGACGGGAGGATGAAACTTGATACCAACGGTGACTCGATTTGGGGCACGCGTCCATGTGGGACACCTCTTTTTGAGTTCAACGGGGCGAGGCGACATAGCATTTCGGAGTACATTACCAAACATGCTAAGGGCGCTTTCAAGCTTCTGATAGCCGATGAGGTCCATCAGTTCAAATCCAAGTCGTCAGATCGAGGTGTCGCGTTTCATCAGCTGGTAACAGCGGTGAAATGGACGCTGACGCTCACTGGGACATTCTTTGGCGGCAAAAGCACCTCTATCTTCTGGTTACTTCATCGCTTGAACCATGGTGTCCGACGTGACTTTGCCTTTCATGATGAGAAACGCTGGGCTCGACTCTATGGTGTACTCGAAACAACGCGCAGGAGAAGACGTAACGAAGACGCGGATGAGGATGGTGTGTATACCGGCAACAGGCGCTACCGTAATCAGGCCAAAGAACAGCCGGGTGTCAGCCCGGCCATCGTGAGTCGGTTGTTAGACACGACTATCTTCCTGAGTTTGAAGGACCTGAACATGGCGATGCCGGCTTACAAAGAAGAGGTGGTTGCCCTGGATATGCTCGACGACCAGGGGGAACAATACCACAGCATGGATAGGAGCCTGAAACAACTGGCGATCCAATCCAGTCGTTACTTATCCACCTGGCTTCAATGGAGCCTAGCGCGACCTAACTCGGCTTTTCGGGATGAGGTTGTGCTCGTGGATGAGGTAGATGACGAGGACGGGAAATCAATCCGAAAAGTGCCGCTGATGGAGTTGCCGGCAATCAACCCGAATGGCCACAAATGGCTACCAAAGGAAAACTGGCTGGCTGACTTCTGCAAGATCGAGAAGCAGCAAGGGCGCAAAGTGCTGATCTATGTTCGTCAGACAGGCACCCGGGATATTCAAGACCGGGTGATGATGCCGCTGCAAGCCAACGGACTGAGAGTTTCCATCCTGGGCGGTAATGTTGACCCGCGCAAGCGGGAAGAATGGATTGCCAAACGGGTGAATACCATCGATGCACTGATCTGTAACCCTCGGCTTGTGGAAACGGGTCTCGATTTGGTGCAATTCTCAACCGTTGTGTTTTTTGAGATCGAATATTCGCTCTACACACTTTGGCAAAGTGTCCGACGTGTGTGGCGGTTGGGGCAGACCCAACCGGTCAAGGCGATTTTCTCGGTTTACACATCAGCGATGGAAGCGACAGCCCTGGCCCTTATGGGTAGGAAGATGAAGGCTGCTCAGCTCGTTTACGGGGATGAGGTCGGAGGTGCGATTGTTCCAGAGGAGGAGGGTGACTTTCTTACTCAGCTTGCTCGTGATGTGCTGGAGGGCGCGAAGCTCTCTGACCTACAAACCTTGTTTGCTGATGATCTACAAGTCAGCCACAATCCGATGGGCAGCCTGACGACCCCGAGCGCAGTGATCATTCCTGGTCCGAAAGTGATGACCTGGGATGATTGGGTGAGCCAGAAGACAGTGGTGGTCAGACGGACAAGGAGAAAGGAAGTAGTTCCGGAGGGTCAGATGGGATTTGGAATTTAACGCAAGAAATCCTGGGTTTATATCCAGGATTTCTTGCGTTAAATGATGCGATAGGTTTCCTTTTTTATAGACTTCTATTTTTGCATCCAAGACAATAACTGCCTTTAAATAAATACCACAATGCCGTAAATGATTTACCGGTACTTTGTGACTGACATCCTAACTCATTGCATATTATCCATTTATTGGGAATATCTTTATACATCGTTTCAATTTTTTGTGTATGCCTTAGGTCTTGGATTATCTGAACATGCCGGCACCATTCAGTCCTCTGCTTTGCTGAGGCAATCATATCTTCAACATCAGATGTGACAGCCACTCGAATTTTTTCAATTTCAGGATCATTCTGAAAGATACGTAAGAATGTATTGATATATTGTGATTTTTTATTTTCGTCAAAATTTGCTAATTCATGATCGTCCAGAACATTGCTTGTCGACTGTAATAATTGTGAAAATGTACCTTTGTTTTGTAGAATATTATCCGCCCTCAATGATAGATCTGTAAAGCCCTTTTCATTTGAAATTCCTTGAGATACTTTCACTAATCGATCACAGTTAATCCGATCATTAATCACATCGTAAATATCAGCAGCATCACATAAAGATTTCGCTAACGCATAAGTCAGTTGGTACTTACTAAAAATTTGGACACACTTATCTATTTCATATAGAATTGTAACCATAGTTTCTTGGTTTATTTCATTTACCGCTTCAGATTCTGTTGACTTCTTTGGTGAAAGACCGATACCTGTGATAAAAACTTGGCAGAGATATTGAGCGAAATCTTGCATATGGCTTAGATGAATTAGTGCCCATTCGATATCACTTTTTTCTTTTGCATTTTTTTCAGCTTCATCGTATAAGGCAAAGATCGTATGGAATCCTTGGATAGCGCGCTTTGCTTTTTCGATCCTCTCTTCTAATTCAATAGGATGACCAATTTTTTCTCGCAATTTCACTGCGCTGACGTCATATTCGAAGCCAATAGTAACGATTTGCATTGCCAAATGAGCTTGGCTAGCTAATACTTTTGCCCTAATAAGGTCATAGTTTTTTCCTAAAGACGCTAATTTATTAACCAGAGTCTCACTTCGTTCTGATAAATCACGAAATAGATTACTATATTTATATGCAATTGTTTGACCTACTTGGATCAATCGAAGTTCGACTTGAGATCCGAATAGAATTTCGTTATGTTGATAACTCCAAGAGACTACGGAATTTACCACATTTAAGAATTCTTCAGGAGAGATACATCCTTGTTCCAGTTTGACCTCAGCAGTAAGGTACTTAAGTCGGTTTAATGCAGAATTATCATTTTTTAGTATATAAAGGTTTGTTGCTTGTGAGAGATTTTGCGCTGCAAGATGTAAATCACCAATTTGTAAAGCAGATGACCCGACCGATTCGCAAATTATGGCTGAGCTATAACGTTGTTTCTCAGGAATCCGGTTACTCAATTCTATAAATGCAAAACCGTAACCTATACTAACGCTAATTGGTCCTAAATTTTCCAAACCACAAATCGCTGTTTGCCAGCCCTCTGCATCAATTGCATGTTCTACAGCTAAAATCCAATCTCTTTGCGAAAGATAGAAGTCGGCCAAAATCTGATGAGTTTTCTGGATGGTGTCTATACCTTCCTCGTTTCGAAACCTGGTTATAAGAAATTCAGCAAACAAAGGATGTAGTTGAAAATGGCCGACCCCATTTAAATTCTCGATTAAAAAAGTATTGTGTTTGGATAAATCTCTCAAAATTTGTTCGCCGTCTACTTGACCAGTAAATAAATTGACAACTTCACCAATAATTGACCGAGCAATGCTGATTTTTTTTAGAATGTCCCTGGTATGAATCGGTAACGCTCTATAGACCTCTTCGGCAAAGAAATCATAAATATTGCCTTTGAATCCTGAAAGATTATCAAACAACTTTTCTTTTGTAATATGATTTATTTCTAAAACGCTCATTGCTAATCCAATGGCTGCTATCCATCCTTTCGTACGATCAACAAGTAATTGCACTTGTTTTTGAGATAAATCAAGATTTAGAAATGACTTTTTGTATTCAATGATTTCATCTTGAGTGAAGCCTATCTCAGATTGTTCTATTGTTTGTAAATTCCCTTGGGCAGATAGTCTAGCTTGGTTATATTGCAGGGGAAGACGAGAAGTAAGTATAATTTTTAGATTTTTTGGATGTGAAATTAGCAAAGTATTAACAGATAATTGGACATCAGCATTATCGGAATTGTGCAAATCTTCGAGGATCAATAATATTGAAGTGATTGGTGAAGAAATTATTTCATTGATCAAAACTGCGATAGCTTCATCAGGTCTTATCCCTTCACTCCTTTCTTGAATCGAATGCAAGGTTTCACTTCCAATGTTTCCGGTCAATCGCTCAAATTCTGTAGCTAATTCCCCAATAAAATGTAAACAATCTAATTGATCTTTTGTGAAACTATACCAAATACATAACGGAGGTTTGATCGAGCTAATGTAATCGTAAAGAAGCCACGTTTTTCCATACCCAGCATCTGACCGAATAAAAACACTTTTTTGGTCCAATACGGATTCAATGATTCTTGTCAATCTTGGTCTGGATAAATATGATTCAATACGAGGCCGTATGACTCTTGGAGAAGAGGAAAATTCCTTGCGTAAAAGCCTTGATCTGTCTTTACCCAAAAGATCATTTCTGCTAGAGAGCCTGATTTTGGATATTTCAGATTCTACATGTTTTAAAATATTAACGGATGAAGTCTCGTCAAAAACATTTTTCAAAGGAATATGTATGCTAATTTTTGAATTACGGTTCAGTTCACGCCATTTAGGTTTTACTTTATCTAATACATCGAGGATATATTGTTTTATCCATAGGTATTTAGCCTGCTTTTCTTTACACGAATATGCTATTAAGAGAACTGGCAATGTCAATTGGTCATAATAGTTTAGCTGAGATACTTCAAGCTGTTGGATTACTTGATCCTTGTGTCGAATTTCAAAAGTTTCATGTCCTTTTGATTGAATTCTAAACTCAAGTGCAGTGGCCGCACCATTCTCGAAAATTTCCACAAATAGATCATTCCCATAATCATTTTTTACTTCCTCTCTAGTCCAACGAGAAGGTAGTTTCCCTCTAATGAAATCGATAGCTTCTGTATCAATTTCATGTTGACGTGGACGTAGAGGCATTGGTTTTTGAGAGGAATGTTTTTTACTTCGGGTCATTCGATACACTTTATAAAATTGCATCCAACTGCTGGTATACATCTCGGTTTTGGTTGTCTTCCTTCACAGCCCAGAGGAACAAGGTTTTGTCCTGGCTTTTTTCAGCCCACAATTCACCAACATTGCGTTTTTCTCTTTCGTATTCTTCCAAATGCGCGCCCTTGTATTCCACAACAAGAATGCGCCCATCTATAAGCTCACACACAAAATCTGGATAGAAATAGCCATTAGCCAATGGTAAACGGAAGGAAAATTGAGGTTGTTGGGCTAAATTGCGTACCCAATACTTCACGCGGTGGCAACGGTCGATGGCTTGGGCACACTCGAATTCTTCACCGCTGGACTCTAATTCACCCACAATCGAGTAATAATGTTTGGCAAATTGATATCGCCCAGTGTAAGGCCAGTGGGCTGGGTAGTTATTAGGATCGAATGTGAAGGCATATTTGGGACTGGTCTCCACTCGTGCGTCGGCATTAAACAAAGTGTGTTGGTATCCTAGTTCATAGGCAGCTTGCCGGCAAGCTTTGATTTTCTCTCGTAATGCTTTTTCGAGTAAGAAACGTCCCCGGGCTAACCCAGTGAGGGTGAAACTACGCTGGCCGATCAAATATTTCAGACAGCGACGCAGCCACTCAAGCAGCACTTCCTGACGGATATCGGGTTGGTATAACTTGCCATCCAACCATCGCGAAAGTTGCAGATCATTCCATCCACTATCCACATCTTCAAGATCAAGCGGCATCTGTGTGCCCAGATATTTAGTGGTTAATTGTCGACCAAAAATATCGATCAAAAAACTTTCTGCACGTTCCTGGATATTAAATTCTCCGGAATTCATCTCTGCTGGGTAATCGAGCAGGTTCCATCCGCCTGGGTCGAGGAACCAATCTTTTTCTGCCACCTCAAGCGCGCCGTCAGCCCACAAGCAAAGCTGCGGTACTGCAAAACGCTCCCCCCGTTGAGCAGGAGTATGCGGTTGTTGGCGCCGGTAGACAGAAAGTGTTTTTTGCATGGCATCCCGGTCAACTGGGGCTACAGCTTCAACCAGTTTTAATTCAAAGGCTTGATCCACCTCACCTTTGACCTCGAATGCCACCCGACCTTCGCTGATCTGCCGTACGGCAACCCGAGCCAATTCTTCAGCGTTCAGATAAATCAAATCTGGAGTTGTACTCAATACCAGGCTTATTGCTGGCGGACGATTGTCAGGAATCACTTGATCACCAACCCCAGGGAAGAGATTGGTTTGCGGACAGATGGCTTCTTCCGCTTCTTGTTCCTCAAAGCCCATGCTAACCAGGCGGTCTTCCAATTGGCTGACGGCTTGCGGCCAACTGCTGGCTGATACGTGGGCATAAGCACGGTTTAGTTCGTCCTGCTGACGTTTGCGGGCGTAAGGCATGCGCAACACCCGACCTAATAATTGTTCGACATCTTTCTTGGAATGTACCGTGGCCACCGAACAGAACACGTAAGCAAACGGGCAGTCCCAGCCTTCTTTGAGCGCCTCGATGGTGATGACAAATTCGATCGGATTCCTGGGGTCGAGCAGGTTAACCCCGTCCAATTCGCGCTGTGCGCCGGTGGCGACAGCAATGCGCTCCGGCTCGATCTTCTCCTGGTCGATCAAGAATTGCCGGATGATATCGAATGTAACCTCGTGACCATGCTCTTCAGCCTGGATCAGGACGATGGGATGAATATAATCACGGTCAAGTTTGGCGAGATCGTGCAGCTTTTGGCGTGTCAGGATGCTGTCTCGCACCGCTTCCTGCCAGGTTTCGTGTTGGGTCAGGACGATGGGCAGCTTGATCATCTCTTCGGCTTTGAGTTCGAGCGCAGAAACGGCATGCAGGATGTTGCTGTTGTTGGCGGGGGTGGCCGTAAATTCGATGATACAGGCCGGTTGGACGCGCTGTAATACTTCCACGCTCAGTTCAGAAGTATTATTATGGGCTTCGTCGATGATGACCAGCGGACGGTGGAGCGTGAGCAAGTTACGAAAACTGAATTTAATCGCACCGTTTTCAAAACGTTCCAGTCCGGGGATGTTGGGCGGCACGCTGACAAAGTGCGCTTCCAGATCTTCGTGGTGGGCGTAAACTTTGCGTCCTTCCGTGCTGTTGACCCTCAAGGTTTGCAGTGTACCGACCACGATAACAACTTTATCCTGCATATCTTGCGGGCGAAGTTGGGTGAAGTCGGCAATGTCGATTACCAGTAACTGGCTCCCAAAGACCACTTCAAGCGCAAGACGGTTGGGGTGACCCGGTTTCTTGAGCGTGGCAAGTGTCTGGGCGCGGATCGTATTTGTTGGAACCATCCATAACACCAGCGGGTGGTCTTGTTCCAGGTAAGCCTGGGCAGCCACAGCGATGCTGCGCGCAGCCAGATAGGTCTTGCCGCCGCCGGTGGGCAAGCGTAAACAGACATAAGGCACATCCTCCAGCCCGGCTAATACACGGTAAGGCGTGCGTTCCGTCTGCGGATTCTGTTGGCGCATGGTATCAAAGGCAGCTTGTGGGCCGGAAAAACGGGCTTCTTCCAGGTAGCGGCGCAGCCATTCGAGAGTTTCGCGTTGGTAATTTTTGGGTTCGAACATGCTCACCTCACCGAAAGTTCGTAGGGGATTTTCTTAAAAGTGATGCCTTCCGCGCGCAGGCGGGTTTCATCCAGCAGGCTGACCTCACCGTAAATGACTTTTGGACCGTCAAAGGGCGGCAGGATGCGCAGTAATTTTTGAGTGAGGACGTTGCCGCCCTCTGGGTTCTTGTCACCCAGGATGCCATTAAAAAGCAAGTAGTAGGCCATGCCGTTGTGCACGCCTAAGAGCGGTGTCTTTTCTGCGACGGTGGGCGATAACGGGGTTTTGGTTTCACTGAACCAGCAATGAGCGGCCAAAGCCGGGTAGGTGACTTGGGGATTGATGTGGTTGTTCTCGTCAAAGACAGGCTCTCCCAGGCGGTAAAAACGGAAGCCGCCGCCGCCCTGCCAGTTGACTGCCTTGGAGATGCCGCCCTGCTCGCCATCTACCACCTTTTTGAGGCGCGGTACGCAGTGGGTAACCGCATGTTCGCCCATCTCAATGCCGATATAGCGCCTGCCCATCTTATGCGCTACGGCTGCTGTGGTGCCGGAGCCTATGAAAGAGTCGAGGACGATGTCGCCTGCGTTGGAGGCAATATGAATAACTCTTTGAATTAATCCTTCAGGCTTTGGAGTTTCAAAGGAGGCTTTCGCGCCAAACAGTTTCTCTATCTCAGCACTTGCATGTTGGTTTAAACCCACATCATCCCAGATTGACGGAGTAGTCATACCTTTTTTTGCTTCAAACATGAATAACTTTCGCATTGGGGTTCTGGCAGTTCCTTTGACTCCCCAATAAAGACGACCATCATTTTGTAATCGCTGCATTTCATCTCGATTGTGGCGCCAGCACGTTCCTTGTCGAGGAAAAACTTGTTCATTTGTATATGGATTAGTTATCGGATAATAAAGGCTTTCAACAAACCTTCCCCCTTTGCCGTTAGCAGTTGTGTCAATTTTTCGATAAGGACCACGAGGATCTAGACCAGAAGGCTCAGGAAATACCTGATACATCGAGTCAGCTTTATCCGTTCTGGGCATGAGATTGAATTCTTCTTCTGCAAGGGTTTGTTTTGAACTATTCTCTTTAGATTTTGCCCATACTAGGATATGTTCATGAATCCCACCAATTTTTCGATCATTTGGAGCACCATCTCGCTTTCGCCATGAAATATCGATGATGAAATTGCTGCGGCCAAATATTTCATCACATATAATTTTAAGGTAATGAGCTTCAGTATCATCTACCGAGATCCAAATTGATCCATCATCTCTAAGTAAATCGCGTAATAAATCTAACCGCGGATACATCATTGTCAACCATGTGGAATGTTCCAAGTTGTCGTCATAATGTTCAAAAGCGCTGCCGGTGTTGTATGGCGGGTCGATATAAATACACTTCACCAGACCGGCATAGTAAGGCAGCAGGGATTTAAGGGCGGCCAGATTGTCGCCCTGAATCAGCAAATTTTGGGTTTGAGTGTCGCCATAGGATAGTTCAGGGTTTTCTTCAAGCAGGCGGTAGGGCACCCCTTGGGTGGAGCGGCGGGCTTCGTCATCATTGAGCCAATGTAAAGTGGGCATAAAAGTCCTTGATAAATGAGATTACTGAAACGAATCATTCCTCATCAGGATAAAATTCCTGATACTCTTGTTCTAGAGTCTTTTCATGGTCTGCTTCTAATTCTTGTAAAGTACGAACAACATCATTTGTACTAAAGTGAATACAAAGTGGAACATGTAATGGATTTGGGGCGTTATCGGCATATATGATTGCATCAAACCGGACATCTTGAGGTTTTCTGGAACCGATAAAGATTGGTTCTTCAAGCCAATCCTCTGCTTTAGGTTGGATGTTACCAAAGTTAATTGTAATCAACCAACCTGCGCCATTTTTATCGATTGATAAACGAGACCCAATTTGAGCAATTGCAGGTAAAGACACTCTATCATTTATCGAAGCCAAATAATTGTGATATTTTTGGGGGCGGTCAGGGTATTCACTCTCATGCACAAACAATAATTCATCCTCAACTATACTTATTTCAACCCGGGCGTTGAAAGCGGTAACATTTCCAATGTTTATTAGTCGTATACTCACTTTCTTTAGTACACTTTGATATTCATAAAATTGAAAAAGCTCTCGATAAAAATTACAATTGGGTGAGCTTCCAAAACTGGCTAAATCAAAATTGTTTTTCCGGGGAGAGAAATTTTGAATTGGTTCATCTAGAACCAGAACAGTAGAAGTTACTTCAATCTCTTTGCCATAAAGTGTACGGGTAATAGGGTTAGCAAATTCACAATCAACTTTCGGAATTTGCAATTGTGCACTGCTCACCATCGCAATTCCCATTTTTGCAATTTCGTCTGGTTCGGCTTCATCAGTTGAGCTTCCCCGCCGTAAATACACAACATTGGGCTTTAATTTGCCATACTTTTGTTTTAAATAAAATGGTCTTTCTTGAACTGGAATCTTAATAATGCCTACTTGCTTCTCTTCAAACTCAAAAGCTATATAAGAAAATTGAATGGGTTTTTGAACCTTACTGTTTACAAATTGCTGTAGAGCTGCGTCATCAAAATGATCTGTAATGCCAATAACCTGGCTACACCCACCTTTAACCTCTTTTACTCCAATGAGGATATATGCGTCAGTGCGTCTCCAAGCGTTCGCAAATGCAAGGATATCTTTTAATATCTCGCTCTTATCTTCGTCAGAGGCTCCTGCAAATCGGTACTGGGTTTGCTTGAAGTCTATGCAATTACTTTCATCCTCGTTTAGAAGGTTTTCTAGTGTATTGGGGTCCACTGATTTCCTCATTTAGTATGGGCAATAACTAAGCTGAACAATCTTAGGATTTTTGCTCTTTTATCAAATCATTCTTGAATTGATCATCCAACCAATGATCTATCGTTTCTTTTCTAAATCGCCAATGCCTTCCAACTTTTTGGCATGGTATTTTTCCATCCTGCGCAAGTTTATAAAGTGTGGAGAGAGGGATGCGAAGGTATTTTGATGCTTCTTCAATCGTTAGTACTTGTGGAAAATCGTCCATAGTACCTTCTTTTAAATCAAAAGAATGAGTATAAAGAAATTATATACTCATTATTGATAGTTGCTAATCAAATAAGCAATGAAATTCGGTATTATTGCTTTGGGTTTGGCGAAATGCCCCATTTCGTAAATGTAGCACTAAGTATTCCCCCTGCTTCCGGCGAACTAGCTGAAATACCCTTCTCTTTCATTTCTTTTTCTGCTTCCCAAAGTGCCTGAGCCAGACGACTTCGAAACTCACCATGCAAATGAGAGAAAGCATGATAAATCTTCATTAATTCAGGATCCACTGCAGGAAGACCAAGGGTTGAATAAGCCTCAGTTCCGAGTGTCCCCGCAATACTCAGAATTTCTGGACCTTCAGGAATATACTCGCCGTGCAACCAGCCCAATACCTTGGAAGGTGGATAGCCTAACAGATTGCAAAAGGCTATGAAATCTTCCTCTCCCGCCTGGGATCGGCTCCATCGTTTGTACGCTCTGTTAAACCAGGCCGGAAAGTTGGACATGTGGCTTTACTTTTCAAGGATTGCGATGTGGAATATGAAA
>DAOUFM010000168.1:0-1521 GCA_034429975.1 Anaerolineaceae bacterium | reverse complement strand
CCTTCCCAAAGCGAAGTATGCAGCGGGAGCCGCTCAACAGAGTCCAGCCGATCTATTGAGCGCACGGCAGCGAGATTTGACCGTACTCCTGCTGGTCCGTGGGCCTCACACCAAACGGTCACCCTGTCCGATGGATAGGGCGCCCATCCCTGGGTGTGCAGCCGAAGCGGCTGTCTGAACGAGGCAAGTACAACAAAACGCCCCATTTTTAGAAAGGGGTTCCCTTAAGGAAACAAAGGGAAACAACCAGAAACGGTAAAAAAGCCGTTCGAACCCGATTTAAGCGTAAACAGGCAGGTGCAGAATTATGTCACAGCAAGGTGGATTATCTTATCAAATGATGAAAGCGCTCCAGGCAATCTTCCGCCCTGGTGGCAGCCGGCATGAAGATAAACAACATGGACGCAATCAGGATGTGATCCGCAGTATTGGAACCATGCAAAGCATGGTGGCGGATGTGCATGAATTTGCGCGATTCATCCGCAGGCAGTGGCCTGAAGTGAGTGAAGTTGAAGATGTCGAGCCAGAGATGGCTCAGACATTCGTCGAAGAATTAATTCGGCGTGAACGCAGCGGTGGCCGGATTGGACGCGTTATGGCATCGTTACGTAAGCTGGATCGCGCTTGTAGGATTACCGGAGTATTTGGCAAAGATGCACCCCCGTTACTTCCTTATAAAACCGATGGGGGATTAGGCGGCTTCCACTCCGAACCTCGACCGGTGGCTTATTTTCCGGAGCAAGCGGAACGAATTATCGAGTGGATCATCAATATCGATCCAATTTCAGCGCGGGTACTGCATGTGATGCAAAAAACTGGGCTGCGGATTCGAGAAGCAGTCTATCTTAGAGCACAAGATATTGATGTGGCAACATGCTTTATCACTCTGGAAGGGAATGTGAATCATACTAAAGGTGGCAGACCTCGCGAGGTACGCATTTCACCAGAAGAAACACCCTTCCTTTCCGAGATCAAAGCCATCGGCGAGAAAAATCCAACCGGTCACATCTTCCATGACCGCGGCTCTCTCCCGGATCGAGTGCGCGAACAGGTGCGTAAAGCGTGTAAAGCCCTCGGAATTCCTTGCCTGGGCACACACGGCTTCCGGAAAACATTCGCAACGCAAAACTATAAAAACAGGATTGAAGCTGGCGCGGATGATGACCAGGCGTTATTGGATACCTCCATTCAGTTAGGCCACAATCGTAAGGAAGTCACCATCCAGAGTTATGTTCCTCCCCAGGATCGGAGAAACTAACCCTTGACAAGCTGCATCCTCAACACAACTTCAAATCGATTATTGGCAATATGCCGGCTGCTTTCTCAACCTCCGTTTGCACATCCTGAAATTCATCTTTCTGTGATGGTTGAGAAATGGGAGATCTCACTGGAGCATAAAACCTGGGGATCATTGGTGACGCTCGGTGTTTCTGCCTTACCAGCTTCACAATCATTTTTAATCACTCATTTTCCGGAATATCCAAATACCGCTGAAACTCAGTTGTTTCGCACTGCCCTTTT
>DAOUFM010000167.1:0-9030 GCA_034429975.1 Anaerolineaceae bacterium | reverse complement strand
AGAAAGGAGGCTTTATTGAAGGCTAAATCTTGACCTTGAGTTGTTTATTTTGGTAAATATCCATCCGATCTTGGTGGTAAACATGACCCGACTTTTGGTGGTAAACTCCCTCCGGCTATTGACAGGGGGATGCCCTCGCACAGCGGGGGATGCCCTCGCACAGCGGGGGTTCGCTTTCTACCTTTCGCCTTTAGCCTTTCGCCTTTTGCCTTTTTTCCTGTAAACTGTTTACTGTCACCTATCAACCCCTTTCGTCTTCTCTTAATCTTTCCTTAAGCTTCCCTTGATCTTGCCATAAGGACAAAAGCTTCGCCGCGCAGTATTATGAACCCAATCATAAAGGATGAAAAAGGAGAATTCGATGAAAGTCGAACATAAATTAGCAAGTAAGAAATTCATTATTCCGGCGATTCTTCTGATCGCCACTCTGGCGTTATCAGCCTGTGCTCCACTAGCACAGTTAGGTAACCTGGATGTTTTTCAAAATAACAATGCCGCACCGAGTGCAAAATCAGCTGAGCCGGCTGCCTCTCAAGCGGGAGCACCTCTCGCGAATTCAGTGCCCGAACCGATTGACCAGGCCGCTGAAGATGGAACACTCAACGGTATTTATGAATTGGTCAACCCTTCCGTCGTTAACATTCAGGTTGTTTCCACATTAAGTGAAGTTTCCGGTATGCCTTTTGGTTTTCCAAATTCTGGTAACGGTGACAACCAGGGTGAACTTCCACAGCAATCAGCACTTGGTTCTGGTTTTGTCTGGGACCAGGAAGGGCACATCGTCACCAATAATCATGTGGTAAAAGACGCCACCTCAATCGTGGTTCAGTTCTATGATGGGCGTGAGTATCCGGCTGAACTGGTTGGGACCGATCCGGATTCTGATTTAGCGGTCATCAAAATTGATGTACCCGCCAGTGATCTTAAACCGTTGAGCGTGGTAGATTCCACCAACGTTAAAGCCGGCGATCTGGCAATTGCAATTGGTAACCCCTATGGTCTTTCCGGCACGATGACGATCGGCATCGTTAGCGCCATCGGTCGCTCATTATCGGTTGAAAATGGTACCAACGCAGGCAATTACACCATCCCGGATATTATTCAGACCGATGCAGCCATTAACCCCGGTAACTCCGGTGGTGTTCTCCTGAACGATCAGGGTCAGGTGATCGGTGTTACCACGGCTATCCAATCAGCCAGTGGTTCAAATGCTGGCATCGGCTTCGTCGTCCCTTCCTCGATTGTTCTGCGAGTTGTGCCAGAACTGATCAAATCTGGCTCCTACGCTCATTCGTGGCTGGGATTGTCGGGCAGCACATTGCAAGCTGATATTGCCGAAGCAATGGACCTGGACCGCGAACAGCGCGGTGTCCTGGTTGCCTCAGTCACCCCAAAAAGCCCGGCAGACAAAGCTGGATTACACGGCAGCGACAAGCAATATGAATATATGGGACAGCAGATCCTGATCGGTGGTGATGTGATTACCGCCATCAACGCTGAAGCCACGCCCAACTTTGAAGCTCTTGTATCCTATTTAGCCCGCGCCACCGCCCCAGACCAGAAAGTCACTTTGACCATTCTGCGGAATGGTAAAAGTCAAACGGTGGATGTAACCCTCGGTGCTCGCCCAGGTGCAACCAGTGCACAAACCCCTTCCAGTGCCTTTGCCAGCGGGCAGGCTTTCCTGGGAATCACCGGGGGAAGTCTAGTACCGGAAGTCGCTAAAGAGATGGGATTGGATCCCGATCAGCAAGGTGTGCTAGTGGTGGAAGTTCAAAAAGATAGCCCGGCAGATCAAGTTGGAATTCGCGGCAGCGATAAAACCTTCGACCTGAATGGCCAGGAAATCAAGATTGCTGGCGATGTGATCACCGCCATTGACAATACCCGCGTGGATGGCATTCAGGCATTGCGAATGGAATTAACGAAATATCAGCCGGGTGATGTAGCAACCTTAAGCATCCTGCGCGATGGCAAGTCCATCCAACTGGAAGTCACCCTCGGCAGTAACAACGATTAGCATTCATCTCCTCCTTAAATTTAGATTTGGTTTATCAAAGCCCCATCGTCCAAAACACGATGGGGTTTTGAGTTAACAAAAGATTTAGGACGCTAAGCCGCAAAGGGGTTTAAATTATGATTGGTTTTTGTCTCAGCGAGGTTAATGGCAACCCGGTTGATTCCGTGTTTGGATAATTTGGTGTAAAACATTAAACCAGGTCAGATAATTGGCTCTTTAAGATTTTAAGATCATGATCAATTATTTCCCAGATTAGCTTGAGGTTTACCCCTTCGTAATCGTGAACGATACGATTTCGTAAACCTCTCATTTTAAACCAGGGTATTTCAGAGTAGTTATTAACATATTCCTCATCTAGTTTACTTACCAGTTCGCCTATTTGACTCAGGTTAAACACACAGGCATCTACCAGCATGGTATTGTCGACAAATCCTTCATAATTTACATCTTTTGTATAGACTAAAATCGTATCGATGTAGTTGATGATTTTTGTAATAGACCTATGATTTTTCATAGATTACGACACCATTTTTCTCAATCTCTTTAAAAATGAAGGAGTGCGGTTCAAGATGAGATTTGTCAATTAAATCAACTTCTATCTTTAACGTATTGACGAGCGTATCCAGTAAGCCAACAAAATCAAGGCCTTTTAATCTGCCGTCTGTATCAATAAATAAATCCAGATCACTTTTCGGCTGCGCTTCTCCTCTCGCGAATGAACCAAAAAGAATAGCCAGATTGACAGGATACTTTTTAAATACCGGAGTTGTTTTCTTCTTGATTTCAGCGATTGTATTGAGATGGGGAGACACCGACCTGATCATTTTTCGTCTCTTTTTATTTATAGTTTGAAAGTAAAAATGTTGTTATGTTACCCTTGTATTATAGCATTTCCTTTGCGTCTTTTTTCTTTTCTTTGCGCCTTTGCATCCTGGATCTTTTATAAACTCACCTTCCCCATAACCTCCCGGATCTTCCCTTCATCCCAATCCATCATCATCGTTTCCCTTGTGAAGCCGGATTTGGGTTTGAAGGCACTGCTCATGATTACACCATCGGCTATGCGCAGCGAATCCTGGATATTGCCGGCATTCACTCCCCCACCAATCAGGATCGGCGTCGGCACATCACTGGCGCGGATTTCAGCCACCATCGCTTGCGTTTCGGCGAAGTTCTTGCCAGTCAGGACAACTGCATCTGCCCGCCCAAAGACAACCGCCTGCCTTACCTCTTCCACCAGCGGCAACCTCCCCAGTGGTTCACCGGTGCGGTCGTAGACATCTGCCCAGATGGCGATCTCCGGAGCGCCGATCTGCTGCCGGTACTGGATCGCCTCGGCAGCACAGCCTTCCAGCAGGCCTTCTGCTTTGACCATCGCGCCTACGTATACTTTGAGACGCACGAAGCTGGCTCCGATCGCCTGGGCAATCGCCAAGGGTTCGCGTGCGCCATGCCCCATCAGGCTGATGCCAAGTTGGATCTGTGGAAATTCTGCCCGTAACTGGCTGCCGATCACTGCCATGCCGGCGATGATATGCGGCGGGATGGGTCGTGCCACCGGCTGATCCCCCAGATCCTGCAGCAGGAAGGCTGTGATGCCAGCTTTGAATGCTTTTTCAATATTGCGTACAGAAAAATCACGAATTTCTACTAATGGTTTCCGCTCCGGATGTCCGGATGCCGGAAACGGGGGTAAGTGCAGCGCAGCAATGATTCTGGGTAATCCAATCTGACTGGTCATTTTAAACCTTCCTCAGGCATTCCAGACCTTTGGTCTCGCTGGTGCGGATGCGACTGATCCCCCCGCCGCCTTCTTTTTCCCTCCCGCCCCCAAAGTTTCTGAAATATGGTTCGCCAATTTGTTCAGCCCGGTAAGCTGCCAGCATACTGCCCGGCAACATGCTGATGGCTGCCTGAAACACCTCCGGGATACCATCGGCCAGTGGAAGCTGAATCACACCTTTTGGAAAAGCAGATAGCTTGCTTTCTGGCACGATCACCGCCACATGACGCCCGATCGCCTGGGCAGCCGTCGCGATTTCCACCGCCCTGGAAAGGTCACGATCACCGGCGCTGATGATAAAGGTAGGTGTAGTAACTTTTTTGGCAAAATATTGTAGATGCGCCCATTCTTCCAGGTCCTGCCCGGTTGCTACGTCCCCGCTGGCTTCCAGAATTTTGGCTGCTGAAAAGAGCGCTCCGCCATAGGCCGGCCCGCTGCCTAGAAAAATATATTCCTCCTGTGGAGACCAGAAACGCGCCAATTCCTTGGTTTTTTCCTCATTTAGTTCAATCGTTTTTTCAATCGCGTCTCCTAAATCGACCAACTGTTGAATCAAGGTTTGTACCACTTTTCTGGGAATACGCGCCCTGAATTCTGCCAGGTAAATTGCCAGCAAATTCAGGGCAATTTGGTTACTCACATACGAGCGTATCCCGGGGATCACCATCCCTTCCGGATCACTGAAAGGCGGCTGGGTAGAATCGATCACCCAATCAGCAGCCCTCCCAATGCGGCTGTGCGGGTTGGCTGTAACCGCCAGAGTCTTGGTATCCATCTTGCGCGCCAACAATAAACCTTCCACAGTGCGGGCTACCTCCCCTGAAACGGAGATACCGATGACCAGGCAGCGCGCCGGGTCAAGGAGCAGTTCAGCCGTGTAGCGTGAAAACTGCATGGCGGTCAGAGCCTGAGTGACCACCCCACTCAAAAGGCGGAAAGCCAGTTGAGATGCCAGTGCAGCGTGATGAGAATCGCCGCAGCCCATCAGGTAAAGATGGTCAAATGACTGGCAGAACCTCTGGCTGAGTGTATTTTGAATTTTGTCCAAATAGTCCGGCACAATTTGCCGGACCATATCAGGTAAACTTTTAATTTGGGCAATCATTGGATTCATGTTTCCTCCATTCAACCCAACCCATTTCCTAATTTCTTAACCAGCTTTGAGAGCACTTTATTCGGCATATCCTTCAATTTCAGGCTGAGGAACTCATATCCTTCCTTTAAATAGGGCATGTTTTCACCAGCGCCCCATTGACTGGCAACAATGGCTCCCAATGCATTGGCAAATAAGCCACATTCTTCCAGCGGCCAATCCTGGGTAAGCCCATGGATCATGCCGGCACAGAAAGCATCCCCTGACCCGGTCGTATCGACTGCTTCAATCGCAAAGCCAGGGATATCCACATCCTCGATGCTGGAAATCAAGCGGCAACCGTCCTTCCCCAGCTTCAGGGCGATCAATTTCACTCCAGTTAATAACAATTCATTGATTGCTTCCGTTAGACTCGACGCCTGGGTCAGTTCCAGCGCCTCTTCTTTGCCCAAAATAATCAGAGCCAACAGCGGCATTAATTGCAAAATCATATCGCGTGCTTGGCTGGCAGGTTCCACCCCTACATCCAGCGATACCTGGGTGGCATGCGCTACCGCCAGGTGCACTGCCTTTAACACCGCGTCCGTTTGTGGGCTATCCAGGCAGGCATAAGAGCTGATATGCAGGAAATCGGTACCCTGGAAGAGGAGTATATCAATTTCATCCGGCTGAAGATTGCGATTGGCGCCGCGATAGGTAAACAAGGTGCGTTCTGCATTCCCGGAAACCACCGCAAAAGTCAGCCCGCTGGCTTCGCCCACCTCCTGAATGATTCGCTCGGTCGCAACGCCAGCGTTTTGCAAAATCGGCAGCATCTGCTCCGCCCAGATATCCACCCCGCTATGGGTCAACAGGGCCGGCTTTCCGCCCAGTTTCGCCAACCCGATGGCGGTATTGGCAGCCGAGCCCCCGGTGGACTGATGCATCATCCGCCCGATCCCATCACCCCCGGCAGCAGGATACGCATCCACCTGCATAAATACATCCATGCATAAATCGCCAATCACCACATATTTTCCTGTTTTTGGATTCTCAGTTTCCATTTTTTCCATTTTTCTTTAACGTTCAGATACTTTTGATGCGGCTGGCGTTGGTCAGGCGTTCCATTTCTAGACCGATCCGGGTTGCCAGCAAGACGTTGTTCTCCAGCAGGCTGCGATTGGATGCTACCGTGCGCCCCTGCGAATGATAGGCCATACGATCCAGCAGGAAGGGCGTGACGGCCTTACCGCTCACTCCCGCAGCAGCCAGATCGGCGTTGGAGAGCGCTTTCCAGCCCTCTACCTCTGTCTGGGTGAGCTCATCCTGCTGCGGGATGGGGTTGAAGACCAGGGTGGCATTGCTCAGCCCCAATTTGCGGGCTTGCTGCCAGACCTGCGCGATCTCCGCCGGCGAGTCCACCCGCGGCATCGGGATCCCGCTCGAGCGTGAGTAAAAAGCCGGCATCTCATCTGACTGATATGCCACCACCGTAACCCCGATCGTCTCCAGAATCTCTGCCGTACCGGGCAAATCGAGAATCGCTTTGGGACCGGCGCTGACCACCACAATCGGTGTGCGCGAGAGCTCGAACAAATCCATGGACACATCCCAGGGACCGGGATGCACCCCACCGATCCCACCGGTGGCAAACACGTTGATCTTGTTCACATATGCCAGGCGAGCTGTGGCACTGACCGTAGTAGAGGCGCTGCGTTTTTGTGCCAGCATGATCGGCAGCTCGCGCACCCCGGCTTTAAAAACCCCCTGCTCCTGTGCCATCTGTTTGATCTCCTCAGCAGTCATCCCAACCTTAATTTTTCCTTTTAAAACCCCAATCGTAGCTGGCTCGCCCCCATTCTCACGCACAATCCGCTCCATCGAAAGGGCTGTCTCCACATTTTGCGGGTAAGGCAACCCATGGGTGATAACGGTCGATTCCAAAGCAATTTTCATTCTTCCTCCATGTGATTGTTACTGTACTCATGCTATTATAGAACGAAACCGGTTGATTAACCAGCGTTGAGACGGTAGAATGATAAGGTTTAGTGACAACAAAATTCGGAGGAAACCCATGATCGTTCAAATTTACACTGTTCAAAGCCCTGAAGAAGGGATTGCCCTGGCAGAGCTGGGCGTGGACCACATTGGCATCACCCCGTCCAATCACGGGCTGCCCGGCGAACTGAGCAACATCGCTGCCGCTGAAATTTTTGCTGCCATCGGTCAGCGTGCAACCCGGGTGGCGCTGACGGTCGACTCCGACCTAGAGGTTATCCTCGCCATGGTCAGGACCGTACAACCGGATATCCTGCATCTGTGTGGTGACCTGAAATTAATGACCCCCGCCCGAGTGCAAGAGCTGCGCGACCAAATTCCGGGTCTGCCAATCATGCAAGCCATCCCGGTGATGGACGCCAGTGCCCTGCAAATCGCCCGCGATTACGAAGCCGTCTCCGACTACTTCATCCTCGATTCCTACTCCGACCAGATCGGCGGGATCGGTGCGGCCGGCTTCACCCATGATTGGAGCATCAGCCGTGCGATCGTGCAGCAGTCACGCATCCCCGTCATCCTGGCGGGCGGCCTCGGCCCCGACAACGTCGCGGCTGCCATCCAACAGGTGCAGCCCTGGGGCGTTGATTCCCTCACCCGCACCAATTTCCCCCTGGGCGAAGGCAAATTCCGCAAAGATCTGGAGAAGGTGAGGTTGTTTGTAGAGGCAGCAAAAAGCGGGTAGCTATTGGCTCAAGAAATACAAAATTGTTTTCCTAATTAATTATTTACCTTATTTTTTTGTGCGCTGTTTATGACCTTTGGGTTACACTTAGCCACGCAATCCGACGGTGGGTTACACCTAGCTACAAAACCCAGTAATTTTTGATTTCTGCTATCGAATGGAGCGTTGGCGGCAGCGAATAGCCGTCCACGAATTCAAACACGAATTCACGAATGGCACTTCTGCTAATTATGATTTTTTGCGCCGTACGACAAAGCTGTGAACCCCGGACTGATCGACTGTATTTTCTTTTGGTTGAACAGGTAACTTCGTTCCTGGTGCGCTGTTTATGTTCTTTGAGGTACACTTTGCCACGCAATCCGACGGTGGGTTACACCTAGCTACGAAACCCGGTAATTGTTGATTTCTGCTATCGAATGGAGCGTTGGTGGCAGCGAATAGTCGTCCACGAATTCAAACACGAATTCACGAATGGCACTTCTGCTAATTATGATTTTATACGCCGTATGACAAATCTGTGAACTCAGGACTGATCGACTGTATTTTCTTTTGGTTGAACAATTAACTTCGTTACTGGTGCGCTGTTCATGTCCTTTGGGTTACACTTAGCTACACAATCCGCTGGTGGGTTACAACTAGCTAAGAAACCCGGTAATTTTTGATTTCTGGGATCGAATGCAGCGTTGGCAGTAGCGGATAGCCGTCCACGAATTCAAACACGAATTCACGAATGGCATTTCTGCTAACTATGATTTTATGCACCGTATGACAAATCTGTGAACTCAGGACTGATCGAGTGGATCTTCTTTTGGTTGAACAATTAACTTCGTTCCTGGTGCGCTGTTTATGTTCTTTGAGGTACACTTAGCTACGCAATCCGCCAATCCTACTTCAATTGAGGTCTAAGTGCAGCGCACTAATTACCGATCTTTTTTAGATCGTTTATAATTTCTCTTTGTCAACTGTTGACTGTTGACTTTCAACTTCTTTCCCCCTGCCCTCGCCCTACGGGTAATGTCAAAATTATTGGGTAAATGAAATTACTGTATTCTTTTCATCAGGATCAATCAGCTTTTACGATCAGTTAGTGTCACTAATACTTGTTTTCTATGTTTACTAACGATGGTATCCACATCCCAGTCTCCAATCCGTTCCTTCTCCTCTACAATCACTGGTCTTGCTTCTATCGAGACCCTGTTAGGCAGATTTCCACGCCTATCTTGTTGGCCATATCTCTTTTTCTTACCTTTCTGAACACGTAAATGTTTCCAAAATAGCCCACTTGTTACTTTATCCTCATGGATGTAGTGATGGATCCATTCGTGACTAATTTTGCTCATCCCATTTATCTTCCGCCATCCCGAAATCTGTTCAGGGCTCCAATCCAACTTTAGGCGCCGTTCAATCCATTTCCA
>DAOUFM010000166.1:0-5904 GCA_034429975.1 Anaerolineaceae bacterium | reverse complement strand
TGTCTAAAAAACATGCACTCATCATGGTCGCCTGCTGCTTGATTGCCCTGGGCGCAGCTGCTGCGGTTTTGCTTTTCAAGGTTCCATTCAACAACGTCTTTATCATCCTGATGGTCTTGCTCTGCCCACTGTCCCACCTTTTAATGATGGGCACAACCCCGGCACATGCACCCGGGGCAGGTGTGAAACATGGTGAGCATGAACACCATCAATCTTCTTTGGCTCTGTCAAAAGAACAGGAAAATATCTACAAATAGATGAACAGCAAATCACCTTCCAATACCTCGAAAAAACGGACCTTTCCTATCCTAAGCTTTCTGCGGCTATCTGGAAACAAGAAATGGGATTATGTGATCCTTGGGATGGCTGGAATCGTTGCCTTGGCTTTCATATACTTCGTGATTCTTGGATTGAGCCGCGCCGGTCAGGAGCTCCAATATACTCCCGCAGACGTAGTGTATGGGAAAAAGATCCACGCCGTGCACGGAATGGACATCAATCGCAGCCCCCAGGTTCTTGAAACCATTCCTGCGAATCTGAGTGAGGAGCCGGTGATCCGTGTCTCTGAGTCCTTCTTTGATTTCGGTGAAGTCAATTCTCATATTGTTTTGAGGCGCACATTTGTCATAGCTAACACCGGTCAATCTGCTTTGATCATCGAGCGCGCCTACACAACATGCGGCTGCACTAAGGCAGATTTCACGGCAACCGAAATTCCACCTGGAAAAGTTGTGTTGATGACCCTGCAATTTGATCCAGGCTTTCATGAGATGCGCGGAACAACGGTGCGTCGTGGCGTGCTGATCGAGACCAACGATCCTAATCATCCCATTCAGGAAATCTGGGTCCAGGCATCCGTTCGGTGAATTGGTAGAAACTGCTCTATTGGAAACTATCGTGACATCATCTTACATGATTTCCCGCCGTGAATTCCTGAAGAAAACAGCAGGGGGATTGGCTGTATTGGCCATAACCTCTCCCAAAAAGTGGTTCTCCCAGATTTCATTTCCGCAGGAAGAAAGATTGGGCAGGGTAACCGTTGGAATGGCAGAAGTGAAAGTCAGACCTGATGCAGACAGCCTGACGATGGCCAAAGTCTATGAGGATGCTGTTGTCCCCTGGTTGCGTGAAGTGGTGGGACACCGGCCTTATCGGAGGAACCAGCGCTGGGTAGAGACACCTCAGGGATATATCTGGACACCTTATCTCCAGCCAGTAAGAAATCTACCCAATACGCCAATTAATCAATTACCAGAAACTAGTCTAGGACCCGGAATGTGGGCCGAGGTAACCCAACCGTATGTCGATCTATCTCTGGCAAACCCACCAGCTCGTTCACCTTGGTTGAAGGAAGACCAAACCCCTCGTTTATACTACTCCCAGGTCTTTTGGATCGACCATATCAGGAAAGCCGATGATGGTCAGATCTGGTATCGGGTGAACGAGCGTTATGGTTATGGGGATATTTTCTGGGCCAGGGCTGAGGCGTTCCGCCCAATGACCAACGAAGAAGTTGCGCCTATTCATCTAGAGGTGGATAACAAACGGATTGTCGTCAACATTGCTCGTCAGACAATTTCTTGCTTTGAGGGAAACTCGGAAGTCTATTTCGCTCTGGTCTCTACTGGGATCCGGTTCGATATGGATGGGAACCGGACCGAGAACTGGGAAACGCCATTAGGTCTGAGACCGATCTGGCGTAAATTGATTTCGGTCCATATGTCTGGGGGTTCAACTGGTGGCGGGTATGATCTCCCAGGTGTGAGTTGGACGAGTTTATTTGAGGGTAACGGAGTAGCGATCCATTCCACTTTTTGGCATAACAACTTCGGGGAGGAAATGTCGCATGGATGTGTGAATGCTGCTCCTGAAGACGCCAAGTGGATTTTCCGGTGGACAAACCCGGTAGTTGCATATGATCCGGGTGATTTAACGGTTGGTATGCCAGGGGGAACTCTGGTGGATGTCGTGGAAAGCTGATCACAATAAGCGGAGTAGGCATGGGACCAATGAACTAACTTGTTGATGACCCGTACCGGAAAGACCACGCTGTTAAGCGCCCTTTGTAATTTTCTGCCCTCAATCTGGCGCATTGTGAAGATTGAAGATCCGGAGGAAATCTGGGTAGACCGCCCCACGGTACAGACTGTCGAAGCCCGACCGCAAGCGGTTGGTACGGATGTCCGGCCTTATACCCTGGCAGACGGAGTGGATGATGCCATGCGGATGTCCCCCGACTATCTGGTGATCGGTGAGGATCGTGATGGGATAGCAGCCATGAGTTTGTTTCGGGCTTTGATGACGGGGCACAGCGGAGCTTGAACCTTTCACTCAGATAGCCCACGTAAAGCTGCCCGCCGTTTGGCAACGGTCATGGGCGCGGATGCTGGGGTAAAACCGCACGAAGCCAATCAAATGATTTCCGATGCAGTGGATTTGTTGGTGCAGATAGGTATCCGGCACGAGGTCTGGCGGGTGACCGCGATTTCAAATATCGCCAAGGATCTGAAAAACGGTAACTGTTCTTTGAACCTATATACCGGTACATAGAAGAATCATCAGCAACAGAACCAGGGTGGGAGAAATTGGGAGAATTGAAATAACCAGGCAACGTTTTTTGCAACCATGCTGATTTGACGTATAATATAAGCATGGTTGTAAAAAATAAAGAAAATCCGATTGAAAAAGTTCGAGATATTTTGGAAGGTCAGAATGGAATTCTATTAACTTCTGATCTTGCAAAATTTGGAATTCCGAGAACCTATCTTTCAATTCTAGTAAAGAAAGGCGAGATCCAACGGTTTTCCAGAGGAGCTTATTCGGCTACCAATTATATGACCGATGAGGTGGCCAGTATACAGGCCAGGTTCAAAGGAGCGATCTTTTCCCATGAAACAGCCCTTTACCTTTTAGGACTAACCGATCGGACCCCGCTCTTTTATTCTTTGACAGTCCCGGGTGTTTATAATGCAACATCATTAAAAGCGAGTGGGGCAAAAGTATATTTTGTGAATCGTGGTTTATACCTGGTAGGGGTAATCACAATGAAATCGCCTCATGGGAATGAAATCAAGACTTTTAACCTCGAAAGAACTATCTGCGATGTACTACGAAGTAGGAATAAGATAGAGTTTCATTTCGTGAACGAGGCGCTGAAAAAATACGTAGTTCACAAGGATAGAAACATTGATCAGCTTTACGACTATGCCAAACAATTCAGGGTCCAAAAAACCGCCAGAGAATATATTGAGGTTCTTCTTTGAGTACAGCAATGCAGTTTAAAACATAAAAATACTGGCTGCTCATAACCATGTGTCCATTCAAACCGTTTTGGAGAGTTTTATGGGAATTTTTAAATAAGCAAAATATAGAATATCGGATACTAGATTCGCCGATTTCGATGGTTGATTTTCTGCTTAGTAAAAAGAATTCAATGCAATGATATATTTTGTTGTATAATATTTCATGTAACCGAAACATCAAATACTGAAGGTTGTATTACACTAAATATCATGTCGCTCAGTAAACAGGAAGCCGAATTTCTAACTACGTTTTCTGCATCTGGAAAGCGGGTGTTCACATATCAACAGGCTACCGATTACATGCATTCAAAGGTAGCCGCAACGAATACCCTTGGTCGTCTTGTCCGAAAAGGATGGCTCCAGCGCCTGGAACGTGGATTGTACATGATCATTCCACTGGAGGCTGGACCCGAAAGACTCTGGTCAGAGAATGCATTGGTACTGGCTTCTAATTTGACCTCGCCGGGTGCTGTTGCCTATTGGTCAGCTCTTCGTTTTTGGAATATGACTGAGCAAATTCCGCGTGTTCAATTTATCCAAACGACGAAACGGAAGAGATCTCTTATGATTCAGGGAGTCGAATTCCAATTTATCTACGTAGCAGAACGTTATTTTTTTGGGATAAGCACCTGGAAAATTGAAGATATTCCAATCATAGTGACAGATCGCGAAAAAACCATCATCGATGCGGCCAGCCGGCCAGAGTTAAGTGGTGGAATTGTTCAATTAGCGCAAGCAATGAAGTCCTCTATTAATTCTATTGACTGGGAAAAACTCGAACACTATTTGGAAAAATGGGGAGGCGGTGTTGTGGCCAAACGGCTTGGGTATTTGGTAGAAACACTATCTCTGCCGATACCTGCGCGAGATTCGAAATTAAGCCACTGGCAAACCATGATCTCTAAAGGTATTAGCCAATTAGAACCCGGTTCAGGACGATCAGGTTCAATTGTTACGCGTTGGCAACTTCAGATAAATGTTTCTTTAGAAACCCAAGAGCAATGATTGGAGTAAAGAATGATAAGTGAAGCTGAAGTTCGCCGGATCGCAGCCGCAACAAAAGTTGATCCGATGGTGATCGACCTGGATTATAGTCTTGGGTGGTTTTTGCTCGGAATGCGAAAAACGAATACTTCATTGGGAGGTTTGATATTCAAAGGGGGTACCTGTTTGCGAAAGTGCTACTTTCCTGAATACCGGTTTTCAGAAGATCTCGATTTTACTGCTACGAAGCCTCTATCACCTGCAGAGGTTGAAGGTTGGATCATGAAAAGTGTTGATTGGATTAGCGATCATGATGGTCCTGATTTTCGGGTCAAACCGATCCACTTTGAAGTAGTGGATGATGAATACGGAAGTGAATCTTATCAGGCTCGAATCTATTATCGTGGCCCACTGCGATGGGGAGGTTCACCGAGAACTGTCAAACTGGATTTGACACGAACTGAAAAAATCTTGCTGCCGGTAAATGAAAAACAAATCATACACCCATATTCAGACCAAGCAAGTTTTGATGATATCAATTTGCCGTGTTATAGCTTGGAAGAAGTAATCGCTGAAAAGATCCGCGCAGTTGGTGGTCAAAGAAGGTTTGCAGTTTCAAGAGATCTTTATGATATCTACAACCTTGTTTCAAATGGAATTAATAAAAATGCTGTGATGCAGATCTTACCTGGTAAGTTTGAGGTCAGGGGATTAAGTCTCAAGGGGATTGATATAAAAGCGATTCAACAAAGACAATCTGAATTTGAGAGAGACTGGGAGCGCCGACTTAATTATTTAGTAATAAACAAAGATTTGGATTTTGACAAAGCCTGGCTGTGTGTTTTACAACTCCTTGAAGAGGTAATTATTGAGATTAAATAACAATTCTCTTTTATAGGTGGTGTGCCTTCTTTCTTGCCAATTTCTCGACCTATATATTGCAAAATAGAATAACGAGACAAATATTATTGTCCCCCTAGGATAAGCTCTTTTCGCTTGCTATACTCAATCTAATCTGACAACTTAATTATTTATTCTTTCAATCGTTAGCCGGACTCTACCTGCTGGATGCGCACGTCAAAGGCGCATAAGCACGAGTGTCTGGCTTTTGTTTTTAAAACTTACCTGGAGGATCTATGACGATATTAATTCCAGTGGTTGGGTTCTTATCCACTACTTTGGTGCTCTTACTGTGGTATCCAAAGCAAATCAAAACGGGTAGATTATCCGCTTTATATACTGTTGATTCAGCCCGAACTCTATCCAGCCTCGATCAAAAATCGCTGGAGTATAAACTATTGGCCTCCGGTCTGAATATCAAACCCGTTACCTTCCGCTTACTGCGTATCGCTGCTGGTGTTTGCGGTATGGTCATTGCCTGGTTGTTCCTCCCCGGTCTGCCGGCAATTGTTATTGGGGGAATCCTAATTTACATTCCTGGCGCATGGTTGGATGATCGGGTGAAAAGTCGTGGTCGGAATATTGACCAGTTGCTCCCAATTGCTATTGGTCGGACTGCTGCTGGTCTACTCGCTGGTGGATCCGTACCCGATGTTTTACAACAAGTCGGTGAGTCCTTGGAGATAGAAAAAACCAATCCACTCACCCCAGAGTTTAT
>DAOUFM010000165.1:0-92497 GCA_034429975.1 Anaerolineaceae bacterium | reverse complement strand
GCCATCTTTCTGGCAAAACGTTGGCAGGATTCCAGCATTGGTCGTGCCTGGCTGGCAATCAGCCAGGATGAAACTGTTGCCCAGGCGACTGGTGTGAATACCTACAAATATAAATTACTGGCGCTTTCTCTCGGTGCGGCTTTTGCCGGGCTGGGTGGTGCTTTGTTTGCATCCCGTAACCAATTCACCGGCCCTGAAGATCATGCTTTAATGGTCTCGATCAATGTTCTTTGTTTGGTGATTGTTGGTGGAATGGGCAGTATTCCAGGTGTTGTCTTAGGTGCTTTCACCTTAAAAGGATTGCCGGAAATTCTGCGCGAATTGGAAAGTTATCGTCTGCTGGTGTTTGGGGCTTTGCTGGTAGTCATGATGATTATCCGTCCGGAAGGCTTATGGCCTGCCAGACGACCCAAGCTGGAGGTGATGACTCCGCAGGAGGATGAAGCTCCACCTGCATTGGCTGAGACAGGAGGGACGGCATGAAAACAGTTTTAGAAACCCGGCAAGTCTCAAAAATCTTTGGTGGTTTAACCGCAGTCAATAAAGTTGACCTGGTTGTTCCGGAAGGGTCGATTGCCAGTATTATTGGCCCGAACGGGGCTGGTAAAACAACACTGTTCAATTGCATTTCCGGTTTCTATAAGCCAGAAATGGGTGAGGTTCTATTCAATGGACGCCCGATTCAGGGTATGTTGACCGATAAAATTGCCACAATTGGCATTGCCAGAACCTATCAAAATATTCGTTTATTTAAAAGCATGACAGCGGTAGAAAATGTGATGGTTGGCTTTGAACCACATTTGAAGCATGGTTGGATTGCAGCGATGGTAAAGACCAGAGGGTATCGTAAAGAGCAAACCCATATCATCAACGGTGCCAGCCGTCTGCTACATTATGTTGGGCTGGCCGGCTTGGGCGATCATCTGGCGATCAACCTGCCTTATGGAGCACAAAGAAGGCTGGAGATTGCCAGAGCATTAGCGAATGAGCCCAAATTGTTGTTATTGGACGAACCTACCGCTGGAATGAACCCGCAGGAAACGGACGCCATGAAAGATTTCATCCGGAAGATTCGTGATGATCTGGGTATCTCGATTATTCTGATTGAGCATGATATGCGGGTGGTAATGAACATATCCGATCAAATTTCTGTGCTCGACTATGGGCAAAAAATTGCCGAAGGCAGCCCGAAAGAAATTCAATCCAATCCACGGGTGATTGAAGCTTATCTGGGACCTGGTGCGGCAGCTTTATCGAAAAAATATCGACGGGAGAAAACCAATGATGCTTGAAGTCGAAGACCTTAATGTTCATTATGGCGCTATTCACGCTTTGAAAGGGATCACCTTTCATCTGAAGCAAGGCGAAATTGTGGCTTTAATTGGGGCGAATGGAGCAGGAAAATCAACTACCCTGAACACGATTTCACGATTGAATAAGCCCACTTCCGGCAATATCCGCTACAAAGATGAATCGATTGTGAATACACTCCCGGATGATATTGTCAAAAAGGGGATTATTCAGGTACCTGAGGGAAGAAGGATCTTTCCAAAAATGTCGGTAGTGGAAAATTTAGAAATGGGTGCCTATATCCATAATGATCGTAAGCAAATTGAAACGGATATGGAAGAAATGTTCAACAAATTCCCCCGTTTACGTGAGCGGCGCAAACAATTGGGCGGTACGCTCTCCGGTGGTGAGCAGCAGATGCTGGCAATAGCACGCGGATTGATGGCGCATCCTGAACTGTTGTTGTTGGACGAACCTTCTATGGGGTTAGCGCCGATCATTGTGGAGCAAATCTTCGATATCATTCGCGAGATTAATCAGCAGGGTACATCCATCCTGCTGGTGGAGCAGAATGCGCAGATGGCTTTAGCCATTGCCGATCGCGGATATGTGTTTGAAACGGGAAAAATTGCCCTGGAAGGCGATGCTGGTGAATTGTTAGAAAATCCAATGGTTCAAGAAGCTTACCTGGGCGGCGGATAAAATTGTAAGAAAAATTTCACATCAAACAGGGAGTGTTTTCTCCCTGTTTTTATTTGTCGAAAAAAGATTCTGTCTTCTCAACAGCTCTTTTTTATAACCAATGCTATGATTAATCAAGAAATTCATTGAAACAAGGATCTGGCGATGATAGAAATTAAAGCAGTAAACCGTGATAATAAAACTTTGATGAAGGAATTCGTTGAATTACCCTATCGCATTTACAAGGATGTACCTCAATGGGTGCCTTTTATAAAAGTGGATGTACGCAACATGCTTGACCCCAAAAAACATCCTTTTTATGAGCATTCGGATGCCCAAGGATATATTGCTCAGCAAGACGGCCGCACCGTAGGGCGAATTGCGGTCATGGAAAACAAGCTCTTCAATAAAGTGCAAAATAAACAGGTTGCCACGTTTTCTTTATTAGAATCCGAGAATGCCCCGGAGGTGATTAAAGCTTTATTTGAAGCAGCCAAAGAATGGGCTAAACAGCGCGGATTGAATAAAATTGTCGGTCCAAAACCATTTGGATTAGGTGACGGGTATGGAATTCTGGTTAAAGGGTTTGAAATTCGCCAGATGATGACAATGATGAATTACAACTTGCCATATTTACCGCGCTTGCTGGAAGCGTATGGTTTTGAAAAAGAAGTGGATTTTGTCTCCTGCCAGATTGAACAAAATAAATTTACGCTGCCAGAAAAAGTAAAAAAGGTGGCAGAGAGAGTTTTGGAAAAAGGAACGCTCAGTGTACGTAGTTTTCGGACCCGCAGCGAATTACGCACGGTAGGAAAAGAAATTGGGCAAGTGTACAATGATGTATTCATTCATAATTGGGAATATTACCCCTATACGCCGCGTGAAATTGATACTGCCATTGAAAATGTTATTTTATTTGCCGATCCGCGCATGATCAAAGTACTACAGGACCGGGATAAAATTGTTGGCTTTCTGTTTGCTTTTCCGGACGTTTCCAGGGCCATTCAACGGCACAAAGGCCAACTAAACCCATTAAGCCTCCTCGACCTCCTGCGTGAAGCAAAACGGACGGATATGGTCTCTGTGAATGGCATGGGCGTTTTAGAAGATTATTATGGCCGCGGCGGAAATGCTTTGCTTTATTATGAAATGGAGAGAACGATAAAATTTTATCCTTTTAAATTTGCCGAATTCACTCAGGTGGCAGAAAGCGCCGAGCAAATGAGAAAAGACTTGATCACCCTGGGGGGCGCCGAGGTAAAGAATCACCGGGTTTATCATTTAGAAATCTAGACTAAGGCGCTAGACAATTTACTGAGAAGACCTGTTCGCCGAAATTCTGGTGGTTAGGATTATCAATATAGAGCCAGACTTTGCCTGACCAGGCATACCCCGGGACGGTGCCAATTGGCATAGAGTAATCGGGTAATGTTTTCTGACCGCTGGAATCAAAGGTGATCTCCATCGTATCCGAGCGGAAACCATCTTCCCGTTGATAATAATAAGTTACTTTGCCGGCGGCGCTGGTTGTAATCTTACCGCGTAGTGTGACCGGGAAGGGGCAAACCCCGGTATAACTACCCGGAATCATATCAAAAGAAGCATTTGTGACCGAAAAGGATGGAGTGGGTTTTCCTTCAACCTTGATAATCACCCAGATGGGGTCGTCATAATCTCCCAGACCAAACGGCTCTCCGGAAGCATTGCGGAGCATCCAGTTGCTGCGGTAAGTGTCCGAAGCAGATGGAGCTTTTAAGCTGACGGAAATGTCAATGCCCTGCCCGGGTGGAACGTTTTTTGGGAGATTGACCGAGGTAGGACCATCCAGTTCATCACCGCTGGTAAAAACGAGTGCGTATTCAGTTGTCCAGGTGCAGGAGCCGTCATTTTGCAGTCGCCAGGTTTTGGTAAAGGTGCTGCCTGGATCCATCTTGGTGTTATCGGGGATTGAAATATCATCCACGAACAGAGCCCGGTCACAGGGAGCATTCCCGCTGACTGGAGCTGTTGTAAATTCCGGTTCCGGGTTTTGAGCAGCAGGTGCACTGGTGCTTTGAATACCACCTTGCTGCCCGGGTTCCATTAAAGTTGGGAGTGTTGGAGCAGGTGTTATTCCTTTCATATTTGCCTGCAGCGTCAGAGCTACAGCCGTGTGACTCATATTACTTTCTTTTGTTTTTTCTGTTTTGGTAGCTGATAAATTGCAGGCAGAAATAAAAGTTGAAAAAAGAATAAAAATAATTATGAACACACTGATTTTTTTCATAATGAACTCCCAATACAACGATCAATCAATAACTGATCCAGTTATAGAACCTGATATTAAAATTATAGCAGGGTTCTGTTTATTGTTATCAAAATTGTCGATTTATTTGAATCTGGCATCTGATGAATGGGGGATTTTATTTTTGTTCCATTAATTTATTATGTTTTTCAGTGTGCATTTCCAGCACTTTATTTTGGATATTTTTTAAATACTCTCCACGCAACGGATACCAGATTAAGATGATGGCGCCTACCAGCATGGCAATACCGGGAACCAACCCAGTGATGATTTTAATGCCCAGGAGGGCGCTTTCTGGCTGATTGAGGTACATGAGTCCCTGATTTTGTTCACGAGTGACAAAATGAGTGGCTTCGAGAATAAAGGGGCTTAAGGCAATAGCAACAGATTGAGCTGGTTTGGTAATGAGCGCATTAATTCCGAAGAAAGAACCTTCTCGACGGACACCTGAACGGGTTTCGTCCTCATCCGCTACCTGGGCGAACAACACATTGGTTAATGTTTGCGGGCCAGCTAACCCAAACCCGGCCAATGCCAGCCCCATTGGAATGAGGGAATTTGGAACAACCATTATTGATAAAAGCCCAAGAGCAGCAATCATTAACATGATCTGATGGCCGCCAACAATCCCAAAGCGTTTTGTGAAAAATTTTGTGCAGGGCACCCCAATAATCAGAGGAATAAAAATAAATGCCAGCAGGATCATCGTGTTTATTTTAAGAACGTAATCGGCCAGATAAAAAATTGACCCAATCACGAGAGAAGACATCAGAATGGACATGAAATTCGCAGCGACCAGGATTAAGAAAGACTTACTGGATAAAGTGAAACGCAACGATTCTCCCAATTCAATTGGTTGGTCAATCTGGGTAAATTCCGGGCGCTCCTTAACTTTAATCGTGGTAGCCATGATTAGGAGAGCACCTAACACACCAACCACCACCATGGCTGTTTGGAGTGGAAGAAAACTTGGGTCACCACCAGTCTTGGGGCGGAAGAGATCGGGAATGATGAAGCCCAATAACATTCCCAATAAACCGAATAGTGCTGCTGAAATTTGCAGATCATTACGCTCTGAATCTAATTCAGTTATTTCAGGTAAAAGTGCTGAGTACACCAACCCGATAATCGTGTAACATGTATCATACAGCAGCATACTGATCAGCATCCACCAAAAAATGGCGGTTTGGCTAGCCTGCGGAGGAGCCAGCCAGACCAAAATAAAGGTTAACGCCAGAAAAGGAGCTGTAAAACGCATATAAGGAATGCGGCGACCTTTTTTTGAGCGGGTGTTATCAGTAATAAAGCCAAATAATGGGTCGTTAAAAGCGTTCCAAATTGCGTAAATTAATGAAGCCAGGCCAATCCAACGGGCTGAAAGCCCCAAATAATCCTGATAAAAAATTGGCAGAAGTGCACCAAAAACACCTGAGATCAATGAGGTTCCGAGAGAGGCTAACCCCCAAACGATTTTGTAACCTCTTCCATGAGTAATGGGTGAAAATGTTGACATTTAAACTTTCTCCTGATTGCTGGATTTGAGTGTAAATAAAAGATTATTATTAAATAATTATATGTGAATTTAATTATTCGAAAATTCGTAAAAAATCCCGTTTTGTGGTTAAACACCGATTTAGTTACAAAGTAGCTATGTATTATTACGAAGGTCATCTTTCCAAAATGGGATCAGGACGGTATAAATGAAGATGAAATTATTTGAAAAATCTATCCAAATTGTAAATAATAAAATCGGAAAGATTTAATTAGAAAGGTCTTAGCAAACAATGTTCAGTTGTGAAAAACTTATCACAATGTTGGGAAACGTCCCTCACTTTAAACGCCTTTCCAGTCAGGCGATCTGTGATATTGTGTTGGCAGGTCATGTTCGTCACTTTAAAGCTGGTAGTATTTTGTTCCATGAAGGCGAAGCCTGTGCAGGCCTTTTTGTGCTTTTCAGTGGTCATGTCCATCTTTACAAAATGGGTGTTCAGGGTCAGGAAGCGATCATCAACAGCATCAAACCAGTGATTATGTTCAATGAAGTACCGGTTTTGGACGGTGGTGTGAATACAGTCTCAGCAGCGGCGGTCCAGGATTGTGTAGTCTGGGTTATTTCCAGTGAAAAATTCCACCACTTAATGGATAAATATCCGGAATTAGGAACAGGATTGTTAAAAATTATGGCGAAGAGAAACCGTTTGCTCTTCAATCGTTATGAAGATCTATTTAGCCGGCCAGTTATTGCGCGTCTGGCAAAAGTATTGATTTATTTAAGTGATGATGGAAGAAAATCGATTGACCGTTATCAAGTCAATAATCAAAAATTAGCTGCCCTGGCTGCGACAGTACCTGAAGCCATCAGTCGATCCATAAAAACGATGAAAGAAGACGGGATCATTGAAGTTACTCGTGATGAGCTCTCTGTTCGTTCCATCCATCAATTATACACAATGGGCATGATCGATGAGATGGGCTCCAGATACTCGCAGCAGGCTGATAAATATCGAGCTAATTAATTTTTGAAGGTTCGAGGGCTGGGGCTTGCATCTCGTGTTTGAACATCGTGGAGATTGACCAGATGATTGCTCCTAAACCGCCTACGAAGAATAATGTACCAAAAACCATCAGGGGTGCATAGAAAACGTAAACCCAATTCTCACCGTTGAGTGTATGGGTTGGGGCAGCCCAATCGAATACGGTTAAGGTAATAATACCAATCACCATGGCAGCCATACCTGCAGCAGCTGATTTACCAGATTTTCCACTTCCACCTTTTGAAAAATCAACATACTTACGAATGGCAGGCAGGTTTAATGCCAAGAAGATGATCAGGGTGATCAGATTTATATAAAATTTTACATTGGCAGGTGCGCCTTTGCCGCGTAAGCCTACAGATGTGAAATAATGAACGGCGCCTAAAACGGTCCCAATAACCAGGATGATCAGAGCGGTTTTATAGACTTTAGCGCCGCCCTTAATTAATTTGACGGTTGACCAGATGCCAGCAATGCCAAGGGCGACTGTTGTAACAACCAGCAGTTGATAGAGCCAACGAACTTCCATCAATTCTTTGAAAGCCATGCGGTAACCTACATTGCTTGAGAAAGCAACACAAGACGTGCCCGCTCCACCCAGCAGGTTCATGGCGGTTGTCATTGCCATAAAAATAATGGCAACGATTTTCAGGATTTTTCCAGTTTTATTATTCATATTTATCTTCTCCTTTATATTCTTTTCTATTTTTTATTTTTCAATATCCACTGTTAAATTCCAGGGATTATTTGCAAAATGACAGCGTTCACAATTAACTTCTAAAGCAGTATTGTGAGAAACAAAACGTGAAAGGCCACTACTTTGAGCGCCATTCAGTTCAATGATCCAGGGCGCGAAAGTTGTCCAAATCCCTGTCTCTTCAACCGGCCCAACTTCCAAGCCGGCAGCATCATGACAGGCTTCACAAGCGACATTTAAGTGATTATCGTCATGTCCTGGAATAATTTTCCCAGGTTCGAGTAAAGATTCATGACAGGTGCTTTCTCCGCAGGAGGTCGTGAGTGTATGGGAATTATGACAATCTGTACACAGGAAATCTGCATGGGCGCCACCAATTTCAATCCCGATATGATCTTCAACATTGGCCGGAACGTGGCATTTTAAGCAAATTTCATTTGCATTCTGGACCTTGGCATATTCACCTAATTGGGGAATTTCCAGCCAACTAATTTCAGAAGCGACTTTCCCCTTTTTATCTACCTGGTGACACATTTTACAAGGAACGGACTGCCAGGAAGTTTCCTCAATCAAAGAGGGGGGTTCGCTCAATTCAAATTTACAGGCAAAGCAACTCTCGGGAAGCTCATCCATTGTAGGCATCCAGTCGATTGGGGAGTGACATTTGGAACAGGAATTGTTTTTTCCAGCACTGTCGACTACGTATGTATTTGCGTGCGGGCTATTTTCCCATTGTAACTTAATTTCATCTGTATCGGAGCCATTGGCTTCGTTTTTTGTAACTTTAGGTGAATTTTTATCTGGTTTTTTGTTTTGAATGGCTGGTTTTTGTGCTGATCCCGTCTCTCCGGATGGGCTATTTTGAATTTCCGGTAATGAACCAGATGGTGAATTTTCTGATTGGCAGCCGGATAAACCAACCAGAATTAGTAAGGTAAGAAAAAATTGTAAAAACGTTTTGCGACTATTTTTCATGTTGTTTATCAATCTTTTTTTTACTTCTGTTGGGTGAGGGACATCCCCTCACCCAACATGTAAGAAATTTTAAAAAGTTGTTTATTTCTTAAGGGGATAATAAGCTCTACTCGTTTATCCGCCTGCTTCTACTTCAACTGGTTTCCCTTCTGCTGTTAAAACAGGCAGCTCGTAATTATTGCCATCGAAATGGCAGCGATCACAACTAACCAACCAATTAATGCTGTGCGAAATGACTGCTGTAGAGGTTACCTCACCAGTTCGGCCTACTTCAGTTACGATCGGCACCCAGATTCCACCCTTGGCTGGATCGGGATGTGGTCCCACAGCCATGCCATCCGCTTCATGACAGCCCATGCAGGAAACCTTATCGGCCATCTTGGCATAATTTCCCATTGCATGTTCGGTTTCATTGATTTCATGGCAGCTTACGCAATCTTTTGGCTGTTGAGAATGGGGATCATGGCAATCGGTGCAGTAGTCGGGTTTTTTCTCATTGGAAAGGACGCCTGCCCAGTTTTTGTGGGCGCTACCACCCAGATAAATTTCATGCGTAACACCACGACCGCCAGAGGCTGACACGCCCTGAGAGGTGAGGTGACATTTGGTGCACAATTCATTGGGGGTGGCTACATCAATATATTCATGAGTAAGCGGGCTTAACCAGGCAATTCCTTCCTGAACTACGCCATCCTGAACTCTGTGGCAGGTTTCGCAATTGATTCCAACCCAGTCTTCTTCAGCAACGAATTCCATGGTGGAAGCGTTTCGTAATTCCGGGTCAAAATCGAATTTGCAGGTTACACAATTTGGGGGTCGATCGGTGGTTGCTTCCGGGTCCCAGTTTTGCGGAGAATGGCAGCGGGAGCAATACGTGTTTGGACCCTTGCCCAAATCATAGGTGTTACCATGCGGGCTTTGTTCCCAGGCGAGCATAATATCGGAATGGTCTGGTGGTGGGGTAGGTGCAGGGGGTGGTAATTGGGTTGGTTCAACAACCACAGTCACCACGACGGTTTCAACAACGCGTTCCACTTGTGGTGGTGTCGCTGTTGGTTGGCAACCGGTAATTGCTAAAGCGGTTAGCAAAACCAAGCCAACAAAAAGACTGACTTTTACTTTATTCATTAATGTTCCTCCTTAAATAATGTGTGAGTGTTTTTTGGAAAATGAAAACTCTCCGCTTGTTCAAGATATCACAAACGAAAAGATTTTACATTGACGAAAGTCAAGGAGATTAAAATTGGATTAAAATTGATGTCAAAATGAATTTATTTTTAAAGAAAATCGGATGAGAAAATTTATTTCTACTTGAATTTATGGTAGCATAATAAATATTTTAGAAAAGGAATTTTGATTTGCCAACGATTGAGGATTTAAAAAGACAACTACCTCCAGAAACCAGATTGATTTTTGATCAATTATGGGACAAAATCCCCTCTGCAGAGAAAAAAGCTTTTATCGATTTAATTCAGGCTTTTCCTTCCAAAACAAACATGCTGCAGTTGCTCTTTAAACTGGGCGCTGATCATGTGAAGATGACTTTTGGCAGCAAACACAAAATAGCGATTGTTGGCCCGGCAAACGTGGGCAAATCCACTTTGTATAACCAGTTGATTCAGCATAAGCAGGATAAAGCCCAGGTAGGACCCTTACCTGGAACGACCCGGAACTTACAGGAATCGGATGCCGGGATATTTTCGGTGGTGGATACCCCTGGTGCTGATGCCATTGGCGAGGTTGGCGAACGTGAGCGGCAGATTGCATTGGATGCGGCCGCTCAGGCAGATCTTCTGATCATTGTTTTTGATGCTATTCAGGGAATTAAGCAAACCGAACTTGATCTTTATCTGCGTTTATCCAATTTGGGCAAGCCGTACGTTGTCGTATTAAATAAGCAGGATCTGGTCAAGCGAGAAATAAAGGTGCTCATTAATCATTCTGCGAAGGCATTAAACCTCGCGCCCGAAAACATATTACCGGTTTCTGCCCGCAATGGGGATAATATGGCTGATCTGCTGAAAGCGATTGCAGCAACGGAACCTGCGATTATTGCAGCGCTGGGACAGGCTTTACCGCAATATCGCTGGCAATTGGCATGGCGATCGATAGTATCCGCTGCCTCTGTTTCGGCAGCGATTGCATTAACACCGTTGCCAATTGTCGATTTTTTGCCGCTAGCAGTGACTCAATCGGTGATGGTGCTGGGGATTGCCAGAATTTATAATTACAAAATTACGTTGGAACGCGCCCGTGAGTTGGTGGTTTCATTTGGGCTCGGTTTTTTGGGTAGAACGATTTTTTATGAATTAAGCAAGCTTGGAGGTATTCCTGGCTGGTTGCTTTCGGCGGCTGTAGCCGTATCCATGACGGTTGTGATGGGGTATGCGGCTGTGATCTGGTTTGAACGCGGTGAACGACTCTCGAATGCAACTATTGCAGAATTATCCAAAAAATTGACTTCTGTTTTTGCCGAGAATCTTAAAGGAATGCTGAAAAGAAAGCCAGGCAAACAAAGCCTGAAAGAAGCAGTTGAGCAAATGCTCTCCAATTCTCAGTTGGGGCAAGATCGCTCCATCATCGACCAGGAGTCTGAAGAAATTTTGCTCTCCCCGGAAGAGAATTGAGTTTTTAGGTTCGAGCGAATAACTATCTTTTCTCTTCACCCGGTAAAGATTTAATATCTAAACCACCAAAGAAGACAGTTCCGGTAATGACCAGGTCGGGCTGATTTTTGGTCTGGGTTGAAGCCTTTCTCTTGTCGCTGGAACCTCCAAAAAAGGCGATTGTATCCAGGCTTACATCCCAATCTTCAGGAACATAAAGGTCGACTCCGCCAAACATGACGGTTGTTTGTATCCTGGCAGGGGAGTGAGCAATTTTGGCTTCAGCAAGATCCATTTTGTAACCACCGAACAGGGTCGTAATCTCTGCTCCGCTGAAATCGGTGCCAACCACTTTTCGATTTTGTTCACTAAAGGCTGAAAAACCCCGCAAATAATTGCTGGCTTCTGGCTGGAAATTACGGGAGGATTCGCCGTGATGCAGGATGATGGAGATTCCAACCAGAATCAGGATTGTGGGCCAGATCATTGAACCAAAGGTTGCCCAATTGATTACTTTGAGTGTTGCCAACAACAAAAATGTGCCGATTAAAGTCAAAAGTAATGGACCAGTCCAGGCTTTAAAGCGATTCACGAAGAGTTGATAAAGACCAAACAGGATCAGCAGACCAGGTAAATATCTCCAGAAGGAATAAATCTGGAGATAACCCAGGTTTTGAGCGAGGAAAAGAACGCCGACCAAAATGATGGCGAATCCCCAAAAGATTTGATTAATATTATTCCTGCGCATTTTAACTCCTCTTTTTGTAAATCTTCAATACCCAAAGATTAATTTATTTTAAAGCCTTACTTGTATTTACGAAAAATTCTTTAATAGGTAGCAACCAACTGCCTTTATCGGGTTATAACTTGCCAGAACGATTTAATCCATTTTATAATTCGGTTAACGAAATAAAAAGGTTTTTATGATGTCTCATAAAATAACTGTACAAAAACTCTTATTTTCTCCAACGATGAATCGCCTGGGTCTTTTTTTAGGTGAGACATTATCTCCGAAAATGGGTAATCGGATTATCAGTCTGGTGACCAATCAAATCAGCAGAAGAAAAGAAAATGAACAGGTTAAAGCTGTCCGCGCAAATCAATGGGTTGTGAGGGGAAAAACTTCGAATCGAAAAGAATTGGATGAGATTGTTAAAAAAGTATATCAATCCAGCGGGAGGGCCCTGTATGATTATTATCACTGTATGCGCAATGAGACACGCATTCGGGAATTAATTCAATTTGATGACAATCTTAATTATTTTATTAAACGAATACGTGATGAAAAAAAGCGCACCTTGGGGCTGGTATTACATATGGGCGCATTTGATCTGAGTGGATTTGCGATTGCGATCAGTGGGGCAAAGCCGTTTATTCTTTCTTATCCAAATCCTAATCCGGCTTATAAGTGGCAGAATGAATTACGAAAGCAATCCGGTTTGATTGTAGAACCATTATCGATGGAATCTTTTCACCTGGCTGCTAAATATCTGCGCCAGGGTGGGGCAGTGATAACGGGAGTCGATCGTCCGTGGGCAGATACCTCATACAATCCAATTTTTTTTGGGATGCCCTGCGATATTCCGGTGACAACCATTCAAATGGCAATTCGAACGGAAACCCCGATCATGCTTCTTGCCTGTATTCGCCAGCCGGATGAGCGTTATATTCTACATGCCTCTGAATTGATTGAAACACGCCGGTATAATGACCGGGAAGAGGAATTGATGGAGAACACCGGGAAAGTTTTATCCGCTGCCGAACCTTTTATTGCCAGTGCTCCAGACCAATGGGCGATGTTTTACCCTGTTTGGCCAGACATATCAGTTTAAGGAGAGAAAAATGAACCAAGAAGAACAACAACATACCCGGGTAAATAGAGCCCTCTTATCAAGGTTTGAACCGAAAGTGCTGGCCTGGTTAGCAAAGCGCACGCCTGCCTGGGTGACGCCGGATCATTTGACTGGCTTGGGATTTTTTGGAACACTCCTGATTGGGGCCAGTTATATCCTTACCAACCAAAGCCCTGCTTTTCTATGGTTTGCCAGCCTGGGTTTAGTGATCAACTGGTTCGGGGATAGTCTGGACGGTACCTTAGCCCGTTTTCGTAAAATTGAGCGCCCGCGTTATGGTTTTTTTGTCGATCATACCGTCGACGCTTTTGGAGAGGTTATCATCATGATAGGGATCGGTCTTTCTCCCTATGTAAATTTCGACATTGCTCTGATCGCGCTAATTGGTTACCTTCTGCTGGGAACCCTGGTGTACATTCTCACTTACATTCGGAATGAATTCAGGATCTCTTATGCAGGATTGAGTCCTACGGAAGTGCGCTTGATTTTAATTCTGACAAACGTGTTGGTGTTTTTTATAGGGGATGTAAAGGTAAGAACAATTTTAGGGACATATTCGATTTATGATTTTGTCCTTATTGCTTTGATTGTGCTCTTATTTAGTATCTATATCGTCATGACCTACACCAATGCAGTCCAACTGGCAAAAGAAGAAGCGTTACCCAAAAAGTAATAAACCACATTAACGCTTAACTGTAACCGGGTTGGACGTATCTTTGGATAATAGAACCAACTCAGGGCGCGTAAACCAACCATTCTTTTGCCAAAATCTCAACCCGGCTGGATTATCTGCGTATACGTGAATATGGCAGCGCTCTATCCCAATGGAGGAAAACCCGGCGATGCAATGGTCGACCAACGCCTGACCAATTCCTTTAGCGCGGTGGATAGGGATGACTGCCAGATGATAAATAGCACCACGCCTGCCATCATGTCCGCCTAATACTGCCCCGATGATTTGGTCCCCTTCACAGGCAATAAAAGATAATCCCGGGTTGCGGTTTAAAAACGAATCGATTTGTTCAATAGTATCTGCCTGACTGAGCCCGATATTTTCCGTTTTTCCCCAAATTTCAATTACCTGTAAGTAATCTTTAATCTGCATAGGGCGAATATTGATCATTTAACTGCTGCCTCGATCAGGTTTTGTTCTGCAGGTTCAGACATCGCTTCACGGTATGCCTGCGCAAAGAGCGGAATTGACCAGAGCCCCAGTAGAAAAGTAAGTGGTGCCATAGCAATCGGAATCAGGAAACATAAAAGGATCGACATATACAAAGCGGAAATAACCAGGATTAAAAAATAGTAAAGACCACAAAAAAAGATGGCGGCTACTACAAATCCAAGAAAATTCTTTTTCAAGATTGGCCACCATTTGTTGATTTCAAGTATGGATAAGAATTTCTCGGTGTGAACGACGTGCATAGAACTGACTGGAAAAAAAATTATCTCGATAATGGCAAAAATGAAAACAAAAAATAAGCATATAAAAAATACAACCATCCCAAACATCGGCAAAAAAACAGTAAAAAAAGATGAACCAGAAGAATTTTCTAGTGCAATCATGCTAAAAAAACTAAAGAAATAAACGAGGTAACCGATCGTAGTAATAATGATCAATGGCAGGGAATACAGCAATATAGCAGCAAACCATTTCAGACCATCTTTCAGATATTCTAACCATTGATGCCACTCTGGCAAGCTGAGTTGCTCATCACCATCGATAATGCGTTTGGCAATCTGCATCAAGTAGCCCAGTACGACTAAGGTGGGCAGAACGGGGATAAAGAAAGAAGCAACAATCAATAAGCTGCCAACCAGAATTTTATTTCCTGATTTTTCGTCCTTGAAAGGATAGGTTAATAAGTTCTTGATATTGGTTAAGGATGGCGTTTCCATTTTCAACCCTCATCGGTAATTTAATTTGTTTTTCTATTAAGATTGTAATCTAAAAAAATTTAATGACGAACAGGGTTGGGGGTTAATTGCTGCTGATATTTTTCAAATAATATTAATAATTCAGTCTGATTCAAGAAGCCTTCTGCCGCTCCAATACTGCCAATTTTGTGAGCAGCAAACAATACTGCTATTTGTAAAGACTTTATTGGGTCATTTGTTATGCAATATGTATGGATAAAAGCAGAGAAAAGTGCATCACCTGCTCCGATGGTGTTTTTAATGGGGCGGACTTGAATGGCAGGGATTTGGAGGACTGTTTGATTCTCTTTTAATCCTAATAGAACGCCTTGGTCTCCCATCCCAATCACAATCACTCGATTTTGATAACGATCCCAGAGAGAATGAATGAAAGCCGGCGGAGAACTTGATAATTGCTCGTGGCTGAGAAAAAGAATATCAGCCGTTGCCATGAATTCACGATTATATGGATCATCTGCATCATAAAGGGCATGAACATCGGTAGCAATGGTTTTATTTAAGGTGCGGGCAATGGGTAATAAGTGCCGATTGAAATTGATATTGCACAAGGCACATAGATTGCATTCAGAAACAGCCTGTATGAACAACTCCTGAGGATATTGCTGCTCCTGTGTATCCTTTAAATCGGTGTGGACCTGGCGACGACCGCTCGTGTCGTACAGGATGACGGATTGAGCAGTTTGAGGAAGTGCGGTGAGGATAAACCGATCCTCTATACCAATTTTTGCGTATTCATTGCGGATGATGGGCTCATAGAGATCATTTCCGATCAATGAAAGGAAATTTACCTCATTCCCCAAAGTGGTAAGGGCTTTCGCCAGGTTATGGCCAACTCCTGAAATGCTGCTCTGGATCCCATGAAATGGATAAGTAACCGGAAAATAATTCAACGGAAAATGATCAATTTTTAAAGTTGTTTCAATATTGATCAGCCCGGAGACTAATATTTTATCCATTTTTTACTGAATCGGGATAACCCAGTAGCTATTTACATCCCCTTCGGCTGTCCAGCCAACCAGATCGGATTCCAGATCGCGTACCTTCCACCAGATCCAGCCTTCATCGCAGGTTGGTCCTGCGAGAATTTCAACTTTTCCACCCGGATCAATGAATCCGGAGATGTTGGCGGTGGTAGAAGGCTGTTCGCGCACACGGTTGGGTAGAGGAGGGTCGAGGGCAATTTGCGCCTGCATGCCGGTATGTAATTGTGATTGGTAATCATACCCCGGGCAGGCATCCCATTTAGCCGGTGCTGTAGTCGGCTCTGGAGTGGCAGTAGCTGAAAAGAGCTCTTCGGTGGCGGTAGGTACTGGCGTATTGATCTCGGCAAAACGGGTTTCCAGGGGTGCCAGGGTGAGGGAAGGCACGATCACCGGGGCTTGCTGCCCAGGAGAAAAGTTGCCGCTCAGGAAGCGCGGAAGAACGAAAATAGAGAGCAAAATACAAGCGATCAATACCAGAACCCCGGCTGCCACCGCCAGAACAAGGAGAAACTTATTATCCTGTTGGGGTTCGGGTTTGGTGGTGATATAGATGGGTAAACCTGTTTCAGGACAATATTCTAAGTTGGCTTGATGGTAGCGACCACAATGTGGGCAACGAACAAGTGGATTCATCTTGTTCTCCTCCAGGAATTATTTCTGTGCATTGAATTTAGCTTAATTCTACAGTATTTTAAATGGAAGAATACCGGGAAAAGAAGGTTGAAATTTGATTGTAATCTGTCTTAAAGCTCGTTTACTGAAACCACCACCAATGGCTTTCTGCGTGTTTCACTGTAAATGATATTGCGGGCGGCTTTCTCAACATCCTTGGTCAAATTCCCATTCGCATACAAAACAGCATCCTCGATTTTCATGCGCGTGATTGATTTAAGTTCCTCTTCATCCTGTCCCATCAGAAATCCGCTGGTGACAATATTCGGAGTACCTACAATATCGCCATCCTTTGTAATGGAGAGGTCTACGAATACCACGCCTTCCTGAGACATCATCTCGCGTTCGCGCATAATATCCGGGCTGATATCTCCCACGTTGGAACCATCTACAAAGACAATGCCGGCCGGGACATTGAAAGCCCGTTTCATTTGATGGGGGGTTAATTCCATCGCCTGCCCATTCTGGATGACACCGATGTTGTCTGCCGGAATACCTACTTCCTGAGCGATGCGGGCATGCTGTTTGAGATGGCGGAGTTCACCATGGATGGGGATAAAGAATTTCGGTTTTGTGAGGTGCAGAAGCAGTTTCATCTCTTCCTGGCTGGCATGCCCGGAAACATGGACTGGGGCAATGGCTTCGTAAATGACATTGGCGCCGCGTTCAAAGAGTTTGTTGATGGTGCGGCTGACGCTTTCTTCGTTGCCCGGAATTGGGTGAGATGAGAGCACAATTGTATCCCCGGGGATGACATCGAATTGCCGGTTTTTTCCGACAGCCAAACGGCCGAGAATAGAGGTAGGTTCTCCCTGAGAACCGGTGCACATGATTACCACTTTGGATTTGGGTAAATTCAAAGCCTGATCGATCGGGATAATCAGCTCATCATTGACCTTCAGGTAACCCAGTTTCCTTGCTATTTTCGCATTATCAACCATGCTGGTACCTACAAATGCCAATTTGCGATCATAACGTTCGGCTGTATAGGCGACCTGTTGCATTCTTGAAATGAGTGAGGCAAAACTGGCGATGATGATTCGTTCTTTGGCTTCCCGAAAAACTTTATCAAAAGCACTGTCAATCACTTTTTCTGAGGGTGTCCAACCGGGCCGTTCTGAGTTGGTTGAATCAGCCAGCAATGCTAATACGCCCTCACGGGAAAGATCAGCAATTCTGGTGTAATCACTTGGCCAGCCATCCACCGGGGTATGATCAAATTTGTAATCCCCGGAATGGATAACCAAGCCGACCGGCGTTTTAATACCCAGCCCGATACCATCGGGGATGGAATGGCAAACATGGAAGGTTTCAACGGTAAAATAGCTGCCAACCTGAACGGTGTCGCCAGCACTAATCGTGTGAATTTCAGTCTGATTGATCATTCCTCCGCGCGCCAGTTTATTTTCCAGCAAGCCGGTAGTTAACGGAGTGGCATAGATGGGTGCCTGAATTTCAGCTAATATATGACGGATGGCGCCGGTATGATCTTCATGACCGTGGGTGATGAAGATTCCTTTGACCCAATCCTTTTTGTCTTTGAGATAAGTGATATCCGGGATGATATAGTCGATCCCAAGCATATCGTTTTCGGGGAACATCAAGCCGGTGTCTACAATCAGGATTTCCTGATTGTATTCATAGACCATCATATTACGCCCGACTTCCCCCATTCCTCCCAGGGGGATGATTCTTAATGGGTTAGAACTCATTATGGTTTTTAAAATCCTTTTCTATTTGTAAAGTGCTAATTTTTTATCACAGCTTGGCTGTGTTAAGGTCCATCAAAAGTGAGAACAAAAAATCCCGCGGTGGTTTTTAGCCGAGGGATTGCGCATCGATCATTCTAAAAATTTACCAATAAACTTTTTCACGTCAAATACCGCATTGCGGCTTACCACTTTCAACTTACTGTGGGAAGTTTAACACAACCAGATCGATTTGTCAAAAATAATGTAGGTTTAAGCTGCCAAATATTGGCGCCCGTACAATTGTTCGCGAATCTGGATCAATTGGCGGCGCAGGCGGTCATCCCGTTCGATCAGGTCGGCGACTTTGTCGCAGGCGTACATGACGGTAGTGTGATCACGACCGCCAATGGCTTCCCCAATTTGAGGTAATGAAATATTAGCTTCTTCGCGCAGCAGGTACATGGTGATCTGGCGGGGTAGGGCTACTTCGCGGGAGCGTTCGCGCCCCAGAATTTTCTCCGGTGAGATGCCAAAAGCATTGGCAACCACTGAAAGCACCTGGTTAGGTAATAAATTGTCACGTTTTGGTAAAAGATCAATCAGCGCAGCATTAACCAACTGCATGTTGAGCGGTAAATTACTGAGTTCTGCATAAGCAAGAACGCGTGTAAGTGCACCTTCCAGCTCACGAATGTTAGATTGAATCTGACGGGCGATTGAATCTAATATTTCATTAGGTACCTGGCGACCGCTGCGTTCAGCTTTAGTGCGCAGGATGGCAGTGCGGGTTTCCAGATCGGGCGGCTGGATATCCACGATCAGGCCCCATTCAAAGCGGGAACGCAGGCGTTCTTCCAGAGTGACCATTGCTTTGGGAGGGCGATCGGATGAGATCACTATTTGTTTGTCCTGACCGTGCAGGGTGTTGAAGGTGTGGAAGAATTCTTCCTGCGTGGATTCCTTCCCGGCGATAAACTGGATATCATCGATCAGCAGGACATCGATATTCCGGTAACGATCACGGAAGGATTGTGTGTTGTGTGTGCGGATGGCGTTGATCAGTTCGTTGGTGAATTCTTCAGAAGAAACGTACAGAACTCTGAGCCCATTATCTATTGCAGTATTTCCGATGGCATGTAAAAGGTGAGTTTTACCCATTCCCACGCCACCATAGAGGAAGAGCGGGTTATAAGACTTGGCAGGGTTTTCAGCAACAGCCAGACAGGCAGCATGGGCTAATCGATTGGATGGTCCCACCACAAAATTATCGAACGTGTATCTGGCATTGATGAAACTGGAATGGTTTGAGTTATCAACTGTAGAGCTTACCGCAATCGGAGTAAATTGGGATTCAGACCGCGAATCAGGAAGGGGGGCAGCGTCTTTATGCCAGACAATGATTTTAAGATCAACTTTTTCATTCATCAAACCGGTCAGCAAGCGGATCATGGTGGTGGATAAACGACTCTCCAGCCAATCTTTGGCGTAGGCATTTTGAACCCCGATGGTGAAGGTATAGTCCTGGTAATCCACTAATTCAGCGTTGCGGACCCAGGTATCAAAATTGGCTTTGGGCATCTCCATTTGTAATTGTCCGACCAGATTCTGCCATGCTTGATGAGCATTCATTGATGCTTCCTCCTCCTTTTTTGATGCCGTAATCGGATGTTTTACCACTTTGGTAATAGTTTAATAAGCCCACTGCTTGTCACAGTGGGAGGGTGAATAAATTTTGTTGTAACCGCCAGATTTGACGGAAATAATTGCTGTAGGGTATTACCCCGATTACAATCACAATTCTAGCAGAAAAAGGAAGGTCGAACAAGACGAATCAATGATGATTGCTTTAAAGATTCAATTATTTTAAGAATTTTAATGTTAAGGAAAAGCGGGCACAATCATAGAATCCTGACTCGTTGTTTGAACAACCTGTTCCCATATATGTGGGTTAAAAAAACATTGATGCCCCTGTATGTGGGGCAGAATCAGGAAAAGATAAACTACAGGCTAAATACAGGACGATTCCAAAAATTATTCATTGATTCTTTAACATGGTTTTCTGGGATTTAATTTTGAATCTTGAATCTCATAAGGGTTTAAAATTTTAAGATTCAAATTTCCAGGAAATTGTGTTGATATACAGTTTTTTATCGTCCTTTTTTCAGATAAGAACCCAAAATTTCGCCAATCAAATTGGTTCAAGTGGGAAAATTAGCCCATTATTTGAGTCGCCCGATGAGCAATATCCACGGCGAAATTTGTTCCGCGGTCCCAGGGGTAAACTTGGCTCATGCTGGCAAAGAAAAGTCCCGGAATAGGGGTGCGAATATCCGGGATATTTTTTGAGTGATTGACAAATGGGACCGGCTGGGCATAGGGTGTGCGATATAACCAGGCTTTATTGATCCAATCTGGCTGAAACTCCGGGTTAATCCGTTTTAAACTGGGTGAGAAGCGCTCGATAATTTCTTCCTGGCTCAGTTTGAAATATTCATGATCGGTCTCGAGGTAATCGCCACAATAAATGATATGATCCCCACCGAAATATTTCGGAGAAAGGTAATTGGTATGTTCCACCAACGCTAAAAATGGGAAGCCAGCTTGTTTGGGCAAATTAAACCAGTAATAGCCTTCCTGCGATAATTGATGTTTCAATGAGAGGGTTAAAACCACTGCGCCCAGGCTTTTTAAGTTCAACAATCCATCCAGATATTCTTTGGGCAGGTCAGGCGCCATCCGGGAAAGTAAAGCGGGCGAGTTGGTGACAAGGCACTGATCAAATTGAGATTCTCCCAGAGGGGTAGTAACGATCAATCCACCCTCGGCATTGGGACGAATGGCGTGCACGGGTGTACTTAAATGCAGGGTAACAGCTTTCTCGCGTAAATAATTCGCAAATTTATCACAAAACGCTTGAAAACCACCTTTGAAGGTTCCCAGCCGGGGGGTGCGCGCTTTTAACCGTGCCCACATCCAGGCCATATTGACCTGTTTGGCATAGCGTTCACCAAATTTACCGATTACCATCGGTTCCCAGACGGCTTCATAGGCTTTTTCACCGGCGTATTTGCGCATCCATTCATCGACGGTATATTTCTCTAATGCCCGCCAGTTATTGGTGAAACGGAGAGAAAGGTTGACCAAACCGAAACGGACTTTATTAATGCCCCATCCCAGACCGGGGTATAACAGGGCGGATGGGATCGAATCGAACGGGTAGAACTTCCCTTTATGATACATGACCGTGACCGGACGAGGAAAAATGACCTGATCCGACCAACCTAATTCTTCGATTAATCCCAACATGGCAGCATCGGATTGAAACCAGTGATGGTAGAAATGTTCGACTGACCAGTCCCAATGCGGTTCTTTAAAGCCGGATGCCAGCCCGCCAACATAACCAGCCGCTTCGTAGAGCGTTACCTGATGGCCTTTTTTGTTCAGATCATAAGCAGCGGTTAATCCTGCAATCCCAGCCCCAACAATCGCGATCTTCATGAGTTCTCTCCCATATTATTTTCCTGTATCATCTCAATATCTTTTGATCCCCAGCGCAGCGGCTGCCGCAAATAATAAAAAGCGCCCAGAGCTGTGATGGGGAACCACAAAGCAGCATGCAACACCAGGGTGTAGCTGGTGGCCATCTCGGGAGGGACCCCGTAGGCGCTCAGCAAGGCGATGCCCGGGGCGTCAAAAGTTCCCAGATATCCCGGAGCTGATGGGATGGTGGTGGCTAAATTGACGATCCCATTCATTAACATCAGCGCAAAAAAACTGACCTCAAAGTCAAAGGCATGCATCACAAACCAGTATTTACCGGTTTCGAGCAGCCAGATCAACACGGAGGTAAAGAAAATCATCAAAGCTTCCTGGGGGGACCGCAGCGATTCCAGTCCGGTCAGAAAACGACTGGCGATCTGGCTGGTTTTATCCCGAAATCTTTCCGGGAGTATTTTTTGAATGACAGTATCAACTATTCGTTGTGTTAAATGGGGGAACATGGCTGCCAGCAGAAACGCGACCAAAGCTCCAATGAATACAATGGCTCCCCAAAATGCAATTTGCTGGATATTTCCAACAATACCTGAGCTGGTGGTTAATTTGGCCAATTCCCCCAGATTGAGGAAAACAAATGCCAGCATGACGACGCCATCAAAAATACGTTCTACGATCACTGTTGCCAGCGAAGCGGAAATCGGCACATTCTCTCTTTGCTTCAAAATAACCGCCCGCAAGACCTCGCCAGCCCGCGCCGGATAAATATTGTTGCCCATGTACCCGATGGTGACAATTGGAAACATTACCCGGGTTGGGATTTTCTTCAAGGGTCTTAACAGATAATGCCAGCGCCAGGAGCGCACCCAGACACCCAAAAAATAAACCGCTATACCCGGTAATAACCAGATATAGCGTGCGTTTTTTAGAGATTCCCAGACTTGGTCGAGTTGTAAGCCACGAAGCGCCAGATACAGCAAAACTGCGCTGATTAATATCCCCAACCAAAGTTGCCATCGTTTCATCAGGACGATTTTACCATGTTAAGTCTGAAGCCAAAGCTTTTAAAGTTAACAACCCGGGGAGGTCAAATGTATTACTACCGCACCTCTCTCCAGTCAAAATAAATTGGGCAATTATAGGATTTACCCTGAATATCAACTGAATAGAGCTGGTAAAAACTCTGATATTCATTATTATTTAAAGTCACCGGATATTGATTCCATTCATGAGCGTAAGTTTCCAACAGGATCTTTTCGTTCAGCTTTGAAAGGTTGAAAGATTCCCAGGGGATAGGTTTTTGATTTTTTAGAGCATTCCAGCGACAGGAGAGGTTAGCCCCTAACAAATCTTTGGTGGCCGGGTTATTGGAAAAATAACCGGTTATCATTTCCGGAGCGGCATCAGAACTTAATTCAGACAGATAGTAAAAATCAAGCGAATAGCCTTCCCGCGAGGAAAGGGTGGCTCGCTGAATATTCTGGCGGGCGATGAAACCGTCAATATTGAAGACAATGCAAGTGGCTACAAAACCGGTAGCAACCAGAATCACGCTAAAAGCAAGATATCCCTGACGCTTGAGGATTTCCAAAACCATAATGGCCAGGATTAAGAGAGCTAACCAGGGTAAGAAAAGGTGTGAATAAGTTCGTAACCGGGAGAAACCATAAGCCTGCTCGTAGAGCATCAAACGCTGATAGCTGGAAGCCAGCATGACCAGCACCTGCAAAAAGATAAACACACTCAGAAAAGAAAACAGGTGTTTCTGGTTATTCATTTCCAGGCGGGTGATGCTGTGGAAAAAATAATAGATCAGGAAGCTCAAAACCGCTACTGTGATAATTTCACCGAAACCGCGGCGGGCATATTCTGAGTAGGTATAACCGGCTGCATTGATGTTGGCTTCTCCGCCAAAAAAGTAACGAAATTGAACCACCAGAAAAGCTACAAAGAGGATATTGATGCTGATCAATACAATTTTTGTTTCCACAAATCCCAGGAACTTTTTAAAGGAAGGTTGGTTGGGTTGTGGTCGCGTTTCTTGTTTTTTGGGATGAATAGCCTGAGCCAAAACCCCAATAAACACATATGCCAGACAAAGGATATAGAACAAGCGAAAGAGGTATTCAACCAGATTCTCTATTTTGAAGAATTTTAGGAGATCTTTTAGCATCTGGTTGAAAATGGGGTCAGCTTCTGCCAGAAAAGCGGCCAGAACCAACACAATCGGCAGCGCTATCAGTATTCCCCGAATCACCGGCCAGGCGGATTTCCTGCCGGATGACGGTATTTCAGTGGATGTTTGCTCCTGACCGGTTGATGAGTCAACGTTTTTCGGACTCTGGAACAGAATTCCCCAAGATTGGGCGAGAAGATATCCCAGCCATTTAAAACCCTGAATGATGTAATCGAATAACCGAAAATAGGGCCAGTTTCCATTCGTGAAAGTAATGGCTAGCAGCATTAAAAAAGCCAGGCTACTTAATGCTGAAATTGTCTGGGTGAATGGTTCAGCGCGGATGAAGCTGGCCGTTGAAAGGCCGATACTTAAGGCTGCTAATGGATAGGACAATCTGTGTGGTTTTACTTTTTCCAGATAGCTGGTGACGAATAAGCCAATGATAGCAATCACAATCCATACACTAAAGGCGATGCCAAAGACTTTTTTATAGAAAAGGAAGTCCACCAGCCAGGCAATGATTAAGCCTGTAATCAAAAATCGGGAAGTTTTTTTTATCATATGCTCCTAATGGGTCTTACAGCACGGCAATCATCGAAGCAATCCAGGAGATGATCAATATCGCCGCAAAAATGCCAAATATTATCTGGCGACGTCTTTGTGCACGTTCATCTGCTGTAAGACGGTATTGTTTTCTGGTTTCATGTTTCTTGCTCATAAAAACCTCATTCAGAATATAAGAGTTCGTCCGACAAGGACTATCAAAACAGACGTAAATTGCTATCAAATCCTATCTTTTTCAATCAATCTTCCCGTTTTTGATCATTTTTAGATGAATCATTTTAGCTATCCGGGTGGAATTATAACCCTTTCCTTTATAAATAAAAAAACCCGATAAACCGGGTTTTAAAGATTCACAAATGATTTTTTTATGAGGTGCTGGAATTGCTGGCGGATGAAGATTTTGAAGATTTACTTTCAGTGGCAGGGGTGCTGGTGGAAGTGCTGGCGGAAGTTTCTGATGAACTACTGCTGGCACTTTTTTCTTCGTGGCTGGTTTTGGACGAATTCTGTCCTGAAGGAGAACGATGGTCGGTAGCATAAAAACCTGACCCTTTAAATACGATACCCACGGGTGTATAAACCTTATGTAAAGTCTTTTTTCCACAATCCGGGCAAATTTTTAAAACCGGATCGGTAAACGATTGTCTTCTGTCAAATTGTACGCCGCAATTATCACACCGATAGGTATAAACTGGCATTTTCTTACCTCTACTTAATTTCTTTTCACTTTGAATCGAAATTGTAACACTTTAAAAGGAAAAAACAAGAGAAAGTAGCTGATATTAATAATTTTTTTATATGCACTACCGGTTATAAAATCCTGGAAAATGGTCAATCAGAGTTCAATGATCATTATTATCAGAAAATATCCATGCCTGCCATGGCTCATAGTATACTTACTGAAAAACCATTGAGGGAAGAAATGAAATTATTAATCGCTGTCGATATGGAAGGCATCAGTGGAGTTATCAATTGGGACCAGGTTAAGCCAGGCACTTCAGAATGGCAGAGGTTCCGTCGAATTATGACCGAGGATGTCAACGCAGCGATTGCTGGCGCGTTGGAAGCGGGGGTCGATCAGGTGATCGTTTCTGATGGACATTGGAACGCTGATAACATTATGATTGAATTACTTGATGCGCGGGCGACTTTAAATAGTGGTACTCCCAGCAATTTTTCTGCTGTTCAGGGGATTGATCAGGCTGTAGATGCTGTTTTCTTTATAGGGTTTCATGCACGCGCTGGAACCCAAACGGCTTTACTGGATCATACCTGGTCTAATCAGGTGGTGGGAAACGTCTGGTTGAATGAAATCCAGGTCGGCGAGACAGGTCTCAATGCGGCTTTGTGTGGTCATTTCGATGTGCCGGTATTGTTGCTTAGCGGTGATCAGGCCGTTTGCCAGGAAGCGCAGGAATTGATTCCGGGAATAGAGACTGTGGCGGTGAAACAATCTACCGGGCGTTATACTGCCAACTGCCTGCATCCCAAAGAGGCACAAAAACGGATTAAAGAAGGCGCCAGCCGGGCGATTAAAGCATTTCAGAACGGACAAGGCCCGGCGGTGTTTCATGTTAATCAACCGGTTCGGATTGAGATTGAATTGAAATCGACCGAGATGGCAGATTACGTGCAAATTATTCCAGGAATAACACGATTATCCGGAAAACTGATTAGTTTTCAAGCGGATGATATGCCGGCAGCCTTTGCTTTATTTAAAACGCTTGTTCGGGTGGCAGGAAAATAATGATTGAGAAAGTAACCGCTTTTATTGTTAGAAAGAAAAATGATATTCCCCAACTTTTGGTATTTAAACATCCGACTGCTGGAATTCAAATTCCTGCCGGGACAGTCGAAGAAAATGAAACGTCCGAAAATGCCCTTCTGCGCGAAGTGAGGGAAGAAACGGGTTTACAACGCTTAACCTTGTTAAAAAAATTAGGTGATACGACTCTTTTTCTTGGTCAGAATGAAGCTGTCCTTTTGACGACTTTGCGCTGCTTTGCATGGCCGGCTCAGGCGGCTAAACGCATTGGACCTTTATGTTCCCGAGGGTTAAAACTCCAAACATTCGAGCGCAAAGTGGGCTTCACGCATATAAAATATGAAGATTACGATTTTAATCAGGACCCCCCGACTCTTTTAAATGCGATAGATGCTTGGCTGCCAAGTGATGCCCTTACCCGCGAAATTCTACGCACCTTTTATTTATTGCGGGTTGAAGAAGAAACCCAGGATACCTGGCAGATACAATCTGATCAGGGTCATACCTTCCAATTTTTCTGGGTAAACTGGAATGAATTTCCGCAATTAATAGGTGAACAGGCAGATTGGCTCAATCAATTGGATCAAGTTACTCCGGAAGCGTTCTGAGCATCCATTTGAGGTTTGATCACATCCCGATAATAAATACACAGATCAGTTAACGGGCAATGTGCGCAATCGGGTTTACGGGCGTGGCAGATCTCTCTCCCTAAGCGGATCAGGTTGAGGTGTCCCGGACCGTAAGTTTCGGGCGGATACAAACTTTCCAGATGGGCATGTGCCTGATCGGCGGTCATTTTCTCGGGGCGTAACCCCAACCGGCCAGTGACTCGATAGACATGCGTGTCAACTGGGAAAGCCGGGATTCCCAGAGAAAATTGCATCACGATGGATGCGGTCTTTGGGCCTATCCCATTGAATTGAGTTAACCAAGCCAGGGCATCTTCCGCGGAATATTCTTTTAGGAAGTCAAGCTCCAGTTTTCCACGTTCTTCTGTGATGCTGCGTAAAACGTGCTGCATGCGGGGTCCTTTTTGGTTGGCAAGCCCGGCCGGGCGAATCACATCAATGACTTCATCTGCGTTAGCATCCCGCACTGCTTCCCAGGTTTTGAATTTTTTCTGGAGTGCAGTGAACGCCAAATCGCGATTTTTATCATTGGTGTTTTGGGAAAGAATGGTGGCAACCAGCACGTCCATGGCGGGCATTTCACCTTCCCAATCCGGCATCCCGAACCGATCCAGAAGTCGATTATAGATGGTCATTGCTTTGACTTTTAAAGAATCAAGATCCTGTTCCATCGCTTCTGTCTCCTTTTTTCTTTAATGATGAAAATTCAATTGAAAGTCTGGCTTTAATTGGCCTACATCTAGTTTCCGCCAGTTTTGAATAGGGCGTTGATCAAATTCTGCCAATGCAGCAATCTGTTCAGCATCCAATGCTTTTAGCTGACGCAGGATTTCAATTCCTACAACGGGGCGAGCACGATTACTGCCATCCCCATCAGAAATTTTATAGACAATGCCCAGTGCCGGACTATCAGGACCACAGGCGCCTGGTAAAAGACCAATTGCCTGGTAACCTTCGGCTCCCCCTTTAGCGATCATTTTTCCGCGCCCAACCCGCATCAGTTCTGTGTCAAATTGACCGGGTCCGGCGACCATTTCAGGGGCGGAGGTCATGGCGGTTGTGATCTTTCGGCAGGCAGTTGCTCTTTGCGCAGGTAAATTGACAGGGTCGCACAAACTGGCAAACGCCCAGCCGGCATTCCTTAAAGGAATCCCAAAAACTGGAACGGAGCAACCATCGATCCCGATGTGAACCGCTTCCCGGGGGAGATGAACCATTTCAGTAAAGGTTTGTAAAACTAATTCCTGAACAGGATGATCGAGTTGAATATAGTTTTCTTTTGAGAGGTCCCGAAGAACAGCCTGCGCCAGAAATCCGGTATGTTTTCCGGAGCAATTGTGCCGGTTTTGCCCAGGTTTTTCACCGCGCAAGAGCATGGCTTCAGCGGTGGCTTTGTCACTGACTGGATGCGTTCCACAACTCAGGTCGGCTTCCTGAACCCCTATTTTTGATTGGAGACCCTGCAAGACTTCCACATGCATGTCCAGCCCACGGTGCGAGGCGCATGTAAGTGCGATTTCCCGTTGGGTTAGATTAAATCGTTCCGCACCACCCAGCTCTATTAAAGGAAGCGCCTGAAAAGGCTTTGAGGAAGAGCGCAAGAAAGTTACCAGTTCCGGGTCACCATAAGATGCCACTAGTTTTCCAGAATGATCAACAATAGCGATGGCGCCCCAATGAATGGATTCCACAATATCTCCGCGGGTGGCATACACCAGGGGTTGGTAGGATTGCGGATTCACAACCCCCTTATTTTCTATTCGGTTAACTGTGGTCAATTTACCTCTTTTTTAAGCGATTTTTCCAGATAACGTTGGGCGTAGTACATTTGCAGCCCATAACTCAAACGTTTTTCCTGTAATTCGTATTGTTTGGCTGGCAAGTTTACCAGCTTCTTCATCAAATCTGGTACTAGTTTGCTGACAGCATCTAAAGAAGCTTTATGGCTGCCCAACTCTGTTACCTTTTCGTTGACTTCCCAAAGAAATTCAACCTGGTGATGAACTTCTTCCAGGGTGACCAGGCCGGAGCGTCCGCTGACCAGAAAATAATCCTGATATTTGGGGGAAAAGAGAGACTTCAAATGACCAATCCAGACTGGCAGATCGGCATCACTTAGAAACGGAGTCTGTTTGTTAAGAATTGCATCCCCAAAGAAGAGAACTTTTTCTACAGGAAGATCGACCCAGATAGAACCATAAGCGATTCCTGGACGGTATTCCAATTCAACCGGATTCGGATCCCAGTGCAAGGTCATGTGTTCGCTGAATGTGATATGGGGGGTCCCCCAACGAATGCTCCCCAACCCATTATAGTTTTCCCATTCTGCTCCCGAATCAATCGCCTGGGCTTTGATAGAGGCAGGCCGGTTTTGAAAAATATTTGCGGCTTCAATATGGGAGAGGATGGTACATTCCATGGCTTTGGCGCCCATGGAGCGATCAATATGAGCGTCCATTTGTACCAGAATGCGAGCGATTCCCCCTCCTAGATTTAATAAAGAAGAGCGCCAGGAACGCGTATCATCCTGCCGAAAGGGGGAGTCCACCAGAATTAGCCCATGTTCCCGTTCAATAGCTCCCAGGGTAACACCGGGGTAATGAGTTTCAATAAAGACGCGATCAACAATTTCCTGCATTTTTCCTCGATCTAAAGTTAGTTTTTCTTTAGCGGTAATTCGATTATGAATTCGCTACCCTGCCCAACCTGGCTTTCGACCCAGATTTTCCCTTCATGGGCAACGACAGCCAGCTTGCAGAAGGCCAGACCTAATCCAATTCCTTTCGGAAAGGATTTGGCATCCAGGCGGGTAAATTTGTTAAAAATTCGATCTTTTCCTTCATCTGGAATTCCGGGTCCGCTATCTTTAATAGAAATAACGACCTGATTGTTTTTTGCCTGGGCAGCAACAGTAATATTTCCTTCCAGCGGTGTAAATTTTATCGCATTTTCGAGGATATTGATCACGACTCTTTTTAACATTCCCTCATCCCCTTGAATGGCGGGAATATCTGGTTCAATTTTCAACTCCAGAATTTGACGCTTACTTTTAACGGTCGATTCCACTACCTCAACCGACTCCTGAATGAGGGTATTGAGATCTAACTCCTTTGAATTGACGATCGATTGACCTGCCTCCAGACGTTTTATGTCCAGCAAAGAGTTGATTAGCCGGTTCATCCGTTCTGTTGAGCGAACTGCAATCTGAAAAACTGGTGTAATGTTGGCATTATCTGGTAACAACGTATCCAGGATATCCAGACTGGAAATGATATTCGCCAGGGGGGAACGCAAGTCATGGTAAATCATTGACATCAGATCTTCCCGCATCGTATCCAGAGCCTTACGTTCGGAAATATCCCTTAATGTCCATTGAATCAATTCTTTTTCGTTAATGATCACTTTGCGAACATGAATCTCGACCGGAATGATCTTTTCACTGGGGCATAGAAATTCTGATTCAAAGTTTTTGGTGTTCCCATCCTGAATATGGACGAACTTTTCTCCCACTTCTTCAAAATTAATCATCAGTTCATCTTGAATTCGAAACCGAAAAGGTGTGGGGAGATTCGATCCAAGCCATTTCCGGGCTTGCTTGTTGGCTTCAATAACGTTTCCATCCCAATCGGTAATGATGATTGGGTCGATACTATCATCAAAGAGTTCCTGATAGCGTTGATTACTTTCTGTCAGGGAGGCGTACAAAATCGCATTGTGAATGGTGATCCCTGCCAGGTCAGCGATGGATTGCAATAATTCAAATTGGGCTTCATTAAAAAAGTTGGGTTTTGGGTGAACGATGGTTAACACGCCTACCAACTGGTCACGGGCCTTCAAGGCGATGCAAATGGCGGACTTCGCTCCGGTTTTATTAGCAGCATCATCAGGCCTTTGCAACCAACGTTCGTCTTTGCTGGTATCTTTGATCCAAACAGGTTTCTGGCTTTTAATAACCTGACCAGCCAGTCCGTAGGTTAAGATGGTACGAACCTGATCCAGGGTATAAGGGACCAGGTGTCCATCAGCGAAGATGGCGGCTGTAATCGGTTCCAGGGTATTGTTTACAGCAATCAGGCTGCCTCTTTCCGCGCCGACATTCTCCATTGACAACTGAATCACTTTGGATAAGGCTGCTTCTAATTCCAGGGTGGTGGAAAGTTCCCGGCTTATTTTCAGGATTAAATCCAAGGAAGTGAGAGGGCTGTGATCGCTCATAATTCACCTGTAGGAAACAATCTAAAATCTTTTATTATTGCAATCATAATCAGAAGGAAAAGAGATAAAACTCATTTTTCTTCTCCATACCTAATGAGATCTCATGAGAAATAGTATAGCATAAAGACAGTTTTCAATCAGTTTTAACATTCGCTAAAAGCTGGCTGTCAAAGCGAATTGAATTACAACGATCGCAAAATTGCTGTTCGCATAAAAATGCCAGTAAATCCTTTTGAATTATTGGAATGAGTGTGGCGAACAGTTCGGATATTGAAATTACTTTAATTGTTGCTTTTCCAATTTGGGTTGCCATGGTTAAATGAGAAAGGTAATGTTCCACTTTATTGAAGCCGTTGGAACAACCAGGGAAATTGGGACATTCAAGAATAGCATTCCGGGTGAGCCCCCAGCGAATGAATGATTTTCTGCCAGCTAACTGTTCCGCCAGATGAATGCTGGTGTTGACGGTCTGATCCACTCCTAACAGCAAAATGGCTCCCTCATGGTCATGCAGCCATTGAATTGGGGCAAGTGGATTTTCCAGGGATTGTGAATGAATTGCTTCTGGTAGATTAATTCCAGCAAATGAAAGAATGGGATGATTAGAGCGCACAGCTTTTGGATATGTGCGAATTTTCTCTGCTAACACGCCCATTAAGCGGTCTGCCGGCAGATCTGCTGAAAAAAATTCAGCCATTTTATTGAGACTTTTTCCTGATCCATAGTCAATCCCGTTATTTTCTGGCCCAACCTCCGGGATAATCATCGTTTTATAGGTGAATGTTGGCGTCAAAATGGAGGAAAAGGTATTGAGTAGAGCCCCGAATAAGGTTTCAACACCACCACGTATTTCCCCAAATGATGAAAGTGAAGCATGCACGATAATTGGATTTTCCGGAGAAATTTCTAATTGTCGAAAGCCAATTATTAAATCCCGATATGAAAGCATACCAACTCCCACTAAAAAAAATAATAAATCCGGATTTTCTGCTGACCCTTATTATAAAACGGAAAAATTTCTAAGGCAGAATTAGTTTATCGTATTTGATGAAGGACAAAGAGGAATTTTCGGCGGGGATTGTTTACCATTCAAGGCCATGTTGAAATAGGGTGAAGGGTCGAGCGTGTTATCTATTCTGGTTTCGTTCAAAAAAGAACCGTTTCCATCATCTTTTACAATCGAGAAATGCAGATGCACCCCGGTGGGATTTCCTGGCGTGCCGGAGAAATTGCCCTGGTAACCTAACAAGGTGCCAGCTTTGATAACGACTTCATGGGTATCAGGAGGGAATTCGTTAACGATGAAGCTATTGCCATCCTCATCAGCCATATGAGTGTAATAAGTCCAGATTTGCCGTTCGGGCATTAAAGGATCGGAAGGAATGCGGATAATTACGGTGGATTTCCAATCTGGCAGGCGTGTCAGGTAACCATCGTAGGCAGAATAGACTGGCGTGATGCCAACGGCGGTGCCCCCGAAGATATCCAGACCGCTATGGTGATGACCGGGCCGGAAAGAGTCACTCCACAAAAACCCGATAAAACCATGAGTAGGCATTTTAAAAGGAGCGCCCGCGCATTGTTCTCCAGCTTGAACTGCCCATTCGGGATGATCGTTCGGGTGGCGGATCCATTCCATCACCCGGGTCGATCGCCAGGTTGTGCCGGAACGGTCGATTAAAAAGTAATAGGCCAGGGCAGATCCTAGAATAACAATTAAAACGAGAAAAATTAATAAATACTTTTTCAATCAGCGAGATGGCCGAGCATTGACCACGGGCCGGCCCAATCTATTTGCACTGGGAGTATCATTCCACGCAAGTCATCCGGGCTTTCTGCAAAAACCAGCTTGTTGGTTTCCGTGCGTCCGCGCCAACGGCCTTTTTTGCTCATTTCCTCGAACATTACTGGTACAATCTGATCCTGATAGCCGGCGTGAATTTCTGCCACGATGGATTCCTGTAAATCTTCCAGTAAGCGGAATCGGCGCCATTTTTCTTCATCAGGCACATCATCTTCCATTCGTCGGGCGCTAACCGTACCGGAACGAGGTGAATAACGTGCCAGATGAGCGACGTCCAGCTTAAGATCAGCCAGGAGGTCGTAAGTATTCTGGAATTGTTCCTCGGTTTCACCGGGGAATCCAACGATGATGTCGGTCGCGATGGAAACTCCGGGTACATGCTCACGGATTCGGGCTACCAATTCGCGGTATTGCTGGTTGGTGTAACCACGACGCATATTTTCCAGCACCTGGTCGTTGCCCGCCTGAATCGGAACTTCGATGTGTGGCATCACTTTGGGATAATCGGCAACGACTTTAAGCAGCTCGTCGGTCATGTAATTGGGATGGGAGGTAAGGAAACGAATACGTTCCAGTCCTTCAATCGAATGCAGACGGCGTAAGATACCTGCCAGGGTGGGGTAATCTTCCTGATCGGCGCCATAACGGTCCACGATTTGGCCTAACAGGGTGATCTCCTTGACACCTTGCTGCACCAATGCCCGTGATTCAGCCAGAATATCTTCCGGAGGACGGCTCTTCTCAATTCCACGACGGTAAGGGATGATGCAATAGGTGCAGGCATGCGAGCAGCCTAAGACGACTGGCACAAAACTGGAGATCAGGTTACCTTCCTGGTTGTCCGGGATCAGGAGATCACCATCCATGTAGGCAAAACGAGTCTGTGTTTCGGTTTCAGAGAGGATCTGGCCTTCTTTTTCCAATAAATGGTTGATTAAGGGCAATGGGTCCGAAGGAGGTGAAAAAACATCCACATAGGGGAAGCGTTTTTTCAAACGGGGATTATTCTTGACCCCCACCATACAGCCCATCAGGTTAATCACCAGATCGGGGTTTTTCATTTTAAGCGGTTTTAATGAACTTAAGCGTCCCACCGCTTTGTCTTCTGCACTTTGGCGGACGACGCAGGTGTTGAGGATAATAACATCGGCTTCCGCTGGTTTTTCCGTATTATGGTAGCCTAATTTTTCTAAGGAGGAAGCCACACGCATTGAGTCGGCTACATTCATCTGGCATCCTTCAGTCCAAATGTGATATTTCATGGATGCTATTATAACAAAAAAAGCGAAAATTATACCAAGGCAGAATCCCTTTGGGCGGGGGCTTTGCCTCCGCCCGTCCGCTGCTAACTTTGTTGGGCTGTGTTCACTTTATATTTATAGTAGATGCAATCTTATCTAGGAGCCTAATCTGTTCGCTACTTTCGTTGTATTCACCTTTTAAGTATCCTTCCATCATAAAGCGATAGTTCTCTGTATACAAGAAAACAGTCCACACCGTATTTCCAGCAAGATATTGTATTGTTTTTGTTCCTTCCAGAGATTCTGTGATAGGAATGGTATCTAGGCTGGAAACATCGCATCCTTCTTGGGTAGTTGCACAAGGAAGGGCGTAAATTTTTAACATAATAGAATCGGGGGGTTGATATTCTATATTACTGCTCACTTTGGAAAAACTTTGAATTAAAGTTTCGCCTTCTAACCCTGAAATACTTCTCGTGGAACCTGGATAGATATACCACTCTGCCGGGTACTGAAAACTATATTCTATTCTTCCCACATTTGAAGTAAAATAACTTGAAAACTCTGCCCAAGTAGATTCAATTAATGTTGCTGTTGGTGTTACCATCGTAATACTTGTAGATGGTTTTGTTTTTGCACATCCTGAAAAGATGATACAGAATAGGCAAACTAAGCAAAGAAGATAACCAAACTTAACTTTCATATCATTACTCTTCAAATTCATGCTTAAAATCTAACAGCCCTGTAGAATTGAAAACATCAAAACTACAGGGGTGCTTTATCTCTTGTGGAATCGAATTCTTTATATGCCAGAAATGTTTCAACGACGATGTGTATGGATAGTTATAACGATCATTTGTATGTCCGCTGAATCTATTAGGTGCAACATCTGTGACCATCACTACATGCATACCATTCGTATACATCAAGTCACCCGATAGCAATGAGATGTATGAAGAATACACCTCCACTGCTTGTTTTGTGTTCAACAGATAATGTGCTAAACCTTGAGGGTTTGTACTAAAGTCAAACACATTCCAAGTATAAGAACCACTCCCTGAGTGATTCCAAGTAGAGTCTGTTGGAAACCCTCCTGCCCTCAATGCTTGAGAAACGTAATCGGTACAATCATTACAAGTGGTTGTTGTAACACTCCAGACATTCTTATAAGTTGTATTGTAATACTTGGTGTCCATGTAGATGCTAGTGTCATATGGACATTTTTTAATAGTGTTCACAACATAAGTTCTTGCATAATTCTTTGCTGCCGTTCTGTTGTATGTAAAGCTCGCAGTGGCTTCAACTGTTGGGATATCCCCGTAGGCTCTTGTATAGTCGTCATGCAATAGTTTTCCTAAAGATTCAATCGGGGTATTGTAAATTTCGTGATCCGGCATTAAAGTTAAATCTGGTTTTGTTCTTATAGGGTGTCCATTGGTCCAATTTACGTTATCAAAGCCTTCCCCTATATCAATTCCCTTGTCAGTAAATTCATCTTTTACGATTTGAAGTTTGCCGTTTCTGTCCTCAATGCCAATATTATGATTGATTCGAAATACAATTGTGACACCACGAGAAAGAGATTCCTTAATGTAATCTGTCATTGTTGTAATATAGTGTCTTAAATTTTGTTGCACGGATTCGTTATCAGATTTAGAAATCGCCCATTCAGCGGCAAGGAGCAAAGGATAATCGTTAACAGACTCCAAATCATATTGACCATGCAACGATACCACTTCCAATATGGTGACAGTCGTTGTATCACCAGTTCTAGATATACCGGCATCATTCATTAAAAAATTTGATTCGATTGAAATTAATTGAGAATGTAAGCCAACTGTAAAGAACTCGCTATAGTAATCTTGCCTTTCTGCTATCAATGTGTTTATTTGGTCAGAATAAAATGTTTTTTGTGATGTGTTACCTGTAGCCATGTATTGACTGTAATCATCCAAAAGTAACCCTACCTCTGATTTAGATACAATCGCTTGCTCCGCTTGAGCCTTAGCAAGTGGCGACAAAAATAGACTTATTGTTGTTATCAAACAGAGAGCAACAACAACTTTTAGGTAGTGAAACCGAAACATAGAATTATTCTCCTTTTGAACAAATTTGGTGAATATTGAATTATGCGAAATCTACAAATTCATTTTTTTCGGTTGTGCTTTTTCGGACTCATTTCTGGCACACAGCCCAACTAGTGATTAACACGCCATCTTGCAGTATATTTAGCTATATATAGTCCCATATGAACATTATATATCCGAAAATCCACGTCTAATATTTTTTGCCAACAAATTTACCCCAGAAGGGTGATAGTTGTGGCTGAACACACTTAAGGTTAGGTGGTTTCCTGCATTGTCAAGCGAATTTATCGATCCATTTCATAAAATCGGATGTAGAAAATGATTTTTCTCGGCCTTGCTTAAATACAAACAACAGGTTGGGACATAAAAACGTGTTTTTTCAGGAAAGACAATTTGCATAGATCTCTTGATAAGGATATTTTTTTGAGAGTTTCAACACAACACTCCTTGCCATTCTGGTGATCTTCCCGGCCAGAAATATGTACTTCAAGCGAAAGGTTTTGATTTGCTGCCGGTATTCCGTTCCATTTGCAAAGTCCATCTTAAACAACAAAAATATATTGTAAGCCAGCATCATCAACTGAAAGATGGCTTCGTTTGCCCAAAAAGATTGGAGCAGAAGGTGTCCTACCGCCATATCATACTTAGCTTCTTTGATGTAATTTTCAGCATTGCCGCGTTTTTCATATGCAATAACTACTTTTTCTGAAGGCAGTTCGGTATTGGTCACAAAGTAAAAGTACTCATATTCATCACCTTCCAAAAGGGATAATTGCAACCTGTCTTTTTCTGGTTTCAATACGCGAGAGACGACAAACTTTCGGTTTTTGTCCCAGGTATCCAGTTTGGTAACAAGCTCAGTTGTTTCCCTGCCTTCATCACCTTGCGTGAATGAAATGGTTAGTGCTGTAACTTGAGAAGCGAGCGTTGGATACTCTTTACCCTTTATCAAATACTTGCAACCAGCTGATTCGATCACTTCAATAATTTCCTCGTCGAAATAGCCGCTGTCCATGCGAAACAGGATTTCTAAATCATCGGTTTTAGTTTTAATATGAGCAATGATTTCTTTGATCATTTCAGCCGCTCCGTTTGCAGTATAAGTGTTTCCACTTCGTACAAATCCGGTGATATAGGCTTTTAATTCATCGCAGAAGGCAAATTGGATGTTGTAACAGTTGTTCCCAGGCTTTTTGGGATTGTATCCTTTAACTGCCCCTTCCTGGTGGCCTTCTACATTGATCACACTGCTGTCAATATCAATAGTGACGACTTTAAGGTTGCTCTTTCGCAGCAGCTTTTTGAAGACCTTGAAGTTGATTTCACTCAGCATCTGGGTTGTTTTGTAACTGAAGTTCCCCAAAAATCTTGATACCGTTTCTGGTTCTTTGATCGAGATGGCAAATTCATTAATCAGGGGATCACTTTGCAGTAATTTCAATCGTTCCAGCTTATCAATCCCAATGAAGTTCCCGCACAGCATGGGCTTGATATGGTTTATTTTGATTTTGTTGGTCGATGAATTGTCAAACACCAGATCGTGATCAATCAGGTCAAAAATCCCATTATTGTTGGCATGTTCGAGCAGTAGAAATAACCCGGCATTGGAAGTAAGATTTTTGGCAGAGAATTCGATTTTATTGATCACGGTAATATCCTCACAACAGGTTTTCTTATCCTAGAAATTTTAACATGGTATCTCTACCAAAAATATCCGCTTCACTTTTTTAGTGAAATTCTGCGAATGCTGATAAACCTAAAATAACATCAAAAGTGGGAGTGGCATAGTTGTATTGGTTCTATTTTCATGAAATACTGATTAGGAACACCTGTTTTTATATGTAAAGTGGGAGTATTATCCAAATTCCGCAATTTGACTGAATTGGTGACGTGGAATCCGGGACCAAAATAGTCCAAATTGAAATTTCACCTTTTCGACTCACAAACTTGCGGCGTGTTTTATAATAAATAGATATAAGCTGCATTTTTGATCAATTTCCATGCCGTGGCATAAAAATTTTTGATTCCGGGGACGCTCTAAACAATGAACACAAAAAAGCTATTTCGAATTTTTATTCTTTTTGATCTGATCATATTATTGGCTTTAGTGTTTTTTCTGGTGATTAATCCGGAGAAGAATAGTCTGAACGAAACTGCTCACAGCCAGGCTCCCGGAGAGTTTATTAAATTGTCGGATGGTTATGTCCATTATGAATTATCCGGCCCGGAAGATGGAGAAGTGGTAGTGCTGGTACACGGCTTTTCGGTGCCTTATTATGTCTGGGATCCAACGGTAGAAGCATTAAAATTGGCAGGTTTTCGAGTCCTGCGTTACGATTTATTTGGGCGAGGATATTCAGATCGTCCGCTGGCAGAATATAGCCTGGACTTTTTTGTAAAACAATTAAACCAGTTAAGGACACAATTGATTCCTGACCAGTCTTTTCACATAATGGGATTATCCATGGGCGCCCCGGTTGTAGCTGCTTTTGCCAACCAAAATCCAGATGTGATTAAAAGTATTACCTTTGTTGCGCCGGAAGTGCTGCCAGTCAGCGATAAAGATATTTTTCCTATGAATATTCCTGTTCTTGGGGAATGGGTGGTGGGTGTTTATCTGGTGCCTTATTATCTGCCAAATTCCCAAATGAATGATTTTTATCAGCCCAGGAATTATCCGGATTGGGAAGAAAAATACCATGTTCAGATGCAGTACAAAGGTTTTAAACGCGCTATCCTTTCCACCATTCGCAACCTGGTGAAGTACAATGCATTGGACGAATATCGCCAATTAGCGACCGCTGGAAAACCGGGCTTATTAATCTGGGGAGAAAAAGATCGCAGCATATCAAAAGATGCAATCGTCGAATTGATGCAGGTCATGCCCGGCATCGAATATTTGTTTGTGGAGAAAGCCGGCCATCTGCCTCACTATGAAAAACCTGACCAAGTTAATCCCGTTCTGATCAACTTTCTGCAATCTCATTCAGACTAAGCCCTTCTGGAATCTTTTACGAACTCCACAAAATTTCAAAAAATGCTGGTAGAATCGACCCCATGAACAAATGGACACCGATTAAAGTTTATGGGTTGGCCGCGGGCTTGATTTTAGCGGCTATCCTTTTGATTATTACCTTGCCGGGGTTCCAAAGACGTTTCGCCTGGCGCTGGGAGATTTTTCAGACATATGCGCGCGGGGTGATCAATCCGGTCAATGCTGTTCCTACGGCTGTGCATGCAGCCGCTCAAATAGAAAGCACCCCCATCGCCGTACAGCCAACCATGACAGCTACACTGCCACTGCCAACGTCGACCGCAACAGAAATCGTGGTTGAGACTCCTTTACCAACACCCACCAGTACCCCCATGCCAGAGAAAGTAATCCTCACTTCACCCGGATATGAGAAACAGGACATGAATAATTGCGGGCCAGCTACACTGGCAATGTATTTGCGTTTTTACGGCTGGGACGGTGATCAGTTCTCGATTTCGGATGAGATTAAACCTATCCCTCAGGACCGAAATGTGAACGTGGAGGAGCTGGACTATTATGTTCGTAATTATGCTGGCTGGTTGCAGACGGTTTACCGTGTGGGCGGTGACGTGGATACCTTAAAGGAATTGATCGCTGCTGGGATTCCAGTAATGATTGAAGAAGCTTTCAAATTTGACGAAAGCTACTGGCCAAATGACGATCGGTGGGCTGGTCATTATTTCCTGTTAAACGGATATGACGATCAGAAACAATCTTTTCTGGGGCAAGATTCCTATTATGGCGCCAATCGCTGGATCACCTACGATTTATTGACCAGCCAATGGCAAACTTTTAACTACGTATACATCGTTATCTATTTCCCTCAACAGGAAGGCACGGTCAAATCAATCCTGGGTGATCAATGGGATCGCGATGTTAACCGGCAGGCAGCCCTGGATAAATCACGTCTCGAAACGGAAATGGACCCGAGCAACACCTACGCCTGGTTTAATTTAGGTACCAATCTGGTCTATTTCAGTGAATATCAGGATGCCACTCTGGCTTTTGATCGGGCTCGTGAAATTGGTTGGCCACAGCGCATGCTGCGTTACCAGTTCAGCCCTTTTATGGCTTATTTCCATTCCTTACGGACGGATGATTTGATGGCTCTGGTGGATTATGCCTTACAGCGTACCCCGAATTCCGAGGAAGCTCTTTTATGGAAGGGCTGGGGTTTATATCGGGAAGGAAGAAAGCAGGAAGCTTTGGATTCATTTACAAAGGCGTTAATCGAACACCCGGGTTATGAAGACGCACTTTACGCGATTAATTATGTAAATCAAAATTAAAGAGCAGATATGGAAAAGAAAACGGTCTGGATTATTGTAATTGTTGGTTTGATCATTGTGGGAATGTGTTGTTGTGCTGTGTTGCTTACCTCCCTGGGGGCCTATTCGATCATCAAATCACAGCCTACCAGCGAGATTTGGGGCGAGCCGGATGTACAGGATTGGACCGAGCCAACCAGGCCTGGCGAACGCACTACCGAAGAACCGCTACCTTTGCCAACGATTGACCTGCCTTCCACCCCTTCTGATAATAGTGAAAGCACACCCTCTTCGCAGGATGAATCCAATATTCCTGCGGAGATGCTTAACCAGATGAAACGAATTGAAAAAGATGTCTCCAAATTAAGGGGATTGCCTCCTGCGACTGATATGATTCGTAAGCTCTTTACTCCCGAGCAATTAGAACAACGGGTAATGGATGATTTTTTTGCTGACTATACAGAGAAAGATGTTAAGCAGGATGCGATCGTCTTTAATCTGTTCGGTTTGTTGGACCGTGATTTTGATTTATATGACCTGTTCGTGAATTTATACAGCGAACAAATTGCTGGTTTTTATGATAATGATACGAAAGAAATGGTGGTCATCCAGGGTAAGAAATTCGCCGGACCGGAACGCATGACATACGCGCATGAGTATACCCATGCGATGCAGGATGCCAAATACGACCTGAAAAATGGGCTAAATTGGGACGAGGATGCCTGTAAACTGGACTCTGAATATTGTGCAGCCATTTCTGCGTTGGTGGAAGGAGATGCATCCTTAACGGAAATGCAATGGTTTTTAGATTATTCTACATTAAAAGATAAACAGGAGATCCTGCAATTTTATAACGAAATGGAAAGCCCGGTTTATGATTCGACACCTGAATTCTTGAAGGAAGATTTTTTGTTCCCCTACAATCAAGGGCTGGATTTTGTGACAAGTTTGCATGATCAAGGTGGCTTTGCGGCTGTTGATCAGGCTTACTTAAACCCCCCGGTATCGACAGAACAGATCATGCATCCTGAGCGTTACCCGCAGGATAAACCGGTAAAAATTGAGCTGGACGATTTCACCCATGTATTGGGAAATGGCTGGGAAGAGATCGAACGCAATGCCCTGGGAGAATGGTACACCTATCTCTTATTGGCGAAACCACTTTCTACCAGTTGGGCTTTACCAGAGAGAGAAGCCTCTGCTGCCGCTGAAGGTTGGGGAGGAGATTTGTATCTGGTCTATCATAATTCTGACCAGGATCAGGATGCTTTGATCTCCCTCAGCCAATGGGATACGCAAACCGATGCAGATGAATATTGGAAAGCTTTTATTAATTATGGCAAAAAACGCTGGGGAGCAGCAACCACGAGCTCAGGCGAACGGGTGGAATGGAAACTGCAAAATCAATCGATTGTTATTATCCATAAAGTAGATCAGGTTCTATGGGTGATAACCCCAGACCAGGCTTTAATGACTGCTGTCTTGGCAGGTTTCCCAGCTTTTAAATAAAGGAATTCGTATGGCTTTGGATATCAACCGGATTCAGGCAATTTGCTTCGATGTGGATGGTACCTTAAGTGACACAGATGATCTTTGGGTTGAAAGCTTTGCCAGGCGTTTTTCTTTCCTTAAGAAAATTTCACCACAACGGGATGTTAATTATTTAGCTCGCTGGCTGGTAATGGTGATGGAATCGCCGGGCAATCTGGTTATGGAGTTGTTTGATCGCTTGACGCTGGATGATGAATTGGCGCGCCTGTACAACTGGGTCATGCATCGAAAGGGTGGAAGAAATCCAAAACAATTCTGGATGGTACCCCAGGGGTTGGAATTATTGCAATATTGTTACCAGCGCTATCCGTTGGCAATTGTCAGTGCCAGAGATGAAAAAAGTACACATGAATTCCTCGAACAATTTGAAATCTGTCATCTTTTTAAAGCGATAATGACCGCCCAAAGCTGCACTTACACCAAACCTTTTCCAGATCCGATTGTGAAAGCCGCAGAACTGATGGGTGTTTCCCCAGCGAATTGTCTGATGGTAGGTGATACGACCGTGGATGTTCGCGCTGGCAGAGCAGCTGGTGCGCAAACTGTGGGGGTATTGTGCGGCTTCGGTACAGAAAAGGAATTAAAACGTGCAGGCGCTGACTTGATTTTACATGATACCCATGAGTTAATGGCGGTTTTAAAAACAATTAGTAAATAAAAAAGTGCCTGGTTAATCACCGGCACTTTTTGTAACACACTTTAAAAGACCAGGCTAAAAAAGCGCAGCCAGGGGCGCCCGGCAGCCATACCTGGCCATGGAATTGAAGCCAGCACTAAGATTAAAACCACTGTAAAGCCGATGGCAGCTTTCTTGTATTTTTGGGCACTTTTTTCAGATTTTTTAACCTGCGCAGAGGTAATATGTGCAATCACGACGGCTATAACCATTAATAACCAGTGCTCGACCGCAAAAAAACGCAGGGAAGCAGTTTTCATCACTTCGCCAGCAGCGTTAATCAGCGTTTTAGCCCAACCGGTGGAAAAATACAAGATTAAGCCCAACAATATTTGTAAATCAAAAACGCCAGTGAAGAAAGAGGTAAGTTGTTTATCCTGTTCCTGGTAATCCTTTTTATTGAGCCAGCCAGAAAAAGAGCGCACAATCAACACAATCCCCAGTACCAGGAAAACCCAGCGAATCACATTGTGTAAAGATAAGAATATAAAATTTAATGTTGCCAATTTGATCTCCTGGTTAAAGATCAAACGCCAAGGTGAGGGGGGCACCCAGGCGTTTGATTAGTTATATTCTACACGATATTTAAAAAAATGCAAGGGTTTTAATGATGAATTTTTAAACGAGTTTTTAAAAAATCAAAATTATTATATGGGCACTACCTCAAAGCCAATATTTTCGGTATACTTGAAAATATTCTCTGTGTTGAGAAGAAGCAGGAGAAGTATATGGTACGGATTGAAGCCATCAAAGAGATGCGGCCCACCTTTAATTCAGAATTTTCACCAGGGGAGTTTGTTCCCCGAACAGCCGCTATCAGAGAAGCTTATGAATGGGGGAAGGAACTGCATAAAGGTCAGCTGCGTTTAAGCGGTGAACCCTATTTTGAAACCCATTGTGTGTGGGTAGCCGGGTTGATTGACCAACTAGCCGGTGTAGAAGCCTGGACAATCGCAGCCTTGCTGCATGACAGCGTGGAAGACCAGGAAAGCAGTTTTGACATGATACGCAAGCACTTTCCGGGGATGCTGGGGATGGAAGTGGCTCATATAGTGGATGGGGTCACCAAGATCAGCAACCCGAGAGATGGAAGTTCGCGTGATATTGAGACTCTACAGAAAATCGCCCGGTTTCGTGACCCTGGTGTTTTTCTGGTGAAACTGGCAGACAAAAGCCATAATGTTCTTACTTTGGAACATATGCCGGAAAAAAAACGAATTTCTAAAGCTACCGAAGCGATTCGGGCTTATGGAAAATTAGCCGGCATTTTAAATTGCTATCGCTGGCGCCGCTGGCTGGAAGACATGGCTTTCCCACACGCCGAGCCTGATACTTACACTTTTATTCGCCAAAAAATTGATAGCGACCGCCGTCTGGGAGTCGACTTCTTGAACAATATGCTCGAACAATTGGCCAGGTTGATGGAAAATGCCGGTTTGAGCGGGAAAATTTCCATCACAGTGAATGGTTACTGGCAAGCCTGGCAGAAGATAAGGCGGTTGGCTCGTTTACGAAAGTCCTCTATGGATTCGTTTGAAGCGCTTAATGATCTGGTAAGCTTTCGCATGATTCTGGATGATCCTGACCCAATTCACGCCTATACATTGTTGGCGCATGTCAACCGCTTTTTTGGCCCATACCTGGATCAGAATCGTTTTGATGACTATATCGCTCACCCACAGAACGGATACCGAGCCCTCCAGGTAACTGTCTGGCTGCCGGAATATGGCGCTATCGAAGTTGCCATCGCAACCGAAGAAATGGAGGGGGAAAATACCTGGGGGGTTATATACGCCTTGAAAAATGGCAAAGACATCAGTGATTACCGGCCGGTTGAGGTGTTTACCCCAACCGGAGGAGCGCGCTTTCTTCCGGAAGGTTCCAGCGTGCTGGATGCAGTTGCCTCAATCCAGCAGGAATTTTTAATGGATAAGATCAGCGGGGTTATGGTGAATGGAAACCTGGCGATGTTATCAGATAAGGTGAAGCCTGGCGACCTGGTGGAGGTGATTACCAGTACGACCCGGATTCCACCGGACACTAGCTGGTTGAAATTTGTCAATCCGGCTACCGCACGTATCCTGAGATCGGTGTTAGCAATGGAGGATTTGCGCCGGGCGGCGGAGAATGGTAGAAAAAAACTGGATGAGATCTTGAAAATACGGGGTATCATGGCATTAGAAGATATCCAATCTTTGTATCCGGAAAGAATCACCCAGCTACTGGAAGCCACCAGCGCAGCAAACTTGCAGGATTTATACGCAGCGGTCGGAAGCGGAGCTATCCGCCTGGCGGATATCGCTAATAATATGGACGAAGTGGGGATGTCCAGAACGGATTTGAGCTGGACAACCATCAACATCCAATCTGGCTCGTATGCCAATAAACCGGGGTTGCTGGCTCGATTAGCCGGTTTAATTTCCGATCTGGACGGCAATATTGTGCGCTCTGTAAACACAACCATGGCGGATGGCGGTTTTCATTTACGCCTGGTCGTCAAAGATTTAACGACCGACAAAGCTACATTTATCAAAAAAGCTGCCGAGGTTTGTGAGATTAATCCAACAGAGATTGAATTGGTGCCATAGGTTTCTACGCGCTTGATTTGCTTGACATTCTTTGGGCGAACGGTTAGAATCGTCGACATTAAGCCGAGTTAGCTCAGTTGGTAGAGCACACGACTGAAAATTGTGGTGTCCACAGTTCGATTCTGTGACTCGGCACACAGGCGTCAGAAATGGCGCCTGATTTTTTTCCACTTTTCGATTAGAATCGACTTTATGAAGAAACGAAAATACCTGTTCATAGGGGCGGTATTGATACTGATTTCAGTGATTGGATTGATTTTTATACCCAGATCGATTCCAGTGACGATCAATGGGGAGCAAGGATACTTGAATACCAATGCCTTAACGGTGTCAAAAGCCTTGGAAAAAGATGGTTTTAAATTGAGCGCGGAAGATCAGGTTACTCCTCCGGGCGAGAGCCTGCTATGGGGCGTGGGTGAAATTAAGATCGACCTGGCACGGCCAGTAAAAATTCAGATATATCCACAGAATAAGAAAATTGAGTTGCTGACGGCCGAGAGATCCCCCAGGAAAATTCTCGAAATAGCTGGAATTGTCCTGGGAAACAGGGATCAACTCCTTATGTCGGGAGAAAAATTGCCTGAAGATCAATTATTGCCCTACGAGGGAGAATATGATCTGGTGGTGCGGAAAGCGGTGAAAATTGACCTCAATGACGCTGGTGAGATTTCACAAATCATTTCCAGTGCGGAAACATTAAGCCAGGTTTTAGCGGAAAATGGCATCCAAATTCAACCAGGGGATCGAATTTCACCTGATCCGGACACAATAATTGAGGGTGATCTTCCGGTTGAAATTGAGCGTGCCAGGGAATATAACATCCAGATGAAAGACGAGACAATTAAGGTGCGATCTGCGGCTGAGAATGTGGCGGAAGTATTAACCGAAGCCGGGCTGGCACTGCAGGGGTTGGATTACAGCATCCCACAGCCCGATGCCCCAGTGCCGTCCGATGGAAACATCCGGTTGGTCAGGGTGCGGGAAGAATTTATCCTCAGTCAAACCAATCTTCCTTTTTCCGTGGAATACGAACGTTCGGACCAGGTTGAACTGGATAAGCGGGAAATCATCCAGCCGGGAGAATTTGGGGTGGAGGTAACCCGTACGCGGGTAACTTATGAAGACAATCAGGAGGTTAATCGGGTAGAGGAGACCACCTGGGTTGCGAAAGAACCCAAAGACCAGGTGACCGGTTTAGGGACCAAAGTGGTCGTGCAGACCATGGATACCCCCAACGGCCCGATTGAATACTGGCGGGCTGTCAACGTGTATGCCACATCTTACTCGCCTTGTCGTTTGGGCATTGAAAATTATTGCTCCTCCGGAACATCGAGTGGACTGACTGTTCAGCATGGGGTGATTGCGGTTACGCGTGCCTGGTACAATCTGATGGTTGGGCAGCGCATATACGTCCCGGGTTATGGCATTGGCGTGATTGGTGACGTGGGTGGCGGTGTTTCAGGCAAGTATTGGATTGACCTGGCTTATTCTGATAGTGATTATGTGGCCTGGTATCATAACATTACCATCTATTTTTTGACTCCAGTTCCGGCGAATATTCCATGGATCCTGCCTTAATTCCTGCCCCTTTAAACGTGCGTAGTCTCTTACGAGAATATGCCCTTAGCCCGCGCAAAAGCCTGGGGCAAAACTTTTTGGTGGACAATGGTGCCCTTGAAAAAGTAGTGGATGCGGCTGAAATTGAACCGATCGATGTGGTCCTGGAGATTGGGGCAGGGTTGGGTTCTTTGACGCGCTTATTAGCTGCGCTGGCCCGAAAGGTAGTGGCAGTGGAATTGGACTCCAATCTGATCCCGATTCTCGAGACGGTATTGGGTTCACAGGGGAATGTGGAACTGGTATACGGTGATATTCTCAAACTGGACCCGGCTCGATTTATCACTGTGGATAATTACCTGGTGGTTGCCAATATCCCCTACTACATTACATCGGCAATCTTCAGACATTTATTGGCAGCCCGAAGGAAACCGCGCCGGATTGTGATGACAATCCAGAAAGAGGTTGCGCAGCGTATTTGCGCCCAACCCGGGGAAATGAGCTTGCTGGCACTGAGTGTGCAGGTGTTTGGTCATGCGAAAATTGTGGGGAGAATCCCCGCTGGGTCATTTTTCCCGGCTCCTCAGGTGGATTCAGCAGTCATTCGGGTGGAACTTTACCCAACTCCGATGATTGAGCCGGAAAATTTGGACACGTTTTTCAAGTTAACCAGGGCAGGCTTTGGTCAGAAGCGGAAAATGCTGCGGAAATCACTCTCCGCCGGATTGGGGTTGCCTGTTCCAGAAGTGGAAGAATTATTGTCTGCCAATGAGATCGACCCAACCCGGAGAGCCGAGACACTTAGCCTGGAGGAATGGCAGAAATTGACGAAAAAGTATTTAGATTATAGCTGATAGCTGATAGCTGATGGCTAAAAGCTCAAGGCTCAAAGCTCAACGCTGAAAGCAAAACGCTCAAAAATCTTGCAGATCTCGAACGGTGAACCGTCCTGAATCCTAAATCCTAAATCCTGAATCCTGAATCCTGAATCCTGAAGCCTGAAACCTGAATCCTGAATCCTGAATCCTGAATCCTGAATCCTAAATCCTGAATCCTGAAACCTGAATCCTGAATCCTGAATCCTGAATCCTGAATCCTACCCCCTCAAAACTCAAAACTAAATCCTCCCCCTACCCCCTCAAATCCCGATACAGCCCTATCAGCAGCCAGGTACGGTAAGCGGCTTCCAGTTGGATGCGGAAGGACATCTTCGATTGTCCCCAGCGACGGTCTGCAAAATAGATCGGTGTTTCAGCACAATGAAAGCCCAGACGAGTTGCCAGATAGGCCATCTCTACCTGGAAAATATAGCCATTCGATTTCACCCGTTCCAGCGGCATGGCAGCCAGAGTTTCCTTCTTCCACAACCGGAATCCCCCAGTCACATCTCTGATCTGCATGCCCAGGATTGTGCGGGCGTAGAAATTACCAAAAGACGATAATCCTTTGCGCCAGAAAGGCCATTGTTCGTCCAGTTTACCTCCGGGTACATAGCGTGACCCGATCACAAAATCGTTTGTTTTCAACAGTTCCATCAGGACAGGAATGCGATCAATAGGGTGTGAAAAATCGGCATCCATCTGACCGATTGCATCGGCTCCTTCAGACATTGCCTGATGAAACCCCTGAATATAAGCGCTGCCAAGCCCCTGCTTCCCCTGGCGGTGCATAACCGAGATGCGCTCAGGATAATCAGCTTTCCATTGATCCGCGATGGCACCGGTTCCATCCGGGCTGTTATCATCAACGATTAACAGGTTGACAGCGACGGGTAATTCAAAAACAGTTTGAATAAGTTTGGGGAGATTCTCCGCCTCGTTGAATGTGGGAATTACAATCGTTGTTTTCAATTTTCACCTAATGAATCAAACGTTCCAGATCCAGAATGATTTTCTGGAGGCTGTCGGTCTGTGGGTTAATGATTTTCTTGAAAATACGGAACCCTAATTGCCGATCAATGCGTTGTTTATCATCTGACTGGGATGGGTAGATTTTTTCCAGTTTCGGTATAAGTTGTTGGTAAATTTCTTTCTCAATTGCATCGGTTTGATCGGCTGGTGTCAGCAGGACAAAATTTGAGTTTTCCCATTGAGCCAGATATGGGATCTGACCATTACCGGTGAAAAATATGTCCTTCAGAATGATGGTGAGATTGCGTTGAATTTCATTGGCTGCTATAAAACCATTCAGATCACGATATTCGTCCAAGTTCTTCAGATGGATCAAAATAAGCCCAAATGAATCCTTTTGGAGGTACTCTTCAATCGTTTCAATCAGCAACTGCTTTTCTGGCAAGGCTGTGATGGCATTGGTGAGGGAACTGCGACGGTAGCGCATTAATACATTTCTTACACGCAAGCGCAATTCCTGGATGTCGAAGGGTTTGGTGATGTAATCTTCCACCTGCATGGAAAGGCCGCGTAAACGGTCTTCGCGCTGCCGTTTTTCAGTCAGGAAAATGATGGGCACGGATTGGGTACGGCGGTTATTTTTCAGGCGTTTAACAATCTCATAGCCGTCCAGATCTGGCAGGCGAATATCCAATAGGACAATATCCGGCACTTTTTCCTGACAGGCATTTAACCCATCCTCACCCCAATTGACGGTGGATACCTGGTAACCCTGCACCTCAAAATAAGAGTTGAGCATTTCCCCGAGTTCCTGATCATCATCAATAATCAAAATGGATGCATTGGGTTGACTGACTACCAATCTTTAACCTACCGGTTCTTTCATAATTTCAAATTCACAAACATCATTGCCAACTGCGATACATTTGGTTTCAACGACGCGGAACTCATATCCGCCTGATACCCATTTTAACCCTTCCTGCAGTAATCCGGTAGCGATATGGCAACCCGGTTTTTCAATATGGCGGCCGTAACAAACCGGGCATTTGTGAATGGTATAGGTAAAATGATCTTCTTTTTCCTCGACAGTGGAGAGTTGATCACTGGTTTGTGTAAAAATACGGGCCATAGCTGGCAGCCCGATTTTTAATTTTAAATGCAAAGGTAACACCTTAAAAGCCAGATCACCGGCGCCTGCCAAAGCGCCAAAGTTCTTCAATCCTTCTGCGAAGGTCGCGCGACCAGCCCGTAACGCTAAGCCACGCCCACCGCGGGGGCCATACATTTCCTCAAGAGCGCCCCAAATGGCAGAAAAATAAGCAAAATCAAATTCACGATTAAGGTTGGACGGCGGATAGTGATCGATTAAATGTTTGAGATTCGCAAGATTAAGAATGGCGTTAACACCATTCTTTCCCATCACTTCTTCCAGCGCTTTCAGGGCAATATTGGCAATTTTGTTGGGATAATAAAGACCGCTGACTGGAATGGGTTCCATATCGAGTCAGAGCTTAGATGAGCTTAGTCAGATCTTCTGCTGCACGACGCATATCCAGGAAAATGAGGCCAAGTTTCGCCTGTTCACGAGCCAGAGCCGTTAATACAGCTTCTTCTCCCACAGACATGAGGACAACGTAACCCTGTTTCCCTTTGATGTAAACCTGTTCGAGATTTCCTCGACCTAATTCGGTGGCGATTCTCTCGCCCAAGGAAAGCATGGCGGCTGACATAGCTGAAACCCGATCTTCCTCCACCCCTTGCGGTAATGCAGATGCGATGGTTAATCCATCCACACTGACGATTGCCGAAGCTTCAATATCCGGCGAAGATGCCTGTAGCTCTCTGAGCCTTTCTACCATGAGTTGAGTTCTTGATTTTGTCAAATTGACGCTCCTTGAGGGATTTTTTGTGATTGTTAACTAATGTAGCATAGTCAAAAAACACTGTCAAGCAAACTTTCAGAACTGGAAAGGTACCTGTAAGTATACCTTGCAGACAGTAAAAATAGGTATGTTGTTTGTCATTCCAGATTATGCTATAGTTAAATAGTCTTATTATCCGGATCGTTTGGAGACCATCCCAACCATGGCTCTTATCGGGATCCATTCTTTAGTAGATACCTTGGCATTCCGAAATTAATAAATCCTTTTTGTATCATCGCGGCTAACTCTGTTACTGAAAGAGGTGGTGCTTTGAAAACGGTTATCGCTGGCGCACTGGGAGAGTGTGTACACGTTGCAGGGGTGACTAATTTTTTGCGTCTGGCTGAAGAAGCCGGTTGGCGAACGGTGTTTTTGGGACCGGCTGTTTCCATTGATGAATTTCTCTCCAGGGCAATAACAGAAAAAGCCGATCTGGTAGGCGTCTCCTACCGGTTAACCGCTGAAACGGGAGAACGCTTGCTGGCAGAGTTTGCTGAAGCAGCGGATGAGTTGCATGAAGAAGGGGTGCGCTTCGTTTTTGGGGGAACCTCACCAGTGGCTGAAAAAGCGAAGGCAACCGGGTTTTTCGAGAAAGTTTTTGCCGGAGAAGAAGGTGATGCAGAAGTCCTTCGTTTTTTAAAGGGAGAAGCCTCAGAGATGATTGCAAAGGTATTATTTCCTGGCAGAGTGATTGATCGAATTCAATGGAAGCAGCCCTACCCGCTTTTACGCCATCACTTTGGCTTGAGCACTTTGCAAGATACGCTGAGAGGGGTGCAAGAAATCTCTGCCAGCCAGATATTGGACGTCATTTCTCTGGGAATTGATCAGGATGCCCAGGAGAACTTTTTTCACCCTGAGCGCCAGGATTCGCGGCGAAAAGGAGCCGGCGGCGTACCAGTTCGCTCGATTGAGGATTATGTTGTGCTCTTTCAAGCCAGTCGAACCGGGAATTATCCCTTAATGCGCACTTACTCAGGTACGGATGATTTTATTCGTTTGGCGGAACTTATCACCGCCACCATTAATAATGCCTGGTGTGCCATTCCGTTGTTCTGGTTTAATCAAATGGATGGCAGAGGTCCCTGGGATTTGGAAGGGTCTATCCGTGAACATCAACGCTTGATGGCCTGGTATGCTGATCGCGGCATCCCGGTTGAGTTAAATGAACCACATCATTGGGGCTTGCGGGATGCGTCAGATGTTGTGTGTATAACGGCTGCTTATTTATCAGCCTACAATGCCAAAGCTTTTGGAGTGCGCGATTATATCGCCCAATTGATGTTCAACAGTCCCCCCGGGCTATCTGATCGGATGGATTTGGCGAAGATGCTGGCAATTCTGGAAGTTATCCAACCTTTGGAAGATGATACTTTCCACATTTGGCGTCAGACTCGTACCGGTCTATTGAGTTACCCGGTTAATCTCATGGCAGCCCGAGCCCATTTGGCAGCCAGCATTTACCTGCAAATGGCGATGAGACCTCATATTGTGCATGTGGTCGGGTTTAGTGAAGCTGATCATGCAGCCACGGCCGAGGATGTGATTGAATCCTGCCAACTGGCGCAAAGAGCCATTGACAACGCCATCCGTGGTGCTCCAGATATGACTGCTGATCCGCGGATACAGGCGCGCGTCCGGCACTTGGTGGCAGAGGTAAGTGTCACTCTGGAGGCTATTCGAAGATTGGGGGATGGTGAAGATGCCTGGATCAATCCCAGGGTATTAACAGAAGCTGTTTTGAAAGGCATTCTGGACGCTCCTCAATTAAAAAATAATCGCTTTGCATGCGGAAAGATGCGCACGAGAATTATGAATGGCGCTTGCGAAGCGATTGATGATGAAGGAAATCATCTAACTGAGGCAGATCGAATTAATGCATTGTTACGAGGAATAGGATGATGAACAAACAAACAAAATACACTGTTATCGGCGCCGGTCATGGCGGTCGTGCAATGGCTGCTCATTTAGGATTAATGGGTTTTCCGGTTACTTTATATAACCGCACGGATAGCCATATCACTGCCATTCGGCAACTGAAAGGGATCGACCTGGAAAGTGGCAGTAATGAACTGCGTGGTTTTGGAAAATTAGACCGGGTAACCTCCAACCTGAAGGAAGCTATTCAGGATGCTGAAATGATCATGGTGGTTGTGCCGTCTTCCGCCCATGCTGATATTGCTGAAGGTTGTGCTCCTTATTTACAGGATGGTCAATTAATTGTCTTGCACCCGGGGCGTACCTGTGGAGCACTTGAATTCGCCAAAGTAATTCGTGATCATGGTTGTAAAGCCGATGTAACCATCGCTGAGGCGGAAACATTTATCTATGCCTCCCGCTCTGATGGTCCAGCCCAGGCACGAATTTTTCGGATCAAGGAAGCGGTTCCATTGGCGGCATTACCGGCTTCCAGAACTGCCAGTGTTTTGGAGAAAATTCATGAAGCTTTCCCTCAATTTATTGATGGAGGGAATGTTTTACAAACCGGCCTGAATAACATGGGCGCCATCTTTCATCCGGCGATCAGTTTGCTCAATACCGGTTGGATTGAATCCACGCATGGTGATTTTCAGTTCTATATTAATGGCGTAACTCCGGCGGTTGCGCGGGTATTGGAAGCGTTGGATCGCGAGAGAGTGACAGTTGCCTCTGCCCTGGGAATTCGCGCCCGGACTGCGATGGAATGGCTCACGCTGGCCTACAATGCGACCGGTGAGACCCTGGTGGAAGCTATTCATAACCAACCGGGCTATTATGGGATTAAAGCCCCGCCGATGCTGAATCATCGCTATATCTTTGAGGATGTGCCCATGAGCCTGGTGCCGATTGCTTCTCTGGGGCAACGCTTCGGAGTTTCAGTGCGCGGAATTGACGCCATTATTCGCCTGGCGTGTATTGTTCACGGCACCGACTACTGGCGGCGCGGCCGCACCATCGAAAAACTGGGACTGGATGTGCTGGATGTGGACGAATTAACCCAATACGTGATGGAAGGGGAGTGAAATTTATCGTTATATCAATGAAAAAGAATTCAAATCATAAATTTAATCACCATAACTGATTAAATTTATGCAAATTTAATCACTGTAACTGATTAAATTATTGCAAATTTAATCAGTTTATGCTATGATGAGAGCAACCTCAATTAACGATTTCTTTATGTATAAACCGCGTTTCTTTTCTGCTCTTGATAATTATTTTTCTCCAGGAAAAGCCTTGATTATTTATGGACCTCGCCGGACTGGAAAAACCACACTGGTAAAGAATTTCTTAAAGGACACTTCATTAAAGTATTTATTTGTTACTGGTGATGATATCCGTATACAAACTTTACTATCCTCCAAAGATGTTAATAAAATTTTGGAATTTGTTGAAAATTTCCAATTATTAGTGATTGATGAAGCACAACAGATCCCAGAGGTAGGGTCAGGATTAAAGATCCTCGTCGATCATAAACCTGATTTAAAAATAATAGCGACGGGCTCATCTTCCTTTGAACTATCCGGACAGGTAGGGGAGCCACTCACAGGCCGGAAAATAACATTGACCCTGTTCCCGTTTGCCCAATGTGAATTAACTTTAGAATTAAACGATTATGAATTGAAGCAAAGATTGGAAGATTATCTAGTTTTTGGCTCTTATCCGGAAGTCATCCTGGCAAAAACAAACCAAGAAAAAACAATAATTTTGCAAGAATTGGTAAACTCTTATTTATTAAAAGATATTCTTGTTTTTGATAGGATTCGAAATTCGAGAAACCTGTTAAATTTATTACAACTGTTAGCCTTTCAAATAACCAGCGAAGTATCCTACAATGAACTGGCAAACAAATTGGGTATCAGTATTAATACGGTTCAACGTTATTTGGATCTATTGGAAAAGACATTTGTTATTTTTCGGTTAGGCGGTTTTAGTCGAAATTTACGAAATGAAGTAACGAAAACTTCCAAATATTATTTTTTTGATAATGGGATTCGGAATGCCATTATTCAGCAACATAATCCTCTGACTTTACGAAATGATCAGGGTCAATTGTGGGAAAATTTCGTCATGGTTGAGCGGTTGAAGTATCGTAATTATCAGAATATTTTTGCCAACTCATATTTTTGGAGAACTTATCAAGGCAATGAAATTGATTTGGTTGAAGACCGTGAAGGTGTTTTAAATGGCTTTGAAATAAAATGGTCCGAGAATAAAGAAAAGATTTCAGCACCTGCGTTATGGACGAATACCTATAAAAATGCAGCTTTTTCGGTGATTAATCCAAAGAATTATCTGGAGTTTATTAAATAAAAATGGTTGTTTTTTTCATTTTCTATAATAAATTGAGTATCTTTTTTCTATGCTGACCGTGTCTCAAGATTGCCTGAACCACTTGATAACAGGCGACTACAAGCCCTATTGATAATAGAAAAGCTGCAATTTTCAAGATGAGACCGGGTAAGAAAAAGGCTGTTTTCATTAACAGGTAGCCGCCCCATTGGAGCGTCCATTGAAAAACGGGAGAAAACTCTTTTGGAATTAAAACCGGCAGTAAGAAGGCTACCCCAATCGTCAGAGCAACGATCAGACTGGCTATTAAATCCACCCATGAGAAGATTGAAAATTTAGGTTTTATGGGTATGGTAGTTTTTTCCAAAAACAGTTGGCTGAAATCAACCGGCAATTCCGCCATAGGTTCACAGCGAATGGCGGTCTCGATAATTTGATCCAGAGTATCTTCAGGTAGGGGTTTCATACAGTTACCTCCTGTGCGAGCAGTAAACGTTCTTTTAATTGAGCCTTGGCTCGGAAAATAGTCGTTTTGACGGTTCCAATGGGCATATTCATTACATCAGAAATTTCCTGGTAGGAAAGCTCTTCCTGGAAGCGCAGATTTAACACCACCCGTTGGACAGCGGGTAATTTTCTTACCTCCTGGTGGATAATTTCTGTCAGTTCGGATTGGCTTCCGGAATGGTCACGGATGGAATCCACTGGGATTTCGAGATCGTCTTCCTCAATTGAGAGGTGGTTCCTTTCACGAACCAAGCGTGGATAGTGGTCATAGCACAGATTCATGAGAATGCGATATAGCCAGGTGCGAAAACCAGACTCTCCCCTGAAATTCTTAATTCCTTTCCAGGCTCGTAAGAATGTCTCCTGGGTCACATCCTGGGCTTCCTGCGGGTTGGAAACTGCGCGAAGTGCCAGGTTGTATAAAAATAATTGATGGGCGTCAACCAACAACGAAAAGGCATGCGGGTCTCCCGCAACTGCCTGTTGGATGAGGATCAATTCGTTGATGAGATCTGCCATAATCACTTTTTATTTTAGACCTGATTACTGAGCTTAAGGTTTCACACAATTAAATAATTGCTGGGTCTAATTATTTATGCGACCTTGAAACTTTTTTCTTTGGAACCCGGTCAAAGTTAATGATAAAAAACAAAGTGAAAAATTTGGTTTTTACCGGCATGATTGGAGGTCACATGAAATTAAAGTGGTTATGGGTTATTTTATTAGTCATGAGTATCGTGATGGTTTGTGGGCTGATTGTCGCTGTTTTAGGGATTACTTTTTACTCCTACACATCAGGGCCATCGCTGTCAAGCTCTATTGAGTCTGTGATAGAGCAGGTAGTTAATCCAGGAAATTTTGGATATCAAAATGTTTCCAGTGTGGCAATTGAAGAAAAAACTTTTCCGGTTGGAAATGAGAAAATCACGCTGGTAATCGAAAATGATTTTGGAAACATTGTGGCGACCGGAAAGGAAACCGATCAGATTTCAATGTCAGTCACAAAAACAGCTTGGGGAACAACCGCTGAAGATGCCTCCAACAATCTTGAACTGCTCCAATATGAAGTGCTTGAAGAAGCTGGCAAATTAACGATCCGGGCGATTCAACCATCGCGCTTCGTTAATCGATCCGGTTCAATGGATTTTAAGCTGGATGTTCCGGTAAATATCGACGTTGTCTTTCATTCGGATAATGGGGTACTTGATGTGAGCAATCTTAAAGGTGCTGTCAATCTGGAAAACGGATTTGGAGATATTACAGGGAGCGATCTTCAGGAAGGCGAATTGATCGTAAAAAGCCAAAATGGAAACATCATCTTAAAAAGAATCAACATTCAAAACGATCCCTTGACAGTGAAATCTTCTTTTGGAGACGTCAAGATTGACCAGGCGAATGCCGCTCACTTAGAGGTTACGCTAAACAACGGCAGCCTGAATCTGGACAATATAAATGTTTCGGATCGAATCATTTTATCGAATGATTATGGAAATATTGATTATCGGAATGGTCAGGCTGATACATTGACCATTAAGTCCCTCAATGGAACAATTTCAATAAATGGCATTAAAGTAAATGGTTTATTGAAGGCTCACTCAGATTTTGGGGATATCGATTTTGTTGGAGCCAAAGCCAGTGATTATGACTTGCTGACAAAAAATGGAAAAATAATGCTGGATGGCGCCGATCAGGCTCATATTAAAGCAGAAACGGATTTTGGTGAAATCGAAATGAAAAATCTGACCTTGGCGGTATTGGATTTGAAAACAAAAAATGGGCCAATACAGGTTTATGGAAGCCTGGCGATGGCGGATCACTATGTATACTCCGATTTTGGCAATATAACTCTCACCCTGCCACAAAATCAATCGATTGGTTGTGATCTGAAAACTGATTTTGGAAGCATTCAGACTGCCTTCGAAATGTCTTTGAGTGGCTCTATCAATGAAAAACATCTGGTTGGGAAGATTAACAACGGGGGGGGATTATTAACGGTTGAGACCGCAAATGGGGATATCATCTTGAAAAAGACAACTGTAGCGGAGGAAAAATGAACGCACCGATGACATTTATACTCGCATGCCTGGGAATTTTCGGCTTTTTTATTCTTCTGTTTGGGTTTTTATTGCTCTTTCGTTATATCGGCTATCGGGAAAAAATAAAACTGGCTGAAAAAGGAATCTATCCGCAGGTGACCATAACCAAGAAACCGAATAAGGGTTTATTGATTGCTGGCTGGGTGATAACTATCATTGGTGCATTAACGGCTATTGGCTTCTGGTTATTTGGTTTTTTCACCTCGAACAGTTATGCGATAACATTTGTGCTGATACCATTCGTGTTATTAGGGCTGTTCCCGCTTTTATTGGGTTTGATTCTTTTATTAACCTATGTGATCAAGGCACCGGCGGCCGATCGATATCAAAAAGGCAAAACTGGTGAAAGCAAAATAAGTTCGGAGCCAGCAGAGACAAATTGGAACGACGAGAATCAGAAAGAGTGAAAGCTATTCTTCAATCGTTGCTTTAAATCGCTGCCGTAAAAAAATTGACTGGTTTGTCTGAGATGCTATAATCATAGCCAGGTATGAAATCTAAATTCAGCTTGAATTTGTTTCAAGCTGAATTTACCTTAAAAATTCAAGTTGTTTTTTTTATCATCATAACTTATTTAGGAGGAAGCTGTGGCAAAAACCTTTCACTCTGACGTTTTGATTGTGGGAGGAGGTCCGGTAGGTGCTTTTTTGGGTTGGAAACTGGCCGCAGCCGGTGTGGATGTGCAACTGCTGGATGCGAAAGCGCTGGATCAGATAGGCGCTCATATTGAAGTGATCCATATGGATCAGGTGCGATATGACGAGTTCGAAATCCCGCACCCCGAACCGCCGGAGTTGATCCATCTGGCGCCGCATTTTAAAATCTGGTCGGTGGATCAGAGCAGTTTTTTTGAGGTGGAATATCCATTTTATGTGGTCAATATGCCCGACTATGTGCAGCGCCTGCACAGCTATGTTCGCGAGCATGGCGGAAAAATTGCTGAAAAAGCACGCGTAAAAGATATCATTTACAAAGATGGATATGTAAAAGGTGTAACCGGTACGATGAATGGAAAACCATTTGAAGCATATGCCAGGATTACCGTGGACGCCTCGGGAATCGTAGGCGCTGTGCGCACACATCTCCCGGACGATTTCGGGGTGGAAAACGTCCCGGTGCCACCCGAGCAGACCTTCTTCAGCGGGCTGGAGCTGCGCGATGAGATCCCAACTGGTTACCCAACCGGCAGCAACAGTTACCTGGGTACACCCGGTTTCTGGAACATGTCCTATGGAGATGGAGCGATTTTAGGGATCGTCGTTCAGGGCACTGCCAGCGAAGCCTGGGCACAGCACAAGCAATGGCGGGAAGCGCGCTATGGCGACCCGGGCAAACTGATAGCCAAACGGATTGGTACCGGGCCTTATCGTCGCGCACCTATGTCCTATGTAGGCAATGGTTTTGTGGGTGTAGGTGATGCGGTTTACCAGAATAAAGCCTTCTCCGGAGAAGGGATCACCAGCGGGTATACCGCCTGTAAAATTGCCAAAGATGTTATTCTGGAGGCGTTACAAAATGGGGATGTCAGTCGGGATGGCTTATGGGTGTACAACACGCGCTATTTTCGCGGTCAGGGAGCTAAGTTTGCTGGGGTGATGGGCTTTTTGTTTAGCGTGAATGGTTTCCCGCCGCAAGAGCTGGATTTTTTGAGCCGTAACGGATTTATCTTCTCCAAGTCTGATTACGAATATTTGAACCTCAATTACGAGTTGAACATGCCCCCGGAAAGATGGGAAAAAGTGTGTGAGATTATCGAGAAAGGGGTTCTGGATGGAAGGTTTAGCGCAGAAAATTTCAATACGATGAAGATGCTATACGGGTTTTCCAATCAACTGAAAGCCCATTATCTGGCTTACCCAGAAACCTCTGAAGGAATAGAAGCCTGGGGCGCAACACAAAAGGCTCTCTGGGGTTACTAAAATTCGTAAAGGAAAAAAATATGGAAAAAGTCCCCACTCGCGTTAAAGTAATGTATGGTGTTGGTGATGCTGGTATCGCCATGCTCACTTCCATCGTCCAGTTTTTTCTGTTGTTCTATTATACGGATATTGCTCTGATGGACCCGGCTTTGGTAGGTACTTCTCTGATGGTGGGGAAGTTGACCTGGGATGCAGCTAACGATTTGATTTTTGGTTATATCTCCGACCGAACCAAATCCCGCTGGGGGCGCAGACGTCCCTACCTGCTCTTTTTATCCATCCCTCTGGCTTTGGCTACCTGGCTGATGTTCTCACTGCCGCCCGGGTTGAAAGGTTTTACAGCCTTTATTTTGGTCTTATTTACCTTCTTATTGTTCGATACCCTGCACTCTTTTATTGGGGTGGCGTATACTGCTCTGACGCCGGAATTGACGCAGGATTACGATGAGCGCACCGCCGTCACCACTGTGCGCGAAATCTTCACCGTGGTTGGGTATATTCTGGGGGCAGCCCTCACCACCGTGGTAGCGGGAATTTATAGGAATAGCTTTGGTCTCAGCAATGCCGGCAGTTATAGCGCGATGGGGTTGACCTTCGGCATCATTGCCGCGGTCACCATCCTGATTACCGCTTTTGGTGTCAAGGAGAAACCATCCAGCGAGGTGCAACCCTCCAAGGCGCCACCTATCAAAGCCTTTATGGAGACCTTCAAAAACAAACCTTTCGTGCGCCTGGTACTTTCTTTCTTGATCACGAATATCAGCTTTACGTTGCTGACTACGTTGTTGCCTTATTATCTTAAATATGTGGTTAAGATGGAGGAGCAGATGTCCTTTGTGATGCTTGCGTTGTTACTGACGATTGGCGTGTGTTTATACCCGATGAAAATGCTTACCGACCGCGTGGGCAAGGGCAAAGCCTATGCGATTGGGCTGGGAATCGCTTCGGTGGCTGTGCTGGCCGGGTTCTTCTACCCCGCGCACCCGACCCCCTGGGTGTATGTTACCGCGGTGGTGGCTGGGATGGGACTTTCGGCGCAGTGGGTTTGCCCGTGGAGTATGATGCCGGATGTGATCGAAATCGACCAGGCGGTCACCGGGGAACGCCGCGAAGGCATCTATTATGGGATGTGGCAATTTGTGACCAAGTTTGCGAACGCGTTTGCCATTGCTGCAGCGGGCTGGATGTTGACCTGGTTTGGCTATATGCCGGATGTGCCCCAATCTGACCTGGCTATTCTGGGCATCCGCATTTTGTTCACGCTGATCCCGGTGGCGATGTTCATCCTGAGTATGCCTTTATTGATCAAATACCCAATCACCCGCGAAACGCATGCCCAACTGGTAGAGGAATTGCGCACCAAACGGGAAGCTGTTACGGAGTAAATGGGAACAGAAATTTACCTTGACGATTCATTTTTGAAGTGCTAAAATTACGACCACAAGCGCAAGTTTGTTACGCGGGCATGGTTCAGTTGGTAGAATGTCTCCTTGCCAAGGAGAAGGTCACGGGTTCGAGTCCCGTTGCCCGCTCAGAACCATATCGCGGCGACGTGGCCAAGTTGGCAAGGCAAGGGTCTGCAAAACCCTCATCACGAGTTCGAGTCTCGTCGTCGCCTCTTTTTTTTATTCCCAGGCTAACGAGGCTGGTTGCTGGTTGAGATCGGCAATGATGGCGTCCAACATCTTCAGGATTTGCGGAAATTGATCGGGGGTGATGTTGGGGAGGAAAATCTGGTAAGCGGCATCCTGGAGCACAAAGCGGGCGATGCGCCATTCAGCGGTTCGGGGACCCGGCTGGCTGCCTTTCAGGAGCGCGGAGACCTGATTCCACTGAGTACTGCGATCAGAGCTGATTTGTGTGAGAACAGATTGGCTGACCGGAAGACCCGGGTTTGCCTGGGCGAAATAAAGCTGCTGTTCCGGCTGGCTCAACCAGCGGATAAATAACCAGCTTGCCAGTTCATGGACGTTGTCTGATTTTAAAATCCCAAGTGATTCGCCATGCAGAAGGAGTTCCGGTTTGGCAGATTCCTGTGGATAGGCAACCACCTGCCATTTATCTTCATTTTCCAGCAGAGTAAATGTTTTTTGAACCGGTTCAAGATCGTACATATCAGCGCTGACGTAGAGAGCCTGACGGTTGGCAAAATATTCGTAATGGCTCGGGTTACGCGCGTTCCAGGCACAATCAGCATCAAGGAGTTCACGCAGGTAGGAGAAACCCTTCAGCGCTGCTGGTTGGTCAAACAGGTAAGGGGTTTCGGTGGTTGGAAAAGGTGCGAGCTGGAAACTGTTCAGCCAATTGAGGATGGTGTATTCATCCTGGGTAACGACCCAGCCGCCCATGCCATTGTTGGTCCAATCGCTATCGTGGAGCAGCGCCTGAGTGGCTGAGCAGGATTGTAATTGAAAAAGCTGCGGGGTTATGGCGGGTATGTCATACCCTAATTCTTTTGCCCAACTGGTGTTCAATAGTAAGAAGTTGGCGTTCCCTGCAACCGGAATGCCCAGGCGGCTTTCATCAACAACATCCTGCTCCCAGAATTGGGGGATGAAATCGGCGACCTGTTCCGGGTTCAAGCCATACTGGGAATCAATGAGGTAATCATCCAGGCTCCGCAGGTTTCCCATTTTGTTCCAGTAAGCTAATTCCTCGGCTGTTGCAATGACAACATCAGGGGCGGTTCCAGACCGGAGAGCAGCTTCGCTTTGCTGGAATACTTTTTGTGAGCTGCCAGGTTGCAGGATGGAAACCTGGATGCCGTATTCATTCCTTTTATTAAAGGTTGCCACCATTTCATCAAGTGTGGCAGCCAGTTCTCCTGACCAGGGGTGAATGAGGGTGATCTCCACTTTTTTAAGATCGGATATGGGGACTAACCAGGCCGGTGTGGGGGTCTGTGTGGGAGTGGAAGTGGGCAGACTGGTAGACGTTCGTGTAGCTGTTTTCTGAGCAGTTGGGGATGGAGAAATAGCAAGGTCAGATGGGTTATTGGATTGGCAGGCTGTCAGAAGAAATAGAGTGGTTGCTATGAGGAAGGATAACCATTTATTTTTTTTTTGAAAAATCATCTATCTATTAACCTGCTCGGATTGATTTCAAACAATTGTAGTCAAATTATAGTAGATTTTACCCGCTTTCCAAAAAAATGATTATATTGAATAGTCCTAAAAAATGTTGACTGAAAAGCATAGCTTAACTGATCCATCACCATACTTATTCGGGATCACTACAGCAGGTACAGTTATGCCGGGGTTATGGTAAATCTCGATAAAAAACCAGTAATTCAATAACAGGTGGGGACGATCCGTCTTGTAAGCCAGTACCGCCTGTCGGATAGTAATCTGGACATGCTTGAGGTCTGTAAAGCTATTTCCAGACGGTTCACATGGTTCACTGAATCCTGAACCCTAAACCCTACTCCCTCAACTATCTCTAAGCACCGCTCCCAGCTCTCGCTCCAGCCGGCGGACGATCTTATTGCGCAGGGCAGTCGATTCACCGGATTCGATGGTGTGATCCTGAGCCTGGTAGGTAAGGCTATAAGCCAGGCTTTTCTTGCCGGGACCAATCCTTTCGCCGCGATAAACATCAAATAGTTGAACGTCTGCCAGAATTTTTCCGCCGGTCTGGCGAATCAGTGCTTCCACCCGATCTGCCGGAATTTCCTCCGCGACGATAAGGGCGATGTCTTCCAGCACTGGCGGGAAGGCTGACACGGGTTGCGATTCAAAACCCAGTGGGATCAGCGGAAGCAGAACAGCCAAATCAATTTCAGCGATATAGACCGGGGGGGTGGGAAAATCGTAGTTTTGTTTCACGCGCGGGTGCAATTCGCCCAGCACGCCAATGAATGTGCCACTTACTTGAATTTCGGCGGCTTTGCCAGGGTGCAGCGCTTGCGCGGCTGGCGAACTTTCTGGATTCAGTGGTTGAAAAGTTACCTCTGGCAAATGCAGTTTGTGCAGCAGGCGTTCCAAAACTCCTTTAAGATCGTAAAAATCGAGGTTGCCAGAATCCGGCTGGTTCCAGGAAGGAACCTCACGTTTGCCGCTTAACCCGAGGACTAATTTCCTGGGTTCTGCCGGCAGGCTGTTTTGCTGCTCCTGAATAAAAACCGGTCCGAGTTCAAAGAAGGCTAACCTTTCGCGGATACGGGCATTTTTCTCCAGGACTTCCAGCACTGAAGCCAGCAGGCTTTGGCGCATGACAGCGCGCTCCGGGGCAATGGGATTAAGCAGGCGCACATATTGCCTTTCTGCCGGTGCCTGACCCTCGAGATAAGCCTGAGCTTCCCGCTCGGGGGAGGTGAGCCGGTAGGTGATGGCTTCCTGCAGCCCTAAACCTGCCAAAATATCCTTGATTTTTTCTTCATGCGCTAATGGTAAATTATTGCGCTGCGGTGGTAATTCATCTGCCAGATTGGTTTCGGGGATGTTGTTATAGCTGTAAATTCGGGCGATTTCTTCGAGGATATCAGCTCTGCCGATCACTCCCGCACCGATATCCAACCGGTGTGGAGGTGTCTGCGCCTGGATCGTATCTCCCTGGACGGAGCATTTGAATTCCAGCCGGGTCAGGATTTCGGCGATCTGAACAGCCGGGATGTGGACGCCCAGCTTCTTTTCCACTTCCTGTGTGCTGATCGTCACCAGCGGATCTAACGGGCGTAAGGGATAATTGTCCACCAATCCCTGTGCAATACTGCCACCACTCCAGGCGACCATGCGCTCCAGTCCCAGTTCGACAGACCAGGATGCCAGTGCTGGATGTACCCCACGCGAAAACCGGTAGCTGGCTTCAGAATTAAGATGCAGGTTACTGCTGGTGCGGCGCACATTGACCAGATTCCAACTGGCACCTTCCAGTAAAACGTTGCGAGTAGTGGACGTAATCTCACTTTCCAGACCGCCCATGATACCGGCTAAGGAAAGTGCCCCAGCGCTGTCACAGACCAGTACATCCTGAGGTTGCAGTTTACGCTCCACCCCATCCAGCGTAGTTAATGTTTCACCGGGGTAAGCTGCCCGCGTAATAATTGTTAATTCCTTGTCGCCGGCCCGTTGTTTTAATATATCATAATCAAAAGCATGCAGGGCTTGACCGGTCTCCAGCATGAGATAGTTGGTGGCGTCCACAATCGAATTAATCGGGCGGATACCTGCCAGGCGTAAGCGCCGCTGTACCCAGTACGGACTGGGACGTTGTTCCAATCCCTGCGCTAATCCCAGCACAAAGCGGGGATTTAATTGCGGGTCTGTGATTTGAATGGCAGCCAACCCATCTATTTTTGGTCCAGTGGAAGGCATGCTTCGGCGAGGAATGCGTAGTAGTTTTCCGGTAACAGCGGAGAGCTCGCGCGCTATTCCCACCATACTGGCATTACGGATCATGTTGGGCAGGATGGCAACTTCAAAGACCGCATCCCCCATATAATCCGCCAGCGGCGTGCCAGCCGGCGCATCGGCATCCAGAATGATGATGCCTTCATGCTCGTCTGAGATGCCCAATTCTTTTTCGGAACAAACCATCGAGAAAGAATCAACGCCGCGTATTTTTGCTCGTTTGAGTTTGGTCAATTCCAGACCGGGTTTGTGACCATCATAGAGAACTGCGCCTTCACGTGCATAGGCGACTTTGATAGGTTGTGTTAATGGACCTTTTCCTTTGTATTCAAAAAGATTGGGTGCGCCGGTCAGGACGATCCATTCCTGCTGGCCGTCATTTAACCGGCAAAGCACAAGTCGATCAGCATCCGGATGGGGCTGCACTTCATCGATCTGTGCCACTACGAATTTTTCCTGATCCCAGGGCAGACCGGTGAATTTAAATTCCTGCCGGCCGGTATTTTCTGGCATCGGGAGCCCAACCACGTGCACTTCCTCCACTTCCAGTCCCAGCATGGTTAAGGTGCGTGCCAGGTCCTCCAGTGAGAGATCGATATCAATATAGTCTTTAAGCCAGGAAAGAGGTACTTTCATCTTTTATCCTCCAGAGATTTCGTTTTGATAACCTTTAAAATTGTTCCAGGAAGCGGGCGTCATTGCCCCAGAAGTAGCGGATGTCTTCGATCTTATGCAGCAACATGTTAATGCGCTCGGGACCCATCCCGGCGGCAAACCCCGAATACACCTCCGGATCATAACCGCCGTTCTTTAAAACTGTTGGGTGCATAACACCACAACCCATAATCTCCAGCCAGCCACTACCTTTGCACACCGTACAGCCTTTTCCCCCACAGACAAAACATTCCACGTCCATTTCAGCACTGGGTTCCGTGAAGGGGAAGTAGGAGGGGCGCAAACGGGTGCGCACATCTGCGTTGAACAAACGCCGAACAAAGCCAACCAGGGTGCCTTTCATATCGCCAAAGGTGATATTTTTCCCAACAGCGAGAACTTCCAACTGGTTGAATTGAATCTCGGAACGTGAACTGATCTGCTCATAGCGATAACACATTCCCGGCAGAATAGCCCGAATGGGGTGGGGTGCCTGCTCACGCATGACTCGAATTTGTCCGGGAGAGGTGTGTGTACGTAAAACTACTCCAGGTTGGTTGACATAAAAGGTATCCCACATGTCACGTGCCGGGTGATGCGCTGGTATATTGAGCAACTCGAAATTGTACTCATCACTTTCCACATCCGGAGAAGGATAAACCTGAAAACCCATTTCAGCAAAGATGGCAAAAATGCGCCGGAATAGTTGGGTTTGGGGATGCAGCCCGCCAGAAAGAGGTGCACGGCCAGGTAGAGTTACATCCAGATGTTCTTCCTGCAATTTGCGGCTGAGGGCAGCTTCCATGACGACCCGGGAGTGTTCTTCCAGCGCACTTTCCAGTGCCTGCTTAACCTGATTGGCAACCTGTCCTATTAAAGGGCGGTATTCTTTTAGTTGTTGACCGATGGTGCTGAACGCTGCCATAATAACAGATGATTTCCCCAGGTATTCCCGTTTCCAAACTTGTAAGGCTTCCTCGTCCATAATCTCAGATAGAAGGGCAAGTGCCTTCTCCCTGATCTCTTCCAGGTCTGTTAGGATGATTGGTTTTTCCGACATAAAACCTCCAGTAAAAAAATAACCCGTCTCCTCGAAAGGGACGGGCGAATAATTCCCGTGGTACCACCCACATTCACCATTTCTGGTGCGCTTAATCCGGACCACAAAATCTTACCATGTGTAAACCGGCTGCCTGCTAACGGGAGCATCCCGGCTCCGACTACTGGTTCTGGTGAACGTTCCCCGGAGCAGCTCGAGAGGGAACTTCCTGCGGTTTCCATTGGGTCAGGGTTTCAGTCACGCCCTGACTTTCCTGTCAACTTTCACCGTGCTACTTTCCTCTGTCTGTGCTGATGACCATTTGATTCTTAACAAGCCTAATTATGCCTCAAAGAGGATGCTTGTCAAGAGGGAATAGCGTTTATTCCCCTTCCCCATTGCCATTGGTGGGGCTGCTGGAGGTGTCGGCGTAGGCGATCATGATGGCGAATTGGCTGATCATATTGTAGGATTCTTCCAATTGACCCTGCAGGGTAAGTTGGGAGGAGAATTCAGGTTCGCCCAGGCGTTTGAGCAAAGGCTGCGGAATGTTCGGCATACGCACCTGGACGTTTACCTGGGTTAAGTCCTGTTGAATTTCCCAGAAATGGTCGAGTACCTCAGGGAAGCGGGGTCTATCGGCAGTTAATACCCGGCTGGGTAACTCGTTATAATCTATGGTGCGGTCCACTTCAGCGCCGCGCCGTTGCCGCAGGGCTTCCAGAATTTGTTCCTGTGTGCGCCCGCGCATGCGAAAGATGAGAAAAGGATCTTCATCAAAGCGATCGCCTAAGATGTAATGGGTGGCAGCCACATGCTTGCAGGGGGAAATTTTGTCCGGGCAGGTGCATTTGGTTTGTAAATCAGCGGCGTGTTCAGGGAAAAGGCTTACGCCAGCCTGGTTGAATACCGATTCAATATCGTGTGGCATTTCTCCTACCAGTAATTTGGCCATATAGATGGATTTTTCGTTCAATAAATCGAGAACTTTTTCCCACTGTTTGGTATTGAAAGGCGCTAATTGAATGGTGACGCGGTATGGTTTGGGCCGCGAGCCCTGTACCTTGGCGACCATGACACCTTTGACTTCCTCGAGCGAGATGATCTGTCCGCTGCGGGCGTAATGTTGCCCGCGTGAAAGGCGCACACCCTGCATCAGTCGTTCCATTGTCTCGATCCAGCGGCGTGCCCACCAGTTCTTGGCGAACTCGCCCCGCTGGCTGCGGGTTTGAATACCGGTCTGGGTTGGCAGAGGGTTCATTCCCCAGGGGCTGGAATTATTGCGCTGGTTATTTTGGGAACGCTCACCATTATTTGGACGTTGGTTGGGTCTGGAATCCTGACCACTTGGGGTTGGATTGGAATTACGGTTTCTATTGGACGAGGATTGATTACGGGAGTTCCTTTTACGCCGATTTTGGTTCTGACTGCGGTTCTTGGATGTGTTTGGCTGGGATCGGGGGGTGCCCGAGTCCCGATGATTGGCATGTTCAGCGTTAGTCCCATTGGGGGATTGATTTTCGAATTGCGGTTGATTTTCTAATTCGTTCAATTGATCCACCTAATCCTGGTAGCGTAGACGCACCAGATCCTGTAATTCTTCGGTTGATAAATCGGTAATCCAGGATTCGCCAGCCCCGATAATCGCTTCTGCCAGCCCTTTTTTGGATTCGATCATTTCGTCGATTTTTTCTTCTAATGTACCCAGACAGACAAATTTATGCACTTGAACATTCCGGTTTTGACCAATGCGGAAGGCACGATCGGTAGCCTGGTCTTCGACTGCTGGGTTCCACCAGCGGTCGAAATGGATGACGTGGTTGGCGCGCGTCAGATTGAGCCCGGTGCCGCCTGCTTTGAGCGAAAGAATAAATATTTGCGGGCCGTTTTCGTCTTCCATAAAACGTTTGATCATTTGATCACGCATTTTGACGGGGGTATTGCCGTATAAAAACAGGGTAGGGGTGTTCAAAGTGGTGGCTAAATAGCTGTTTAGCATTTTTCCCATTTCAGCGAACTGGGTGAAAATGAGCACCCGATCACCCACAGCGACAATTTCTTCCAGCATCTCCACCAGGCGTTTCAATTTTCCAGAGCGGTTGTGTAAATCTTTTGACGGAGGTACATGTCCGTTAATTTTCTCCAGATACTGAACTGGATGATTACAGATTTGTTTGAGTTTGGTTAACATCGCCAGAACCAACCCATGTCGTTCGATTCCTTCACTTTCGGCAATTTTCTTCATAACGTCGTTATTCAAACCCTGGTATAAACTGGCCTGCTCCTCGGTCAGGTTACAGTAAGCCTTAACTTCGATTTTTTCAGGCAGGTCGTTAATCACAGCCGGGTCGGTTTTGACACGTCGCAGAATAAAGGGGGAGACCAGTTCTTTTAATTGCTGGGTCATATCCGGATCATGGAATTTTTCGATTGGAATGGCGAACTCGCGCCGGAAGCGTTCGCGTGAGCCTAAATAACCGGGGTTGAGGAACTGCATGATCGACCATAATTCCATCAGGCGGTTTTCAACCGGGGTGCCGGTCAGCGCAAAGCGGAAGCTGGCTTTCAGGGCTCGCACCGCCTGGGTTTGTTTGGCAGCCGGGTTTTTAATATTTTGGGCTTCGTCTAGAATAATGCCATGCCATTGAACGGATTGTAATTCTTCCAGATCCTGCCGGACGAGGGGGTAGCTGGTGATACACAATTCACTTTCCTTAACTTTTTGGATTAAAGAATGGTTGTGCAGCCGCTCTGGTCCCTGATGGCGGTAAATCTTCAAATCGGGAGCAAAGCGCCGGGTTTCCCGCTGCCAGTTGGTGACCACTGACGTTGGACAGACCAGCAAAACTGGCCCGGGGAGTTGGCCATCATGATTTTCTTTTTCATGCGCCAGTAAAGCTAACGCCTGGATGGTTTTGCCTAATCCCATATCGTCTGCCAGAATGGCTCCCAGCCCCCAGCGTTGGAAGAACGAAAGCCACGAGAAACCGAAAGTCTGATAGGGTCGTAATTTACCTTGCAGGGTGATTGGCTGTGGCAGAAGGATCATCTTTTCATGGCCCTCAAGCCCGTTTAACCACTCTTCCACCCAGCCTTCAGCCTCAACGCTATCGATTGGCAAGCCTTCTGCGCCAACCTGGCCACCCAGAACATATTGGGCTGCCTGGATGAGCCCCATTTGTCCACCGTGGCCTTCGGTAGCCCAGAAGCGTTGGGCAGCTTTAACCTGCTCGTCGTCCAGTTGCACCCATTTGCCGTTCAGTTGAACCAGAGGTTCATTGAGAGAGGTTAAGGCTTCAAATTCCGCCCGGGAAAGGCGAGTATCCCCCAGGGATAATTCCCAGCGGTAATTCACCAGCGCGTTAAGGTCCAGGTTGCCGCCTTTGAGGCGCACCTGCTTTCCGGAAGATGAGGGGGAAAGCTGTAAACGGACACCCAGACGGGCGCCGCTGGTATCCCACCATTCCGGAGCGAGGATGCCAAATCCGGCTTCCTCTAGCAGCGGGGCAGTATTGCGCAGGAATTGATAAGCTTCATGCGTGCTGATGGATACGTCGGTCGGGTAACGATTGCGTAAATTATCCGAAATGGGTTCAAAAAGGCGGGAGGTATATCCCAGCCCCATCAGCAGCTTTTCTTGCGGGAGATCGCAGCGTTTTCCGGCAACCATGATGGAAGTGGTGCGAATATTCCAGATCTGTTCCGCACTGATCAACAGGTTGGGGTCATCGCGGGATTGTAGCAGATAACGAATTTGCCAGTTGGGTTCCTCCAGTGAGGTGACCTGTTCGGCAGGAGCAATTAGTTTAAACGCGACGCGGAAGTAATTATCTCCTGCGGCTTGTAGATTGCGGATCCATGAGCGGACGCTGCTAAATAAGGCGTTCGCCTGAACGGATGAGATTTTGATGGTGGCATCCGGAGTGAAGAGTGCTTTTACCCAGGCTTCAAATGGGCTGTGACTTTCCGGGATCAGCCGAATGGCTTCGGAGCTGCTGCCCCAGGAACGTGCCAACGCATCACAGATTGTGTTCAGGAAGCTGTCCAGGAGAGCCCGCGCGGGGGGCAATGAGCCCGGATAGATCCGGTCGCCGTGCAGGGATTCTGCGCGGCAGATAGACGGCATGGCTTCCACTAATTTGGCGATACGTGGGCCATCATTTTTTCCATCCAGAACAGGCTGCCAGCGGGCATGAAAAGTGTCTTTATTGGCATTAATTGGTACCATGACGGGCATCAATTTCTGCTCAGAGAGGATTTCCAGGACCAGACCACTGACATTTTGCCAGTAAATAGCATCCTGCCCGAGAATAAAATCTGTATACGGGTTTTCTTCCGGCAAATTGATTAAAATGCTGAATGCCGTGGCCGCTGGAAGCCAAAGGCCATCGATCCGCCAAGGGGCCAGGAAAGGTTTCGTCTCCAGGTCCAGTTCCCAGATGTGATTAAGGGAAGGTGACGGGAGCGGTCCGGTGCGAGTGGAAGGAATATGCAGGGTGATTAAATTGGGGCTGGCACTTTCCAGCGGGGTACCCTGTCCGATACGTTCAAGAAATAATTCAGGTTGTAATACATAAGGATGTTCCTGGGGTTTGGGTGATGCAGAAATTTCCCCATCCAGGTAAGGGGGTGCCGGGCTTTCATCGGTTTCTGCCCAAAATAGAATGCCACCAGAATCAGATGGTTTGCGGGGTGGCTGCCAGTGTGCATGAATAACCCACATAATCAGTAATTAGAAATCAAGATCCCTTTCCATAGAATCATGGCTATCAGGTTGATTCCAACCTTTGTTAACCAAAATATTGTAAAAATGCAACTTCTCGATTCTCGTTAATCAACTCCGAAAATGAAATCAATTCGTTGATCTACCAGTTGGTGGAAAAATGAAAAAAGTCTGTCAAAATAAGCAATGTATTAATAAAAATTGAAGTCCCTTTTTTGGTTCAGTTCATTAGCTGGTTATCTTAAACAAATCCGGGGATCCATAACCCAAAAACTTGTTTAATTATCTGATATTGATTGCTTGTGAACCGGTTTTGCTAGCCTATTCACCTACGATCAGAAAACCATGATAATAAACTTTTTCATCCTTACGGATTAATTTTACCATGTTTTTGTTTTTGTCAAGCCCAAACGCGTTCGTATCGGCCGAAAAGCTGGTATTCATTACGATAGGGTGTGGATCCGGCGTTGCAGAAAAGATCGACACAGGTGCTTGAAATCTTCTGTTCTTGAGCGTTCTGGTAAGTTTCTTGACTTTCCCAGGTGGTAATGATCTGCCAGAGTTTTGGCTCTGCCTGGCACTGAATTAACATTGATGAGACGACACCCCTGGGAGCAGTACGGATCGCCCTTTCGTACGATTTTTCCAGCGACCGCCAGTTTGCTTCAGCTACCCGACCGGATAAAATGGTGACGAACATAAGCCCTCCCTTCTCTAATTATTACTACAACGAAATAATTAGTGACGATGCTTATATTCATCATACACGATTTGAGGCACTTTTTATAGTGGTGTTTATTACTGATTAATCAACTTTTCCGCTATAAATGGCATGTTTGACCTCGGCAATGGCTTGCGTGACTTTGATTTCTCGTGGGCACGCTTCGGTACAGTTAAAGACTGTGCGACAGCGCCAAACGCCATCCGGCTCGTTTAAGACTTGCAATCTTTGGGCGGCGGCGGTATCACGGCTATCAAAAATAAAGCGATGCGCATTCACAATCGCCGCCGGGCCGACATATTGGCCATTCACCCAGAAAGAAGGGCAGGAAGCGGTGCAGGCGGCGCATAAAATGCACTTGGTAGTATCGTCGAAGCGTTCACGTTGTTCGGGAGACTGCAGGCGTTCCTTTCCATCGGCTGGTAAAGGGTCATCATTTACAAAATAGGGCATCACCGAACGATAATGTTCAAAGAATGGCTCCATATCCACAATTAAATCTTTCAGGACTTTCAATCCCAATAAAGGTTCTACCGTGATATGGGTACTGTTCAGGTCTTTCACCAGCACTTTACAGGCAAGCATGTTGCGTCCATTAATACGCATCGCATCCGAGCCACAGACTCCATGTGCACAGGAGCGCCGGTAACCTAAGGAGGGATCCGCGTCAGCGCGCACCTGCTCGAGGACGTCTAAAACACGTTCGTTTGGGTCAACATCCATATCGTAGATGTCGTAGTGCGGTTTCTTTTCGGTGTGGGGTAAATATCGAAAAACTTTTAATTTGATCTGCATGAGATACTCCTTTAATGAAGACCAACGTTCATTTAATACTTGCGTTCCTGGGGAGCAAAACGGGTAATTACCACAGGTTTGTACTCGAGGCGGACTTTTTCACCTTCCAGCCATGCCAGGGTATGTTTCATCCATTCCTGGTCATTGCGTTTGGGGTAATCTTCGCGGGCGTGGGCACCACGGCTTTCTTTACGGGCTAAAGCCGATTCAGCAGTGATGAGTGCCAGATCAAGCATATTCCCCAGTTCCCAGGTGTTGAACAATTCCATATTGTAGATCGTGCCAGTATCCTGCACACGCACCTCTGAGTAGCGCTGGCGCAATTCTTTAATCTTTTCAACCGCTAATGCCAGGCCTTCTTCCGTACGAAAAACCCCGACGTGATCCATCATTACTTTCTTCATTTCCTGGCTGATTTGAGCAGATTTTTCTTTTCCGCTGCCATTCTTTAGCTGTTGGATTTGTTGTTCGGTAAAGTTAGTTACATCCGCTGGGATTTCTTGAAAATTCACCTGTTGAGCGTACTCGGCGGCTTTAATACCGGCATATTTTCCGAAAACTACCAGATCGAGCAGAGAATTGGTGCCCAGGCGGTTGGCACCGTGCACGGATACACAGGCGCATTCCCCGGCAGCATACAGACCCGGCAGGGTTGTTCCAACCTGATCGATAACCACTTCCCCAAACTTATTGGTAGGGATGCCACCCATGGCATAATGAGCTGTTGGCTGTACCGGCATCGGATCTTCAACCGGATCAACCCCCATGTAGGTTTTGCAAAAGTCGGTGATATCAGGGATTTTGGCGGTAATTTCAGCAGCAGTGACCTGGTAAGGGCTGCCATCCGGTCGGGTACGCCCATCCAGTTTGGCATATTTATTAATTGTCTCCGGGCGGGCATCCAGATGCACGTAGTCTTTGCCATTAATCCCATTGCCGGCTTTTACTTCCAGATAAATGGCGCGGCTGACCACATCACGAGAGGCTAAATCCTTGATATGCGGGGCATAACGCTCCATAAAGCGTTCACCCTTTCCATTAATTAAGACGCCGCCTTCCCCGCGGACGGCTTCGGTGATTAAGATGCCCATTTTGATGATGCCGGTTGGGTGGAACTGGAAGAACTCCATATCCTGCATGGGGATGCCTTTACGAGCCAGGACAGCCGCCCCATCACCGGTGTAAGCATAAGCATTTGAGGTAATTTCCCAAAGACGTCCATGTCCACCGGTGGCGAAAATGACCGCTTTGGCTTGAAAGATATGCAGCTCACCATTGGATAATTCCAGAGCCACCACACCGGCCACCTTACCATGTTGCAGGATCAGGTCGATTACATGGAATTCGCTAAAGAATTGCGTGTCGTTTTTAACACATTGCTGAAAGAGAGTCTGCAGAATCATGTGACCGGTGCGGTCGGCTGCATAACAGGAGCGGCGCACTGATTTGCCGGTTTCGTTGTTGGTGTGACCGCCAAAGGGACGTTGAGCGATGCGACCTTCCGGCGTACGAGAGAAAGGCAGCCCGTGGTGTTCGAGGTCATAGACTGCCTGAATAGCCTGCTCGCACATAAATTCGATGGCGTCCTGATCGCCCAGATAATCGCTGCCTTTGACGGTGTCGTAGGCGTGCCATTCCCAATGATCTTCTTCCAGGTTGCCCAAGGCCGCCCCAATGCCCCCCTGGGCTGCGCCAGTGTGTGAGCGAATTGGGTATAACTTGCTGATAACGGCTGTTTTAGCATTCTTAGAAGCAAACAAAGCTGCCATTAAACCGGCGCCCCCACCACCAACAATAATGACGTCGTAAGTATGTGTCTGTGTCATAAACCCTCCTAAGAGATTGGGCGGACACCACCAATGATGGTGATGGCACCAATTGCGGTTAATAAGAGCCAAAAAAGAAACAGCACCCAATGGGCGGTCTTGCGACCGCGTTCTGAATGAATGAAATCATTTGCAATTATCCGAATTCCATTCACGCCGTGTGCAAAGGCAAAAGATAACAATAGCACGTCATAGATACGCCAGCCAAGGCTGGCCCAACGCAGGGCAACGTAATTCAGATCGATGCGGTGCACCCCGACGATAACGTCCTGTAAAAGGATGTGCCCCCATACCAAAGGAATCAACAACAGCGCGCTGTAGCGCATAAACATCCAGGATCTTGTCTCCAGGTTAGGTTTTGGTTTATCAACGGTTTTAATACTGGCGGTCATATTTTCCTCCTATCCCCCGAACCAACCGAAATTATTACGAAAGAGATTGTAAAGCATGATGCCGGTTGCCGGCACCCACATCACCAGCGTGATTAGCAAAATGATCTTGGCTGAAAAACGCTCTTTGGGTATGTTCCATAACTTTGGCGCAATCAGATCGAAAAAGGCTACTCGTAAGCCATTCACGCCGTGGTAGAAAACACAAAAAACAAGCGCTATCTCTCCAAACCCGAAGAGCGTGGAACGGTAAATATTGATAGCCTCCTGGTATAGAGCAGGGAAAAAATAGACTGTGGCAGTGTCCAAGATGTGAATGATGAGAAATAGGACGACACCCAGGCCTGTGATGCGATGCAATAAGAAGCTGTAATGTCCCTCCCTGCCGCGATAACTGGCATAACCAGTCAGCGTGGTCTTAATATTAGACATTTTCGACCTCCTTTATTAATTTAGAATTTTATTGTAGCAACGATTGATTAAAAATAAAAATTATTTCTGCCATGAAATCTTAATTCTTAAAAAAACTGTCTAAGGTATAATTGCGATGCTGGCTTTAGTACTATTTTGGAGAACCGATTCCATGAAAAAGAGCATTCGATTATCCCGTTGGTTTCACCTTATGAGTTTATTTTTAATGGTGATGGTTTTCTCGGCGGCTTGCACCCCAAAAAAAGCAGAAACCTATCAACTTAAATTTTCAGTTTTGCCCATTATCGATTCCCTGCCGATGTACGTTGCCCAGCAAGAGGGGCTGTTCACAAAACACAATTTAAATGTAGAACTGGTGCCGGTCAGTTCCGGCCCGGAGCGGGATCAGTTGATCGCCGCCAAGCAAGTCGATGGGATGATTAATGAGGTGCTCACCACCATTCTCAGTAACAAAAAAGACCAAAACATTGTGATTGTACGCTTTGCCCGGGCTGCCACGGCTGATACGGCTTTATTCAGCATTATCGCATCGGAAAAGAGCGGAATTACCACGGTAGACCAATTGAAAAATGTGCCGATTGGGATTTCAGAAGGCACGGTGATCGCTTATCTGACCGATCGGATGCTGCAGCGCGAGGGTTTCCTGCCGGGGGAGATTGCGACGATCGCAGTGCCTAAAATCCCGGATCGGGTGACCTTGCTCAGCAATGGCGAGCTGGCAGCCGGCACCATGCCCGAGCCAGTCGCTTCTTTATTAGCCTTACAGGGTGCAGCGGTGGTTCTGGCAGACAATAAATACCCGGAATACAGCCACAGCACGATCGCTTTTCGCAATGATTATTTATCAGCTAATCCGGAAGCAGTGAAAGCTTTTCTGGCTGCGCTGGAAGAAGCGGTGCAAATTATCAATACTGACCCGGGTAAATGGGAAGGAACGCTGGTTGAAAACAACATCCTACCGGCTCCATTACAGGGGAAATTTCAAGTACCCGCCTTTGTGACTGCCGGAGTTCCCTCTCAATCCCAATATGATGATGTGCTGACCTGGGCGAAGGAAAAGAACTTGCTCAGTGAGGATGTCCCTTACGAACGCTGCATCAGCGCTGATTACTTACCCTGATTAGCAGCGCCTATTAGCGATGATCAAAGTCCAGAACCTTAGCTTTGAATATACCGGCGGCCAAACTGTCTTCCAAAACTTTAACTGGTCAGTCAATCAAGGCGAAGCCTGGACGATTTTAGGTCCCTCAGGCTGCGGGAAGAGTACGCTGCTTTCTTGTCTGGCGGGTTTACGTTTCCCGAAAGCCGGTCAGATTTTAGTGGATGAAAAACCATTAACACGCCCGCGTCCACAGACCGGGCTGATTATTCAGGATTACGGATTGCTGCCCTGGGCAACTGTGCGGGAAAATGTGAGTCTGGGGCTGGACATCCGCCGCTTTTACGGTCCGGATGGAAAACATGCACCGTTAAAATCCAACGTCTCGGAAAATGATGTGGAGAAATGGTTGGAGCGTTTAGGGTTGGCGGAACAGGCTAAAAAATTCCCTGGTCAGCTCTCCGGCGGTCAACGCCAGCGCTGTGCAATTGCCAGGACGCTGGTGTTGCAACCGGATATCCTTTTAATGGACGAACCTTTTTCGTCATTGGATGCACCTACCCGGGCAGACCTGCAAAATCTGGTTATCGAATTATGGCAGGAACATCAATTAACGATGATCACCGTTACACATTTGATCGAAGAAGCTGCCATTTTGGGTCAAAAGATTTTGTTATTGAAAACACCACCCAATCAAGAGACGATCGTTCTTGATAACCCCAGTTTTGGCCGCCCGGGTTTTCAATCCGACCCGACTTATCTGCAAATCTGCTCGGAATTAAGGGGGCAAATAGGTAGCTGATGCGTACGCGTTCCGTTTTGTTAGCGCTTCTTATCCTGATCCTTTTCTGGCAGGTTCTAGCGTGGATCGTTCACCTGGATATTCTGCCTTCTCCATGGGAAGTGGGCAAGGCGTTCATTCGGGAAATGGGGCGGGATTTGCCAGCTCATTTTCTGGCCAGCTTCTGGCGTGTCTTTGCCAGTACGCTGTTAGCAATTTTGATCTCCTCTCCGTTAGGGCTGATTCTGGGACAGTCGAAATCCCTAAATAAGATTTTTGCCCCGCTGATTTATTTATTGTACCCGATTCCGAAAGTGGTGCTTATCCCGGTGATCGTCTTATTTTTAGGTATCGGGAATGTTTCCAAGATCTTTATGATCTTTCTGGTGCTGTTCTTTCAGATTTTGGTATTGGTGCGTGATCAGGCAGCCGCCATTCGCCCGGAGTTGCTGCAGAGCGTCCTGAGCTTGGGGGCTGGTAGGCGGGCTTTGTTCCGCTTTGTGTATTTGCCAGCCAGTATCCCGGCAATTTTGACTGCGTTAAGACAATCGGTCGGCACGGCGGTGGCAGTTTTATATGTGGCAGAATTATTTGCCACCCAAAAAGGGTTAGGGTACTATATTTATTTAAAAGGCTCTACTTTGTTCGATTATCCGGCCATGTATGCTGGCGTGGTTGCCATGAGTATTTTGGGATTCGGCTTATATTTCGTGGTGGACTGGTTGGAAAAGAAGTTGAGTCCCTGGCAATTTGCCAATTAAAGGAAGAAACAGAATTACACCTGGTAATTCTTTTTTAGTATTATAAAAAGAAAGGTTTCGAAGAGATAACAATGCAAGGGCTTAATATTCACACTGAACAGGGAAATTATGTGATTTGTCTGCCAGGTTCAGGGACGATTTCCAGTGAAAAAGATGTGAATGACTTGTTATCTTTTGTATTTGAAATTAAATCCAGCGGTCTGGTGATTTTCGAGACTGAATTAGACCCTGATTTTTTTGATTTGAAAACAGGGTTATTGGAAAGGATCTTTTTACAATTGTCCACAAGTCAGATTAAAACTGCTTTTATTGTAGATGATCGGAAAATAGTTGATAAGAGTTTTCTGGAATTGATGAAAAACCAGGAGAAAAGCGCTGAGATTCGTTTTTTTAAAACTCTTACAAATGCAGAAAAATGGTTATTTACACCTCGTTAAAAGAAGGAAGGAGAAAAGCATGCTGCCGATTTACCTGGACTATAATGCGACCACACCCATCGCAAAGGAAGTGAAATTTGCTATGCTTCCATTACTGGATGATTTTTATGCAAACCCTTCCAGCAGTCATTTTTTAGGCTCGATAGCAAAAACGGTGGTTGATAATTCCCATAAAGATGTAGCCGCTTTGTTAGGCTGTGACCCGGAGGAAATTATCTTTACCAGTGGCGGAACAGAATCTAACAATCACGCCATCCGCGGGTATTGTTATCAGAATCGCAGGAAAGGCAACCATATTATCACCTCGGCCATTGAACACCCGTCAGTGCTGGAAGTATGCCTGGAACTGGAACGGGAAGGGTTTGATTTAACCGTCTTGCCAGTGGATTCTTTTGGTCAGGTGATGCCGGAAGATCTGGAAAAAGAAATCCGCCCGGATACAATATTAATCACGATTATGCACGCCAACAATGAAGTAGGCACCATTCAAAGAATCCCCGAGCTAACGAGGATTGCCAGAAAGTATGGGATTGCTTTTCACACCGATGCAGCTCAATCGGTTGGAAAAATTCCGGTACTGGTGGATGAATTGGGGGTGGATATGCTTTCGGTTGCAGGGCATAAACTTTATGCTCCCAAAGGAATTGGAGCGTTGTATGTGCGAGAAGGGATTGAGATTAAGAATTTAATGTTTGGAGCTGGGCATGAAAGAGGCAGACGCCCCGGAACAGAGAACGTTCTGGAAATTGCTGGTTTCGGTGAAGCATGCAAACTTATCAATGAAAACCTGAGAAAATATCAACGTCATTACCAAAAGATGAAAGATTTCCTTTTTGCATCTTTAAAAATTGCCCTGGGAGAAAATAATATTCGTCTGAATGGACACCCAACAGAATGCCTGCCAAATACCCTCAGTGTGGGGTTTTTGGAGGTCAATGCTCACGATTTAATCGTAAAGATTGGAAATGAAGTAGCTGTCTCGGCTGGTTCTGCCTGTCATGCAGATTTAGTGACGATTTCTTCTGTTTTAAAAGCGCTGCACGTTCCGGATAAATGGGCACAAGGAACAGTCCGCTTCTCGGTTGGGCGGGAGACAACCCGGGATCAAATAACCCAGGCAGTCGCGCTGATTAAAGAAGCTATGTAAGACATTTAATCAGGCTGGTTGTCAAGGTTTGATTGAATAAAATTCTGCCAGATTACATTCGGTTGCCAGATTTTTAAAATATCCGCATAACCCAGATCGGCTTTTTCTTTGAAGTGTAAAACCCGAAATAAATACACAAAGACGGAAACACGCATATTCATCACACAATGAACAAAAATTTTCTTTTCCTGGTTTTCTACCATCGCCTGGAAGAATTGGGTGAGATCCGCTCTATCCGGTTGGTTCCATTGAACCGGAATATGGATGTATTGCATCCCCAATTGGCGAACGATCGTTTCTTCCTGAAGAATGGCTCCCGGTGAGTTTTCCAGAGCCAGATTGATCACGACTTGAAACCCATTTTTCGCAATACATGCGAATTGATTCTTCGTAGGCATTCCAGCCGTGCCTAACCAGGGAAAAATTTCAAGGTAGTTGGTGATTTCAGTTAAACAGGACAAAGCTTATCCGGACAGGATATTCTCAATTTTTTCCAACGTTTCCTTTGTCAAAGCAGGCTGGTTGACTCCGGCTACGATTTCCTCAATTTGAGCGGGATGGGAAGCGCCAATTAAGGCAGACGTTATCACGCGCTGACGCAAGACCCATTTAATCGCCATTTGAGCCAGCGAAAGATTGAGCTCTTTGGCAAGCAGGTCTAAATGGCTGACCTTCTCAAGGGTGCCTGCGGTTATATCTTCGGGTTGTAAATAAGTCACTGGTTTACCGGCACGTGAATCGGCTGGGATACCATGCAGGTATTTATTTGTCAAAATGCCTTGCTCCAGAGGAGAGAAAACAATACAGCCGACTCCTTCTTCCGCGAGCACGTCAATCAACTCCCGTTCAATCCAACGGTCGAACAGGCTGTAATTTGGCTGAGAAATCAGGCAGGGCGTGCCCAACTGGTGTAAAATCTGGATGGCTGCGCGCGCTTCTTTAGGATGATAATTAGAAATCCCTACATAAAGAGCTCTACCGCTGCGCACAATAAAATCCAAAGCGCCCATTGTTTCTTCCAGGGGCGTGTCCGGGTCGGGACGGTGATGGTAAAAAATGTCAACATACTCCAGCCCCATACGTTTCAAGCTCTGGTCCAGGCTGGAAACCAGATATTTTCTTGAACCCCAATCTCCATAAGGCCCGGGCCACATATCGTAGCCAGCTTTGCTGGAGATGATTAATTCATCCCGGTAGGGGCGTAAATCCTTTGTCAGAATTTTTCCGAAAGTTTCTTCAGCGCTGCCATAAGGTGGGCCGTAATTGTTAGCTAGATCGAAATGGGTGATCCCCAGATCAAAAGCTGTCCGGGCCATGGCACGACAGTTTTCCAGTGTGTCAACACCACCAAAATTATGCCACAAACCCAACGAAACCAAAGGAAGCTGAATACCGCTGCGGCCACAGCGGCGATATTCTATTCCCTCATAACGATCAGGGTTGGGCGTGTAAACAGGAGAGACAGGCACGACTGACATAAAAACACCTCCATTATCAAGTTGACTGGTTTTTGCGATTTGCTCGTTCGATAAAGATTTGTTGTGCGTTTTTTGCTTGGCGGGAATTGTGTGCTTTGAGCCGCACGTAAGTCCCATCTGACTTCATGACTCTGGCTTTGGTGTTATCGGACAGGTATAAATCCAGGATGTTTTTGCGAATCTGACGAATCAAAACACGATCTTCTACCGGGAACAGAATTTCCACCCGCTGGTTAAGATTGCGGGGCATCAAATCAGCGCTGCCCAGATAGATTTCTTCCTCACCATTATTGTGAAAATAATAAATGCGGCTGTGTTCGAGAAACCTTCCTAAAATGCTGACAACCCGAATGTTATCGCTTAGACCTTTAATTCCGGGTCTAAGGCAGCAAATTCCGCGCACGAGCAAATCCACTTTAACGCCGGTTTGGGAAGCCAGATAAAGCTTTTTAATGATGGCAGGGTCAACCAGTGAATTCATTTTAAAGATCAGGCGTCCATTTTTCTTCTTTTTATGCAAGGCAATCTCGCGATCGATCATTTCTTCAAAACGCTGGCGCAGGTTGATCGGAGCAATTAATAGTTTTCGATATTCTTTCTTGGCAGAATAACCGGTAAGATAATTGAAAAGATCACTCGCATCTGCTCCGATGTCAGGGTCGGCAGTGAACAATCCCATATCCTCGTATTGATTGGCGGTCAGATGGTGATAATTACCGGTTCCCAGGTGCATGTAACGGCGAATTTTTTCGCCCTCATGGCGCACCACCAGGGCAATTTTGCAATGTGTCTTTAAACCCATCAGCCCATAAGTGACATGTACACCCTCCTGCTCAAGCATTTTTGCCCAGCCGATATTGCTTTCCTCGTCAAAACGTGCTTTTAATTCCACCAGCACGGCGACTTGTTTTCCGTAATCACGGCGGGCTTCCAATAAGGCTTTTACGATGGGTGAATTGTTGCCCACCCGGTAGAGGGTCATCTTGATGGCCAAAACATTGGGGTCGCGGGCGGCTGCCTGTAAAAAGTCAATCACTGGCAGGAAGGAATCGTAAGGGTGATGCAGCAAAATATCGTGACTGCGAATGGAACTGAAAATGGAGGGGACATTAAAAACATCTTTAGGGCGGATACGCTCCGGGATAGATTGGATAAAAGGGCGGTATTTTAGATGCGGTAAATCAATCTGATATAGATCATACAGACTGTGCATATTCATGGGAATATCCAGCGCATAAATATCGCGTTTGTCCATATCCAGGTTTTGAGCCAGTAAATCCTGAATGGGAAGAGGCATGTTTTTTTCGACAATCAGGCGAATCACCTTACCAAAACGACGGTTACGGACACTCTCTTCCATAACTTCCAGTAAATCGCCGGCTTCCAATTCCTGAATTTCAAAATCTGCATTCCGGGTCACATGGAAGGGGTAAATTTCCAGAATTTTCATGCCCGGAAAAAGCTTTTGCATGTTTTCTTTCACCAGATGACTGAGCCAAATGAAGTAATGATGCCTGGGGAGTGAACCATCACGCCGATAACCACCGGAAGAACGTTTAATCGGCACCAATTGCGGCAGGGAGGAAGGCACTTTCACTCGGGCGAAGTGTTCCTCCTGTTCTTCGTTAAGGATAGAGACTGCCAAATTCAAACTCAGGTTGGAGATATGCGGAAACGGATGCCCAGGATCAAATGCCAAGGGTGTCAGGGTGGGGTAAACCACTTCCTCGAAATAAGCATTGACAAATTCACGTTGACGATCCGTAATTTCGTTGTAGGAGAGGATATGGATCCCGTTTTTCTGCAATAAAGGTTCCAGAGTGTTGTGCCAGTATTCGCGACTATCCACCATCAATTTGTTAGCGATCTTCCGAATTTCGACCAGTTGTTGGTGTGGGGTCAGACCGTCTTTGGTGAGCGAGTAGACGCCTTCAATTCGTTGCATCACCAGACCGCCAACCCGAACCATAAAAAATTCATCCAGGTTTGAGCTGAGAATGGAAAGAAATTTAACACGTTCCAACAAAGGATTCCGTTCGTCCATTGCTTCTTCCAACACACGCTGTTGGAATTCAAGCATACTCAATTCACGGTTGATGTAATAGCCAGGGTTATCCAGATCATCCAGCAATACCGGAGCTTCTTCAGGGATAATTGGCTCTTCGCTCATTCCGAATCCTCATCTTTGTGATCAGGTGGTTTGGGAGGCTTCTCAAAACTGCCCGTGACCATCATTAAGATACCGAGCGCCAGGATCGAGACCAACACAATGCCGATTACTTTGTTCTGAAAGATTCCATTGAAGGAAGATCTCTGCGCCAGTGTTTCAGTTGGTGTTGGTGTCGCGGAGACCTGGACGGGTACTTGTGTTGGGAGGGTTGTGGCGGTTCTTGTCTTTGTTCGCGTTGCGGTAATTGTGGCCGATGGGGTGGGGGTTGTAGCCGAGGGATCAATAGTAGGAGTGGTCACGGTGGGTTCAGCGGTGTGATTTGCTTCAAAAATTAACAATTTATCGCCAATATAAATCGTTGGATCAGCCGGATTTAAATTGTTTAAGCGGATAATATTCTCGATTTTCGTATTATAGGCGATGGCGATACTCCATAAAGCCTGGCCGGGTAGAACTTCATGGATCACAGCTCCATTTTGGTTGGGTGTCACCGTGTTCACTGGTATGATCAATTGTGAGACAGGAGGTGTGCTGGTGGTTTTATTGGCTAATTGGGTGGGGTTGGGTGTGTACTTCGCGTCCGCACTGGTGTAGGCAGCATGGACAACATACCAGGTGCGATCCCCATATTGATAGACCCCGGCGCCAATATGCACGTAATTCGGGTTGGATGAAGGATATTGATGCTGTTCGTCCATCCACCAGCTTGCGATCGTTTCGATGGGAACCGGGCCAACCGCGAAGTTCTCGGTTGCAAATACTTGCGCTCCGCCCCCATATCCATATGCAGCGATGCGACCGCTGACGTTACCAATATGGCTTCGCATCCCATTAACCGCCATGGTAACGGCTGTATCATAGGCAGATGCCATCAGAATGGGATCGACAATGAGGGGCTGCAACCCATAACCAACACGCCAATTATTCACCAAGGTAATCAGATCATCTGCGGTAACGGGTTTGGTTGAAGCTGCGTGGGTTGGGGAGATTTGAAAAAAACTGAATAATAAAAGTACGATCAGCATGAAGCTGAATATTTTTTGATTTTTATTCATAACTAGTTATTATACCGAATCAGTTTGTGAGTCAATACCCTTTATGAAAATTGAAAGGATTGACTTGATCATAACTTATTTACTCCATTTCAGGATTAAAAATTGCAACGCTTTAATGATAATTCGCACTTGACTTGCTCAAAATGATAAAATTATGCATAATAATGAAATAAAACCCTAGAGATTGGATAGGCGACTATGTCATCAAAAATGTTGTATGAAGCAATTGCCTTAATTCGGGAGGGCAAGCTAGACGAAGCCCGCCGGATGATATTTGAAATTATCCGCAGTGAACCTACCAATGAGATGGCCTGGATGTGGTTGGCTGAAACGCTTTCCTCGGATAGTGATCGAATGAAAGTGCTGCAAGCCTGCCTGTTGGAAAATCCAAGCAGCAAGATCACCAATATGGCCATAGAAAAGTTAAAAGAAAAAATGGATGAAGAAAAAGAGCAGGCTGCATCCGTTTCACCTTTCCGTGAAGACGCAACCTTTGACCCCAGCATGCCGGAACGTACCGGTCATACGGGCGCCATTATTGGGTTCGATGGATCTTTTATTGTTTCAGAGATTTCAGATTTTGATGATGTGATTGATTTACGGAAAGGCGAAGAAGAAGTAAGTCCATTCAAAATGGATGAACCCGCCCTGGATAATGAACTGGATTCAACTCAGGTTTATGCGAGTGCCCCTTCTCCAGCGGAGGTGCCAGCTTCGGATGAGCCAGCCTGGATGGAACAAGCTCCAACTGAAACTCCTGCTGAGGAAATCCAAGAGACTCCCATTTCAGAGACTCCGCGTGAAGAAACTGAGTCTGAATTGGAATATGAGCCGGATCTATCCAATTTATTTCAAAATGAAAAAGCCTTCGATTTTGGAACAATGGATTCTTCCTTTTCAGATGATGATCAATTTTCATCATTGTTCTCCGAATCAGAACAGACTGAAGAGCAGAAAGATGAAGAATTAACGGCTTTTGACCTCGGTTTTATGGAGGACGATCCGACTGTGATTGCTAAGCCACCGGAAGAGCCAAAAGAAGAGTTGGATGAGTTTCGTTCAATGTTACATGAAGATGGTCTGGTGGAAGATCACGTAATTCAAAGCGGGGTAGAAGAATACGAACGTAGGCGTAAGAAAAAAGATCGCAATCTGGTAGCTTTGGTGATTGGGCTTTTTGTCATCATCGCCTTGCTTTGTGTCGCCGCGATTTATGTCATTATGAATTACACCAATATTGTTGGACCTGCACCGATGCCAACTTCGACATTGGTTCTCGCTGTTCCAATAACAGAAGTTCCTACCGCTACAGAAGCGCCTACTTTAACCCCGACTGAAGCCCCCACGGCCACGCCAACCAACGTGCCTACCACCACACCGCTGGTAGCACTGGGTGATCGGGCAATCAGTGCGGAAAATGCCGGCTCATTGCAGCTAAAGTTGCAAAAAGAATATCAGGGGCTTAAGGTTGTCTCTTTGGATGGCAAGCAGGTCGCTTTTGCTGATGGAAAAACTATTTCAGTCTGGAATCCGGCAAATGGCGTTCAGTTATATGAGTTGCATGAACATTCTGCGAATGTCACCAGTCTGGTTTTTTCGGACGATGGAAAATATCTGGTCAGTGCTGCCAATGATTTCACAGTTTATTTATGGAATTTGAACCTCGGTATCCTGGAGAAACGTTTTGTGATCGATGGCAATGCGGTTAATCGTGTCTTCGGCAGCCGCAGTAGAAATATGCCGGATGTTATTTCTGTCGACTTTTCGCCGGATAGTACCACCATTGCAGCCGGCACATTTGGCCTGGTGACTATTTTTGACGTTCCCAGTGGTTTGGCGCGTGGATCATTCGAGTTTGGCGCAGATGAATTGAATAAAGTAGCTTCTCAAACTGGATCACCGCAGGCTTTCAACGTTAAGTTTAATGGAAATGGTTGGGTGCTTGCCGCCGGGATGAGCGGTCACCTGGTCGGTTTAGACACGCTGGATGCCAGCCCCCTTTATCAATTTGAACTCGGAGCGAACGCCCGGATTAACTTTGCGGATAATCGTCAGGAAATGATTGAAGTGGATACCGGCGGAGTCGCTTTACGAAAAATGGACACCGGTGAGATTTTTAATGGATTTGACGGTGCAGAGAACCCATCAGATTCAGGCTACCCTCAATACGCTTTGTCAGAAAATTGGAATGTGATTGGCATTGAAACCAATGATGAACAGAGCAACCTGCAACTCTCCGTCTGGCGGATTGATCAGGATGAGAAGATAGCGGATTTCCCCGCGGTGTGTGAAGGCGATAACTGCCGTATTCCAAATTTCGTGATTGCTGGTAATGGAAACTGGGTGGCTGTGGAAGCCCGGGATGATCAAAATAGTTATCTGCGTTTGTTTGACCTGGAGAATTATTTGGCCATGCCACAGTTAGAGAAATTCATTGTTCCGATCCAGGCTATCGATGCCTCCCCCAGTTCACAATTAATTGCCGTATTAACCCAGAATGGTGTGTTGAGAATTTGGGATGTTAAATTCGGAGCTCAGCGCGTGTCACTGGATGCGACCGGAATGGAACAGATTAAGTTTTCCAATGATGGCCAATTCCTGTTTGCCTGGAATAAGGATAAATTTTCAGCTTGGGCATTACCCTGATTGTTGCTCTGACTGGTTTTTGTAGTATTTTTGAATTGATAATTTAATTTGGAGGTAAACCATGACTGTTTCTAATCAAAAAGAAACTCAATCATTTTTGATGCATGTTGATCATTGGATGACACAGTTGCCGGAATTAAAAATGCAGGAGTTGACCCATCAACCCGAAAAAGTAGCAATCGTTTGTGTGGATATCATCAAAGGTTTTTGTGAGATTGGACCCTTAGCCAGCCCGCGTGTGAAGGGTATTGTGGACCCAATCGTAAATTTGTTTCAGCAAGGTTGGGATTCTGGGGTTCGGAATATCATTTTGAGCCAGGATGATCATGATCCGGATGCAGTTGAATTCGGTTCCTGGCCGCCTCACTGTATACGCGGCACGGAAGAGGCTGAAACGGAAGAGAAGTTTCGAACCTTACCATTTTTTGACCAGATTCTGGTGTTAAAAAAGAATTCTATTTCCAGTGGGTTGACGAAAGGGTTTCAGAACTGGGTACTCGATCATCCTGAAGTGGATCATTATGTTGTGGTAGGTGATTGCAGTGACCTGTGCACTTATCAATTGGCGATGTTCCTGCGGGTGGATGCAAATGAACGGCAACTTCAACGAAGAGTAATTCTACCTGAGAATTGTGTTCAAACCTACGATATGCCGGTGAAGAGCGCTGAAGAATTAGGGGTTTACGCCCATCCAGGGGATCTGTTACATGCCGTATTTTTGTATCACATGGCACTCAATGGAGTTGAGGTGGTAAAAGCGATTCAATAAAAAGACAGGCGGTTCAGAGAACCGCCTGTCTGATTGTTTATTGAGATCGCATTAAGGAGTAGGGTTCTTCCAGTAGCTGATTTCATCTACAGAAATGGTGAAATTAGTGGTCTCGCGGGCGCCAATAAAGAGTCCAAAACTGCCAATTGGAAAAGTATTGTCTTTGACTTCGTTGACCATCACGCCATTGATATAAATGATTAAGCGATCAGCGACGGTCATAATCCCAATTTTGTTGTTTTTGTTACTGCCAGCCTGAATGGCATCGGATGCAGTCCAATTGATATGGGTGGTCATGGTACCTTTATTGCCGAGGGAGGCGTCCCATTCCCGAAGGCTATATTTTCCATCGCAGGTGATTCCCAGGAGATAGCCTTTATTGGCTTCATTTGCCTTTGGTACCCGGAAGATTAAGCCGTAGCGGTCCGAACCGGTACAGGTTCCGGTCGTGATTGACGCTTCAATATAAGCGTTGGCTAATTGTTCGGTTGCCACCAGACGCCAGCCATCTGTTGTGGTCAGGCCGATAAAGTTCAAATGTCCATTTTTGAAATTTATGGCGGTATATTTGTCTTCCCCGGTAGGCCAATAGGTATCGTTGTCCATCGTGTCTGTCCAGTTGGGGGCGCCCAGTTTTGTGCGCGGGTCAGTGGCTGGCGGAGTAAAAGCCGGCGCCGGGGTGACCGCAACAGTAGGAACCGTTTCACTGGTGGCGGTTGGTTGTTCCGCTAAGGTCACCTCTATGGTGGGTGTGGGTTGTTCTGGTTGGGATGTAGGAGCTTCTATTTCTGTTGCAACAACTTGTAATGTTGGGCTTGGCTCTGGGGTAGTAATGGGTGGCAACTCGGCAGTGGGTAAGCCCTCTTCTGGTTGGGGCATTTCTGTCAGGATTTTCGCCACCCGGGTAGCCATATCTTCATCCGTAACTCCCGGTGGAGTTGCCTGGGTTAGCGGTAAGGTGCAGGCGCTTAATACGACCATGATCATGATGATTAGGACTGACTGAATTAATAACTTGCGCATATCTTCTCTCCTTAAAAAAACTAATTCATATCTTATGACGAAAAAGGTGCAATGTTCGTTCCTGTTTTAAAGTTTATATCCAATTGTTCTTAAGAACCCTTTTCGCCAGGCAATATCTTCCTCGCCTTCAACACCAAGGGGCTTTGCGCCATCAACCACGCCTAAAATTCCGCGGCCATTTTCTGTTTCGGCAACCAATACTTCCGTAGGGTTGGCAGTGGCGCAGAATAATGTCACAATTTCAGGAACTCTTCGCAAGGCTGGCAAAATATTTATTGGAAAGAAGCCAGCTCCCAGGAAAAGAATAAAGCTATGGCCAGCGCTAATATTCATCGCATTTTTTTGGGCGAGTTCGATCATTTCAGAATTTGTACCGGTCCAACGCACCAGACATTTCCCAGAGGCCTCACAAAAAGCAAACCCAAACTGAATTCCCGGCACACTGGATACCAACGCTTCGTGCACATCTTCAACCGTTTTGATAAAGTGAGATTGCCCTAAAACGAAATTGATCTCTTCCGGTTTTTCAACTTTTATGGATAGAATTTCCATTTTTCCTCCTTTAACCTGGCTATAAATCAGGGGTCATGATCCATATTGATCTAATCACTGCCTATTTTAATGAAATGAGTAAAAAATACAAAACAAACAAACCCGTGATTCCGATAATTACGATTAAACCATAAAACGATCATTTCGTGTATCAAAAACCATTGTCCATTTAAAATAAAGAATACTCTGGAGATAAGGTAAAATAGAAAGGGTTTTTTAGAAAGGAATGGCTTTTGTTTGAACTTGTTTTTTTAGGCACCTCTGCATCCGCCCCCTCGATTAACCGAAATTTGCCGGCTATTTTGGTCAAACATGATGAATTTCGTTTTCTGGTCGATTGCGGGGAAGGGACGCAACGACAAATCTTGCAGGCCGGGGTTGGATTCAAACGCCTGAACCGGATTCTGATTACCCATGGGCATCTGGATCACATCCTAGGATTGGCGGGTTTACTCTCCACGCTGCTACGTTGGGAAACTTTTGAATCACTGGAGGTTTATGGCGGAAAAGCTGCGTTAAATCGAGTGAATGACCTGATTTATGGGGTGGTTTTGCGTGGAAATCAGACCCCATTTGATTTATCTTTGATTCCGATCGAAGAAGGTGTGTTTATCGAGGAGAAAGATCTGACCGTTACGGCAATTCCAGTGCAGCATCGCGGACCGGATAATTATGGCTATTTATTTCAAGAAAAGGGACGTTATCCATTCCTCCCCGAAAAGGCGGACGCTTTGAAAATTCCGTCCGGACCATTGCGCAGAGATCTGGTTAATGGTAAATCGGTGACCTTGCCGGATGGGCGCAAAATTCATCCGGAACAGGTGCTGGGGGAATACAAAGCCGGAGCCAGACTGGTGGTTTTAGGAGATGTAGCTGAGACGGATTCATTAGTCAAATATTGTGATCAGGCGGATACTCTGGTGACCGAAGCCACTTATCTCGAATCGGAAGCGGATATGGCTGCTCAATTTGGCCATATGACCGCCCGGCGATCGGCTGAACTAGCAGCCCGCGCAAAAGTCAAGCAATTGATTCTTACCCATGTTTCGCGCCGCTATCGCGAACGAGATATTCTGGCAGAAGCCCAGGCTATTTTCCCCAATACTGTCATAGCCCGCGATTTTGATACATTTGATGTTAAAAAAGAAGAAAAAGGAATCTGAAAACCATCAGGTGGGGAGTTTATTGGCTAAATAAATGTCATAAAACAAACCGGATGAAAGTACTCCTAATTATTAAAATGAATTGACATTGGTTAATCATTATGATAAACTTTTTTCTGTTAGTGATTAGCCCCACTAGTGGTACTCTTATCCAGAGAGGCGGAGGGATCGGCCCGATGAAGCCTCGGCAACCAAAAACTTAATTGTTTTAAAGGTGCCAATTCCGACAGAATGATCTGGAAGATGAGAGGGAATGTCATCCGAAAACTTTGGATTGCCCCTCACCGAACAGAGGGGCATTTTTTATAGATGGAGGTTTTAACAAAACAATGAATACAACGTTTATGAACTCACCGAAATACCTTTTTACTTCCGAATCAGTCACTGAAGGTCATCCCGACAAATTGTGTGACCAGGTCAGTGATGCTGTTGTGGATGCCTGTTTACGGGATGATCCCAACTCGCGCGTTGCCTGTGAAGTGGCAACGAAAACCGGCTTCGTGCTGCTGTTAGGGGAAATCACAACCAAAACTTATGTGGATTTTGACAAATTGGTTCGAAAAATTGTTACAGATATCGGTTATGATGCCAGTCAAAAAGGCTTTGATGGGAATACCTGCGCAGTCCAATCGGCGATTGCCCAACAGTCCGGGGATATTGCGATGGGTGTGAATAAAGCCCTGGAAGCGAAAACTGGTGAAATGGTAGAACAAGAAATTGAACTGGTGGGAGCCGGAGATCAGGGAATGATGTTCGGTTTCGCCTGTAATGAAACCCCCAGTCTGATGCCCATGCCAATTGACCTGGCGCATAAATTAACCCGCCGGTTATCCGAAGTGCGCAAAAATGGAACGCTTCCATGGTTACGCCCGGATGGAAAAAGCCAGGTAACGATCGAGTACCAATATGGAAAACCAGCCCGTGTGGATACCGTGGTAATCAGTACTCAACATGACCCGGATATTTCTCAGGAAGAAATTCGGGAAGCGGTGATTGATAACGTGATTAATCCGGTTATTCCAGTTGAACTGCTGAATGGTAAAGTGAATATTTACGTGAACCCAACCGGTCGCTTTGTGATTGGTGGTCCAATGGGCGATGCCGGGTTGACCGGTCGCAAAATTATTGTGGATTCGTACGGTGGAATGGGACGCCATGGCGGCGGGGCATTCTCGGGCAAAGATCCGACGAAGGTTGATCGTTCAGCCGCTTATGCAGCCCGCTGGGTAGCAAAAAATGTAGTGGCAGCTGGTCTGGCAGAACGCTGTGAAATCCAACTGGCTTATGCTATTGGGGTGGCACATCCCCTCAGTATTAATGTGGAGACTTTCGGCACCGGTGTTATTCCGGATGATGATATCGCCAAGGCGATTGCTCAGGTATTTGATTTGCGCCCGGGCGCCATCATCCGTGACCTGGATCTGCGTCGTCCGATCTATCAACAAGTAGCGGCGTATGGTCACTTTGGGCGTGATGACCTGGATTTGACCTGGGAACGCACCAATAAGGTGGAGGAATTGAAGAAGGCTGCCGGAGTGGCGGTGGCGGAGAGCTAAAAGCTAGAAAAACCACCTCACCCCCCGGCCCCCTCTCCAATGACTTGGAGAGGGGGAGCATGTCGTTTGGTGCAGCGCACTTCTGATTTCTGAATTAATCAGCGCTCTTGTCCATTCTGAATATTCTTTTTATCCTTAAGTGCACCGCACCAAGGATTGGGTTAGCTTTCAGCCATGAGCCATCAGCTAATCCGTGCACCGCACAAAATTGTTACTTTTTCACTTACCCCCTTGCGAAGCAAGATTCGCCTTCTCTTCGCCCTGTCAACTGTTACCTGTCACCTGTCACCTTGCCTTTAGCCTACGCCCTCGCACAGCGGGGGATGCCCTCGCACAGCGGGGGATGCCCTCGCACAGCGGGGGATGCCCTCGCACAGCGGGGGTTGTCAATAGCCGGAGGGAGTTTACCACCAAAAGTCGGGTCATGTTTACCACCAAGATCGGATGGATATTTACCAAAATAAACAACTCAAGGTCAAGATTTAGCCTTCAATAAAGCCTCCTTTCTTC
>DAOUFM010000164.1:0-1783 GCA_034429975.1 Anaerolineaceae bacterium | reverse complement strand
AACCATACCTACGATCAACATAAGGGTATTTCGTTTCATTCTATTCTCCTCCTTAATAAATTTGGATTGAACGAATTGATTTTTTGTGTCAATAAAATACCACAAATGCCAATAATGGTTTTATTGGCTATTGTTTGGCGTCGTCCCTCAACATTAAATTTTATCAACACAATTTCGTGTTGTAAATATAGCATACAGTGCCCAGATAGTCAACATATGCTGGGACTTTTTATCATGTTTTTTCAGCATTTTTTATTTTGTTTTTTAGGAATTGGGATCGGGGTTTATTGCTTGTTTATGGTGTTAAACAATACTCTCCAAACCCAAAACTCTCCAAATCCCGTAAGATACTGCGCGAACTGACATCCAGTCCTGTAAACCCACAAAAATCGGTTCGGCTGGCTGCAATTTTTAACTGATAGTAGAGCGGCAAAACAGGCAGTCCTTCATTAAATAATTGCTGAATTTTCGCCTGACCTTCTTTATCATTCAAAGGGACACTTTGAGATTGCTGGCAGGTCAGGTCGTATTCCGGGTTGGAAAAGCCGGTGATATTGGCGCCTACCCACAGGTTTCCTTCGTTTGGAATTTGTGAGCTGCTATAAAGAAAACAAGGATTGGTTCGCCCAGCCTGCCAGGTAAATTGTGCCAGGTCAAAATTGCGTCCAAATAAGACCCCATCTGGGCCGGGAGCATACAGTTCGGTCGGGTACACATTCTTCACAACCAATTCAATTCCACATTTCAGCATGGATCCTGCAATATCAGTTGACACCATTTGTCTTAGTTCCGATTGGGAAGTGATGTAATCCAGCACCAAAGGCGTACCGTCCGGAACATTCGCTACCCCTTGAGATATGCGCGGCGTCAGCGGATTGTTGTCATCATCCCGCCAGCCAATCTGATCCAGCAAAGCCGTCCCCAGATTAACATCATAAGGAATGCTGCTCAAATTCGAGTTATAAGCCGGGTGGGATGGCGGGTAAAAACTGGTTGGCACTGCGGAGCGATTGACAAAGTAGCGATTGGCAATCGTCAGCCGGTCGGTGCAATAGGCAATAGCTGTGCGCATGCGAATATCCCCAAACCAGTCTGGGCGATCAACATCGAACTGGTAACCGTCATCATAGCTGGCAGGTACAATACCAAAATCCATGTGTTCCCATTCCGGTCCCTGAGCGAAATAGGCGTTAATTTTCCCTAAATTACTTTGTTCAACCACATCGGTTAACTGCTGATCGAGTTCTACGGTAGCATCCACGAAATCACATTCTTTGATCTCCAGTGCTTTTAAGTTGCTGTCCGCATTGGGTCCTAAAAAGCGGAAGACCAGTTTTTCAAATTTCGGCAATCCTTCAGCAGCTCGAAAATAATTTGGGTTGCGACTCAATTCAATATGGCTGCCCATGACCCAATTGTCAATTTGATAGGGTCCCCAGCCGATTGGCTTCTGGCTCGATTCGACTGCCGTAAGCAGATCATCTGCAGTCATACTGCCCCAGCGATGCTTTGGCATAGGGAGCCAGAAAAAATCACCCAGGTTGGGGCTGATGAAACCCGGCAAGCCAACCCATTCAGTTTGAGTCTCATTCAAGGCTGTGTAACTGACAGTGCGGTCTAAATAACTGCGATTAACCGGAGTAGAAGGGTTTGAGGCTAGTTGGAACGAATAAACCGAATCCTCAGCCGTCAAAGGCTCGCCATCCGACCAAAGCAACCCGGGGATTAATGAATAGCGCAGGGTTTGCTGTTCCATTTCCACTGGAGCCTGTCCATCCCAGGT
>DAOUFM010000163.1:0-32679 GCA_034429975.1 Anaerolineaceae bacterium | reverse complement strand
TTTCTTCCAATAAAAAACAACTTCTTTGATCTTACTTTTTGTCACTATTTGTTATTATGGCTAAGTAACCCTGTTGCATGTTTGCATGAAATGTCTCGGGTAACCAAACGAGCTGGTTGGATTTGTTGTTTCGCTGAACCAGATTATCTGTCCAGAATTGATGCCCCTCATATGATTGAAAAAATTGGTGAACTTCAAAATGAATCATTAATTCGTCAAGGCGTTAATATCAAAACAGGCAGAAATTTGGTTGATTGGCTCATGTCAATCAATTTAACGAATATCCATTGGGGTATTATAGGCTCTCATCAAAAAATTTCGGAAAAAAAAATTCCTGCTAATCACGAAATTGAAGTTATGCTAAAAGATTTTTCTTGGCTTAGCAATTCTCAAGAGGTTTCAAACCTTATGGAAGAGGAAAAGAAAGCTCAAAAAGATGGAAACCGGGTCCTTTTCATCCCCACTTTTTATGCCTATGGTCAAAAACCATAGTCTTTAGTAATAACTTTAAAAAGGTTGTCAAACTAAAAAAGTAAAGCTATAATAACGCCATCGGGGCATGGCGCAGTCCGGCTAGCGTGCTTGCATGGGGTGCAAGAGGCCCTGGGTTCAAATCCCAGTGCCCCGACAAAAACCACTTCGGTGGTTTTTTTATTCTACAGTCAGCCAGATCCTCAACTCCTCTTTGGTATAATACCTTCATGGATTTTAATAATACAACCCGGCGCGAATTTCTGAAATATTCCGCTATTGCTCTTGGAGCAATTACCACTCAGGGGTTTCGACCATTTTTTGGTTTTGAATCTGAACAAAAAAGTAATTTAATGGCTCGCGTGGCTGTTTTTTCTGTCAGTGTTTATTCACAGCCGAATGACAAAAGCACAATTCTATACCAGCGTTATCGGGATGAAATTGTTAATGTTTATGAGGAAGTTATCTCTGAATTTGGACCAGGATACAACCCTTTATGGTACCGGGTTTGGGGAGGATACATTCATAGTGCCTACCTTCAAAGAGTGGAAATAAAATACAACTCGATCCAGTCTGAAATTTCTGAGCAGGGTGTTATTGGGGAAATTACTGTTCCTCTCACCCAAACAATGCGAAACCGTTCTTTCCTTGGTTGGGAACCTGTTTATCGTTTATATTATCAATCTATTCACTGGGTTATGGGGTTGGATGAAGGACCAGATAAAGAACCATGGTATCGCTTGAAAGATGAATTACTTAATGTAGATTACCACGTCCCGGCACAACATGTCCGCATTATCCCTCTGGATGAAATAACCCCTATTGCTACAGATGTTCCCCCAGAAAAAAAACGAATTGAAGTTTCCATTGCCTACCAGCATTTAAAAGCTTTTGAATTTGACAATCTAGTTTTTGAAACAGATATCTCTTCAGGTGTGCCTATGCGCAACCCTGATCCAACTCTGATACCGACTGATACCCCTAAAGGAACTTTTTATATCCAATCCAAATTACCTTCCAAACACATGGGCGATGGTAATTTAACTTCGAATATTAATGCATACGAATTGCCCGGAGTCCCCTGGACTTCGTTTTTTGAGCCGGTCACTGGAGTGGCGTTCCACGGTACTTATTGGCACCACAATTATGGCATGCGCATGAGCCGTGGTTGCATCAACATGAAGGTTGAGGAAGCCAAATGGATTTTTCGCTGGTCAACGCCGGTGGCCAATGGAGATAAAAAAGAGACGCGTGGTATGGGCACCAAGGTCATCGTTATTTAATTGACAAATTGTTGAAAAACAAGATTTCCAAGTAACCTGGCTTTCTTTGTTAGGCGAATCGCATCCTCATCGATAATTTCTAGCAGATGTTTATTCATTAAAGAGCCAATCTCTTTTTTGAATACAGTCAGTGGTGATTGGTTATACCTTTTTTGAAAATCTTGAATTGAAACACCAGCTTTCACCAGACGTAATCCTACCATCATCGTTTCCTGCATCTCTGTGAATTCATCGATTGGTGTTTCATGAAGAATGACTGGCGAATGGTCTTTCTTTGATAATTCATTTTTTTTCATTAAGTTAATATATTCACCAATTCCAGCCACATTCTCATACCGATACCCTTTAAAAAAACCGTGTGCACCTGCCCCTAAACCAAGGTAAGGTTTATTTTGCCAATATTGCAAATTGTGTTGGCAACCAAAATCATGATTTTCATCTTTCTTAAAGTAATTTGATATTTCATAACATTCATAGCCGTTTCTTAATAAGATTTCGTCAGCCATTTCGTACATTTCAGCGGCTAAATCCGGATCTGGATTCTCAACCAACCCTTTTTCGACCCAATCAAATAATGGCGTATTTTCTTCGATTCCAAGTGCATACAAAGAAATATGCTGGGTCTCTAAACGGATTCCATCTTCCAACGTTTTTTTCCACGCTTCCAGCGTTTGAGTAGGCAACCCGTATATTAAATCCAAATTTATATTCGAAAATCCAACTTTCTTTGCCCAGGCGATCGCTTCAATTGACTGGAAATGGTCATGAATCCGTCCTAACAATGCCAATTGTCCGGGGTTAGAGGTTTGTAAACCGAAGCTAATCCTGTTGATGCCTAATTTTCGTAAATTATCAAGATAAACAGCATTTACTGTACCCGGATTGGCTTCTAAACTGATCTCAGCATCCGATATGATTTCAAATTCTTTTTTCAAAGTTGTAAATAATTGGGAAAAATGTTGCTCCTTCAGTAAAGAGGGAGTACCTCCTCCAAAAAAGATCGTTTTGACTTCCCAATCTTCATTGATGTTTTGACCATAAAATTCCAATTCCTTTTGAAGTTGGTTTATATATCCAGGGATAAAACGATTCATCCCAGAATATGTGTTAAAATCGCAATATGAACACCTTTTTTGACAAAAAGGGATATGTAAATAAATACTTACCTGTTCTTTCATTTCTTCAGGATATCACAATCAATTAAATCAATCCATATTTAATTATTTTCTGCGAATTTTTGCTGTGTTATAATCCCAAATTGTATTGGAAACAATCAGAAAATAGGAAAAAATATGACAATAAATAAAAATCTTGATCAATCTTCCACCTGTCCGGTTTGTGGCTCTAAAGTCAGCGCGAACGCCACAAGGTGCCTGGTTTGTGGATCATCTATCTCAAAAACATCTGATAAAACTGGAAAGAAAACTGATTTAAAAAGCCCTAAAGTACCCTCTGTAACCATTGCTTTGCCTTTGGTGATTGCTCTGGTTGTTTTGCTTTTAGCGATAGGAGCAGGCGCAGTATACGCTGTCATGAATCAAACCGGGATGGTTGTCGAACCTACGGTAACTCCAACAGTTACAGCAACTGCAACGGTAACAATAACACCAACATTAACACTGACACCTACCATCGAGCCAACTATGACTCCTTTACCCGATATAGAATACAAAGTGCAGCTAAATGACTCTTGTTTAGATATTGCCTTCCTATTCAACGTATCAGTGAACAGTATTATTGTCAGAAATAATTTATCTGCAACTTGCGATAATCTTGTTATCGGCAACATTTTATTTATTCCACAACCGACACCGACACCACTACCTCAACCAACAGCGACATTAAGTGAAGTGGACGCAACTGTGCAAGCTTGTAATACGATATCTTACAAGGTTGCATCCGGGGATACGCTAAGCACAATCGCCAGAAATTACAACGTAGAAATGGACGCAATCCGCACCTGGAATGGGATGACTTCAGATACTGTCTTTGAAGGCCAACCGCTTACTATTCCCTTATGCGAACGCTTGCCAACCCCTGGGCCAACACCAACAGCCACTTTACCTCCGCCTTACCAGGCGCCTAATTTACTTTTGCCAGCCGATGGTTCTCCCTTCACCGCTGCTAACGACACCATCGCTCTCCAGTGGTCATCGGTCGGTACATTACGACCTGACGAATATTATGCCGTCACCGTCGAAGACGTCACTGAAGGTGAAGGTCGGCGGTTAACTGAATATGTCACCGATACAAAATTTATCGTTCCAACCAGTTTCCGGCCAAATAGTGCCACCCCCCATGTCCTACGCTGGACTGTGCTTGTGGTTCGCCAAACCGGAAGCGGTGCCGATGGACAGGCGATCTACCAACCGGCCGGAAATGTAAGCAATCCAAGAACCTTTATCTGGTGGGCAAACGTTTCTTCCACCCCTTCACCTTAAGACAACCATAAAAAAAAGAGCTGGTTTTCTTTTTCCGAAACCAGCTCTTTTTTTCCGTTTTACCTATTCTTTCGATTCAAGATAATGGATGGCCTGCATTGCTGCTGCAGCACCCCAACCAGCCGATGTCACTACCTGTTTGAAAGCAGAATCCATAACCTCTCCAGCGGCATAAATACCAGGTATCTTTGTCTGCATTTTTGAATCCACCAATAAATATCCATTTTTGTCCATCTCTAATTGGCCTTTAAAAAGATCAGTATTCGGGTTATGTCCAATAAATATAAAAACGCCATCTGTTGGAAATATTTTTTCTTCTCCTGTTTTTACATTCTTCATTAAAACACTTTCGACTTCTTTTTCACCATTAATTTTTTCAACCACTGTGTCCCAAATAAAATGCATTTTGGGGTTATTGAAAGCCCGGGTCTGTAAAATTTTACCAGCCCGCAATTGATCTCGTCGATGAATAACAGTTACTGAATTGGCAAAACGAGTTAAAAAGGCACCTTCTTCCAGCGCGCTATCTCCACCACCAACAACCACGATTTCTTTATCCTTAAAAAACCAACCATCACAGGTTCCACAATAAGACACACCTTTTCCTGTTAGTTCTTTTTCTCCAGGAACTTGCAAGTAAATAGGGCTTGCACCAGTGCTGATGATTATTGTTTCTGCAAGAAATTCCTGGCTATATGTTCTTACTTTATAGGGAATAGAAGAAAAATCAACTTCTGTTACATTATCGAATTCGAATCTTGCACCAAATTTTTCTGCTTGTTTTTGAATTAATTCGCCTAACTCAGCACCACCAACCCCATCTGGAAAGCCGGGATAATTTTCAATTACATTTGTCAACGAAGCCTGTCCTCCCAATGACATGCCGGTAATAACTAAAGGCGATAACTCCGCCCTGGCAGCATAAAGAGCCGCTGACAAACCAGCAGGTCCGGCTCCAATAATAATCATTTTTTCAACTTTATTCGTTTTATTTTCTGTTCGTTGTTCTTTTGTAAAATTAAATTCCATTAATTAGCTCCTCTTATTTGTCCTTTATTTAAGATGCATTTTTAGAAGAATAGTTGCATCGTTTATTCTACATAAGCGTCGGTAATTTTTAGTGCTCTATCGATTATCTTAAAACCATCCATGAGTTGTTCAGCAGTAATAATTAATGGTGGAATAATAAGAACTTTATGCCAATGTATATGTATATATAAACCCAAGTCAAGACATCTTTGGCGAAATTCCATCATAATTTTATTATTCTGGTTAAAGGGCGACATCGGTTCCTTCGTTTCTCTATTTTTAACCAACTCCATAACTCCAAAAAGACCAATCGAACGAATTTCACCAACACAGGGATGATTATCTAACATTTCAATTAATAATTTGTTCAATAGTTTTCCCATTTCCCTGGAATTATCAACAATTTTGTCTGTTTTCATGACATTGATAACCGCAAAGGCAGCAGCCAATGAAACTGCATGACCATTATAAGTCAATCCACCTTGAAAAACTTTTTCGTTAAATGAATCAGCAATTTCCTTCTTCATCGCAATTGCGCCTAATGGGGCATATCCGGAGGTCAAACCTTTTGCCATCGTGACGATATCCGGTGTAACATCCCAATGATTAAATGCAAACCACTCACCAGTTCGACCAAAGCCACTCATAACTTCATCACAAATCATAACGATATTATATTTATCACATAATGCCCGGACACCCTGTAAGTATCCTAATGGGGGTATGATAATTCCATTGGTTCCGGTTACTGTTTCTATAAGAATAGCTGCAATTGTTTCTGGACCTTCAAATACTATGATTTCCTCTAAATGGCGAAGATAATCTAAAGCAAATTCAGCATCAGTGATATTAGGGCTATTATGATGAAAAGTCGAACGATAACGATAAGGGTCTAAAAAATGAACAACGCCCATCATCACCGAAGGCTCCCAGGTGATTCTTCTGGGATCACCGGTAAGGGCAATTGCACCATAAGTCGCCCCGTGATAAGAACGATAACGGGTCAAAATCTTGTATTTCCCTGTATATGATCTTGCTAACTTAATAGCATTTTCATTCGCATCCGCTCCTCCCAAAGTGTATAAGAAGCGCTCTAGAGGTTCCGGCAATATTGTTTTTAAGGCTTTACCTAGCAAAGCTCGCGGTTTGGTCGCCATCCGAGGACCTGCAAAAGGAAGCTCGTATAATTGATTTACCATGGCTTTTATCACCCGCTCATCTTCATGTCCGATATTGACACACATCACCATGGAATTAAAATCTAAATATTTTTTTCCGTTGATATCCCAAAAATAAACTCCTTTAGCATAATTTACAGCAATTGGATCGACTTTGGTTTGGGTTGACCATGTCCAAAAATTTGTTTGGAGACACAAGTCGTATATTTCATTTTCTAACAATTCAGCAGAAACAATTTCATTCTCAAGTGGGTTTTTCATACTGATCCTCAATTGAAAAAATAATAAAAATAAATATTAATATCCTAACATATGATCAAAAACACTATGTAAAAATCACAAGCTATTTTTCTTCAATTGATTATAATTTTTTAAGTGACGAAACGATGAAATCAACAAAGGGTTACCCGCAAGATCTTGATCCAAGAGCTATTAAAGGAATTGGTTATTTTAACCAAAAACGATTCTTCGATGCACACGAAGAATTAGAATTAGCCTGGCGAGACGAAACTGGAGAAATTCGGAATTTGTACCGGGGTATTTTACAAATTGGGGTAGCTTTTCATCATATCCAAAAACAAAATTATATCGGTGCAAAGAAACTATTTTATAGAGCTAGAAAATGGTTAGCACCCTATTCCGGGATCGTATCGGGTATCAACATCTCGAAACTGAAAGATGATGCCGAAAAAATCGCTCAAATGGTCGAAAATAAAGAATTTGAGCGGTTACAGATGGACAGAGGAAGAATATTCCCAATAATTGAAACAACTTTTTTAATATAACAGTTATTTACTCAAACGTACCAGATCGCGAACGGAAAATATTTTTTCGACTTATCTGGTGATTACTCAGCTATCAATAAAACTCGTGCAGGTGCTCCATCAGCTCCTGACAGAAGAATCGGCAAGGCAATCAGTTGATAATAACCCGGTTGGATTCTGGATAAATTTAATCCCTCCAGAATAATGATCTCTTTTGATAATAATTCAAAATGAGTGTCAAATCCGTTTTCATATGGGGCGATCGACAAATAATCAATCCCGATTAACTTAACCCCTTTTTCAAACAAAAATTTTGCTGCATCTGGTTCCAGGGCAGTAAATTTTTCATTAAACTTCGATGTATCCATTAATTGAAGATCAGAATTTCGAGTTCGGAATAAAATACGAAGTGGCCAGGTTGCTCGATTCATCTCTACTAGAGCATCTTTATTAATAACGTTGTATTGAGTAGGAATCTGAATTACTTCTGCTGGTCCAATCAGGAATTGTAAATCAAGTTCTTCTACCGTTTTTCCATTTTTTATGAAATGTCTCGGAGCATCAATGTGGGTGCCAGTATGTGCTGACATCTGGATACAGGTTACGTTCGCTTCATCTCCATTCGCAATTTCAGAAACCAGGTGATTATTAACAATCGGATCTCCTGGCCAAACGACCATTGATTTCTTAATTGGTTGTGAAATATCCAATATTTCCATTGTTATTCTCCAATTTCTCAATTATTGAAAAATATAAAAGCATTATTTAATAAATCTTCCCTTTCCTCAGGGGACATTGGTCTTGGTTGAGCATAATACTCAAGCATGGTTGTGATCAGTTCTGTGCTTATATATTTTCCGTCATAAAAAATATGTCGATCCAGAAATTCCTGACGATTATTCAGACTATCCATTTGATCAAAAAATAAGTTCCCTAGCCCATAATGAATAAAACTATTCTGATAAAACTCAAACGCCATCGGAACGTGTGATTGACTTCCACTCACAATAACCGCTCCGGCATCCACCATGGTTCGAAAATCTCTAATTTGTTGGTTTGAAGGGCGCATTGAAATAGATTCAAAATATTGGAAAGTAACAATCGGCAAATATCCGCTTACACTCAAACTCTCAATCTCCTCGGTCATTTTCGAAAAATCGCAAGCATTCACCCCGCCCCTGGTTGAATTTGCCCATACTGCTGGGGGACCGGCTAAATTACAACCTAAAAAAGCAAGTTTATTACCATTATGCTCAAATAATAAAGGCTGCTGTGCTTGCTCAAGCGAATAGCCCCCAGCATAATATGGTATATCCAAATCATTAAATAACCCTAAGGTGTTTATAAACGGTTCGTATCCCTTATCCATTAAATGGTTACCCGTTAATTCAATTACATTGATATTTAAATATGTAAATAAATCTAAGTATTCTGGACGGGAGCAGAAAGACAAATCTGTTTGATAAGGATTTGGAGGTGGGCAATTAGCAAAAAAAGAAGTTTCACTGGAAATATGCCGCAGATCTGCATTGTCAAAATATTGTTTTATTTTTTCACCTGGATAGGTAAAACCAGATATTTCCATTCGATTAGCTGTCGCCCGCGTTAACGCGGTAGTACCGGTCAATAAAACAGAAGTAAGTTTTTCAGAATCTCTGGTAGTAAATTTCTTTTTAATATTATTAAAAAAGATTTCAGATACTTCTTCTGAATTACATGAAAGAAAAGCCTTTATGTTTAAAATATATTCATTTTCCTGAAAATCCTTATCTAACGGTGAGGTTCCCTCGACGCTTAACACCTTAACTGAAGGCATTAATTGATCGAATCGGACAATACCTAGCGCCAGACTCTCATGAGACACAATCTCGATAATTGCATCCTCTGGGGTAATACTTCCTCCAGATGATAAATCGCCCCATTTCCCTTGAAATTGGTCATAGGCGCTTTTAGATAAATAGATTTTTACGGTTTGATCTCTTAAATCCAAACCTGTTTTAAAGATCTTATTCAATTCTTCAATGCTAATTGAAGATTTCAATGAATTAAAAGGGGCGATTAATGCATATACGAAATTTCCAACTTCAACTCCATTCCCTTCCAGGTTGTACTCGCAATTATATGCACCGCTTTTTTCTTGTTCATTTATTAAGGATTCGTCAATCCATTCTATTGTTAAATCTTTCAAAAAATCTGGTTTGTGAATTAAGTTCAATTGCGTAGCTGAACCCTCAATTATTTGCGGTAAAAACGGCGTTGCTGTTGGCGAAATTAAAGAAAGCGAAATGGTGGTTTCGGTAGGTTGCAAAGGTTCCAAAGTAGGTTCAAAAGATCGACAGGCGCAGATTAAACAAAGTGCAAATAATGGGATTAATCTACGCTTTTTTTTCATTTATTCTCGTTTTTATAATAAAAACTATTTTTGTAAATCTTGTCAAATAGTACTTGAGCTTCTTCATCAGTCATAATTCGAGGCTGCCCATAATTTTCATTAATAATAGGATACTGGATAGTGTTAATATATTGATTCTCATAAAAGTAATGAACATCAACAGTTGCCATTCCCCAATAGGTATACATTTGATCAAATAAAAAATTTCCTAACCCATAATGGATAAAGGTGGTATCAACAAAATCAATGCCCTGCGGATAATGTGCCTGACTTCCGCTGACGATGACAGCACCAGCTTTTGCCATTCTCCAAAAATCTTCCTGCATTTGTTTTGTTACTCGAAAAGTATTGTATTCGGTATGCTGAAATGTAAAAATCGGATTGATGCCCTGGGATCTCAAATCCTTAATCATTTTTTCTATTTTATCCAAATCGCAGTGCAAACTTCCAGGGCGTTCATTCGTCGCCCAATCATTTTCCGGCCCTGGAATATTGCAACCGAGAAAAGCAAACCGATTACCTTTATCTTCAACCAAAGCAGGTGCCATTGCTAATTCAAGTGTTTCTCCTCCGCCATAAACTTGAATGTTATTAGCTTTGTAGATCGATAAGGTCTCTAAAAAGGCTTCTGGTCCCCAATCCAACAAATGATTTCCTGTTAATTCCACCACATCGGTCCCTAACATATTTAAGATATCCATGTATTTAGGATCACTGCAAAACCGCATTTCCTTTCTAACCGGCACGGCTGATGGACATTTAGAATAAAATGCCACTTCATTCGAAACATGGACAATATCGACCGAATCTGCCAGAGGTTTAATATTTTTAATTGGAAAATCAAGGCCATGTTCTTCAATTTGATAAGCAGTATTTCTAACCAAAGCAGTTGTTCCAGTCATTAATATAGAAGTCAGGTGCTCGGGATTAAAATTGCTGTTAGATGATATATCCGATGGAAGAGGTACAGTTTCTTGGCTCTTAGGGTTCTGAATAATCCAAATGCGTAACATCAGTGGATACTTTGTCGCATCAAATTTTTTTAGCAAAATATTTTGATCATCAATTCCGATTATTCTCCATTGCGGATCAAACTCACCAAATTGGCTGATTTTCAAACATTTAATTTCTCTGCACCGTTCAGGTTCATTTTCTGAAAAAAGAACTTGATTGCCTGGTTCGAAACGAAATATTACGGAAAGAACCTCTCGATCTTTCGGTTGTGACCATATCATTACTTCAATAATGTCTTTCTCCGATCTTTGCCAAATATCTTTTAATTCATTGAAATTAATTGTTTTTAAAGGCAAAATAAAAGGAACAGAGACCACAAAATAAGTTTCGTTAACCAGAACTGCCTTATCGCCTTCATTTTTAGAATTTACTAACCAAAACATTGCTTGACTTTTATCGGCTTCAATTCCGCCAGGTAACCGACTATTGATTGAAATTAATGGGAGGTCAATTTCAGGATCAACCCAGAAACTTATTACGGCTGGTGTTTTAGTTGGGAGTAAGGTTTGTGAAAGTGCTGTTCGGGATGGAATAATCAGTGCAGGTGCAGCGGGTGTATCTTTATCATTAGAATCCCCCATCGCGTTTTGAGGCGCACAACCCGTTAAAATTATCGTAAAAAAGATTAATTTTATAACCCAACCATAATGGAGATTCTTCATTGTCCAAAAATCCTCTTGATAATTATACTTGAGTGAAAAATAATAATTCTGATAGTTCCTGATAGATTCAACCGATATAATTTGTTCTAACTTCCATTTGAGAAAGGATAAATCCAAATGAGAGAGGTCGCTGTAATTGGCATTGGTCAAACCAAAATTGACGAACATTGGGATAAATCGTTGCGGGATTTGGCTGGTAATGCAGTTCTGGATGCAGTAAAAGATGCTGGGCTTAATCAGATCGATGCTTTATACGTAGGTAACATGATGTCTGCATCTGCCAACCATCAAGCCCAATTAGGCGCTTACATCGCTGACTGGGTTGGTTTACGATATGCCGAATCTTTCAAAGTAGAATCAGCCTGCAGTTCAGGCGCCGCTGCTTTTCGAACAGCTCTATTAGCGGTTGCTTCGGGGGCAATTGATCAGGCTGTGGCTGTTGGTGTAGAAAAAATGACGGATTCTCCAGGTGCAGAAATTACCGCTGAATTAGCCACCGCAGCTGATTCAGATTGGGAAGTAACGCAGGGAATTTCTTTCGTTGCCTTAAATGCTTTGATAATGCGGCGTTATCTATACGAATATGGTTGGACAAAAAACGATTTCGCCCCATTTTCAATCAACGCACATGCGAATGGTGCCCACAATCCCAACGCGCGTTTTCGAAAAGCGATCACTGAAGCACAATATCTGGATGCAGGCATGATAGCTGATCCAATCAATCTCATGGATGCTTCTCCTATTGGTGATGGTGCCGCAGCCGTTGTAATGGTACCTTTGGAAAAAATTGGCTTGTCATCTGCCAATCCTATTGTAAAAATAATTGGAAGTGCTGCAGCCACCGATTCGATCGCTGTGCACGATCGCAAAGATCCTTTGTGGCTTAAAGCTGCCGAATTATCTGCAAAAAAAGCTTATAGCCAGGCAGGGATTGGTCCACAGGATATCGACCTTTTTGAGCTCCATGATGCCTTCTCTATCATGGCAGCTTTATCTTTAGAAGCATCGGGATTCGCTGAAAGGGGTAAAGGTCCTAGACTGGGATTGGATGGTGAAATCAGACCGGATGGCAGGATTCCAATCGCAACACGAGGGGGACTCAAAGCACGGGGTCATCCTGTAGGCGCAACTGGAATGTACCAATTGGTTGAAGTGGTTCAACAATTACGCCATCAAGCCAATGGAACCCAGGTAGAAAAAGCCAGAATTGGGATGGCGCAAAATATTGGTGGCAGTGGCTCAAATATCATAACCCACATTTTACAAAGGGTATAAGCGCTAAGAGGAGGAGCAATCCTCCTTATTTTTTGTGAACATTCAACTACAAATAGCCGGATATAATTATTATTAATTCGGGAGGATACCTATGGAAAACTTTCAGTTGGAATTTCACATTGCCAGACATTTTCGCGAAAAATACAAATTTGATTTGAGCTTATTCAGCACGGATGGAAGTATTATTATCGGAAATTTCCATGGTGCCAGGTTATTAACTGAAAAAATAAATACTCAGAGAGATATATTAACTTTTCCGGAAATAGCTGTGAAAGCCAGTGAGATCTATGCAATCGGCCTAATGGATGAGATTTTTCATTTCATAATGAAAACATATCGGGAAAAAATTGACCCTGAGATTTTTAAAGAAGCGGTCAATTTCATCGATAACCACCTCTCTAAACAGGAACGAGAACAAACAATAAAAATTTTCCTTCAAGAATTTCCCCCTATTTCTGTTTATCAACAAAAACAGTCTATAGCTGCTTTCCTTTCACAATTAAATGATGAACAAGCCTACGCTCTCCTTCTCGAAGAATTGATTTTGCTTTGGGTTGAAAATCAAAATACAGCTTTAGATAATTACAGGGAGTTATTCAGCGATAGAGCAATTTCCCAAATCTCTCAATATCCAAAAATGATGAGCCTGCTCAACCAATTTTTTAACACAAAGCCTTTTTTTGGTCCCGAAAATAAGAATTTGATTGATTTATTACGTACACCTGCCAAACAGGTTCCGTATTCAATCCCTGGTCAACTCGAATACATTCGAACCCATTGGAGTGCTCTTTTAGGCGACTTATACTATAAATTATTAAGCGGGTTGGATTTCATAAAGGAAGAACAAAAAGCAGGTTTAGTTGGTACAGGACCAGGACCAAGTGTTGTTCCCGGTTATGATCAAATCTGGGATCTCGAATATGAGAAGTTCAGCCCTGATAGAGAGTGGATGCCGAGTGTAGTCATTATTGCAAAAAACGCTCATGTTTGGCTTGACCAAATTCGTAAAAAATACAATTATGAAATCTATTCCTTGGATCAAATTCCAGATGAAGAACTTGATAATCTTCGAAAAAGAGGTTTCACAGGCTTATGGTTGATTGGGTTATGGGAACGAAGTGCTGCTTCTGCCAAAATCAAACAATTATGCGGTAACTCGGATGCCATTGCTTCCGCTTATTCATTAGCTGACTATCAAATCGCAGATGAATTAGGGGGAGAAGAAGCCTTTCAAAACTTAAAAAACAAGGCTTGGCAAAAAGGTATTCGTTTGGCTGCCGATATGGTCCCTAACCATATGGGAATCGATTCGAATTGGCTATATGAACATCCAGATTGGTTTATCCAATTAGGTTACAGTCCCTATCCTGTTTATTCATTCAATGGCCCTAATTTATCAAAATATCCACAATACGAGATAAAAATAGAAGATCACTATTATGAAAGATCTGATGCCGCTGTTGTTTTTCTTTATCATAATTATTCAAACGGCGAAACCCGTTTTATTTACCATGGTAATGATGGAACTTCAATGCCATGGAATGACACAGCCCAGCTCAATTACTTGCTTCCCGAAGTTCGTGAAGCGGTTTATCAGACAATATTGTCAGTAGCAAAAAGGTTTTCAATCATCCGCTTTGACGCTGCCATGACTTTAGCAAAAAAACACTATCAACGTCTTTGGTTTCCAGAACCTGGTTCTGGCGGAGCGATTCCATCCCGAGCTGAATTTGGCTTGACGAAAGAACGATTTGATCAGTTAATGCCAATCGAGTTTTGGCGAGAAGTAGTTGACCGTTTAGCAGTTGACGCCCCTGATACATTATTATTGGCGGAAGCTTTTTGGCTCATGGAAAGTTACTTCGTTCGAACACTAGGAATGCACCGAGTCTACAATTCCGCCTTTATGAATATGCTGCGAAATGAGGATAATGTCAATTACCGCCAACTCATAAAAAATACGATTGAATTTGACCCTCAAATATTAAAAAGATTCGTCAATTTTATGAATAATCCTGATGAACGCACGGCAGTAGAGCAATTCGGTAAAGGGGATAAATACTTTGGCATTTGTACATTGATGAGTACATTGCCTGGGTTACCTATGTTTGGGCATGGACAATTTGAAGGTTTTTCAGAAAAATATGGAATGGAATACAAACAAGCATATTGGGATGAAGAGGAAGACCAATATTTGATTTCCCGTCATCTGTCGCAAATTTCTCCGCTACTACATCGGCGTTGGCTTTTTTCAGAAGTGGACCACTTTCTTATTTATGATTTTTTTACTTCGGACAACACGATCAATGAAGATGTTTATGCCTATACGAATGTCAGTCAAAACCAGGCTGCTTTGATTGTTTATCACAATAAATTTGCTGAAACAAAAGGGTGGATCCATCAATCAGCGTCCAAAATCAATAAAAGGAGCAATGAAGATAGTTACCAAACAACGGTCCAATTGGCAGAAGGACTTCTTTTAAGCCGAGAATACGATTTCGTAATTTTCAAAGATATCGTCACAAATGTAGAGTATATCCGTTCCATCACAGCAATTTATGAACACGGCTTATTTTTTGAGTTACATGCTTATCAGACCCATGTTTTTTTGGATTTTTATCAAATAAATGATGATCAATGGGGTTCATATCGCCAATTAAATGACTATTTGAATGGCAATGGTGTGCCCAGTATTGAAAATGCTATCAAAGAACTAATTTTGCAGCCTGTTCAAACCCCATTAAAGGAAATTCTAAATAGAGGTTACTCAGATTACCTCTATTCTCAACGAATAGATTCTCTTCGGGAAATCATTAGCCCCAATATCATTTCAGAGGCGCAACAAAAAATAGATGGGCTTTTAAAGGGAATTCACCAATTTACAGGAATTGACAAGTCTAATAGCCAAATAACTGATCAATTTACAAGGTATTTAAACTTTATATTGACAACCCTATTGCTCGACCAAAAGTTCGTCAGTATTAAAAATAAAGATCTTCATCTTTTCATTCGTGATTTCCAAAAAGAAATTACTGAAAGTCATAGCGATTGGATTATTCTGCTTTCTTATTGTTTTATCTCTCCCCTCAGGTTTCTAATTCCAGCAGTAGAAGCAACTTTTCAAATTCAATCCTGGTTCGATGAATGGCAATTCACTAAAATCATTCGAAGTTTTTCCGCTGAATATCAAATAACGGAATTTGACCAACAAATAATATCTCAGACAGTTCACTTGTTATTAGGGGTATCCACCTGGTATGTCAACATTTCTGAGATTTCTCTATCAAAATGGTTAAAGACGATTTTGCAACACCAGGAAATCCAACTTTTTTTGAAAATAAATCGATACCAGGATATTCTCTGGTTTGATAAAGAAAGATTTGAAAACCTGATCAAATGGTTATTTAGAATTGCCCTGCTTGAAATCAGCACGGATGATAACCTTACAGCTCATGAAACAGTTGAAAATATCTTAAAAATAAATGCCATTTACAAGAAATTATTAATCAAATTAAAAAATTCTGGTTATCAATTTGAAAAATTATTGTCTGACGAATAAAAAAATAAAAATCTACTTTAAGTCTAAAGATAACATTTTTCAGTTGGTTGTAAATCATAGAATTTATTGGTATCTTTATTTTAGGTAGTTTGTTTTCGGGATTAAAGGGAAGAAACAAAGGAAGGTTAAATATGGCATCTCACCAAGTAAAAGATTGGATGAGTTCTCCAGTTATTGTCGTTGATCGTGATAGCTCTGCAGCATATGCTTTGACATTAATGCGCAGAAGAAATATTAGTAGTCTCCTCATTTTATTGGATCAAAGCACCAATAAATATGGAATCGTAACCACTACAGATATTAGAGACAAAATTATCGCTCAGGAAAAGTCCCCATCGAATATTCCAGTAGTTGAAATAATGTCTGAAAACCTGGTTACTGCCAAGCAAGATTGGAGTCTGAAACAGTGTTCAATTGAAATGCATAAAAATAATATTCATCACATGCCGGTAATAGATGAAAAAAACAACCTCGTTGGTTTAATCAGCGCCACCGATTTATTTTTTGCTGCTGAAGAGATCGGATGGGATGAAGAAAAATAATTTAATGTAAAACGAGCCCGGTTTTAGAGGGAATAGTAACAAATATCTCTTCACTTTTTTTATTTACAGTGAAATATTCCTCTCCAAAAAGGTTATTTACGCGGGTCGTATCATTCATTTTAAGGTCGCTAATTGAAACTTGAAATCTTTGATTCTCGTTACTACAATTAAAGACCATTATAAAAGTATCATTTTCTAATTCTCTAGCGAATGCAAACACCATCTTTTTGTCATCTGAATTAAGCGGGACAAATTTACCTGACTTTAAAGTAGGAAAAATCCTTCTTAAATGGATTAATTTTTGAATTTTTTGCTTCAGTTTCCAATCCAATTTCTTGGGATCCCATGGAAAGGCACGCCTGCATTCAGGATCTTTACCACCTTTAATCCCAATTTCATCACCGTAATAAATAACTGGCGCACCTATAAACGTAAAAATAAAAGTATAAGCCAGTTCAACAAATTTCAAATCATCATTCAAAATTGTTCTGATTCTTTCGGTATCATGTGAGCCAAGTACATTAAACATCGCGAATTGATTTTCTGGTGGATATTGATTCATTGTGTTTGATATCTCTTCTAGGAATCGCGATGGAACAATTTTTCCATTTAAAAGGTCAATTAAAGCAGACCTGATTGGATAATTCATCAAGCCGTCAAAATGTTCATTTCCTACCCAGTGATTATCAGCTTCCCAAATTTCCCCAACAATGTAAGCGTTTGAATTGGCTGCCCGAACGGTTTTTCGAAATTCAAGCCAAAAACTATCATCGTCAATTTCATTAGGAACATCCAACCGCCAGCCGTCCGCACCTTGTTCAATCCAATAGCGTGCAACTTCCAACAGGTATTTTCTTACCGGCGGATGATCAGTATTCAGTTTCGGAAGGTTCTTTAATCCCCACCAGGCTAAATAATCATCCGCTTTTCCTGGTGAATAAGCATCTACCGGAAAATGGTAAATATGATACCAATTACGATAAGTTGAATGTTCCCCGTTTTCTAAAATATCATTAAAGGCAAAAAAGCCTCTGCCCGTGTGATTAAATACTCCATCCAAAATAACTTTTAATTCATTTTTATGTGCAATATCTATTAATTCATGGAAAGTATCCAGATTTCCCAATTTTGGGTCAATCCGATAATAATCGATCGTATCATAGCGATGATTGGACGCAGAATAGAAGATCGGATTGAGATAGATTGCATTAATTCCTAATTCAACCAGATAATCAATTTTCTGAATTATTCCTTTAAGATCCCCACCTTGAAAATCCCATAAATTAGGTTTTTCTCCCCAGGCCTGGACAAACTCAGGATCATTGGTTGTATCTCCATTATAAAAACGATCCGGAAAAATTTGATAGAAGATTGCATTTTTTATCCAATCAGGAATATCCATTTTTGACCCAACCTTTATTTTTGAAATAATTTTTTGTAATGCTCCGGATTTTTAGAAAAATAATCTTTTTGAATTTCTCCCACCGTCAATTTCATTAATATATCATTTAAAATTTTATTCACCGGCGTTGGTACATTTACTTTATTACCTAAACGGACAACCGCCCCATTTAAATAATCAACTTCAGATTTCTTTCTTTTACTTTGTAAATCGATAAAAAATGATGGCATTTTCCCCCCTCTGCCTTTTATAATAAAATTCCTTAAAATAAAATTGCTAAATTTCAGTGGAAATTGATTAACAATCAAAGCATACATTATGACGGCTGTTCCTGGTAAATTTACAATCGGGATTTTGGCTGCTTTCATCACGCGAAATGTTTCGCGTAATTCTTCAATTTCAATTCGATACAATTCTGAATCTGCCATGATTTCAGCTGGTGTCATACCCAAAATTGCAGAGCTGGCATTCGTGGTGACATTTGTAAACAATTTAGACCATTTCATCGCCTTGGGATTATCAAATCCTATTGCTTCTAATCCTGAAGAATTAAAGAGTTCAATAATTTCCTTTGTCAATTTATTTTTATTTTCAATACCTATTCCCCGCAATTTTTCCAGAACAATCCCATTATCAATTCTGCCAATTGCAGTGGACACCGTCCCTGAGATTACTCGATCATCCCCAAGAATCAATTTTAATTTATCTTCGTTTTCTACTCCATTCTGCAAACATAGAACTGGCGGTAAAAAAGTTCTGAAATTTTCCCAGCCCTTAATCAGATCATCTGTATCATATGATTTGACAGCAACGATTGCAAAATCGAAATTAAATTTATCAATAAAATCATCTAATGAATGCCAAAGATATTCAGGATGAATTGTGTGATCTCCATCCTTTAAGCGTAAATGCAGGCCGTTGTCTTTGATTTTAGAAATAGTAGTCTGACGGTCCAGAAAATGTACTTCGTGCCCATGAATTGTAAGGCTACCACCGACGTAAGTTCCAATTGCACCAGCGCCAAAACACAGAACTTTAAATTTTCTTTCCGTCATCAAAGTTACCAACCTCTAAATCCATTCAAGAATTCTTTTCCTTGCATAATTTTTTTCCCTGCCGGTTGTAATTGTTCTATTACTAAGATCCCATCTTTTGTGCCAACAACAGGATAACCATTTATAACAGATCTGTCACCGGGAGGCAGGTTTTTCTCGGGTAAACATTTTACAGAAACAATTTTAATCCGATCACTACCAACTACCATAAAACTTCCAGGCCAGGGAGTAAAAGCTCTGATCTGACGTTCTAGAGCAACAGATGGTTTAGAGAAATCTAGGAATCCATTTTGCTTATTGATCACCGGCGCATAGGTAACCCCATCTTCTGGTTGATTTACAGGCAGTATTTTCCCATTAAAATAACCAGCAAGAACATCAGTTAACAAATCAGCTCCTAAAACAGCCAATTTTTTACTCAAAGATGCGGATGTATCATCCTTTTCGATGGGAATTGATCTTTGTTGTAGAATTGGGCCAGTATCAACTCCTGGATCCATCTTCATAATCGTGATTCCTGTTTTAAGATCTCCATTTAAGATGGCAGTTTGAATAGGCGCAGCCCCTCGCCATCTGGGAAGTAAAGAACCGTGTACATTAATACAACCAAATTTTGGTAAATTGAGAATATTTTCTTTTAATATTTGCCCAAATGCTACTACGACAATCGCATCAGGCTCCCAGGATTGGATTTTTTCATAAACTCCCGAAGCACTTAATCTTGTCGGTTGAATCAAATCTAATCCATGGATTAATGAAAGTTCTTTAACAGGAGGAGATTGTAAACCTTTTCCACGTCCTGCTGGTCTATCTGGCTGTGTGATGACACCGACAACTGAACACTCATCTATCAATTTCTCCAATGAAGGAATTGCAAAATCTGGCGTTCCCATGAAAACAATTTTTTTATTCTTCATTTGCTTATAATGTTACTCTTTGTATTTTTTAAAATGCATATATAATAGATTCAAGTATAAATTTTTAAAGGAGAAAAACCATGTCTGATTATAATCCGAACGAAGTAACAAATGATGATAAATTAATGGCTGCATTGGCATATGTCTTCGCCCCCCTTACGCCAATCATATTTATGTTGATGGAAGATAAGAAAAACCGTCCTTTCATCAAAGCCCATAACGCACAAGCATTGGTAATGGGTATTATTATGATCGTAGTTGTTCCTCTGATTGCTGCCGTTACATTAGGGTGTGGTTCTATTTTATGGTTAATCATGCTTTGGTGGGCTTATAAAGCATACAAAGGGGAATATATTAAAATTCCGGTCGTTACAGATTTTGTGAAGAAACAGGGTTGGGCATAAAAATATTCGGAATTATTGTACAGGGTGTCAAATGACACCCTGTATTTAATAGCTTTATATGTTGTCAGAAATTGATTTCCAATCTTTATTGATCGATTTAGATGCCGCGAATAAATTCATTCTGGCTGGTGAAAATAAAAAAAGCCGTGTAATTGCCAGGCAAGTAGCAGGAAAGGCAATAAAAATTATATTTTCCCAAAAATTCTCAGGCAAATTGAACCATCTTAATCCATACCAATGTATTGAAGAAGCCTCTAAGATGCCTGATATTTTTCAAAGAGTATTGCCTGATATTGAAGCTTTAACAACCAGAGTCAATACGGATTATTCTTTTCCTGAAGAGTTGGATCTGGTTAATTCTGCAAAGAATATACTATTATTTGTAAAGGATTTTTGAGAGAATAACGATGAAAGAAAAAATTATCATCTACGGTACGCCCTGGTGCGGAGATACCAAACGTTCGAAAACTGTTTTTGAAGAATACAAAGTAGATTACGAGTGGGTAAATATTGATAAAGATAAAGCCGGTGAAGAAAAAGTTAAAGAAATTAATAAAGGATTTAGAAGCGTCCCAACTATCATTTTTCCAGATGGTTCAATTTTAGTTGAACCAAGTAATGAAACACTAATTGGTAAATTCACTGAACTAGGATTGATCTAAATCTTCTTCCTTGCGGAATAGCCAGGCAACTAGAATTCCTATAAATAACCCCAGGCTGATAACAACAAAAGCCAAGCTTCGATTCGGATCTTCTATTTCCATATTTTTTGTGCCCAATAATTTTGAGCCTAGTTTTTGAATAAATTTAGGATCTGGTGAAACTGGCTTCAGATGATTAAAAAGTGCGTTCTCCATAACCATATATGAGCTTTCTTTATTCATATCAGACTATCACTCCTTTCTTTAATACTTTTTCCTCTTTGGAAAGGATTCATTTTTTTCAATTTCTTTGCGTAAAGATTCCAGGGTGCGGTGATATAAACTTTTTATAGCTCCTTCTGATTTACGCATAATTACGCCAATTTCCTGATTACTTAATCCTTCAACAAATTTAAGAATAATTAACTGTTGCCTTTCAGGGGGTAAATTCCTTAATGCTCTCATCATTTTTTCAGATTCTTGAGATTTTTCAATCTCAGTTTCTGGAAAATCAAAACGGTAATTACTGGGTAAATGGTCGTCTAGTGCTACTTCTTTCTTTCTACTTCTATCTCGATACCAGTTGGCAACTAAATTGTGGGCAATTCGATAAAGCCAGGCAGAAAATGGCACACCACGCTGGTCGTAGGATTCGATATGCCGGAATGCTCGTTGAAAAACCTTAGCAGTAAGATCTTCAGCCTCATTAACATTTCCGGTACGATAATAAATGTAGTTATAAATTTTTCGAACGTAGCGTTCATACAGATTACCAAAAGCTTCATTGTCCCCGTTTCCAGCTTTTTTTATTAATTCAATATCTTCAATAAAATCGCTCAATTTTTTACCTTTTAACGGGGTATTAATATTAACCCGTAAGTTTTAATTTCGTCACGAATAATTAGAAAGTACTACCGATACTTTCTTGCTTCCTTAACTGCTTCGTATGCATTAACCACACCATACCCAACTGCATTGTTTGGAATCCTTGAAGATTCTACACAGCTAGGAATAGTCCCGCTATATTGATCTGCAGTGGATTCAATGATTTTCTTTGTTAAGTCAATTTTACCAATCAAATTAGGATTTGAGCTCCACATTAAAGCAATTGTACCAACCACATGTGGCCCCGCCATCGATGTGCCACTATTTTTCATATAGCTGGCATTCGGCATAGTGGAAAATATATCAACCCCAGGTGCAACCAGATCAGGCTTTATACGCTCAGAGCCATCAATTATTACCGGCCCAAGGCTGGAAAATAAAGCCAATTCTCCATTTTCATCAATTGCTCCTACACTAAGAACTTTTTCATAGATTGCTAGTGGATCTGCAATACTTCCACAGCCATAATAACCATCATTACCTGCTGATGAAACAACAAAAACGCCGGCAACTTCCAATGCTTCAACTGCCTAGTTAAAAATTTCAGAATCACACCCCTCCAATTCAGGGCACCCCCATGAATTATTAAAGATATGAGCACCTATTTCAGGTTTTCCATTCAATAAAGCATTTCCTTCCTTTGGAAATGGAGCGAATAAAAATTGCATACATGCAAGATAGTGTCCAGGGTTCCCTAAATTCCGAGCTAAATTTACACAGCCCATCCACTTTGCTTCCGGAGCAATCCCGACATTCTTCCCCAGAATAATACCTAGTGTATGTGTGCCGTGCCCACTAAAATCTTGAGGATAATCGGAATGATTCCAGGGGTCAAACCATGAATAATCATTTACCGCTTTTGCACCAACATATTGATCTCTAAGAGCAGGATGATTCCCATCTACACCAGAATCAGCTTGACCGATAATGATCCCATTTCCTTTAACTTCAAATTCCTCCCAAACTTTATTGGCTTGGATCATTTCTAAATTCCACATAGGTTCATCAACAACGAAGGAGTCTCCGGTGCTGGTTTTTAGTTTCTTTGGAAGTGGTCTTAAGTTGGGTACCACCAAAATACGATCAATATCTTTTCTTTGTTGTAATAATAATTTTAAAACTGGATCAGCATGAACCTGGATTCCATTAACAAGATAATACTGTTCATAATCTAAATGATATTGATTTAAAATATCAACCAGGTTTTTTTGAGATTCTAATGCAAATTGAACTGAAACCTGATAAACCATCTCTCTTCTTTTAATTGGATCTTCAATTTTAAGAATTTCCTGTAAGTCAGGTTGTGATTTCATTACAATGAAAAGAGACTCACCAAAAAAACCTGATTGTCCTTTAATGAAATAAATCAAGATGATTAGGCTCCATGCAAATCCTGAAATTATCGCTGCTTTTTTATTAAAAGCGTTTTTGGACCAATATTTTTTCAAGAAAACAGTAACGCCAGAAAGGAAAAACAAACCCAAGGCAGTATAGGAGATCGATTTGCTAACCCAGTAGATAATTTCACCTGGTTCAGAGCTGACCACCATGGCTAACTCATCTGGATCAAACCATACCAAAGGCAAGGAAATCAAAATCGTGAGAAAGATAAAAACACTGAGATTCGCATAGTGATGCTCTCCTGTATCACCATAAAGCGCGGCTATTACCCAGCTTGATAGAGGCAGCGTTAAAACCAGCATCCATTGCTGTCCATTTTGCCCCAAAACAGTAGAAAAAATTGTTAAGCCTATAAAAATAATCAATCCAAAAAATAATTTATGAACGAGCTCTATGTTTTTCCCTTCAGGATACAAATCAATAAATAGATGATTAATTAAGCTGGAAATAAATAGACCACATAATAAACTAATCGACAAATTTAAAAACAAATCTCCTAATGAGCCCAAAGATCCCCAAATTACCCAAGGAATGGAAATTATTACGCTAATAATTAATGAAAAATAAATTAGATCATTTTTAAACGGTAAGATAAATTTTAAATTTCTTCTTTGATAGATCCATTTCACAAAAATGATAGAGATGATTAAACCAATTATTTGTGAAAGGTTTATCCCTTGTGCATTATAAACTTTTAAAAATCTTCCCGGGATTAAAAAGATTCCCGAAAAAACTATTGTTATCCAAAATTGACTAATAATACCGAATAATCGGTCGGCGACAATAAAACGTACCATGAGAAGTGGCAAACCAATCAATACGATATAAGCAACAATAATAGCCCAGCGCATATCAGGAAATTTAAATGAAGCCTCAAAGAGCGTTTGCTCCATGAGCCACATCATTAATTGGGTTACGATGGAGCCACCAAGTATCCAAATAATGGTAAGTATCATTATTCCGGAAACTAAACAACCTTTTTGATTATTAATCTTTAACACTTTATCTCTTTTCCTTTAATTGAAATCTAACATTTTTAGTAAATAAAGCTGGCTCTTCCAATAAACATCCAAAATCATTCTTTAATTTAACTTTTCCAAATTATAGATTATCTACCAGTTATAAAAAGTTTGTCAAATTTTCTTTTTAACTATATAAATATATTTGAAGGTATTTGACAATTAATAATATCCAATCTACCGTTGAGGAGAAATAAAATGACAAAATTACAAGATTTTGAGTGGACAACCGATGAAAATGTTCATATTCATGCACAAAAGTGGTTACCAGAAGGTGAGGTAAGCTCCGTGATAATCATGGTTCACGGGCTGGGCGAACATATTGCTAGATACGATCATGTTGCCCGGTTTTTTAATGATCAGAATATTGCTTTTTACGGCTCTGATCATCAAGGTCATGGAAAAAGCTCAGGGAAAAGAGGTCACATTGCAGGGAATCAAGTATTTATTTCTGAAATTGACAAAATCATAGATATCGCCAGAAATGAGAATCCAAACAAACCTATTTTTCTTTACGGGCATTCTTTGGGTGGCAATATGGTTCTGTATTATACATTGAAAAGAAAACCGCAAATTAAAGGTATAATTTGTACCAGCCCAGGCTTAGGAGTTGGTACTCCCGTACCGCCAGCAAAATTATTTATGGCTAAGATTATGAAATCACTTCTTCCATCTTTAACTTTGGACAACGGATTGGATGTAAACAATCTGTCTCACAACCCCGAGGTGATCAAAGAATACCAGGAGGATCCATTGGTCCATCCGATGATATCCGCAAAGTTAGCAATGGACATGTTTTCAAATGGTGATTGGACGATCGAAAACGCAGCCAATTGGGATACACCTCTACTTCTTATGGTTGGAACAAACGATCACACCGTGTCGCAGGACAAGATAAAGCAATTCGTGGCAAACGTACCAAAAAATTTTATTACCTTTAAACCATTTCCAGGTTTGTATCATGAATTGCATAATGAATATGAATCAAACCAGGTTCTATCCACCATTTTTGAATGGATGAATAAACAATAAATTTAAATTAGATGATTATGAACACACAAAGATTGGATACTTTCCTTGACCATAAGTAGATGCTTTTTTACAATTGGGGATGAACAACGCCAAATGATTAGTATGATTAATGATCCATACTATTGGGAAAAAAATATTTTAATAGGAGATAAAAATGTCTGATTTTCTTTTTCGTGGCAAACTCAGTGATCTTGACCCGGATGTTTCAGAATTAATACATATTGAAGCAGAACGTCAAAATCGTAAGTTGATGTTAATTCCGAGCGAAAGCACTGCGCCAAAAGCTGTTCTGGAAGCATTAGGTTCCGAATTTCAAAATATCTATGCGGAAGGTTATCCAGACGAACGGATGCGTTTGATGGATGAAAAAGAAATCTTTGATTACGACGAACAACTGGCGTACTATCGTCGCTACTCGGATCCGAGATATTACAAAGGCGTAGAATACGCTGATATCATCGAAGCTGTAGCCGCCAGACGATGTGCGGAATTATTCGCTGCCAATGGTCTTACAGCCGATAACTTATACGTTAATGTACAACCCCTCTCCGGTGCTCCTGCAAATAACGCTGTTTATCATTTGATTAATATTGGTGACACGGTTTTAAGCATGAACTTATTGCACGGTGGGCATTTATCTCATGGCTCGCCTGTGAATCGCTCTGGGCAACTATATAATATTGTCCATTACACTGTTGATCCGGAAACAGAGCAGATTAATTACGATCAGGTTGCAGCCCTGGCATTAGAACACAAACCTAAGTTGGTAATTGCAGGTTACTCTTCCTATCCATTTATTCCCGATTGGAAGAAATTCCGCGAGATTGCAGATTCAGTTGGGGCGCTTTTACTGGCCGATGTAGCTCATATTGCTGGGTTAATTGCATCTGGTTTGGTTCCAAGCCCAGTTGGTTATGCTAATGTAATTACTTTTACCATCCACAAGTCGCTGTGTGGACCTCGCGGAGCCTGTATCATTACCGACAGTGCTGCTTTAGCTAAAAAACTTGATCGCGCAGTTTTCCCTGGTGAGCAAGGTGGCCCGCATATGCATGCCATTGCAGGAATTGCTACAACATTCAAAATTGCTAAAACCGACCAATTTAGAGCTCTTCAGCAACAAATATTAGATAACAACCAGGCATTAACCAACCGGCTGAGAGAGCGGGGTTTAAGGATCCCGTTCAACGGCACAAATTCACATTTAGGAAATGTTGACGTCAGCAAAATCAAAGGCCCGGATGGAACATCCCTTTCAGGAGATCTGGCAGCCAGAATCCTGGATATTGCAGGCATCGTTGTCAATCGCAATACGATCCCTGGTGATCTCAGCGCATTACGAGCATCTGGAATTCGTTATGGGACTCCCTGGATGACCCAACGTGGTTTGGATGAGAAAGACATGGTTACAGTCGCCGACATTATCGCTGATGTTTTGTTTGCAACCAAACCTTACACAATTGAGTCCAAGAAAGGTAAAACTCAGAGAGCAAAAGTAGATTTCAAAGTCCTTGAAGAAGCGAAAATTCGAGTTAGAAAATTAGCCGAAAAGGCTGGTTTGGATACCGATTTCGAAAAACATGGTTACCCTCATTTCTATTACCTGGACGAAACCCCCAAAGGAATTGATGGTAAAGTTGCTTATGATTTAACAGGCAGAGATTTACGCCACTTCGTAGATTACGTTTTCGCAAGTGATGTTGAATCGCTCAACCCGGGCGAAGAACAAGGTACTTACTTATATGCTGATGGTGAAATGATCAATGGCGTTATCACCTGTGTCAGCACCGATCATTATCGTTTTACTACCGATATTAATAAAGGTAATTTGGCTGCTACCTGGCTACGCGACCTTTCTGATGCATATGTATATTTTGATCAGGATTTACAACGCCGGTTACCTGGACCAATTATTGTTAAGGAAGCATCAACTGTCTCAAAATCAAAAATTGGGCACCCTGATTTTGTTGTGACAAAACCTTATTTCGTCGGTATTGAAAACATTGAAAACAACCTGCAGGCCAAACCAAAATTCGAATGGGTGGAAAAAGAATCAGACCAATTGAAACGCACCTCCCTTTATGAAAAACACGTCCAATTAGGCGGAAAGATGATCCCATTTGCTGGCTGGGAGATGCCAGTCTGGTATTCTTCGGTATCTGAAGAACATTTAGCGACCCGAAAAACTGCTGGTTTATTTGACGTAACACATATGGGTGTATATCAGGCGGAAGGACCAGACGCAGTGGTCTTCCTGGATAGTGTTTGTGGAAATGATATTTCATCTCTTGAAGTAGGAGAATCACTATATACTCACTTTTTAGACACAGATGCTAACGTTATCGATGATCTGCTTGTTTATCGCCGACAAAAAGAGGTGTACCTTGTGGTTGTCAATGCATCCAATGATGATAAAGACTGGGCTTGGTTAAATGCGGTTAAAGATGGGAAAATTATGGTCGATCCAAAATATCCGGGTGCAACCGCTTTTGGAAAGAACGTAATTTTGCGCAACTTGCGAGATCGTTCAGCCGGGGCAGAAATGCGAGTGGATATTGCCTTGCAAGGCCCAAAATCCAGAGATATTTTGCTTGCACTCGGAGCCGATCCACAAACACGAAAAAGAATCATGAAATTAAAGAGAACAGAGCTTTGTGAAGCTGTTATCGGAGATTTCGACCTGGTTGTCTCAAGAACTGGTTATACAGGCGAAAAAATGTCCTTTGAACTGTTTATTCATCCTGACCAGGCGTCTGCCTTCTGGGATGCTTTAATGAAAGCAGGTGAACCAATGGGGTTAAAACCATGTGGGTTAGGAGCTCGCGACTCACTTCGCACCGAAGCTGGGCTCCCTCTCTATGGACATGAAATGGGTGGTGAACGCAACCTAGGTGTTTCAGAAGCTCACTTCGGAAGTTTTGTAAAAACATACAAACCCTGGTTTATCGGACGAGACGCGTATTTAGCACGAGAGGCTAAAAGAAAAGGCATTGTTGTCCGCTTCCGCTTCCAGGAAAAAGGTGTCAAAATGGCACACAACGGTGATCCGGTTATTGATAAAAAAGGGAAAGTCATTGGTGTTGTGACGAGTTGCGCAATCGATTCAGATGGCCTCCTGACAGGTCAAGCGTTTATTGAAGATAAAGCCAACGTTGAAGGTTCTTTGATCTATATCTATCAAGGTTCTCCGGATAATATTGGCAAGCAACCCAATCAGCTTACCATGGGTGATCGCTTAAAATTACCAACTCCAGCAGAAATTGTATCCCGATTTGCCAAACTTTAAACCCAAATGGGATGGTTTAGTACCATCCCATTTTTTTGTGTAAAATAATAATAAGCCAGATACCTATTCAAAGGAGTAAAAAAATGAAAACTTTTTGGCACGATCGCTACGCTCTTCGAACACAGTCAATGAAAGGTTCAGCCATTCGTGAATTGTTAAAAATAACCCAGATGCCGGACATTATTTCCTTTGCAGGTGGGATGCCAGCTCCGGAAATTTTTCCAGTTGAAGAGTTCAAACAAGCTTGTACTCGTGTTTTAGATGAGCATGGACCTGAGGCACTTCAATACGGAACGACTGATGGATACGTTCCATTGCGAGAAATGATCGCCCGTCACACAAATCAATATGGGATAAAAGTTACTGCAGAGAATGTGATGATTACGACTGGTTCTCAGCAAGCGCTGGATTTAATTGGTCGAATTTTTATTAATCCAGGAGATCGAATATTAACAGAATCACCAACTTATTTGGGAGCAATTCAAGCCTGGACAGCGTATAACGCCCAATATGTTACTGTACCGCTGGATGATCATGGAATTCAAGTTGACAAACTAGAACAAGCCTTACGAACCGGACCAAAATTCATGTATATTCTCCCCAATTTTCAGAATCCAACTGGAGTCACCATTTCATTAGAAAGAAGGCAAGAATTAGTAAATTTAGCAGATAAATATGGCGTTCCGATAATTGAAGATGACCCTTATGGACAGTTAAGATATGAAGGGAAGCATTTACCAGCCTTGGAACTACTCGACGATCAGCTACATGCGAACAATGGCTCTTATCATGGAAATGTTATCTATCTTAGTACTTTCTCAAAAACACTGGCACCGGGAATTCGTCTGGCATGGGTAATAGCCACTCCGGAAATTATTCAGAAATTGGTAATGGCAAAACAAGGCGCTGATTTACATACCTCCACATTCAACCAAATCGTTGCCTATGAAGTTAGTCGTAAGGGATTTTTAGATGAGCATATCAAAAAAATAAATACGGTTTACAAAGAAAGACGCGACATCATGTTAGAGGAATTAGAAAATAATATGCCAGAAGGTGTTAAATGGACAAAACCTCACGGAGGATTATTCCTTTGGGTTTCTCTTCCTGAAGTTTGTAATACTGTTGAAATACTACCAAAAGCTGTAGAAAAGAAAGTTGCTTTTGTTCCAGGCACTTCATTCTATCCGGATGGCAGTGGTAAAAATACAATGCGCTTAAATTTTTCCAATGCACAACCTGACAAAATTAGAATTGGCATTCGCCGTCTGGCTGAAACTATAAAAGAGACGATTTGTTAAATAGGTTCATTTAAAAAGAAATAGAGGGTTATCGCTTTTCCGATAACCCTCATTTTTTAATCATCACTTTGGTCAGGATTCCATATATGAAATTCTTTTAGAATAGATGCCCCTAAAAATTCCTGTAAAAGCGAATTATCAGGAATTAATTCAGTATCAATCGGTAAAAACCATTCCAGGAAAGTAAGCAATCGTTTTGCTTCTACGTGCTCATTAGTCCCAAATGGAACCTGTCGTAATAATGGTTCAACAAACGGTTTTAGGGCTGATAATTCATAAACCAGAGCTGAGTTCATCACTTCATCAGCATTATCCTGATAAGGGAAGATATGTTTTTTCTCACCCCTTCCTACTGAATCCCAACGTTTTATCGTGTCATATGCTGAATATCCTCGTTCTCTGGCATCCCGAACAATTCTCCGAATCAAGCGTGTATCTGTAGTTGAAATGCGATTGTGGCGATCCAGATTAAGCTGAGTTAAGCAAGAAATGTAGATACGATAAGTCTTTTCAGTCGGGGTACTTTCCAGCAATCTTGGGTTTAATCCATGAATACCTTCCAGCAAAATAATTTGGTCTGAGGCCAATTGGACAATTTCGCCTGGTTCGCTTCTTCCCTGAGCAAAATTAAATTTTGGGAGTTGAACCTGTTCTCCTTTGATTAATCTGGACAAATGTTCTTCTAATAACGACCTGTTTAAAGCATCAATAGATTCGAAATCAAACTCACCTTTTTCATCTCTCGGTGTTAGATCCCGATCAACAAAATAATTATCCATTTCAATCGGAAAGGGTGTAATCCCCTGTGCTAATAATTGTACCGATAAGCGTTTCGAAAAAGTAGTTTTACCAGATGAGCTTGGGCCGGCAATTAATACAATTCTTCTTCCCTCTGATACAATTGCAATTTTTCTTGCTATTTCTGCTATACGCATTTCATGAAATGCTTCTGATACAAGGATTAACTCCCGAATTTTCTTCTCTTCAATCGCATCGTTTAAAGCGCCAACATTATCGACTCCCAGTCGTTTTAACCAGGATCCATACTGTTTAAACGTATCCAGTAATTGTTGATTCTTTGGAATTATTTCCAGAATCATCGGAGACCTTCTCCGGGGGTATTGTAAAATAAAAGAATTATTATCCATCCAAATTAATTTAAAAATATTTAGAAATCCACTGCTTGGAACCATATAACCATGGTGATAATCTTTTTGACCTCTTAATTGATAGAGAACTAAATGAGATTTTTTCCGATGTTTTAACAAGCGAACTTTTTCAAACTGTTTTTTCTTAATAAAATATTCAATCGCTTCAGTTAACGGAACTTCTTTTCTCTCAAAATTAAGATTTTCGTTAACCATCTTTTGCATGTGTTTTTCAATTTTTGACACAATAGAAGATGAAAAATCATTTAAACCTTTAACCTGGCAGTAGAAACCGCCTGATACAACCGCATGGTCAATAGTAAGTTTGGCATCGGGATATAATTCCTGAAATGCGGCTTCTAATAAAAAGGTAAGCGAGCGTCGGTAAATTCTTGCCCCATCTGCTTCACTGATATTAATTGGTTTTACATCCGAATCAATCCGGATTGGGAAAGTTAATTCTCTTAAATTTCCATTAACGATTGCGCCTACAATTGGCGGGTTTTTCCATTCAGGTAATATTTGGAATATTTCTTCTAATGTCGAATACCGCTTTGCCTGGATCACTCGCTCATCAGGTAAATAAATTTCAATCGTCTCGCGTGGGGTAACAAAATTTACAGCTTCCATTAAGTCTCCAGTATTAATGTAAGAAATAATTTATTTGATCTATTTTAATTAATTTAACAAAAAAATCTTTCTTATTTTATGGTCGCAATAGGTCAATAATAGCATAGTCATCTGCTGTTAATTGATCAGTCGAAAGGCTGCTCAGAGTAAAAGCAGACAACATTTCTGATTGTGTCGGTGTTTTTCCATCAGGCCATATTAAATCAATCACCCGTGTATGGTTGGTCGAATTTCCTCCACCGCCGAACCGCCATTGAGCAGGTTTTTCATCAACATCTCTCACCCTCCAAACTCCCGATGAAGGATATCCTTCCTGACCTAACACGACGACAGCATATCCCCATTTTTCAGGGTCACTGTCTCCAAGCAATTCTTTGGCTACGCGTATTGTCACACTCCTGCCAGCAGGATCAACAATAATCTTATAGTCCGCCGTTGAAATTTCCTTAGGTTCCAGGGTAACAGGATCAGGGCTCAAAATTTGAGGTGTCCAGCCTTCAGCCCAAATTGCATAATCCCAACCATTTTCTGCTGAAAGTGAAACATTTCTGCCTGGCAACAATTTTCTGGCGCCGGTTGCTTTGCCCGGATCGGTGTCAATGTAAATATCCAGCGTTTGGATAGCTAAATTATTCGGTGATCCCCAGGGGTTCGGTATGGGTCCAAATAATTCTATTTTGAAAATAATGCTTTTTTCATCATAAGAAACACGAAAAGTCTTTAAATCAAAAGCCTTAGCAGGAAACACCGAATCTGTTGGATATGTATAAGAACCAGGACCGAAATCATCGCCTTCAGGGTCATTCACTTCCATAATCACAGTTGATAGCCCTAAATCCGGGACAACCACCTGTCCAGGACCATTTTCTGGAAGCCTGATGTGGGTATTATTGTCAAACAAAATAAACAGGATGCTATCCCCGGTTTCAATTTCGCCAAAAACAGCCA
>DAOUFM010000162.1:0-1781 GCA_034429975.1 Anaerolineaceae bacterium | reverse complement strand
TCTCCGTGGATGGGTTTTTTTTCTTCATTGTTGTTTTAAAATACATTATTCTAATTAAAGGTTTTTAAATTCTATCACAGTGAATCAATGAATCCATCCAGGATCCCAAATAACAATATACACCCGGGAAACCGGGTGTATCGTTTTCTACTAATCCATCGAGTGGACAATATAAAGTTTTGCTTATCCTTCAGAATTTAAGCTTAAATCATTTTATGGATCCTCAGGATTTTGTTGCTATATTATTTAAATAAAATGATTAATTTGCTTGAACCTCAACCAATTCATTATTTTCGAGTTTAATAATCTTTGAAACACCGATAGTCGGTTCAGCTATCATTGGCTCATCCGGTTTCCGGTCTGCATAGTTCACAATAAACTGCGCCGGGTTGTTCGGGTCGACATTGGTACTCTGGGGAGCAATGCGATCACCAAGATAGATTGCATTTGTGCCCACAATGCCGTCGCCTGTTTTTATGGCAGCCACCACGTAATAGAAAACACCGCTGCCTCCGGATGTCTGCGAAATGAGAAAAGCGGAATCCAATAACCCGTCACCATTGAGATCAAGATTGATTTCATTGCCAAAATATCGAGTGACTTGCTTTGTTTCAGAGCCTGGGGCTAGTTCATTTTCTGCTTCTCCGTTCACAAGCGTGATCGACTGCCCATCTACAATATAAGTACCATTCCTTAATTTATCGATAGATATCGCCTCAGTGGAGGGAGTTGGCTGCTCGGCTTCAATTGGTGTTGTGGGAACAATTTCAGTAGGAACTTCAGTTGCAATTTCAGCAGATTCAGCGCTGGGTACCGTTGCCAGTTCTTGACTCTTCGTTCCACTCGGGGAACAAGCGGTAACAATTATTGCCATGGTCAAAGTGAGTAATAAATACAGTTTTGTTCTTTTCATAGTTTCCTTCTTTGCTAAGAAATTTTTGACCAATAAAAGACGAATTATTAGAAAATAAGTTCCCAAACGGTTAGCTTCAGGTTACCAAAAAGAAGTTGGTTTTTCCTGGGTTGGCGTTTCATGCAGCCTTTCTTTGAGAAAGGTGTTCCGCAATGCGATTTTATTATTGCGCACTGCCATGCCAATTGACTTTTTATCCCCCACCATAACCACCAATTTTCTTGCACGCGTTACTGCGGTATAAAGAAGATTTCTTTGTAACATCATATAATGCTGCATGAGCAATGGAATAATAACTACTGGGAATTCTGATCCCTGTGATTTATGGATACTGATTGCATAGGCATGTACCAGTTCTTCCAGTTGTAGGGTTTCACAGGGCACCAGCCGTTCATCAAAATTAACTGAAATAATATGGTTTTCGGCATCAATGCTGGCTATCACTCCCAGATCGCCGTTAAAAATCTGGCGCTCATAATCATTGCGAATCTGCATCACCCTATCACCCACCCGAAAGACGCGCGTTCCATGCCTCACTTCCGCCTTTCTGGGATCTTCCGGATTTAACACAGCCTGGATGCGTTCATTTAACTCCGATACACCACAAGCGCCGCGATGCATGGGCGTCAAAACTTGAATATCTCGAAGCGGGTCAAATCCAAACTTATTCTGAACGCGCTGATTTACCAAATCGATGACCCAATCGGCGGCTTTCAGGGCATCTGTTTCTGGGAAAAGAAAGAAATCGGTTGATTCTTTGGAAAACAATGGCATATCCCCATTGTTAATGCGATGTGCATTGACGATGATGAAACTATCTTCAGCCTGCCGAAAAATTGTATCCAAGCGAATCACCGGGATTACCTGA
>DAOUFM010000161.1:0-12836 GCA_034429975.1 Anaerolineaceae bacterium | reverse complement strand
ATGAGTTTCGCTACCCAAAGCACAATGCACAAAAATGAGAAAGGCTCACCCTCTCAATAAACCTTCCCCATTAACTACTTCAAGGTTGACAATTATTTGACATAACCGATTACTTGGCGTTATAAATATCCACAGATTAAAGCAGAGCTTACCAAGGAAATCCCTGGTGGAAAAAAGCCATCTGCGGATAAGGTAAGTCAATAATTACAAAGTTATGGTATTTAGTAGTATGCTGGAAGATAGCCTGCGGAAGTTAATAAATGATGGTAGTGCTATAGGGTAACCCGGTTCTGAAAATGGTTGCATTATCGCAGATGAAGAATATAGACATAGTTCCCGAATCAATTTAGAAAAAGACGGGGTTACCGCACCATAGAGTATTAATTACGGAGTTTACAGTTTGTTGGTTCAGAGGATGACAATGGTGGAAACTACTATGAAAAATTTGTTTCAAAGTGGTAATAGCGCAGCAAAAAAGAGCTAACTGATTTTAAGCGTCAGATAGGGTAATGTCAAAATTATTGTGTAAATGAAGTTGGGACTGCATTTTAGAGGATTAAAGGAGAGTTCTAAATATTTCAACACACCATCTAACGCACTTTCAACGCACGCGTGTGTTAAAAAATGCGTTAGATAGGGATGTACTTAGCATATTTGCCTTTGCCTTCAAGTTTTAATTTATTCTCGTCGGCAAGTATTCTAAGGACTCGGTAAGCTTGAGATGGGGTAACATGAAGTAACTCTGCGACATTTGCTCTAGTTATAAAACCCTGAGTTTGAGCATATTTCAGAACCAATTCATTATGCCTAAATTTGTCAATACCAGTTTGTCTTACATAACCAGCTGTGTTGTCTGCATTTTGATACACTTTAGAACTTAAAATATAATAACGTCCTTTTCCCGTCCCTATAGCTTCTACCAGTCCGGCTTCAGTAAGTGACTCAATGATATTTTTCACTTTTGTTTCTTGAATATTTGTATCTTCTATTAAATCCTTTACAGATGCCCTATAAAGATGTTTTAAAGAATTCAAGACTAAAAGAGAGTATATAGGAAGTGAACGGCCAATTCTTTATTGTTCATCTGAGAGCATTTTTATGAATGCTTTATCTGGCATACTTTTAGGAATAAATAAATTTACTCTAACATCCGTTGTTCCACTATAGTCTGGTAAGAGCTCCAAACCCTTATTATATAGGGCTTTGAAGCTCTCCTGTAACTATTCCCACTCAATCGTCGCCGGGGGTTTGGAGGTAATATCATACACCACGCGGTTGACGCCGTTGACTTCGTTGACAATGCGGCTGGCGACCCGGGCAAGCAAGTCGTCCGGCAGACGCGCCCAATCGGCGGTCATGAAGTCGTTGCTGGCGACCGCCCGCTCAGGATCCGGGCAGCCTGCGAAATATCTTGCGGGTATAAAACACCTCTATTTCAATGCTGTCAGCATCGATAACCCGCACATCTGTTTCGAATGATATACTGTCGATTTCAAACTTTGCGATCAATTTTTTCCCTTCGACGCGCCATTTTCCCGAGACGGGATCATCCAATTTCCAGGGGGTTCCCACCCCAAAAAAGTTTTCCTCCGTGGCGCCGGGGCCGGGCGTGGCATAGCATATTTGGGTTGTACCATCATTGAAGAAATAAAGAACCTGTCTTTCCACCATCACGTTGGAAGGCGGCCCCATCCAGACTCCTATAAGGAATTTGTTAAGAGGCGCGTTTATATCGGCGCCCTGGTTGTTCGGCGCGGGTGCCTGCGGCTGTTGTTCGGGCGCATCCGCAGAGGCCTTATTCAGGCTCAAGACAATATGGAAGGTCACATCCGCATTCGGGTCGGTGATGTCGCCGCCCCCGGTCAGCGTCCACTCTTCCGCAGTCTTGTCATATTCGAGTGTGCCGCTCCACCCAAAGTAGAAAAATTTGTCATATTCGAATGTTCTGCTCGACTCAAAAGGGTCGCCCCAGAGCAAGCCGTCCAGTTCCAGCCTGTCATAAGCGGCATAAGCGGTCAGCTCCGGCCAGGCAAGATCGTCGTCAAACTGCAGCTCCGCCCATCCCGTGCCATAGTTGGGAAGGGAAAGGACGAGAAGACAACCTGTCTTTAGTCCCTCCATGTACTTATACTTCTGTGCGTCAGCCCCGCTGACCTCCGCGATTAACTGTATCCCTGTCCATTCGCCGGAAAAATCAATAGAATTATCCCAGGCTTCCGGCGACATATCCTCCGGATATCCAATTTCTCCCATTAGGTCCGCAATTCCCTCGCTCCAGCGGTAAAACTGAAAGGTGGTATTGTAGACCTCATAACCGTCGATAATGATCATATTACCGACAAATAGCCATCTATCATCCAATTCATAAAACCAACCCTCGAAATCAAAGTGCATTTGGTCCGCCGTGCCCTCTCCTTTGAGGCTGTTGAAGTCGTTTTTCTTGTTTAGTTCGACGGGTATGCTCTCCTGGGTCAACTCATCGCCAAACCCAATGCAGGCGCTGCCCTTGCCGCTGCTGTCGAGCTCAAGAATCATCTTCCCCGGCATGCTCATACCCTCGACGAAGAGTTTTCCTGTCCATTCGCCGGAAAAATCAATGGAATTATCCCAGGCTTCCAGCGGAATTTCTTCCGGATATCCAATTTCTTCGCTTAGGTCTGGAATTAACTCGCTCCCCTCGCGGAAAAACTCAACGGTGGTATCGTTGATCTCATAACCGTCGTTAATGATCAGATTACCGGCAAATACCCATTCTTCATCCATTTCATAAAACTTACCCTCCAAATCAAAGTGCATTTGGTCCGTTGTGCCCTCTCCTTTGAGACCGTTTTCCTTGTTTAGCTCGACGGGTATGCTCTCCTCGGTCAACTCATCGTCAAACCCAAAGCGGGCGCTGCCCTTGCCCTTGCTGTCGAGCTCAAGAATCATCTTGCCCGGCATGCGCATACCCTCGACGGTGAGGCTGCCTTCCCACACACCGGAGAAATCCACCTTTTGCCGGGCTGTCTTTGCGACGCAGCACACATCCAGCGCCAGCATCACCAGGATAAGCATAACTGCCATTGCTTTCTTAGTAATAAAATGCATACGATCCTCCTTAATCGGTTGTCAGGCGGCACGCCTCTTTCTTCGACCGTGCCGCCTGTTATGACCAATCGCAGTTTTACTTGCTCAGCTCTGCACGCCGGCGGAGACGACCGGGCGTTACTTGAAATTGATGCTGTTCAGCATCCCCTGCAGCTCTTTATTCTGCGTGGACGGGCGAACCCATACCTCGATGGCATTGCTGCCCTGGTATGCCTGTATCCCGCCGCTGATGTCCATCTTGTTGTAGCCTGTGGCCACTGTCATGGTGAAGTGCTCTGTTTCCACGGTTTCTCCCTTGACGACTTCCGTTTTGGGTTCCGTGCTGTTCCCACTCCCGCCTTGCGGCACGGAACTGCTGCATCCGGTCATCAATACCGCGATCAGCACGATGACCAGGATAAAAACCATGATCCCTTTGTTGTTGCAGGTAATCATAATCATGCTCTCTTTTTTTGATTTTCTCTGCTGCTCACGGGCAAATGAACTCACAATCCTTGCTGTGGTATATCCGCCTTATTCGGGCAGGCTTGCACCGGTGAATCCGCGTAACACGCCATCCTGGTCCGTATTCGCGTCGATGACTACATTACCGCCTTGCTCGCCCTGCCAACGATAGGTAAACCTGAAGGCGCCATCGTTGTTTTCCCGCTTCCGGAACTGGACAGAGTACAAAAATGATTTTCCTAAAATGGACTCAATATCCTCAAGCGTTTTGATGGAACCGTCGTCCTTTTTTTCATTCAGGGCCTTGTATATGGCTTTGGTAAGGAAGAGCCCGGTCTCATAGCTGAAAAAACCCGAAACGACATAGGTCTTTCTGTACACGACGCCCTCATATTCGGCCAGTTCTATATAGCATCTCTCGCCTTCGTCCGCAAACGCGAAAAAATAATGTGTTTCATCGGAAAGCTCTCTTGCTGCTTTCCACTCCGACATACCGGCGTCCTCCAGTTTCTTGAAGGCATCCTCGGGTGTAACGCCGATATCCAAGTCGAGGAAGTTGGCATAAGCCTTAAAGTCGGTGTAAAGCTCCGCGCTTTTGTTGTTCGCAAGGCCAGCCAGAACGCCCAACTCTTCGGCCGGCTCCTCACTCTGTTTCGGTGCTTCCTGCGTCTGTTCAGGCGTTTGAAAAGATGGCTGCGGGGAATCGGCCACCGGCGCGACCTGAGTTCTGTTTCCGCTCTCTTCCCGCGGCGTGGGTCTGCCGCAGCCGGCTAGCAAGGCCGTCGCCAGCAAGATGACGAGGGCTAAACCAACAATTCTTTTCATGTTGCAGAAAAACATAGAAATACCTCCTTTTTAATTTGGTGCTTATTTACATCGCTTCAGGAAAATACAAGCCTTTGATCACATACCATCTTAGGCAACCAACGGCGTATGCCGTGCGCAGTCGGATCAAACTATGCCCACGGATCCTGTGCCCTGGGTATCCTTATATCGCTAAGCGGCCCCGTATGCTCCCATAAAAACCAATTTTCTCCTTTTTTGCGCAGCTTCACGGGGCGTGGACTATCGGCTCCGTTGGTGCGTAAGAACACTTTCGCGTATCCATGCTCCGCATAGGTATTAGCAGATTCTTCCACAACGACCGTATACGGATGGTCCGGCGTATAATTATTCTCGGGCGTGGCACCCGTGAAATAGGCTTTGCCGATATATTCCGCCTTGCCCATCATACGGTCGCGGATAAACTGTTTTTCCATGCCGCTTAATTTCTGCGGCCCCTTCAAAGCGTCGATCATGTTGTAACATTCATTCCTGTTCTCCGGATAAGCGCAGATTGCCACAATAAATAAGGCTGCTACCTGAAAAGGCGTTGTAAAACCGAATTCCGGCATGGATATAAACTCTTCCGCTGTCTTGGGAAGCGTTTGAAACATCACTTGCATTAAGCTCCTCCTTTTGTAAACAACAAAGTCGAATAACCGCAGACATCCTGCTCACAACAAGTTTACCATTTTACGCTGCGGAGCTTCCACGCCTTATGTCCATAAAAAAGCCCTTCCAGCGACCCTCATGTCCAAATTTTAGTACAAAAAAATATGGGCGCGATCGACCCATATTTTGTGGATTCTTAGTTGTTGAGTGGCAGAAGGAGGCTACACGTTTGGATTGATATATCCCTTTGATACTGCGAACAAAGCAAATTTCATAATACTGTCATATCCCGTTTTGTTGAGGATATCGGTAACAGCAGCTTTCACCGACCCTTCCGACATGGCCAGCTCTCTTGCGATTTCTTTGCGGCTTTTGGCTTCACACACAAGCCGGATAATTGCGATTTCGGTATCGGTAAAGGAGAGGTTGCCGAGGAGCGGTGAAGGAACCACCCTTGGAAACGTGCCATAACCGTCCATTGTGCTTCGGACGGTGGCCAGCAGGGTTTCGCCCTTTACATTTTTATAAAGAAAGCTATCGACCCCGGCTTTTTGGGAACTCTCGATATAAGTGATCTCCGGCATACCCGTCATAATCACAATTTTAATTGCCGGGCACTGGGCGCGGATTTCAGCCGCCGCCGTAATGCCGTTTTCGTTGTTATCGGTACATACATCCATAAGCACCAGATCAGGAAATTCTTTTCTGCAAATTTCCAGGGCATCCGCCGCGCTGCCTATGCTTCCCACCACGCGCATATCTTCCTGCCCATTGATTAAATTGGCAAGGGAATCCCGCATGACGACCTGATCCTCCACGATAAGTATTTTAATCATACATATCATCCTTTCTGTTCTTAGGTAAAATCACATTTATTTGAAATCGCGGCCAAAGACCGATCGTTAATTCACCCGATAATTCATGAACCTGCCCTCGCATACCCACGATTCCGCTTCCTTCAATAATTGGTTCAGATGGCGGGGTTCCGTCGTTATGCACTAAAAGAGTGTATGCTTCGTCATTTTCTTGAAGTTGGGCAGATACATTTTCGGCATCGGCATGGCGGACGGCATTGGTAGCACATTCACGGATGATTTCAGTGAAGGCCCTGGCTGCCTTTTGGTCCTGCGGCAATGATCCTTTCAGATGGATGGCCGTACCTATCAGGGCAAAAGAATGGGTTAAGGAAGACAACAGATACTCCGGAGAGGTGTCAACAGTTTCCGTTATTGCTTGTGTCATATCTGTCAGCAGCGGTTTTAATTTTGTTATCATATCTTCCGCATCCATGTCGCTTTCCAATAAGCGGCTCAATATGGAGAGGCGCTGTCCGAGGATATCATGAACCCTGGTCTTCATACGCAGTATTTCTCTTTCCTTTTCCAGCCGCTCAATGTTATTGACAGCCGCGGAAAGCTCGTGCCCTAATTCTTCTAACGCCTTATTGCTTTCCTCCATTTCCATGGTAAGGACATCCTTTTCGGTAATGTCGATGGCAAGAAGCTGTATATATCGTTTCTTTTTTACAAGAATTGTTTGTTTGGAGAAAAGCCAAGAGCCGGCATTTCTAATCCGAATCAGCAGTTTGCCATCCAAGGTACGAACGCTGACATTATCGCTATCCTGTATTTTTACGAGGTTTTCCCATATAAATGAAACATCCGTTGCCGAATTGATATCCAAAGCGGATAACAACCGGTTCATGGCCGGATTTATAATCAACGTGCGGCCTTTTTCATTGGCGTAAAGGACGCCGCTCGGTAATAAATCCACCGCTTCTTTTATGGATAACCGGGTAACATTCCCTCTTATCCTGCTCCATTCAAAATCCAGCATTACCGCACTGCGGATGATTAGGTACAGATTGGCAAGCAGAAAGAAATATTGGGAAAAGGCAAAAGACCAGAAAGGCAGCGTCGGAAGCAAAAGAATGTAGCAAAGAAACGGATCCGGATTCCTGTGCTTGAGCATAATCCAAACGCCCAGGCCAATAGGAATCGCGTCAATAAACCGTAACCCATAAAAATAACCGGCGATAATATTACGCTGCAGCAATGTTATGGTCAACAGCATCGTTGCCAGTATTAAATGCACGAGTACGAATATCTCATAAAATAAAATAGACCGCGGAACTTTATATTCCTTGTGGGAAACCAGCAGGAACAGCCGCATGGTTTGCAAAGCGATGGCAATGACAAGCAGCGCGGAAAAGAAAATCCGGATTTCTGGTGCAAGAGAGTACAATTCAATCATTCTTCCGGCCTCCCCTCGGGACGGAAATCTGAATCGTCAATCCGTCATCATGCTCATGGACTCTATATGAAGCGCCCCAGGCATTCAAGGTGTTGCACATGGCTTGCTCCAAATGGAAATGCGAGGGGTCCGCAGCCGGCGTCGTCTCAATGGCGACGCGCAAAACGACGGAATTCTCTTTGACCGACAGGTTAATAAGCAGTACGGCGCTTGCATATTTCATGGCATTTTCCAGAATATGTTCAAAACAATCATATAGCAGGGATGCCGGTGTGCTGTGGATCTGGGTTTTTCCGGCTTCGGTCACCAGCCCGTCTATCCCGGCCGCGTTTGCTTCCCAAAGGGATTCCTGCAACCATAGGGCAAGGGAAGCCGTTTCACAATTCTCGTCACCCGCTTCCAGCAACACAAGATTGCCGCGCCGCTTGCAATAATTCACCAATACCTTGATTTTTGCCAGCTGCCTTTGAAGTGCGTCTTTGTCCCTGTCCGTGTCGCTTGCTGACAGGACGGAAAGAATCACATTAATTCCGTTTACACGCTCCTTTAATACGTCGTTTATACGGGCAAACATCTCCTGCTGCGCTTGCAGTCTGGCGATTTCACTTTTGACTTTATGTGTGCGGGTCAGAATACTGTTTTGGACTTTGATCCTTTTGTTTTGATCTTCCAAAGCCGATCGCAGCCTGATCACCGAATCAAGATGATGAACAAATATAGAATACCCGCCGTTGATCCGGTACACACCATAGAGGATACTCGTATCATCCGGCAAACTAAAGGCTACAGGTGCGTTTGGTTCCGGTTGAATAAACTGAGCTTTTTCAATAATCTCAGCGGGCAACTCTGCTGCGCAATCTGTTTTATATTCGATTTGCATCGTATCTGAAAGAATATGCATATCAATCGGTGCATAGCGCAGCAATGCGCTCAATTTATCATTGTTGGGAATCAGCCTGTGGCGAAAACATACTTCAAGGAACAGTAATGCCATTACCCCATAAACAATGCTGAACTCTGACTCTCTGAGGATGGGAATCCCAAATGCGTATCCGCCGAAGTACGTAACAGAAACGCAGAGTATCAGGAGTAAGGGGCCGGCTCGCTTTGCAGTCGATTCATTTTTTTTGCGGACCGCTAAAAATACAAAGGAAAAAATTAAACATAGCGACCAGATAAAAACGAAATAATAAACCCAGCCGTATGAATAGTATAAGTCGTAGTTATTGCCTTCCGTTCCTCTGTAAAAATGGAAGGCCAATTGATGAAAGTCATTGGTCAGTACCAGCAGCGTTAATAACAGAGACACAAGCAAGCTCACCTTCCCGGCAAACCTGGAAAACCGGCTCTGATGGTTTTTATTTAAAGTTCGGCCGACGCCAAATAGCACCGTTGGTATAAATATCAAAGGAACATAGTAGAAATACCAGAAAATACGATGAACAGTACCCTCGGGCAGCAATAAGTTTATGATCCTGATCAGCATCCAGAAGAGCAGCAGCACGCTGATGGCAAAAAGCTTTTTTTGCAATGCTCTATCTGAAATCCTCATATAAAGCATACCGGTCCACAGGACGATTATGATGATAAATGCTATATAAGCCAATATGTTCTCAACACCATGGGCAGGGGATAATAGCCGCTTGCTGAGAACCTGCCTTTGGAAGGAAGCGACAGCGCTTATCATCTGTGTTGCAGTTTTAGGGGTCAGAGCTGCGTTTTGCGCACTCGTATAATGCTCCTGGTCAGGATAAATTAAAAAATTGCAATCGCCGTTTGGCAGGCGAAACCCGGCGGCAATCAAATCTTCCGGCTTTGCTTCCGGCAGTTTGCCCGCAGCTGTGCGCATAATTCCGGTGGGAAAGGACAAGGTTCCCTCGATGGGCACGATGATCTCAATATTCCTTCCATCCTTAAGCATCTGTGCAGCCTGATAGTCAAACAGGATAGCTACCGGAGCAACCGATGGATCGTCTGATATCAGGCGTCCGTTTTTATGGAGATATTTAAGCAGATGGATGGTGTTGCTGTAGCCGCTGTCTTCATAGTCCAGCCCGGACATCATGGATAAAAAAGGATACCCGAAGTCTATGTGGCTGAGTTTTCCCTTATAACCGAAATATATCGGGTGATTGCTGGTTCTCAGGCAGTTCCAGCCTGTTATCTCATCCTTGATCTGGTCTCGGTCTACCGCAATGATTATTGTACTGACAAAATCCGTCCGGTAGGCTTTGACAATACCTGCTTCCATTAAGGGAATTGCCTGAAGCTCATAAGCGATGTGCAGCGAAGCATCGGATGGCGGCATGATCTTTTCGTAGGCGGGAATATTGTTGGAAAACAGAACAGAGCTATCCGGCGTATCCGCTGTTATAACGCATAAAGTGAAAAGCGTTAATGTAAGTACGCCCAACGCAATGATATATATCCATTTTCGTTTTCTGCTCATCAATAATCCCACCATAAAGATTGTTCTATATTGCTAATTATATAGTAAGAGATGGTACATCGAAATTTTACCAAACTCACTTTAGGTATATTGGCATTACTCTTTAGTCGCCGACTGGAAATACAGTTCAAAGTAAAGACAGTTGTTGCTGCTTTCAAACAAAGCAACCGATAGTGTGTTTCCCTCGCCTATATAGAAAAAGATCTGTTCGACCCCTTCTGTTACAGATGGGTTTTCTGGGTCCTACTCCCACTCAATTGTTGCCGGGGGCTTGGAGGTGATATCATATACCACGCGGTTGACGCCGCTGACCTCGTTGACGATGCGGCTGGCGACCCGGGCAAGCAAGTCGTCCGGCAGACGCGCCCAATCAGCGGTCATGAAATCATCGCTGGCGACCGCCCGCAAGGCGATGACTTCCTGATAGGTACGCGCATCCCCCATCACACCCACCGAGCGCACTGGCAGCAGTACAGCAAAGGCCTGGGCAATCTGATATTCATTCATACTTTTACGTTTTCCCAGCAGACCAGTTTTGGTCAGTTCGCTGGTGAAGATCGCGTCGGCGGCACGCAGGGTGGCCAGACGCTGCGGGGTGATCTCGCCCAGGCAGCGCACTGCCAGCCCCGGCCCGGGGAAGGGCTGCCGCCAGACCAGTTCGACTGGCAGACCCAGGGCTTCCCCGACCGCGCGGACTTCGTCTTTGAAGAGATAACGCAGCGGTTCGACCAGTTCGAAAGCCAGATCTTCCGGCAGACCGCCGACGTTGTGGTGCGATTTGATCTTGTGTCCCTGGCTGTGATCGGGCGCACTGGATTCGATTACGTCCGGGTAGATGGTGCCCTGCACCAGAAAGCGCGGCTTGCCAACTTTGAGCGCCGCCTTCTCAAACACGCGGATAAAGGTGGCGCCAATTGCTTTTCGTTTGGCTTCGGGATCGGTTACGCCCTGCAGGGCTGCCATAAACTCCGCTGCAGCATCGACTGTGTGCAGCTCCACACCCAGGTTGGCAGTGAAAGCCCGCTCCATCTGTTGGCGTTCATCCTGCCGCAAGAGGCCGTGATCGACAAAGACCGCTACCAACTGATCGCCAATGGCATGATGCACCAGCGCAGCCGCCACGCTCGAATCGACTCCCCCGCTGACACCGACCAGCACGCGCTGCGAGCCGACCTGGGCACGCACCCGTTCGACACTCTGCGCGATGATGGAACCGGCGGTCCAACTGGGCTGGACGCCGCAGATTTCGACCGCAAAACGCCGCAGCAACTCACTCCCGATGGGGGTATGGTGTACCTCCGGGTGGAACTGGACGCCGTAATAACTGCGCTGCCCGTCGGCGATCATCGCAAACGGGCTGTTGGCGCTGGCAGCCAGACTCTCAAACCCGGGCGGCAGACTCTCAAGCCGGTCGCCGTGCGACATCCAGACCGGATACTCTCCAGAAGCCAGGAGGGGGTTGGTATCCGACACGCTGATGGTAGCCGTACCGTACTCGCGCGCCTGTGCTGGCGCTACCTGACCACCGAGCGCGTGAGTGAGCGCCTGCATCCCGTAGCAGATGCCCAGGATCGGCAGCCCGGAAGCCAGCACATATTCCGGCACCTGGGGGGCGCCCGGCGTGTATACCGAATTAGGTCCGCCAGACAGGATGAATCCCCGCGGGTTCAACGCCAGCACCTTTTCTGCCGGGGCGTTCCAGGGGAACAACTCGGCATAGACCTGTACATCGCGTACCCGTCGGGTAATCAACTGGCTGAATTGGGAGCCGAAATCCAGGATGATGATGCAAGCGCTCATATCGGGTTATTCCATAAATTCAATTTTGCCATCATCCATGTTCTGGATAGTGACCAGAGATTCGATCGGGATTTTCAGGGCAGAGAGTTTCTGGCGCCCGCCTTCGAAGATTTTTTCAACCAGGGTGCCAATGCCCACCAGACGCGCTCCCGCGGCCAGAACCAGACGCACCAGCCCCTGAATGGTGTTCCCGGATGCCAGGAAATCGTCGATGATAAGCACCTTCTCACGGCGGCCGATATATTCCGGTGAAACGATCAACTCCACCAGGCGTCCTTTGGTATGGGATGGTGCGGTGGTCAGGTAGACGGTATCCGGCATGGTGATGGGTTTGGTCTTGCGGGCATAGACGACCGGGATATTCAGGTACTTGGCGGTCATAACTGCCGGCGCAATTCCGGAGATTTCAGCGGTGAGCACCTTGGTGGCTCCGAGATGGGCAAAGCGGTTGGCTAGTTCCTGCCCGCAGGCGTCCATCAAAATCGGATCGACCTGGTGGTTGATAAATCCATCCACTTTGAGAATATTGCCCCCTAAATTCGCCCCTTTTTGAATAATGGTGTCTTTTAATAATTGCATGGTGTCCTCTTCTTTATGAAACTGAGTCTCCAGCTATCAGGAAGCAGCTCCTGATGATAGGGGTAGCAGGGAGTCAGATCATTTTATTTTACAATAAAAAAATGGAATAGGGGGGGAAGGGGAAAGCTGAAAGGTAAAAGCTAAAAGCTAAAAGCTGATGGCTCATGGCTGATGGCGAAAGAGGAGGAAATTTGTTGGGTGTGCATTTGAAAATGTTTGAAGATACCGGGAGGAAGCATTGGAGAATAGGCATGGTTTTGCCGCACGAACTTTCGTACTCCAATGCTTCCTCCCTACCCGAAACATCATTAAATTTCATAATTTTCGCCAATTAAATTCCCCTCCTCTGGAGGGGTGCCCGCAGGGCGGGGTGGTTTGAGGGAACCACCTCACCCCCCGGCCCCCTCTCCAATGACTTGGAGAAGGGGAGCATGAATTTTCCACCATTTGAGATGTCACCCTGGACCCGATTTTTTACGTTGGGTAATATCTTCCGCTATGAGGGCTCGCGCGATGAATAATTGATGGGTAATCGGTAGGGATGAAGCATTGGAGTACGAAAGTTCGTTTGGCAAAACCAGGCCTATTCTCCAATGCTTTATCCCTATGGCAAAATTATTGCAATATAATTAAACAATCAATTGCAACTAATTGCCCAAATGACACAAAAACATCATCTTCATCTCAGATATATTTGACTTAAATGATGAGATTGCGTTTTGGCAATTAATTACACCTCAGGAACGATTTGACTCAATAATCAATGCCTAACCTACGCTTAACTCCCATT
>DAOUFM010000160.1:0-7663 GCA_034429975.1 Anaerolineaceae bacterium | reverse complement strand
TCGATGTTTGAGAGGTCACCTCAATTCTGGTTTTTGGCATTGAGCTTTGAGCTTTAACCTTTGAGCTAGCAAAACCACCTCACCCCCCGGCCCCCTCTCCAACGCGTTAGAGAGGGGGAGGATGATATTTCCGTCATTTGAGATGTCACCCTGGACTCGATTTTTTACGTTGGGTAATATCTTCCACTGTGAGGGCTCGCGCAATGAATAATTGATGGATAATCGGCAGGAATGAAGCATTGGAGAATAGTCCTGGTTTTACCACACGAACTTTCGTACTCCAATGCTTCACCCCTACGGCAAAATTAATGCAATATAATTAAACAATGAATTGCAACTAATTGCCCAAATGACACAAAAACATAATCATCATCGCAGATAAATGTGACTTAAATGATGGAATTGAATTTTGGCAATTAAATACACCTCAGGAGCGATTTGACTCAATAATCAATGCCTACCCTACGCTTAACTCCCATTGAAATCTACACGGATGGCGCCTGTACCGGCAACCCGGGGCCGGGAGGTTATGGCGTGATTGTTGTGCAGGCTGGCCAGCGCCGCGAGCTCTCGCAGGGCTACCGACTGACGACCAATAATCGCATGGAATTGATGGCAGCCATAGCCGGGCTGAAGGCTATAGCCCCAGGTGAAAGGGTTCGTCTGCACACCGATTCGAAATACCTGGCTGACGCGATTAACCTGGGTTGGGTGGATATCTGGCGTGTGAAAAAATGGAAAAAGACGGGCAAGGGGAAGTTGCTCAACCCGGATCTGTGGCAAGAATTATCTGGACTGCTGGATCAACACGAGGTCGAACTGATCTGGGTGAAAGGGCACGCCGGACACCCCGAAAACGAGCGTTGTGACCAGCTCGCTGTGCAGGCTGCCCGGCAGAAGAATTTGCTGATCGATTCCGGCTATGAGAAAAGTCAGGAGGACCAGCGACAACAGCCGGGTTTGTTCTAACTGGCTTTAACCGATTGTTTGAGCAAATTGTTGATGTGCGCGATCTCATCCGCATTGACGGTGTGCCCCATCCCGGAGTAAATCTGCTGGTTCACCTCTGCGCCCATACTTTCCAGAAGATGGGTAGTCTCTTCCACCCGGGAAAGAGGAATATGCTGATCGATATCGCTGCAGCCGATGAAGACCGGCATGCCTTCCAGGTCGGCGATTGCGCTGCGCTGCATGGTCTGCGGGCCGATCCAGCCGCCACTGAGCACAATCAGGCCGCCATACCGGCGCGGGTTGCGGACCACGTATTCGCTGGCCAAACAGGCGCCCTGTGAGAAGCCTGCCAGAATGATCTGATCCAGCCGTTTGCCGGATTTGAGCACCTGGTTGACGAGGGTATCGACACGCTCCAGGGCGCAGGAAAGTTCCGGCTCGTTGCGTTCAAGCGGGGATAGGAAACTATATGGGTACCAGCGGTATTGATCCGCCTGTGGTGCCAGAAAGTGAGTGTCCGGGGCGTCTAATTCGGCTGCCAGCGAGAGAATCGCTTCGGCGCTGGCTCCACGGCCATGCAGCAGGATCATCACCTGTCGGGCGTTCTGGAAAGGTGCTCCCAGACTTAATACCGGTTGTTGCAGGTGCGGGTTGTTGGCGGGGCTCACCGGCTGACCTCCAGTGGTAAACTGCGGCGAATAACGGGCAGGTTGGCTTCTATCGCATCCCGGCGACCTTCCAGCCAGGGCGGCAGCACCAATTTGGAGCCCAATTCTTCAGGGGATTCATTGACCGTGAAGCCGGGTTGATCAGTGGCGATTTCGAATAAAACCCCGCCCGGGGTACGGAAGTAAACCGAGTGGAAGTATTGGCGGTCGATCATCTGGGTGGTGTAAATGCCCATTTGGCGCACCTTTTGTTTGATCTCGGTTTGATGCTCATCCGAGGTGGCGCGGAAGGCAATGTGATGTATCGAACCGGCTCCAAAGCTGCCAGACCCCATCTGTGGCAAATGCACCAGATCCACCACTCTGCCGGGAGCATCCCCCGCAACCTGGAAACGATAGCGGTTGCCTTCTTGCCCTAATAGTTTGTATCCCAAGGCTTCCTGCAAGATGGCAGTGGTGGATTCGATCTCATCCAACCACAGGCTGACGCCGTAAAAGCCATGCAGGGCGTGCTCCTGAGGCAGGGGAGATGAGTTCCAGGCTTGCACAGCCGGCAAATTCTCAACGCCGATCAGTTCCAGGCGCATACCATCCGGATCCTGGAAGGGAATGACATCCTGATCGAAGCGCGTCTCCACGCGTTGGGGGGTGAATCCGAACTCCTTCAAACGGGCGTTCCAAAATCCCAATGAATGCTGTGGGATGGTATAAGCGACCGCCTGGGTTTCGCCAGCCCCAACCCGACCAGGGAGGGTGTTCACCCAACCAAAGAAGGTCATGGCGGTACCGGGGATCCCGGTGTAGTCGCCATAGTAGAGGTGATAGGCTCCGGGGTCATCAAAGTTGATGGTAGTTTTCACCAGGCGCTGACCGAGCACCTGTTGGTAAAAGTCGATATTATTTTGCACATCGCGGGTCACAGCGGTGATATGGTGTAAACCGGCAGTTTTCATTTTTCAATCCTTTCCAGTAATTCATTCGATGTCGAAATAATAACATGAAAAGATTGAGAAGCAAATGAACGTATAACGTTCGATATCGAAAGGTTTATAAAGTTTAAAGTTGACAGTCAACAGTGGACAAAAAAAATTAAGGCATGGATTTGTTTTAAAGGTTGCCGGATCAATTGTAGGGGCAGTGTCCATAGACCTGCCCTGGTATTCATGACAAACCTGACAGGGGGAGGTCAGGGACCATCCCCCTACGAGTTATTAATGCAACAACATGTAAATCAAACCCTGCCCCTGCGAAAAGGCCACCACCAATCCGGCGAAGACAACGGATACCATGGTCATCAGTTTGATGAGAATGTTCAACGAAGGTCCGGCGGTATCCTTGAATGGATCCCCAACCGTGTCACCGATGACGGCAGCTTTATGGGCTGCGGACCCTTTGCCTCCAAATTCGCCCACCTCAATGTATTTTTTGGCGTTGTCCCAGGCGCCACCGGCGTTGGCCATGGTGACTGCCAGGGAAAATCCGCTGACCAGCGCGCCAGCGAGCAGCCCGAGCACACCTGGAATACCGAAGATAACCCCGACCACCACCGGCACAATGATGGCAACCAAAGAAGGAGCCAGCATTTCTCGTTGGGCAGCTGCTGTGCTGATCTCGACGCAACGCGCGTAATCCGGGCGGGCACTACCATCCAGAATTCCTTTAATTTCACGGAACTGGCGGCGCACTTCCTCCACCATACCGGTGGCTGCCCGGCCGACTGCGCGCATCGTCATGGCAGAAAAGAAGAAAGTGGTGGCAGCACCAATGAAAAGCCCAGCCAGCACAGAGGGGTTAAGCAGAGATACATGATAAAAATCCATGAAATTTTGCATGGTCATTTGCATGACCGGAATCATTTCGCCGCGTACCAGCAAACTGTCAATCCCGCGTAACTCGATCAGTACCAGGCGGATCTCTTCCAGGTATGCTGCCAGCAACGCCATAGACGTAAGTGCGGCTGATCCGATCGCAAAGCCTTTTCCGATTGCTGCGGTGGTATTGCCAACCGCATCTAGTTCATCCGTGCGTTGCCGAACCTGCCGGTCTAAGCCTGACATTTCGGCATTGCCGCCGGCATTATCCGCGATGGGGCCATAGGCGTCGGTTGCCAGTGTGAAACCCAGGGTCGAAAGCATTCCAACGGAGGCTATACCTACCCCGAACAAGCCCATTAACAGGTTGTCCACGCCACCGGCCACATAGTAGCTGATCATAATCCCGATCACCACCACCGCTACTGGTATTGCACCGGATTCCATCCCGACTGCCAGCCCTTCAATCAGAGCGGTGGCTGAGCTGGTATCGGCTTGTTCGGCGATATTGCGGGTGGGTTGAAAAGCGTGCGAGGTGTAATACTCGGTGGATTTTCCAATCACCAAACCAACACCCAACCCGGCTAACACACAGATCCAGATAGCGAACCAGTTAGGCAAGCCGAGAACATACAACAGCGGTAAAGAGAGAACCGCTATACCAATAGAGCTGAGATTAAGCCCGCGGCTGAGCGAGTTGATCAACTCGCTCTGAGATGCTTCATCTTTGGTTCGCACCATATAAATGGCCAGGATGGATAACACAATCCCTAGAGCGGAAAGAACAATCGGTGCGGTGATATATAACAGACCGATTTGTAAAGCTGATTTTCCAGGCAAAAGGTTATTGCCAGCCAGATTGACTGCTGCAACCCCCAGGGCACTGGTCGCCAGAATGGAACCGGCGTAAGATTCATACAGGTCGGCGCCCATACCAGCGACATCACCCACATTATCCCCGACATTGTCGGCTATGGTGGCAGGATTGCGCGGGTCATCTTCAGGGATATTGGCTTCCACTTTGCCCACCAGGTCAGCGCCAACATCAGCGGCTTTGGTGTAGATGCCGCCACCCACGCGGGCAAAAAGAGCCTGAGTAGAAGCGCCCATCCCGAAGCTGAGCATAATTGCTGTAATTTGAGGCAGTGGGTTGGCCGCCAGGCTGATAAAGTGCTGCGGGAAAAGAATCGGGAAACCAGCATATAGTAGCAGGAACCAGAGTGTGATATCTAAAAGGGCAAAACCTACCACTACCAGCCCCATTACTGCACCAGCGCGTAAAGCCACCTGCAAGCCTGAATTGAGGTTTTTGCTGGCAGCATGAGCAGCGCGAGCTGAGGCGTTGGTGGCTGTTTTCATCCCAAAATAACCGCATAAGGCTGAAAAAAGTCCTCCGGTGAGGAAAGCAAATGGCACAATCGGATTCTGAAGCTTAAGGAAAGACAGCACCAGAAAAATCACAAATAGAACGACAAAGACCAGTGCAACCACACGGTATTGGCGGGATAGATAAGCCATGGCGCCTTCCCGCACAGCCTGAGCAATGAATTTCATCTGCTCGTTACCTTCTGAACGACGCATCATTTGTTTATAGAAAAGGATGGCAAAAAATAAGGCCACAATGGCGGCGATAGGTCCCAACCACCATAAAAGTGGCAAGGCTGCACGATCAGCACCCGTATTCGTCAGGACTGTAAGGGCAGTCGTAATTCTCTCCATGTTGTGAAGATCCTCCTGGTTTGGTTGTTTTTTCTTGCCCGGATTTCGAATTTTTTTCTGAAAACGGAGCAGTTGCTATCAATTTTTGAATTGTCTGACAAGCTTGTTCATTATAAATGATTTTTAATAGAAGGGGGTTTTTAAGCGGTTAAGTTTTGTTTTATGGGGTGAAAATGGCCGGAAATACTCAAAATAATTGGACGATTTTTGTCCAATATGCCAAAAAGCTGCCGATTTTGACGTTTTAAGCCTTAAAACATGCACATTTAGGCAGGTTGTCAAAATCTTTCTTTTCTGTCATACTCTGGTCGAATTTAGAACAATATTTCTAATTTAGAAAGGAACGGTATGGCAAAGAAGAGAGCCAAGGCAAAAACCGATCAACCTGATATCCGACAGCAATTACCCGTACTTGTACCTGGCGGTGAGTCACTGCCGGAATACGACCGCGTATTGGATGAATTGATTGGCCTGGTGCGCAAATCAATCTGGATCTATTCCGATCTGATGCTGAACAGTGAAATCAAGGTAGATACCTTTGGTAAACACCTGGAGGTGATGGGAAGGGGAGCAGCCCGCCTGGGTCGTTTGGTCGAGATCAGCAAGAAATGGGGAACCACGCAGGACGGCATGGAGAAATTCAAGCGCGAGGTTATTAAAGTGATCGAAGACCTGGATCAATCCCGGCTGGAGCTGGAGGAGGAGAACCATGCTGAGCGTGCATGAGCGCAGCATCCTCAAGTCTGCCTTGCAGGATCCCTGTCGCTTTGCTGCTCTGGGAGGTATTCACCTGCGCGTGTACCAGCAGGCGGTTGCTTATGCCGTCTCGTCTTCTGTGCTGGGCGGTCACGGGCAATCTTTTGTGATCATGTTTCCCCGCCAGAGCGGAAAGAACGAACTGCAGGCCCAGTTGGAAGCCTTCTTCCTAATGCGTTTCATTCAGTCTGGCGGGGAAATGGTCAAAATATCACCCACCTGGAAACCGCAAAGCCAGAACGCAATGCGCCGTTTGCAGCGCGTGCTTAAGCAGCACCCGCTCCTGCAGGCTGAGTGGCGCAAAGATTCCGGATACCGCTTTTCGGTTGGGCAGGCCAGCATCACCTTTTTGTCCGGTTCACCGGAAGCCAACATCGTCGGCGCCACTGCTTCCACGCTGCTGCAGGTGGATGAAGCCCAGGATGTGTCCGTTGAAAAGTATGACAAGGAGATCGCCCCGATGGCAGCCAGCACCAATGCCACGCGGGTCTTCTGGGGCACCGCCTGGACGGAGGACACCCTCCTGGCGCGCGAATTACGCCTGGCACAACAGGCTGAAACCCGCGACGGTGTACGCCGTACTTTCGTGCTCACCGCAGATGATGTGGCGCACGAGGTGCCGGCATATGGGCGTTTTGTGCACAGTCAGATTGCCATGCTGGGGCGTGACCATCCGATGATCCGTACGCAGTTTTTCTCGGAATTGCTGGAAAACGGCGGGCGGCTCTTTCATGATGGGCGTCTGGCTTTGCTGCGTGGGGAGCACTTACGCCAAACCACCCCACCTGGGGGCAGTTGTATTGCTTTCTGCCTGGATGTTGCTGGTGAGGATGCCGGCCTGGGTACAAGCGGTGTCCTCAGCAACCCGCAACGCGATTTCAGCGCCCTGACGATTATTGCCTGGCACAGTCAGCCCACGGATTGGGGCGCCAGCCAGAACCATTATGCCGTTCTCAACCGGCAAGCCTGGCAGGGGATTTCGCAGAGCCAATTATTCGAACAGATCATGGCGTTGGTGCGGCTGTGGCAGCCGCGGCACCTGGTGGTGGATGCCAGCGGGGTGGGTGCGGGGGTGGCATCCTTTCTGGAAAGAGCCCTGCCGGGAAAGGTGACTGCCTTTCAGTTCAACACCGCCAGCAAGAGCCGTCTGGGCTGGGCTTTCCTGGGGTTGATCGATAGCGGACGTTTCAAAGACCATCGTGACGAAAGCCCGCAGCAGCGCGAGTTTCTGGCGCAGGCGCGCGCCTGTAAGTCCAGCATTTCGATCGGCCCGGAACGCACCTTACGCTGGCAGGTACCGGCTGGCACTCGGGATGAGCGCGGTCAGGAAGTGCATGACGACTGGTTGATCTCGGCGGCGCTGTGTGCTGTGTTGGAAAGCCAGTCGCTGCAACCTGGCCAGGGTACTACCGTCATCCCGGCAGCAGATCCTTTACAGGAGATGGATTTTACTGCCAGACGCCGGAAGCGCAGCTTATTAGATTTTTAGTGAAAAAAAGAGGAATGAGATGAAGAAAACAATCATGGACAATATGCGTGGTTGGTTCCAACGCCGGCCGCGAGAGAAATCGCAAACCATTCCAGCATTGCCGTTTAACCTGCAGCCGCAGGAATCTCGCGATCGCCAGCCTTATGACCAGCAGACCATCCTGCAGACCACGCTGGATGCCTGGCGTACCAACCCGCTGGCACGGCGCATCGTTGGTCTGACCAGCCAGTATGTGGTTGGCGGCGGTATTCGCATCACCTGTGAGCACC
>DAOUFM010000159.1:0-3734 GCA_034429975.1 Anaerolineaceae bacterium | reverse complement strand
ACCACACCCATCAAAACATAACTTACATAGGGGTTTCCCTGTAGTTTGCCCAGCCAGCGATCTTGAGACCATTTTTGGACAGATACCCGAGCTGCTCTCACTTTTTCCTGGCTGCGTTCTTTCAGCCAGGCGAGCAATCCCCCAACAACTGCCATAATCGTGTTGAAGACGACATGGATCAGCGCTCCTAGCGTGAAAGGTTGGTTGAAGAGAAAGAAATGAATGGATTCGGATGACAACTGGCTAAGATAATTGCGTACATCAATTCCGCGAGCATCTAAATCGCCGACTAGAAAGGCATAAACCATAACCAACAGACCGGTTGTCAAGCCAGCAATTGCAGAGCGTGGAACAACTTTACTGATTGTCAGTGATTCATGTTGGTCTTGACGTGAAGCCCGCCATCCATTCCAAATTCCCAAAAAGCCTAGGAAGATATAAAAATAAATAATTTTTGGAAGTTGTCCAACTCCAATGGGTCGTCCGGAAACTTTCTGGATCAATCCGGAAATAACAACTGTAAACCCAATTAATGCCAGAAAGATAATGATGATTCCAAAAACAATGCCACTACCGGCGGATTTTTGTACAGATTGCTTGTTCATACTTTTTCCTCCGAGAGTGCTTCGCCCAAGATGCCGGAGGGTCTAAAAATAAGCACCAAAATTAAAATGGTGAAAGCGATCACATCTTTCAACTGGAAGTCAATTCCCAGAATCGCCGGCCCAAGAGACTCGACAATCCCCAGGAACATACCTCCCACCATAGCCCCCGGAATGTTGCCAATGCCGCCCAACACCGCTGCCGTAAAGGCTTTAATCCCTGGAATGAAACCAACAAAATAATTAAACAAGCCGTTATGGATTCCCCACATCACGCCGGCAGCACCAGCCAGAGCGCCACTGATGACAAAAGTGCGGCTGATGATTTGATCTACATTAATACCCATCAGGGCGGCAGTTTTCTTATCCTGAGCAACTGCCCGCATTGCCCGTCCTAATTTCGTTCGTTGAACCAATAAATAAAGAGCAATCATTAAAATAGCAGATAAGACCAAAGAAAAGACGCCAGTATAAGTTAACACAACCGTACTGCCAGCCACCTTAAGGTTCCAACCAATCCCTCGTTCCAGAATAATTGGGTTGATATATTGACGACGTTGAGGTCCAAACAATAATTGCCCCGCGTTTTGGAGGAAAATAGACGCTCCAATCGCGCTAATCAGAGGTACCAGTCGTGGTGCTCCTCGTAAGGGGCGATAAGCAATTCTTTCAAGAAAATAGCCTGATAATGCTGAAATCACCATCCCGATTAAGAAAGCGAGCAGGATTGCTATAACTGGAAAGGAATTCATGAAGCTGGTCTGGCTTCCATCAGCACCTGGGATTTGAATGGCATTGAAAACTTCAAAAGCAAAATACCCACCAAAAGTTCCAATCATCATCACTTCACCGTGGGCAAAATTAATCATAAATAAAATACCATAAACCAATGTGTAGCCAATCGCAATCAGTGCATACATTCCGCCAATGATCAGCCCAGAAAAAGAAAGTCGCAGCCAGGTGTCTGCCCCGAACTGCGACTCTGCAGCAACATTGATTGCACGCAAAATTATAAGCGCAAGCAAAAGAAGCGCTGCAACTAGTCGGATAATTCGGATACTATTCTGGGGCAATGTAAGCATTTTTTTCTTTTGTGTAGCTTCCATTAAGCCTCCAATTTTAAAGAATACAGGATTTTTATATGATACCACATGGGAACTGCGGAAAGGGGATGCCCTTTCCGCAGAATTTCCCTAATATTTCAAGCAGGATTACTTAGCAGCCTGGACCCATTCTCCGCCTTGAACAACGTAGAAGGTAGGGCCAGCAGTGTTACATTCACCAACGTCATTACAGGTTACATCACCGGTGATGCTCGTAAATCCACTGGTTGCACGAACAGCAGAAACCAGGGCGCCACGAGGAACGTAAAGTGAACCATCAGCACCTAAAACTGCGACTTCTTTTACCTTGGCCATCAAAACGGCAGCAGCATCATATCCACTCCAAGTATAGGGGGATAATGTACCGGCTTCCACACCATAAGCAGCCAGATAGTCAGCATCGAATTTCTTTTTGGCTTCAGAATCGGGTGGAATCAATGAAGCGGCATAGGCGCCTTCACCATTGGCTCCAGTCTTTTCGATAAATTCAGCACCAAATGTACCATCACAACCAAAGAAGACAGCTTTCTCTAAACCACTCTGTTTCATATTATTAGCTAACACTACACCTTCAGCCACGTAACCACCGAAATAAATTGCTTCTGGGCTCTTTGCAGCTAATGCAGACAAGGTAGCCGTATAATCAGTTTCTCCAGGGGTGATGGCTTCGTAACCCACTACCTCACCACCTAATGCGGTAAATTCATCACGAACAACATCCGCCAAACCCTGGCCATAAGCGCCACCATCATGCAGTACTGCAAGCTTGCGGAAACCTAATTTGTTATAGAGATATTCGGCTGCGAATTTACCCTGAACTGCATCGGTAAAGGCAATTCGGTTGAATACCTTGGAACCAAGTGTGGTTAAGGGGGGATTGGTTGCAGAAGGAGACATCATGGGCATGCCAACTTTTTCATAGATCGGCATGGCTGCTTCGGTTGAACCGGAGAAAATATGGCCAGCGATAGCTACAACGGTGGGGTCTGTAGATAATTTATTAGCTACGGCTGCACCGCCTTCGGGGGCTCCTTGTGTATCCTGGGCAACCAGTTCAAACGGGAAACCTTCGACTGTACCGGCATCTTTCACTGCAATCATAGCACCCTGGGAGATATCCACACCAAATGAGGCGTAATCACCGGTGATAGGAGCACCCATACCAATCTTGACTGTCTGACCAGCAGGAATTACTGCACAACCAAATTCATCTGCATCACACATCTGAGATACTTCTGAAGATGTCTCGCTGCCAGGAGCAGGGGCTTCATTTCCAGCTGCAGGAGCTTCATTTCCAGCTGCAGGAGCTTCACTACCAGTTGTACCACTTGGGGCTGCCGGGGTAGGGGCAGCAGAGCTACAACTAGCCAAAACCAGGGCTAACACGACAAACACAAAAAACAATAATCTTTTCTTCATTTCTTCCTCCTTTGGGATTTTAGGAAATTAACAAATTTTTTAATCGATAAAGAGATTGGCGTTTTTTTAATTTTGTTATGGCGTACCTCCTTGTTGGAAGATGGATTTTCTCCAATGGATGTGGTGAAAAAAAGCCACCCTTTGGATTTCGTTGGGTGGCTTCTTCTTTCTTCTACTTTTCTTAATCTATCTGACTTTAACCTTTTCTGCGCGCCCAACGCCTAATTTGTCCTCCATAATAAAATGGAGGAACCAGTAGATAATTACAATAATAGTTACGATTGGCGCATTTAACATGACATTCATCACATTCCTTTAGGATTTGCTGATTATACAGGGTTTTAGCATTCTGTCAACCCTTTTTTCAACTAATTTTGGAAAAACTCTAAAAAATTAGAAATATCTAATTTTACAGGTTTTTTGGTTGATATTCTGGTGAACAAAGTTGATTATCTGCTCTTGTTGTAGTCTTCTGTCGCCTGATAACAGGCGCAAATCAACGCATCGCTGGCGTTAGGTGGAATTTCACAGCCCGAGGAGAGAAAATAATTTTTGTAGGACCGGGTAAATTCCAGCAATTTCGTGGTTCGATCGAATGCATTCTGCGGCT
>DAOUFM010000158.1:0-18627 GCA_034429975.1 Anaerolineaceae bacterium | reverse complement strand
TGGTGCGCTTTACCCCGAATGGGGATGAACCGGTCTTTACCCGCATGGCTTATCAGATCAACGAACAGCGTCTCAATGTGGCCGATGATCCCCTGCGGGCTGTGCTGACTCTTTCTGCCGGGGATGATTGTATTGGGACTGTCTTTGATGAGTTGATGGATGCCCCACCGGAAGAAAACCCGGTGCATGCCAGTTACCGGCTCTATTCTGCTGCTGGGGTGGATCTTTCAGTGTTGGGCAATCACGATTTTGATATGGGTATCGAGGTGTTAAAACGCTCCATCCTAAATGATGCCCGCTTTCCGATCTTGGCAGCTAATTTACGGGATAACCCGGCCTTACGCGGGCTTTTTTATCCGGCTGCCATACTGGTCATCAAAGGGATTCGTGTAGGTGTCATTGGTCTGGTAACTGCAGCTGAAAATAAAATCAGTAAAAATCATGATCTGATTCAGAACCCGGTAGAGACCATTCATAATATCCTGCCGGCTTTGAGCCCTCTTTGCGATGTGGTTATTTTATTGACCCACCTGGGGTATAGTCTTTCTGCCACCTCCGCGATTACTTCCGGTGCGGGAGATGTGGAGCTGGCAAAGAGCCTGCCATACGCCGGGGTCCATCTGATCGTAGGCGGACATTCACATCACGAATTGAATCATCAGGGGCTTTCATCACATAACATTGTCAACGGTATTCCGATCGTGCAGGCCGGCTCTTTGGGCAAATACCTGGGCCGGGTGGATATTCGCATCCGGCAGAAAACGGCGGCGGTTACGCATGCACGTTTGATTGCCACCGAGACCCTGCCGGTGGATCAATTTCTGGAACAGACGGTGATGAAACCGCTTATTGACAGGGCCCACGATTATTTTTCTCGGGTCATTGCTAGGGTAGGGGCTGACCCGCAGTTAGGCACCGATTACGTGCGCAACACTTTTGCCTCCGGTGAACTGGCGCTGGCAAACTTTATCACAGACGGTCTGGTAAGCCAGTTAAAGAAAGCCGGGCAGAACGTGGACCTGGGGATGATTGATTCCAGTTGTGTGCGCCGCGGCTTGAAGGTGGGCGGTCAGCTCACATTTGGGGATTGGTTCAATCTGATGCCCTTTGCAGATACTATCCAAATATTCGAGCTCACCGGCCGGCAATTGAGCGAGTTGCTTGCGGACAATGCGCTGCGGGTAGATCACCCAGGCGAACCGAATACAGAACGTGGCTTTTTGCAATTCAGTCAGGGGATCCGTTATGTGATTCACCAGTCCCGCAGCCGGGCAGATGCTCAGGTAGCCGATATTCAGGTCAATGGCAAGCCACTGGAGGAACAATTAGACCAGACCTTTCGGTTAGCATCCACCAGCTTTGTGCGCGAGCTGGCGGGCAATTGGGAGAGCAGTCATGGTCGTGAGGCTTGCTGCAATCTAATCGATATCCGTTCGTTTGAACATTATGAAACCGATTATTTCATGCGCCGGGAATTGGTTAAATATATAGAAAAACTGGGGGAGATTTCCGGGAAGTCCGGTGCCCGCCTGGATGGCAGATTGAAAGTGGAGGAGGATATGGAGAATTTAATCAGCGATTTAAGTATCAGAGACTTTAATAATGAAATCAGTTTTAAAAACCACGCTATGGCCGGGGCTGTGATTACCAACGCAGCCGCTTCGGCAGTATCTTTAGGGCATGCCTGTATTCGCATTACCCAGGGCTTGCAGGAAGATCAGGGCAGTGACTTCCAGAATCATCTGGATGAGCTGGCTAGCATTCAAAATCGGCTGCTGGATATTTGTGACCAGGATTCCAATGCGATAGGAGATTTTGTCGCGCTGCGCAATGCCGGCCAGGAACTGGAAGGGCAGAAACTGTTATGTGAATACCCATCCCGTATGAGCCAGTTGTCGATTACCGCGGCCCAAACCTTGCAGGACTTCCGTCCATTCGTGGAAGACCGCGTGAAAGATGATCTCGAAATGGCAATCAATTTGCTGACAGGTACGGCGCAATCTGCCCTGTTATTACTGGACAGCAATTTACGGCAGTGGACTGATCCGGCGTTGTTGAAAGAATTTGAACCAGTATTGACCGGTTTGATCCACGAAATCACACAGCTCAGTCCCGTCAAACGTATCCGATCATAAGAGGAATTGACTGATTTTAAAGGTAGAAAGGTTTGAAGTATGAGCAGTATTTTGATTAAAAATGGATCAGTAGTCACCCTGAACGATGACAAAGAGATTTTCAAAAAAGGTTACGTCTTCATCGAAAACGACCGGATTGCTGCGATTGGAGCGGGTGACCCGCCGGCGGCTTACGAAAAAGCTGATCAGGTCCTGGACGCCACCAACATGGCTGTCATGCCAGGAATGGTCAATGCGCATACGCATTTATTTCAAACATTCATTCGTGGGCTGGCGGACGACAAACCCTTGCTTGAATGGCTGGAGTCTGCCATCTGGCCGGTCGCAAAAGATATGGCGCCCGAAGAAGCCTATGTAGCTGCAATGATAGGTTTGATGGAAAATATTCGCGGGGGAGCTACCTCGGTGATCGATCATCAGTATATTCATGCCGACCCGCACAACGATGACGGTGTTTGCCGGGCTGCCGATGAAAGCGGCATTCGCTTTTTACTGGCACGCGGCTGGGCTGATATGAACTATCATCCTACATTAATGGAGGATCAGGAGCGCATCATTTCCGAAACGGTCCGCCTGCGTGAGAAGTACGAAGTGAACGGTAACGGACGCACGCGCGTGGAATTCGGGCCACTTATTCCCTGGGGCTGCACCGATGATACCATGTGCAAAACCCATGATATCTCAACGAAATGGGGTTCCGGAACGCATATCCATGTGGCTGAAGCCCGCCGCGAAGTGGAAATGAACCTGGAAACACGCGGTTCACGCCATATTGAGTGGTTGGACGATATCGGGGTGTTAGGACCGCACATGCAACTGGTGCACAGTGTCTGGTTGGAAGACTTTGAGCTGGATTTGATTGAAAAATATAAAGCCCTGGTGGTACATTGCCCGGTCAGTAATATGTACCTGGCGTCTGGTGTGGCGCGTGTGCCAGAAATGCTGGAACGCGGCATTACGGTAGCACTGGGTACGGATGGCCCTGGCAGCAATAACAACCAGGATATGCTGGAAGTGTTGAAAACCACCGCTTTATTGCATAAGGTGAATACTTTAAACGCGATGGTACTCTTGCCGGAGGATGTGCTTTGGATGGCTTGTCGCGGTGGCGCCCAGGCATTTGGTCAGCCTGATCAGATTGGTTCACTCGAACCCGGCAAAAAAGCTGACCTGGTCCTGGTGGATCTGGATACACCGATGGCGATGCCAGTACATAAGGTCGCTTCTGCTCTGGTGTATAACACCAGCAACCGTGATGTGGATACTGTCATTGTGGATGGTAAAATTCTGATGAAGGATAAGGTCATCCTTTTCACCGACGAAAAAGCAATGCTGGCACGTGCCCGCAAAGTCTGCGCAGATTTATTCAAACGCGCCGGCGTGGTTGTGGATTAGTCCCGGGGAATGTGAAAGTCAGGGTTGCTGGATGATTGAAGCATTACTGGGCATCGATGTCGGCACCACCTCTACCAAGGCGGTCCTTTTCAATCGCGAAGGGCAGGAACTGGCGCGGGCAGTCTCAGCGGCATACCGCAACCAATCGCCACAGCCTGGCTGGGTCGAACAGGATCCGGAAGAGGTTTGGGCGGCAGTCCTCTCGGTATTAACCCAGATTGGTGAACAAAAAGGCGCCCAAACTCAAATCAAAGCGATCAGTATGGCAGTGCAAAGCGGTTCCCTGATCCCCGCCGACCAGGACGGTGAACCGGTTTATCCGCTCATTACCTGGTTGGACGGTCGCAGCGCCGGGCTGGTGCAGGCCTGGCGGGAATCCGGAGTGGAAGAATGGGTCAAGCCGATCAGTGGCTGGCCGCTGATCACCGGTTTATGTTTACCCAATATCGCCTGGCTGAGGGACAATAACCCCGCTGTTTTTCAACGTTCCAGGCACTATTTTTCGGTCAATGATTTTATCGCCTACCGGTTGACGGGTAAAATGATCAGCAATCCTTCCAATGCTGGTGGGATGCAACTGGTAGACTTGCACAGCGGCGATTGGAGCCAGTCATTATGTGAACTGGCTGGAATTCGCCCGGAGATGCTGTCTCAGATGACGCCCTCCGGGGCGGTCATTGGCGCGCTCAAGCCTGGAGTCTGCCAGACCACCGGGATTACCCCGGGGTCACTCCTGATTACCGGCGGGCATGACCAGGTCTGTACGGCACTGGGATTAGGCATTAATGACCCCGGGAAATATTTACTGGCCTGCGGCACTGCCTGGGTCTTCACCGGGATTCTGAACTCGCCTGACCTGGAAGGGTTGCCGCCGGTATTAAGCCTTAATTTTCATGCTTACCCGCAACGCTGGACGTTGTCTCAATCGTTGGGCGGCCTGGGGGCCTCGCAGGAATGGTGGCTGCAGAATGCCTGGCAGGGGAGTGGTGATATTCTCTCTCGGCGTGATACCTATGCACGCCTGGATGATGCCATGCGCTCAACGCATCCTAACGCTGATCTTTTCTTTCTACCCATGACTGGAGGGCATGCCGATCCGGCAACTACTCAACGTGGTGGTTTCATCGGCCTTGACTTTAATCATACTCGCGCAGATATGACGCGTGCTATCATGGAAAGTGCCGGTTATGAGTTACGCTGGGCGTTGGATACGATCCGCTCAACGAATCAACCGGTTGAAAAACTATGGATGGTCGGCGGAGCATCGCAGAGTTCAGTATGGCCGGCGATCCTCGCGGAGATTACCGGGCTTCCAATCGAACTGCCACAATACGATAACTGGCCGGCATTGGGTGCGGCTGTTTTGGCTGGTGTGGGCAGCGGCGTTTATTCCAGCGTGGAAGAAGCCCTGGGTTTCCTGCAAAAACCAGCGAAACAGGTAGCGGTACAGGCACATAATCAGAATATATATGCCCGTGGCTTTCAAAATTACAAGGAAATATTACAGAAAATTCGTTAGGAACAAGCAGACTAACGAACTACAAAAAAATAAAAAGAAGGAAAAATTTATGCAAAAACCGACCGTAGCAATAACCATTGGAAAAATCAATTATCGCCGTATGTTCAGCCAGGAAGCCTGGGATGCCTTGGACAAATTTGCCAATGTTATCCATCATCCGGGTGATGAACCGGCGAATAAAGAAGAATTAATGCAGTTGCTGGCGGATGCCGATGCCTGTATCACCAGTTGGGGGGTGGCTCAATTAGATGCTGACGTGATGGCAGCAGCGCCCAAGTTGAAAGCCATGGCTCATATGGGCAGTAGCGTCAAACGATTTGTCAGTGATGCTTTTTGGCAGAGAAATATGCACCTCACCAGCACCGGAATAGCCCTGGCGAAAACCGTGGCTGAGACCACCCTGGGGCTGATGATCGTTGGCCAAAAACGCATCTGGCAGCTGGCCAACCACGTACGTGCAGGCGGCTGGCGCGAATCACCGGTGTGGGATCGCTGGTATGCCTGTGAGTTGTACCGTCGCAATGTCGGCATTATCGGCGCCAGCAATGTTGGGCGACATGTGATCGAACTGCTAAAACCCTTTAAACCGAATGTGTTGTTGTTTGACCCCTTCGTTTCCGCAGAGGAAGCGCGGGCTCTGGGTACGACCAAGGTCGAACTGGATGAATTGCTGCGCTCATCCGACGTGGTCTCCATTCATGCACCCGCCAACCCACATACCTATCACATGGTCAATGCAGAGGGTCTGGCATTGATGAAGGATGATGCCCTGATCATCAATACCGCCCGCGGTACAATTATCGATGAACAAGCGCTGATCGCCGAAATGAAAAAGGGCCGCTTCTTTGCCTTCCTGGACGTGACCGACCCTGAACCTCCCGCCGCCGACAACCCCTTGCGGAAGCTGGATAATGTGGTGGTGGTACCACACATCGCTGGTTGTATCGACAATTGCACCATGTTGGGTGAACTGGCGGTGGAAGAATTACGCAGATTTTTTGCTGGAGAACCAGCAGTTTATCAGATTACACCAGATTTATTTGAGAGGATTTCATAACATGAGAACACGTAGACTAAAACATATATTTAAACCAGATGGTCGCGCTTTTATTGTCGCCTTCGACCATGGCATGATTGATGGCCCTGCCAAAGGCATCGAACAGCCCGGCAACCTGCTGCGCCAAATTGCAGCCGGTGGCGCCGATGCCATCCTGACCACCTATGGAACTGCTGAAAAATTCGCGGAAGAGATTGAGCCCTTGGGGTTAATCATGCGACTGGATGGCGGCGGAACCAAACTGGGCAAGATGGGTCCTGGTTCCCTTTTCTGGACGGTAGACGATGCGTTGCGCATTGGCGCAGATGCGGTTGGCGTTTCAGCTTTCCCGGGTGCTCCAGAAGAAGAAGACTCCCTGCGCTCACTTGCGATGGTGGTTGGTGAAGCGCATGCCTGGGGTTTACCTGTAATGGGCGAAATGGTTCCCGGTGGCTTTGACAGCCCTGATCACATGCGCACCGCTGAAAGCATTGCCATTGCATCCCGCGTGGCGGCTGAAATTGGTGTGGATTGGGTCAAGATTCCCTATGCCCCCGAATTCGAAAGAGTGACCAGCACCTGCTACGTTCCGGCTGTTATTTTAGGTGGTGCCAAAAAAGGCAGCGAACGGGAAATGCTGGACAAGATTCGCGCCGGGCTGGATGCAGGTGCCAAAGGCGTCGCCATTGGCAGAAATATCTTCCAAGCAGATAACCCTGAAGCAATGGTGGCAGCAATTGCTGCATTAATTCACGCAGACGTCTCCGTGGACGCCGCTTTGAAGATTTTAAACGGATAATTCCAAATAAAGAGGTGTGGCATGAAAAGGTTTGAGAATCAGGTTGTAGTGATTACCGGCGCTGCCAATGGTATTGGCAAAGCCTGTGCGCAGCGATTTGCCCAAGAAGGGGCTTTCGTGGCTTGTTTGGATGTGACCGATGCGCTCAACGAAGCGGTGGCGGAAGAAATCCGCGCTTTGGGCGTGGGTGCAGTCGCGATCCATTGCGATGTGACTGACCCGGAGAGTGTCAAAGGCGCTGTGAACACCGTCATGGAAAAATGGGGACGGGTGGATGTGCTGGTGGCCTCGGCAGGCATTTATACTGGTTCACCGCTGGCGGAAGTCAGCCTGAAACAGTGGAACCGCCTGATCGATATTAATCTGACTGGTGTATTCCTGTGCAACCAAGCCGTGGCGCCAATCATGATGAAACAACGCTCCGGCAGTATTATCAATCTCTCTTCCATGGCTGGCAAGACCAGTTGGGTGGCTTCGGCTGAATACTCTGCTTCGAAAAGCGGTGTGATTGGTCTGACTCGCTCGGTAGCTATGGAACTGGCACCCTACGGTGCGACCGCCAATGCAGTTTGCCCGGGTAACACCCTGACCGATATGGTGCGCGGTGTGGCAGGTAAAGTGGGCAGCATGGACGGCATGAGCGGCGAGGATTGGTTGAAAATGCGCGCCAATGATTGCCCGATGAAACGTCTGGCAGAACCCTGGGAAATTGCCGGTGTGATCGCTTTTCTGGCCTCAGAAGATTCCCGTTATATGACCGGACAAGCTCTGGAAGTTGACGGCGGCATGATTATGTCCTAAAATTTAGTGAGTGGATCAGGCTCCGGCTTACCAGGCCTGATCCACTCATTGGCGGCATGATTTACTGAATCATTCGTAATCTTCAAATTTCGGTTGATTAATCATATAGAAAAATAAAAGGCATATAAATGGAAATTGGGAAGCGTATTAACAATCGTCGAAAAGAATTAGGGTTAAGTTTGCGTGAATTGGGTGACCTGGCCGGGGTGACTGCCAGCTTTCTCAGCCAGATTGAGAATGATCAGGTTTCACCATCACTGAACTCCCTGCAAAGCATTGCCACGGCATTAAAAATCCCAATTTTCTACCTGCTGAATGAAGGTTCAGCCGGAAACGTGGTGCGCGCCAATGAACGCACCCGTGTATTTTTCCCGGATACCAAAATTGGCTATGATCTGTTAACCGCTGACCTGACCAAACAAATGATGAGCTTCATCATCCGGATGGAGCCACATATCAACCGGATCGCGATGCCGTTATCCAAATCCACCGAGCAATGGATGCATGTGCTGACCGGTATGATGCGCATTGTGGTCAGCGATATGGTCTATACCCTGAATGCCGGCGACACGATCTACTTTGACGGGGACAACTTAGCCGAGTTCGGCTCCATCAGCGATGAAGAGCTGGTCATCATTTGTTGTGTGACCCCGCCGGTGTTTTAAGAGACCCTCATTCCATCCTCATTCGCGTGATTCTCTTCGTGAAATATTTTTAATTTATAAATCCATATAATATATAATATATTATATATTAATCATGTTAATTACATATAATAAGTAATATATTATATATTATATTAACAGTAATCCAAATTTTTGATATAATCACTTTAATGAAGACAACCTCATTGCTTTTTATGGAATAAGAGGAAATATGATGCCGAAAACAATTGATTATACGGTTGCCACCAGCGAACAAATTGAAAGTTATCTATGCGGTCAGGTAAAAAAAATACGCTTAACTTATAATTTAACGCAAGCACAATTAGCCCGAGAAGCTAGTGTGACGACTGGAACCATACAACGCCTAGAGGATGGTAAAGGCACCTCATTAAATACCCTTATCCGAGTTCTGATGGGGTTGGGATTACAACAAAATCTGGAGACCCTTCTGCCGGATCCTGCAATTCGTCCGATTGAAAGGGTTCGGGCTGCGGGAAAAGAACGCAGGCGCGCCCGCCCAAGAAAACAAGATGCTAATCAGGGCAACTGGATTTGGGGAGTAACAGAAGATGAATGATGCCAGTGTGCTCTTATGGGGGCGTGAGATTGGGGCGGTCTCCTGGGTGGAAGACCGGCAGTTAGCAGTGTTTCAATATGATCCAGCTTTCGTTCATAGCCGAATCCAACCCGCGCCTTTGATGATGCCATTAAGGGAGATGCCTTATGAATTTACTACTCTTGCAAAAGGATCATTCCGGGGGTTACCGGGGCTACTGGCGGATTCCCTTCCGGATAAGTTTGGAAATGCCGTCATTGATAGCTGGTTAGCTTCTCAGGGTCGCAGTGCCGATCATTTTAACCCAGTTGAGCGCTTGTCTTTTATTGGTAACCGAGGGATGGGTGCCCTGGAATTTAAACCAGTAATGCGGATCTTCCATTCGCAGGCAGACGAACTGGATGTTTCCAGATTGGTGAAGTTGTCCAACCGGATCTTGAACCAACGTTCACATTTGGAAGGCGTATTTTTAGGGATTGACGATCAGCTTGTGATAGAAAATATTCTCCGCGTGGGGAGTTCCGCCGGAGGTGCCAGAGCAAAGGCAGTTTTGGCATGGAACCCGATCACCAACGAATTTCGCTCCGGTCAGGAGAAAAATTCTCCCGGTTTCGAGAATTGGATCATTAAGTTTGATGGGATCTCAAATAATCGTGACAAGGAATTGGCTGACCCACAGGGGTTTGGAAAGATAGAATTCGCATATTACCAATTAGCAATCAAAGCAGGAATAGAAATGATGGAATCCCGGCTTCATCATGAAGGCGGACGCAGCCATTTTATGACAAAACGCTTTGACCGCAATCCGGATGGAACGAAAATTCATATGCAATCTTTAGGAGCATTAACCCACGTTGATTTTAATATTGCCGCACTCTATTCCTACGAACAGACCCTCCATACCATGAAACAGCTGGGTTGTTCTCAGGACGATTTAGAACAGCAGGTTTTAAGAGCCATTTTTAACGTGGTCGGGCGAAATCAGGATGATCATGTCAAAAATATCGCCTTCCTGATGGATCAAAGCGGTGCATGGAGGCTTTCACCGGCATTTGACCTGACGTATGCGTACGACCCTTTCGGGCGTTGGACCCGTCAGCATCAAATGAGCATTAACGGAAAAAGAGACTTGTTTGACAGGCAGGATCTGGTTGCGTTGGCAAGCATCGCCGGGATTAAACCTTATCGCGCCAAAGCGATGTTGGAGCGTGTGACGGTCACTCTGAAAACCTGGCCGGTAGTTGCTGCGAAAGTCGGAGTTTCTGAAGATTTTATTCGTAAAATACAGTCTGTTCAACGCCTGGATTTAGTGGTTTAAACTCGATAGGCGCAACCTTTTACCAGCTTTTAATGACCAATCTTAAAACTTTTGTACATGGGAAAGTCCGACTGATATCAATCTTCCCGGCTTACTACCCCATCCCATCCAAATATTTGATTTTTGCTTCGATCCAGCTTTCAAAATATTCGCTCAAAGTCTCTGCAAAATTCCCGATACAATCTCCGATATCCAAATAGGCTTCCAGGTATTCAGTTAAATATGTAAAAAAGGAGTGGTAACAATAGTAAGCCATTCGCTCAAGGCGCAGAGTATACGCGATGCCATTTTGTTTTAATTGCTCATTAAAAGCAGCAATCGCCCAATCAAAATTGAGAGAAAACCAGGCATCTCTTTCCGGGGGGGCGAGGAGAGGGGCATCCCAATCGACAAGATAACAGTCTAGCCCGTTGACGATGATATTTCCGCCCGGGTCACCGTGGGTAATATAAAAATGGGATTGATCTGGTCTGCATTGTTCAGCGAACAAATTCAATTTTTCAGCCCGATGAGCTAATTTTTCACTATTACTATTCAACAGTGCGATTGTTCTGGTCGGATTGTTTCTTTTCTGCTCCTTTTTCAACCGTGCCCATTGCACATAAAAAAGTTCCGCACTTTTGGTGGAAAAATCTTCGCTGGCGATCTGGATACCAGTCGTTGGGACTGTATAAATTTTCGCAAGTAGTTTATATTCCTGGAAAGTAGTCCACTCATTTTCGATGTTCTCACCCTCAATCCAATGGAAAATACCCAGTACAGCCCTGTCAAAATGAGTGAAAAGACTTCCATCACCCGTTTTGACAACCCGACTGATAAACTCGATACCATGCTGGTGGAGGTATTGGATTACGGAAAAACTCTGCTCATACAGACTTTTGTGTGCTGTGGAATAATCCACTTTTACAAAATAACTCTCTCGGGCACTCTCAATTTTCCAGGTTTCTCCATAAAAGCCACGTTTTGCCGGCGTAATACCTGTGCTTAGGATCCCGTATTCCTGATGAATAAAATTCAGTAAACGGTCAAGATAGCTATTGTCACGTTGAGTGCGGCTGTACAACCTCAATCCTCATCTGGTACAGCTTCTGCCAGGAAGCTTTGCGGCAGGGGGTGCAGCGGCGGACGAATGGAGTAATAACCGATCTCTTCACGGGTAATCCCTTTGTCGGCTAACTCATGGGCAATAATGCTGGCGACGCTGTGTTCACACATGCGCCCCTGGCAATTGCCCATACCGGTGCGGGTCAGCATCTTGACTTCACCGATTGAACGCGCGCCCATCTTAACAGCGGCTTTGATCTCACCCAGAGAGATTTCCTCACAGCGGCAAATGATGGTGTCATCTTTGGGCAGGTTGACCAGCCCGACTGGCGGGGTGAAAAGATCACTCAACAATATCCCAAAGCGGGTTTGCTGTGCTAGTTCAGCTTGCAGCTCCTCGCGGAACTGTTTCTCGCGGCTCAGGCTGAGGTAACGGCAATTCCGGGCGATCACAGCGCCGGCAATTTTCCCTTCCAGGCGAGAGTTCTCGGCGCCACCAATCCCGGCACCATCACCAACTGCATATACACCCGGGATGCTGGTCTGATAATCCGCATCGCGCACCGGGATCCAACCACCTTTCCCGGGCTGGTAGGTCATTTCACAGTCGATCATACGCAAAAGACCGGTGTTGGGCGTTAGCAGATAACCGCTGACCACCAGGTCGACGTCGTATATTTTCTCGCTGCCGGGAATAGGTTGGCCTTTGCGGTCGACTCTCGCGATGACAGCCTGTTCGACCGCCTCCTGACCGCGGGCTTCCACCAGCGACCAGCCGATCTTGTATGGGGTGCCGGCGCCCAGGATGGTTTTCATATAGCTGGCGCCTTCCACCAGGCGATCCCATTGGCGCAGCATAGTAAATGTATGTTTGATTCCACGTGGAAGGAGGTGATTGGCTTCACAGACGGCTTCCACTTCCACGCCAGCGGCAATCAGGTGCGCTGCGACGGAGAAAACCAGGGGTCCGGTGCCGCTGACGAGGGCGCGTTTCCCTGGGGCGACGCGTTGATTTTTCAACAGGGTCAGGGTGCCACCGCAGGTGATCACTCCGGGCAACGTCCAGCCAGGGAAGGCGACCGGGGTATCATAGGTGCCGTTGGCGAGGATCAGGTTTTTAGCGCGCACATATTTGGGAGTGTCTTTGCCGTATAAACCGATCAGCCAGCCAGCATCCTCCTGAAAGAGCCCCCAGACCAGGCAGTTCAGGACTTTAAGAGCCGAGGAGTTCAGGGTTTCATTCACCAGTTTACGTCCGTCGGTTTCGGCTTTATTCTCGTAATCTACCTTAAAGGTGCGCGGAATGCGCATATAATATTGCCCGCCGGGTTGGGGATATTGGTCGATCATCACCGTGCGCACGCCAAATCCCGAAGCGGTTTTGGTGGCTTCCATACCTGCCGGTCCGCCGCCAATGACAGCCAGTTCAAAAGTCTCGATCATAATTCCAGCTCCTTGCAGGTTTCTACCTGCATTCCGTCTTCAACCAGGGTAATACAGGCGCGTTGGGCGTGCACCCCATTGATGGTCACCAGGCAATCGTAACAGACGCCCATGCCACAATACAGGCTGCGAGCTTGGTGTTGTTTCGGGCTTAGACGAAATGTGTGAATGCCGGCTGCTAGAAGTGCGGCTGCCACGGTTTCACCTTCATAGGCTTCCACCGGTTTGCCATCCACCAGGAGGTTAACCGGTTTGCCACGTGTGATAGCGGGTAGTAAATGACTGGATTTTTTAATGCGAAACATGGGCTTTCCTTTCAGGTAGAAATGCTTGAATATCCAGCTCACTGGAGCCGGTAGTGATGAGCTGTGCCAGGGTTTCACCCACCAGCGGGGTGATGATGACCGTAGAGCGGAAGGCGGTGGCGATGTACAGACCGGGCAGGCTGTTCACCGGGCCGAACAGGGGTAATCCATCGCGGGTGTCAGCGACAGCCGTGCCCCAACTTCGTATAATGCGTAAATCTTTAAAGGAAGGGAAGTAATTTAAGACCGAGCGGCTGATGAGCGGCATGGCTTTAGCTGGCACTTTGGTTTTGAAATGCGGGGCTTCGAACATCGATTCTCCCAATAACAGGTTCCCGTGGGTGGATTGGCTGATAGCCATATTGGCCACGATCACCCCGGGGGGAATATCAGCTTCCATTTCGAAGAACGAAGCTGAGGAGAGCTGATTGTGCAAACGGATTGGTGACTGCTCGGTCACCATTGCTTGCCCGAGTATATAATGCAGCAAGTCCCACTTACGCCCTAATTTTTCCCCCAGAGAGGCTGTATAAGCACCGGTGCAAAGGATGATATGTTTGGCGGAGAAATTACCCTGCGGAGTTACCAGTGCTTGAATCCGCCCATTCGCGAGTACGAAATCGGTCACCGGACAGTAGTAAAACTCCTGCAGACCTTTCTCCCAGGCGCGGGTCAGGTAAGCGTTAATCAGCATGAAGGGATCTAGGTGACTTTCATAAGGGTGGTAAAGCGCCCCCAGCAGGTGGCGAGGGTCAATGTTAGGTTCAATCTCTGGCAGGCGTTCCGCCGAAATCAATTCAGCTTGAATACCAATTGCCTGCAGGATTTTTTCGCGTTCTGCCAACATCTGCCATTGGTGTTCGTTGTCAATCACCAAAAGACTGCTGAGGGGACCCAAGCCTAACTTCCAATCCAGCTCCTCTTCCAGGGTGGCAAATTTGGTGCGCGCCAACAGAATCATCGGGATACTGGCACCTAATTCCAGATCCTGAATCTGGATATTGCCAAAATTGGCGCGCGAGGCTCCAGCAGCAATTGAACCCTGATCCAGAATGGCGGTTTTCAAGCCAGCCTTGCTAAGATGATAAGCCGTCGAACAGCCAACATAGCCTGCCCCTACGATGATCGCGTCAAATTGATGTCCAGTTGTCATTTAGTTCAGCCCTGCTTTCCATAACGCCAATAACTCCGGCAGATTTGCCACCACCAAATCAGGAGTGATGCCTTTGGCGGCGATGGCAGAGCGTTGATCCACGCCGGTTTCCACCAGAATGGTGCGCATCCCGGCGCGCTGCCCGCCCTGAATGTCGGTTTCCAGGCGGTCGCCCAGCATGGCGGTGGTTTGTGGGGAGGCGCCCATTTTTTTCATCCCCAGCTCAAACAATGGACGGTGTGGTTTGCCCATGATGATTGGTTTAACATTGGTAGCGGTTTCAAGCGCCACCAGGGTCATGCCACATTCCGGTACCAGGCCTTCAGGGGTGGGGTAGAGTAGATCGGGATTGGTGCCGATGAATTCCGCACCTTGCTGAATGTGCAGGCTGGCATATTTCAGCTTGTCATAGGTCAGGCGGTAATCCCCGCCCACTACCACGGCAGCGACTTTACCATTCATTGCGCGGATGATATGCATCCCAGCGTCTTGCAGGGCTTTTTTGAGTCCGGATTGCCCGATCATATAGACCGATCCGCCGGGGTATTTTTCCTGCAGATAGAGGGCGGTTACGGTAGCACAGGTGAGCACATTCTCGACGCTCAGGGGGGCTCCCAGAGTGCTGAGCAGTTTTTGATAAGCTATGCGCGTCTGGGTGGCGTTGTTGGTGGCCACCTCAAAATGAATTTGCTGTTCCTGGAGGAAATTAAAGAATTCCACCATGCCGGGTAAAGCGTTCTCGCCTTTTAACAGCGTACCGTCGATATCGATCATGATGGACTTGATTTCTTTAAGGAAAGCAGCGCTTGATTGATTCTGAGATGGCATTCCTACTCCAGCAACAGAACGGCTTTTTGATATTTCTCGAATTTAGCCTGGTAAAAAGCACCCAGACTGAGATTCGGGTGAATTTCTTTCTTTTGAATCTTGAAATATTGCGCGCATTCATCCACGCTCTGGTAGACACCCAGCCCAAGACAGGCTAGCATGGCAGCACCCATGGCGGGTCCGTGGCTGTAGGTGGTCAGCGAGATGGTTACGCCGTTCACATCGGCAATGATTTGCGGCCAGATCGGGCTGCGGGCGGCGCCACCAATCATCCACAATTGCTGGATGGTGGTACCTTCACTTTTCAACGATTCCAGAGCCCAGCGCACTTCGAAAGCTGAAGTTTCCAGGACAGCGCGCGTCATATCCACCGCGTTGTGATCCAGGCGTAAGCCGCTGAAACCACCCCCCGGGGCAATGTTACGCGCAAAAGCCGAGCCGTTGAGCGGCAGGAAGAGCAGATTCGGGTCCAATTGCGTATGCTCGCCGAGCGCCTGGTTCATGCGGGCAAAGCGGTTTCCGCGCTGGCTGTCAGCATCCGGCTGATCCCAAAATTGCTTTTGCATCCACTCCGGATAGGCGCCAAATCCGCCCAGAAACTGGCTGGCAATCCACAAATCGGGGATGACATGGAAGTTGAGATCCATTTGCGGCGGGATCTGCTCGACGCTGCCGTGGTGAGTGACCGCGTTGATCACCCAGGCGGTGCCGCAAGCCAAAAATCCCTGGTCGCTGCCCAGCACACCCAGCACCAAGGCTTCAGCGGAATGATCCTGCCCACCCTGAAAAACGGGTAACTCGCCCGGCAGGTTGGTTTGCCGGCAAATTTCCGGGGTTATCGCTCCCACCACTGCGGTCGAAGCAAACACTGGTGGCAATTGATCCGTACGGATGCCAACGATATCGCACAGCTCCTGATTCCATTCGCAGGTGCGGATATCGGTTAGCAGCATTTCAGCCGCCATAGAAGGATTGGTAGAGGACCGCCCGGTCAGGCGGTAGTTCAAGAAGGCGTTGACCGGCAGCCAGTAGTGTGTTTTGTTAAAGGTCTCGGGATCGTTACGCTGGAACCAGGCAATCACCGAGAAAGGCAGTCCGGGCTGGGGTGACCAGCCGCTGATATTGCGCACGCGCTGCGAGGTGCCATCCGCGTTCCATTCTTGCACCAGGCTGAGGGCACGGGAATCGAGCCAGGTGACCATATGATGGGTGGGCATGAAGTTTTCATCTACCGGGATGACCGAACCCCCCTGGGTAGAGAGCACAATCGCCCGCACTTGCTGGCTGTCGGTCACGCGCGCCTGGGAATCTCGCAGGGTGGCGACCACCAGCGACCAGAGCTCTTCGTTATCCTGCTCCACAATCCCGTTGGGTTTGGAGATCTGCCCGCAATGGTATTCAACCACGCCGCGTTCCTGCCCCTGGGTGTTGATGAGCACACACTTTACGACCGTGGTGCCAACGTCCAGACTGAGAATGATATCTTCCATGTCTTTATCCTTTTGCGATGCGGGTGGCTTCGTCTACCGTGACGCCCTGGTGGATGATGGCGGCCAAAGCGGCAGCCATTGCCATGGGGTTGTCAGCTTCGAAGATGTTTCTGCCAATGGTGCCGCCGGCAGCGCCGGCGTCCATGGCTTTTTTCATTTCGGTGAGAAATTCTTCCACCGTGTTGCGTTTTTTAGAGCCCATGATCACCACTGGCTTGTAACAGGCCGCCACGACCTGCTCAAAGCTGTCCACGTAGGGAACTTTGACCCAGTCGGCGCCCAGCTCAATACCGGCGCGCGCTGCCAGGGTCACCCGTTCAACCGTGCGATACTCCGGGGTACTCTGCATACCGCCCGGCACCATTTCGGCCTGAACTGCCAGCCCCCAGGAATGGGCTTCAGAGGTGATCTCCGCCAGATTGTTGAAAGTGGTCATTTCTTTAACATCTCCCGGGTAAGAAGAAATACAGAGCGCATCCGCGCCCAGGCGCAGGGCTTCTTTCACCCCGAACCAGACTGGCGCTTCCACATCCGGACCCAGAATGGTCGCCACGCCGTCCGAGCGCAGCACCAGCCCAACCGGGGAGATCTCGCGCGCGAAATGGCGTGCCATCCCGTAGGAAGTCATGATGCCGTCCACACCTCCCAGAATCGCCTGGGTGATGGTCTCGCCGGGTTTGACTTGTCCTTTGGTGGGTCCAAAAATGATGGAATGTTCCATAGCCAGAATTAAGACTTTACCATCTGGCTGAAAAAGTCGATTGAGACGACGAATATTATCCATACTTATCTTTTAGATTTGAATTTTTATCCGGCTTCGATCTTGCGCGTCCCATAGCGCTGCCCGCCATCCACGCGGATTACATCGGCGGTGATATAGTCGGCTTCAACTAGGAAATTGACCGCTTTGGAGACGTCTTCGGGAGTGCCCCAGCGATCTAGCAGGGTCTTTTTGGCAGTGCGTTCTATTTTTTCAGGCGAATAATCATCGGGAGCCAGAACCGGTCCCGGGCAGACCGCGTTGACGCGCACGTAGGGGCGCAATTCCAGCGCTAACTGGCGGTTAAGCGCATACAACGCTGACTTGCCGACGGTGTGGGCGGTGAAATTTGGCCAGGCTTCCCAAATGGTCAAATCGACGATGTTGATAATGGCGCCTTCTTTTTTCTCGAGCATGTCTTTGGCAGCCAGATTCGAAACGTAGAAAGAACCATTTACCAGGACGCCGGTGACGATATGCCAGTTGGTGAAATCATCGGTGGGTACATGGATGGTATGAAAGGGAGAAGCACTGTTGACCAGGATGTCGACCGGCCCCAATTTCTCATGGATTTCAGCGAACATGCGCCGGTCCTGCTCCAGATCGGCGATATTAGCCTGCACGGTGATGGCTTTCACCCCGTAGGTTTCAGCCTCACGCGCGGTGAGATTGGCTTCTTCGGCATTGCTGTTGTAATTAATGACCACATTGGCGCCGGCTTTTGCCAGCCCGAGCGTAATCGCTTTACCAATGCGTACGGCTCCCCCGGTCACCAGTGCTGTTTTCCCTTTAATAATCATCCTTAACTCCTGTTGTTTTTTATAATGATTTTACCTGATAAAAGCGCTTATGGCTTGGTGGAAACCCAAACCGATTTGGCTTCGGTGACAGCCTCAATCACCAGGCGGCTGTTGTCGCGCCCGTAACCGCTCTCTTTGAATCCACCAAAGGGCGTGTTAGGTGAAAACATGTCGTAGGTGTTCAGCCAGACCACCCCGGCATCCAGTTGCTGAGCGACGCGATGCCCGCGCGCCAGGTTGGAAGTCCACACACCAGCTGCCAGACCGTATTTGGTGTTATTGGCACGCTGAATGAGCTCTTCTTCCGAATCGAAGGCATAGACATTCACTACCGGGCCAAAGATCTCCTCCTGCGAGATAGCAGCATCATCCGGAACGTTGGTGAAGAAAGTTGGCGGCAGATAGTAGCCACCAGCGGGGACAGTTGGGGGTTTAAGCGGCTTGCCACCGTATTTCAAGGTTGCGCCAGCATCCAGCCCTTTTTGAATATAAGCGCTGATGGTTTTGAACTGGTTGCCATCAATGATCGGTCCTAGATTAGTCTCCAGATCGAGCGCGTGCCCAATTTTCTGGGTTTTCG
>DAOUFM010000157.1:0-9381 GCA_034429975.1 Anaerolineaceae bacterium | reverse complement strand
CGGTTTCCCTCTGACGTTAGGCGACTAATCTATACCACGAATACAGTTGAAGGATACAATCGTCAAATCCGTAAAGTCATAAAAACGAAGGGAGGTTTTCCAAACCCAGAATCTGTTCGCAAAATTTTATATTTGGCTACAATAGATATTGTTGCTAAATGGGCGGTTCCTGTTTTTGGCTGGAAAAAAATCTTAAACCAACTTGCCATTTACTTTGAACATGATGACCCAATTTCATTTACACAATAATTTTGACATTACCAGAACGTAAAAAAATAGCGGTTTTCAAGCCGCTATTTTTGCAATATTATGAGCAATACTTACCAAACCCCACTCAATTGTTACCTTATCTAATCCCCTCAGATGGAACCTCCGAAATCTTTGGTTCCCCTTAATCAAACCAAAAATAGCCTCTACCTCAGGATAGCGCTGTTTTCTCAGCTTCTTTCCTAATTCAGAATTTAGTAATTCAAAAGCTTTTTTTCTGAATTGTGTTAACCGCGGGCTGTATTGAATGCTGCGACCATAAGTAGACTGTGTACATAGATTCCGTACTGGACAATCCGTACAATCATGACAACGATAGAGCTTTCTTTCGCTTATAAATCCATTATCTGTTTTCGTCCGCTTTGAACTTTCATACACTAGAAGTTTATTCTCAGGACATATGAACTGATCATTCTCTTTATCATAATAAAAATTACGGGCTAAATACTTTTCGTTCGCATTCTCTTTTCGCCTTTTCTTACTTTCCCTATAAAATGTGTTGTATTTGACATATCCTTCTATTTTTTCTTGTTCCATAAATAAATAATTTTCTTCACTGCCATATCCCGCATCTGCAATCAAAGTTTTTGGTATGAACCCCAGGTTCTCTTTTACTTGTTGTAAATGTCCGGGCAGCGTAGTGCTGTCGGTCGATACCTGATGAAGACTAAATCCAACAATAAATTGATTTTCGGTTCCAATCTGCACGTTATATCCAGGTTTCAAGGACCGGTTTCTCATATGGTCGTCCTTCATCCGCATGAAGGTCGCATCCGGGTCTGTTTTGGAGAAGCTGTTACGATCCCCCATCATTTTCTCGTAGCATTCATATTTCTCCATTCGCGGAATATACTCCTGCTCAAGTTTTTTTATATCCTTTCTAAGTACTTTGTTTTTGGGATTTTCCTTCAATTTCTGGCTCAATCGTTCAGCTAATCCTTTCAGTTCCTGGCTGTTGATCTCACTTTCTTCTCCTAATTCTTCTAAATCCTGTTCCCCATATTCCGCTTCTTCAGCTGCATTGATTTCATCTATTTTTTCAAATAATTCTTTTACTTTTTCTTGTAAGTTCTTTTTATATTTTCGTGGGCTTTTTTTCCAGGCAAAACTATAGCGGTTTGCGTTTGCTTCTATTTTTGTTCCATCCAAAAAGTAGTGCTCCAACCGTATATATTTATGTTCTAGTAGATATTCTAATATTTCGGTAAAGATCGCTTGGATACTCCCCTTCAGTCGTTCTCCCCTAAAGCGGTTAATCGTCCGAAAATCCGGCCGATTTCCTCCACTAAGCCACATAAAGTTGATGTTTTCTCGAATTGCCTTCGCTATTTGGCGCCCCGAATAGATTCGTTCAGCATATGCATAAATGATGATTTTCAATAACATTTTTGGATGATAACTACTGGTTCCACCACCTTTGTACCCATTGATTATCTCTCTTATATCCATTGTTTCAATTACTTCATTTATTACCCGCACGAGGTGTTTTTCAGGAATTAGCTCTTGAACGTTCTGTGGCAACAACATGGGTTGTCCCATTTGATATTCTTTGAAGGTTACTTTATTGTTTTTCATCCCCTAATTTTATTAAAAATTCTTAAATTTGAAAAGAGGCTGACCCCTTCTCTTTTGGGTCAGCCTCGAGCATTGGTTTGATGCGATGGACTTTATGATCATTCCTACCACAAACAGGAAAGTTTTTCCACCATCAGCCATGAGCTAGAGAAAGCACCTCATCCCCCGACCCCCTATCCAATGACTTGGAGAGGGGGAGTTTGAATTTTCCGTCATTTGTTAGGTCATCCCGGCTTACCACTATTGGGATTATTCATGTTCCACCATCAGCCATGAGCTATCAGCCATCAGCTTGAGAAAACCACCTCACCCCCAAGGTTATTTAAATATTTTTGGGGGGTGAGATAAATCTTCTTTTTTTCTTGCCGGCATTCGAAAATTCGCTAATAATTATTCATACAAAACATAATCTATGAAAACATTAGCGCGCGAACTTCGGAAAAACAGCACTCCAGCCGAAAAGATCCTTTTGTAACATTTCCGTGACCGTCAGTTTTCGGATTTATAATTCCGCAGACCTCACCCCATTCCTCCGTTTATTGTTGATTTTTATTGCCCACAATTTCAATTAATAATTGAATTAGACGGAGAGATCCATAAATATCAAAAAGAAGAAGATCTATCCAGACAAGAATGGTTATCTGAAATTGGATATAAAATTATCCGCTTCAGCAATGATCAGGTGCTTAATGAATTGGATTCGGTTTTAAGAGAAATTCGCCGAATCGTCAATCAAATCTGAAAAAAAGTCACCCCCTCTCCAACGCGTTGGAGAGGGGGCCGGGGGGTGAGGTGTCTTTGGTGACGAAAAGCTGAATTGGAGATCGAAAGCTCGGGTGGCATATCCATCCCAACTCTCCAATGCTTCCTCCCTACCCGCAAAATCTGAACTGGGGTTTACAGGATTACAGATCTTCTGATGATTGTCTATGTTTTGCATTCTGGAATTAATGTAAATCAGGAATTCGTATCAGGATTTATAGGATGTGGGCAAGATTCCTATGTTAGTGAATTGCATCCTTCTGGCGGAATCCGGATTTATTGGCATACTGCGTCTCTTACTGGTTGTCGGTGCAATACACTTCCATGATTTCTAAGTGCAGTGCCCTGGTTTGGAACAGCAACATTTTTTGGACTATTCATTTTCAACTGTAAACTTATGACTGTCACCTGTCAACCCCTTTCCCCTCTGCCCTCGCCCTGTGGGGGATGCCCTCGCACAGCAGGGGTTCACCTTTAGCCTTTCGCCTACGCCCTCGCTTTGCGGGGGTTCGCCTTCTACCTTTCACCTTTCGCCTAATTCCCATTATAATATCCCTATGCATTAACCATAACTTACTTAATTTCATTACTGATTAACTTGCCATTCTTCACTATTATTTTTCAACAAAAAACGTTATCATTAAATCATGAATTTATTCATCACCGGGAATTTTTCCGGTTTGCAAACACAATCAAATTAATCGAACGAGGTGCTAACATGAGTTTCAATTTCTACTTACCAACCAAGCTAATCATTTCTGAGGAGGCTGGTAGTGATCTCCTCAATGAACTTGCTTCAGCACCCAAAGATGGCGTTCTCTTTCTGACCGATCAGGGTCTTATCAAAGCCGGGATTGTGGATAAAGTCCTTTCAAAACTAACCAAAAACGGATACGATCCGGTCGTATTTGCGGATATCTCCGGCAACCCCAATATTCCGGATGTGAAAAAGGCTTTGGATGCGTCCGCCCATCGGACAATCACGCATGTGGTCGCTTTAGGCGGCGGCTCGGTGCTGGATGTCGCCAAAGCGGTCGGTTTGCTCCTGGGCGACCCGGAACTGGACTACGAAGAGGTGCAATGGCGCCGTCAGCAGATCTCCAAGCCGCCCCTGCCTGTCATTGGTATCCCTACTACCGCTGGCACTGGCAGCGAGGTCACGCGCGTGGCTGTGATTGGTGATCGCAATGGCTTCAAGATGGGTGTTTTGCATAACGCTATGTTTATGAAAACTGCCATTTTGGATGGCAGCCTGATGCTCTCCTTGCCCGCACAGTTGACTGCCCCGACCGGCATGGATGCGCTGGTGCACTCCATTGAGGCTTATCTCAGTAAAAAATCCAATCCCGTTTCGGACGTATTTGCGCTGACCGCCATTCGCGCGGTGGTGAAATGGCTGCCGGAAGCGGTGCGCAATGGCTCCAATCTGGAAGCGCGTAAAGAAATGGCGTTGGCTGCCAGCCTGGCGAGCATTGCATTTGATCAGTCGTCACTCGGGTTGGTGCACGCTCTGGCGGGTCCATTATGCGGGACCTACCACCTGCACCACGGTCTGGGGGTTGCTACCTTGCTGCCGGCCACCCTTGAATTTGATGCCCCGGCGATTCCGGCTGAACGCTGGCCGGCTTTGCGAGAGGCTCTCCTGTTACCGGTGGACGCGCAACCCGCCGCATTGGGAGATTTTGCTCGTGCGTTTTTACAAAAGGTGGGCCTGCCTACCCGCCTGGCAGAAGTAGGCTTGAAACGTGCGGATATTCCCGCCATTGCTGAATCCGCCACTCGCATGGCGATGATCGGTCTGAACATTCGCCCGGCTAGCAAAGAAGATTGCGCCGCCGTATTAGAGGCTGGTCTATGAAAATTTTAGTAATCAATTTGTCCACGGGGGAGAAATATGAACGCGAACTTTCCGACCCGCTCATGGGCGGGCGCTACCTCTCCAGCAGCCTGGTAACTGAGTTTGTCAACCCCCTGGTCGAGCCCCTCAGCCCGGAGAATGCTTTGGTTTTCACCACCGGTGTGCTGGCCAACAGCCGCATCTCCACCGGTTCACGCCTTTCGGTCGGCTGCAAAAGCCCATTAACTCGCGGGATCAAAGAAGCCAACGCTGGCGGAATGGGCGGCGATGCCCTGGCAGCCCTAGGTTACCGCGGGGTTGTTTTCTTAGGCTCTCTCCCCGCAGAGAAACCCGCTATTTACCATCTGGACGAAAATGGTGGCTCTCTCGATTACGAATCCGCCGCCGAGTGTTGGGGCAAAGGCAACGAAGACACGGCCGCCTATCTGCTGGATAAATTCGGCAAGAATACGGTTGTGATCAGTATTGGGCAAGCTGGCGAACGCCTGATGGGCGCCGCTGGCATTGCCGTCACAGATGCAGAAGGGAGGCCTTTTCGTCTGGCAGCCCGCGGTGGGGTTGGCGCGGTGATGGGCTCCAAAGGGCTCAAAGCGATCATTGCTCCCTTACCACCCCGCAGTGGTCAGGAATTGAGCAAGGAAATCCGCCAACCCATCATCGCCTTCAACAAACACGTCGCCACCAGCGAACGCGTGGGCGTGCTGCGTGAATACGGCACCGCATCCACCGTGATGCCGGTACAGATCATGGGAGGCCTGCCAGTGCGCAACTTCCGTAAAGGGCAGCTACCGGATGCCACTCCCATCAGCGGCGACTTTATCCGCGAAATTACCTTGAAACGTGGTGGTGCCGGCAAACCTACACACGCCTGCATGACCGGCTGTGTGATCCAATGTTCGAACGCCTTTGCGGACGAAAACGGGCAGTTGATCGCCTCGCCGGTAGAGTTTGAAACCATCGGGTTATGCGGTTCCAACCTGGAGATTGCCAACATGGACGACATCGCCCGCATCAATCACCTATGCAACGATTATGGCATGGACACCATCGAGACCGGGGCGACCCTGGGCGTGATGATGGAAGCTGCCGAATTACCCGAACTGCCCGCCGACATCGATCGCGAAGATCTGCCCCACTTTGGGGACGTGGAAAGCGCCCTGCGCGCACTGCGTCAGGTTCCGCTGGGTACACCCATCGGCAACCTGGTTGGCGCTGGGGTGGTGGCAACCGGGAAAGCGCTGGGCGTCCAGCACATCCCGGCTGTGAAGGGGCAGGCGATGAGTGCCTACGATCCACGTGTGGTCAAGGGTACTGCCGTGACTTATGCCACTTCCCCCCAGGGCGCAGATCACACCGCCGGGTTAACAGTCTTCTTTCCGATCGATCATCGTGACCCCAGCCTGGCCATCAAGTTCTCACGCATTGCTCAGATCCAGCGCGCTGCTTACGACGCCCTCAATTTGTGCGCTTTCAATACCAGCGCCACCGGTCAGCGCCCAGATATCGTTATTGAGATGCTGCGCAAGCTCTACGAGGTGGAATTGCCGGATAATTACCTGGATATCCTCGGTCGTAAAGTGATCGACCTGGAGCTAGCTTTCAATCGCGCCGCCGGGCTAACTGCCGAAGATGACCGCATCCCTGACTTTTTCAAGACCGAACCCCTGACCGAGGTGGTCAAAACTGTCTTCGACGTATCGGATGCCGAGCTTGATTCAATCTGGCTAAATTAAACCAATGAAATCCTTTGATGTCATTCTGATAGGCGGTGGTTTCCTGGGTTTGTCCACTGCCTATCAGCTTGCCAAAATGGGCGTCAAAACGCTGCTGCTCGAGGCAGGCGACATCGGCGGCGGGACTTCGGCTTCCTGCTCCGGGCGGGCGCAAACCTGCGAAGGGCATCTCGACCCCCTCAATATTCAGATCATCCGCGATGGACTCGCCCGCCATGATACGCTGGAAGAGGAGCTCGGCGCGGATTACAACTGGCGGCGGATCGGGCTTTTTCTGCTAATCAGGAATCAGAAGCTCTGGGACACCTGGCAGGAACGCGCTGCCATCCTCACCCCGGCTGGCATCCCCACCGAGGTGGTCGATCGCTCTACCTTACAGGCTGCCGAGCCGCACATGCAGACCCAGGGCTTGCTGGGTGCTGCCTATGCCCAGGAAGGCATTCTGGACCCATTGAAATTCTCGCTGGCGTACGCCGCTGCTGCCCAGCGACACGGTGCTGTCATTCTGGGTCGCTCGCGGGTGACCGGCATGGATGTACAAGGCAACCGCATCACCGCCGTCCGCACACGTGATACGATTTATCAGGCTGGCAAAGTAGCGGTCATGGCGGGTGCCTGGACGTCGAAGGTCACCGAATTAGCGGGGGTCTCCGTCCCGGTGAACTTCACCCATGCCGAAGCTTTTGTGACCGAACCGATCCCAGCTCGTATCCATCACAATGTTGAACTGGCGGATTTCTATGAGACCATCCACGGCAAAGCCCGTGCGGTCGCCATTGGGGTGCACCCGCAATTAAATGGCACCCTGGACATCTCCGAAGCAGTCACCCAGAGCCAGCACCTTTCCAAAGGGGTGAGCGCCTGGGGTGTCACCTCCCTTAGCCGGGAGTTGCTCCGTTTGTACCCCTTCCTTAGCAAAGTACGGCTGGTGCGTTGCTGGGGAAGACCCACTTCCTTCACCCCCGACGAAGAACCACTGATCGGCTGGGTGCCAGGTGTAGATAACCTCTTCGTGGGCACCAGCCTGGTGATCACCATCACCACCGTGCCGCTCCTGAGCGAATGGATGGCGCTGATGTTGAACGATCAGACCCCGCCCGTATCACTACAGGAGTACGCCCCGGCACGCTTTCATTAGCTGCTTTCTTCCTTTAAAAGTGGCCTTTTTCACGAACATTTAATAACCAAATTGCTAGAAATTTGTGTTTTCAGGTATGAATTGTTCTACATATAACTTACAATCTCCCGCGTAATCAACTATGATAAAGGATGGTAAAAAATGGAATTCACTGGTTATCTTGATTTTTGGTTCACCGATCGCCCCTTGATTGAACGGGTACAGCCTTTTGCGCAACTGGGTGTTAAACGGCTGGACGTGTGGTGCTGGCGCCTGATCGACGTTGCCGGGCTGGCAGAAGAGTGCAAACGGCACGGCAGCATCCTCAATTCGACCTTCGACCATGACATGGGCTCGCTGGCAGACCCGGCGGATAACGAAAAAACGCTTCGCACCTGGGCAGAATCGCTCGAAATGGCGGAACGTCATCAGGTGGAGCACCTCTTCATCTTCTCCAACCAGATCGACGTAGCCAACGACGAGGAATGGTCGCGACGCTTATCCGGCAATTATTCCCAGGCCATCCAATACGCCAACTTGCTTGATCAAACTGAAAAGATCATGAAGATGGTAGAACAGACCAACGTGGAAGTCTGGGTTGAATGTCTCAACCAGAACCCTATTCAGGGCGACATTCTGGTGCGTGACCACGAACTGGCAGCCGATTGGGTGCGACGCATCAATCATCCGCAATTCCGCCTGGCTTTCGATTGTTACCATCAGCAGCGTAACGCTGGCAACCTAATCTATGGCATGGAAAAATACTGGGGGCTGTATCCCACCTTCCATATCGGCGACGTCCCCACCCGCAACGAGCCCGGCACAGGTGAAATCAATTATCCAAACCTGGTGAAAAAACTCAAAGAACTGGGCTACGATGGTCTGATCGGCATGGAATTCCGCCCCTCCACCACCGAAGCTGAGGTGTTCGAAAAAATGAAAGAAATGTTTAAGGAGTTAACAGAATAGGAGGTTAACATGTTAGAAAAAATCCATCCCGACGTGGAGTCGTTCTTACGAAAAAGCCCGATCAGAATGGTAGTGGATGGGCAATTGCTGCCCTCTCTGGGCGGCAAGACTTTTAAAGCCTTCAATGCATCTGACGGCACTTTGCTGGCGGAAATATCCAGTGGCGATACCGATGATGTCAACCGTGCGGTGTTAGCTGCACACAAAGCTGCAGAGGGGCTCTGGAAAACCATGCTGCCTAACGATCGCGAACGCATTTTAAGGCGCTTTGCTCAGATGATCGAAGAACATGCCGACGAATTAAGTCAGCTCGAATCGCTGGACAATGGCAAACCGATTCATCACACCCGCTATATCGATACCAAAGCCGCCGCTGGGAACATCTATCATTGGGCGGGCTGGCCGAGCAAATTGACGGGCGAAACCGTGCCAGTCTCCATCCCAGATCATTTTGTCTATACCCGCCGCGAACCAGTCGGCGTTATCGCGATCATTATTCCCTGGAATTACCCGCTGATCCACTTCACCCAGAAAGTTGGGCCGGCGCTGGCAGCCGGGAACGCGGTGATTGTCAAACCGGCTTCGGTTACCTCGCTGGCAGCCGTGCGCCTGGGTGAACTGGGGCTGGAAGCCGGGCTGCCGGCTGGTGTGCTGAACGTAATCACCGGGCCGGGCGGTCTGGTCGGTGATGCCCTCTCTTCGCATCCCCTGGTCAACAAGGTACAGATCACTGGTTCAACCGAGGTAGGAAAACGGGTTATTCAGAATTCGGCTGCCAGTATTAAACGCCTCTCGCTGGAGCTGGGCAGCAAGGCACCCAACACAATCTTTGCAGATGCTGACCTGGACAAAGCCATCCCCGGTGCATTCTACGCCGCCTTCGGGCACACTGGGCAAAGTTGTGTGGCTGGAAGTCGCCTGTATCTCGAACGCCCGATCTTTGATGAAGTACTGGATCGGATGATTGCAATGGCGAAAACCCAGAAAATTGGGCACGCGCTCGATCTGGAGACTAATCTAGGACCGATCATTGATGGCAACCAGTTCAAAACCATCAGCGCTTATATTCAAAAAGGGCTGGATGCTGGCGCAACCTTGAA
>DAOUFM010000156.1:0-2103 GCA_034429975.1 Anaerolineaceae bacterium | reverse complement strand
AAACGATATTGTTTGATGTCCAGGTAGATCGCGCAGTCCGGCGCTCGACTGAAACGATTGCCGAGATCATGTACACCGTATTGTTGCGTGAACTGGATTATGCCCAGGATTACGACATCGCTAACCTAGAAATTGAATTGGAAGCAGAAAAACGGTTAAGCAAATTCGTCAAAATATGCGCTGAGTTTTACCGCGATCAAATCAATGTAAGCGACACGGGTGAAACAACCATTCCGGCAACATTGGCAGGCATCAATGCCGCAGATTATGCAGTCTGGCAAATGGTTCGTAAAGGCGCCCAAAAGGTTTTGCGCACCAGTGCTGTGATGAATCAATTGGACTCGAAGACTTATCCTAATCCCGATTCCTGGGCGTTGTCTTTCAATCCAAATGCAGATATCACCATTAATACCCTGGTGGATCGGACGTTTGAGCTTTCTGCCCGTCGCAGTCCTGGAAAAGCCATCGTATTCGTCATCGATGAGGTAGGACAATATGTGGCGCGTAGCGGTGAAAAAATTGAGAACTTGCGCGCTGTGGTTGAGCAATATGGTAAAGAAGGTAAGAACCGCGTTCAGGCAAATAAGGCTGTTGCACCGGTTTGGATCATTGTCACCTCACAAGAGAAATTGGATGAGGTGGTCGCCGCAATTGATGACAAACGGGTGCAGCTTGCTAAACTACAGGATCGTTTTCGCTATCGGGTGGATATGGCTCCGGCTGATATCCGTGAAGTAGCCACCAGGCGCGTATTGAACAAAAAGGCAGAAGCTGAACCCGTACTTCGCAAAATGTATCAGGATTATCACAGCCAAATTAAGGCACACACATCCCCAGAGCGTTCACAAATCAGTTTTGATTTCAGTGAGCAGGATTTTATCCAGTTCTACCCCTACCTGCCCCACTTTATTGAGCTATCCATTGATATCGTATCAGGCATGCGATTGCAGGCCGGGGCGCCGCGTCACATCGGCGGCAGCAACCGAACCATCATCAAGCAGGTCTATGAAATGCTGGTCAGTGAACGAACGGCTTTGGCAGACGCGGCCGTTGGCAACCTGGTATCTATTGACCGGATTTTTGACTTGATCGGCGAAAACTTGCCGACGCAGCGAAAGGATGATATTCGTGATATTGCCATCATGTGGCCCAAAGATGCCTGGCCCCTCAAAGTGGCCAAGGCGATTGCTTTATTGGAGTTTGTCCGCAGCGTGCCGCGTACAGAGAAAAACCTTGCAGCTTTACTCTTCAATGCGGTGGATGCCGGAAGCTGCTTGCCTGAGGTTGAACGGGCTATTGGGCTGCTGCATGAGAAGCAATTCATTCGCCAAACCGAGGATGGCTGGAAGCTTTTGACTGATCAAGAAAAGAACTGGACGGTGGAACGCAACAGTATCAGCCCCACTCCTAAAGAACGGCGTGACATTATTGAAGACATGTTCAGAACGAGTTTCAGTGAGCCAAGCCTCAGCCGTTATACGATGGAGAAACGTACTTTCAAACTCGACATTGGCTGGGAAGGACGCAGCATTGCTCAAGGCGAGATTCCGATTGAGCTCAGACTTGAAGATGAACCTAAAAGCCTTTTGGCGAATTTGGAACTTGTTCGAAATGAAAGCCGCGAGAAACCCCGTCAGGTATTTTGGATCGCTGCTTTATCAGATGATATTGATGATCGGGTTGTGGAGCTTTCACGATCACGCCAGATGGTGGCAAAATATGACCAGCTTCGAGCGCAAGGAAAGCTGAACGCCGATGATTCCAGCAGCCTGGCCAGCGAAAAGTTAGAAGCTGGCCGACATGAGGAACGATTGAAGCGCCTGCTGCTAGAAGCGCTCCAGCAAGGAACTGGGTTTTTCAATGGGGTTTCCAAGAATGGCCCAGATATGGGCACCAGCCTGCCCGATATTCTGAAAGGTATGCTGGATTATGCAGTTCCTAAACTGTATGACAAATTAAAGATGGGCAGCGTCCCAGTAAAGGGAACAGAAGCAGATGAAATCCTCAAAGCAGTCAACCTGAACGGATTATCAAAGGTTTTTTATTCCGGTCAGGACGGCCTGAAACTTGTGATCACCGAGGGTGGGAAGACCATCATTCACA
>DAOUFM010000155.1:0-2262 GCA_034429975.1 Anaerolineaceae bacterium | reverse complement strand
AATGATAATTCACTTTTTTAACCTATTTATCAATTTACCATATCCTTATCAATTAACAATATATACAATTTTTTTCATGTGAACCATTCAGCCCGATTATTTAATTATCTTTTTTCTAAAAAACTTTTAAAAAAAGAAAATTTACCAAAAGCTAATAGTATTTATTTATCATTACAGCAAATTTATGAGAAAAAAACCTGAATACTTTAGAATAATTTAATTATTACTAAAAATTATCCAAAATCTGTTAGCCGAAAAAAAGATTTATTGTTTTTTTAGCTGATATAAAAATAGATTCAAATTCTATTGTTAAATACAAATAAAAGAATAAAAATAAAAATGGGACAAAGAAAAACCAAACTTCGTTTGGATTAAGAACCCTCATTACCAGGATAATAATATAAATAGAGATTGTGAAAAGTGACAAAATTATTGAAAGTTTTCTAACTTTTTCTTTTAGAACCACTTTGTGAAGAAATAGTAATGGAATTAAAAGAATGATTTGATCATATCCCCAACCAATTGGTGAAACTATAAGACTTAAAGGAATAGAAAGATATACCCAATTATCGATTTTCCAGTTTTCTTTTTTAAAAGTCCAAATAATCAGTAGAAGAATTATACCTAAAACCCAAATCCATCGTCCCCATCCTTTGCCTGTTATAAAGGCTATTACACCGCTCAATGTCGGTGTTTCTCGAATACTACTCATCCCCGATGTAATAAGTTTCCAAAAGCTGAGTAGCCAAGGAGGATAAAATAAAGTCAAAATTATTGAGGAAAATAATATTGATCCAAAAAAACCAATCAGCACTTTCCATCGTTTATTAGATAAACAATCCAATATTATTAATGGCAGGGTCAAAATAACTAAATGTGGTTTGATGGTAATTAATGCTAAACATACACCTCGTAAATATTGATACTTTGAATTTGATAGAGAAATATAAACTGCCAATCCAAATAGAACAAGAATATTAATTTGTCCTACATAAAGGGATAGCAAGGTCATTGGAAAACAAAAAATAATTAAAAGCGGAACCCATATTTTCTGTTTTGTTCTATCCCACAAGATGATTGCTGTTACAGATAAAATTAGTATATTGATCAATAGCCACAAAAATGCTGCTTTTTCAAATGGTAAGATAGTAAACGGTAATAATACGAACATGCCTGTAGGAGCGAACCATGCCATCATAGTGAACTGTTCGTCCCATCCAGTTAATTGTCTTTCCACTTGATCCATTAAATTTAAATTACTAAAATCTTTTCCTTGGGATAAAAGATAAGTGGCACTCCAATAAGGGCGAAAATCACCTGTTCCAATAACGTTTTGTGACGGAGCTAATAAAAATGCAATGAATCCAAATAAAAAAATAATAATCAATAAGACAAATATTCTCAATCTTTTATTAATCATTATCATATTCATTTAGTCATGGAGTTCTTCCTAGTCCCCCCTCATCCCAGCACGTACGCCAGCACCCACTGCGAGGTAGCTGCCAACGCATCCATATGGGTGCGCTCGTAGCTGTGCGAGGCGTCCACGCCGGGGCCGATCAGGGCGACTTTCACATCGCCGCCGGCGCGCCAGTAGGCTTCTCCATCCGAGCCATAGTAGGGGTAGATATCAACTTTGTACGGAATCTCGTGCTGTTCTGCCAGGTTTCTCAGGTGGGTAGAAAGCCCGTGATGGTACGGACCGCCTGAGTCTTTGACACAGATGGAAGCATGGAATTCATCCGAGTTTTGCCCATCACCGATGGCAGCCATATCCACTGCTACCAGCTCCTCCACCTCTGGCGGGATGCCAGCGGATGCACCGTGCCCGACTTCCTCATAGTTGCTGATCAGCAGATAGGTGGTCTGGACTGGCTGGAGGTCGGCATCGTGCAGTGCCTTGACAGCACAAACCAGGTTAGCAACACAGGCTTTATCATCCAGGTGCCGGCTGCGAATGAAGCCATTGCTCACCTCTACCCGCGGGTCAAAGGCCACGAAATCGCCAACCTGAATGCCCAGGGCGCGTGTCTCTGCGGCGTTTTGGGTGAGGGCGTCCAGGCGCACTTCCATCGCATCATCATCCCGTTTGGCATCGCCGGTGGCAGCTCCATGAACGTGTGAGGAAGATTTCGCCAGTAAAAACGAGCCGCGGATTTGCTTTCCTGTGAGCGTGAAGACCGTCACACCTTCTCCTTCAACGACATTCCAGGCGAAGCCGCCTAATTTGGTCAGCTTGAGACGCCCGTTGCTCTTGATCTC
>DAOUFM010000154.1:0-5328 GCA_034429975.1 Anaerolineaceae bacterium | reverse complement strand
CCGAGGAAACACGGGATAGAACGCAACCATGGAAAGGATATGGCGTAATTTCAGAACTGTATCCAACAGGTAAAGATTGAATCATTTTCTTTTGCTATTACACGATTGAAAATTGAGTATTATCTTTCCGGTTCACCCGTGCATCCAGCGAGCCGTCTGAGAGCCGCACTTTAATCGCATCATCTGTTTTTACCCCGCTGACGCTGCTGACGATCCGCCCCTGATCATCACTCACGATCGCATAGCCCCTTTGCAGTACCTGAATCGGGTTAAGCGCCTTTAAACGTGCCTGTAATCCATGCATCTGCGAATGAGCCAGGTTGAAGCGGTGGTTGAGTATCCGTTCCATGCGTGAGCAGGTTTCATCCAGCCGCTGCTGATTATTGTGTATCCGGTTCAAAGGGGAAAGGAAAGCCAGCCGGGATTGCTCTGCCTGCAATTCCTGTCTCATCTGGCGGTTTTTTCGATCCATCACTTCATTTAACTCCGACTGCAACGCAACCAGGTTTTGAAATAGATCCTCTTTATCTGGGGTCGCCAATACGGCTGCACCGGTTGGGGTGGGAGCGCGTAAATCGGCGGCATAATCCGCCAGGGTGGTGTCGGTCTCATGTCCAATGCCGGTCACAATGGGAATGCGCGATTCAGCGATGGCGCGCACCACACGTTCATCGTTGAAGGCCCACAAATCTTCCAGCGAGCCTCCGCCGCGCGCCAGAAGGATCACATCCATATCCAGCCGCTGATTAAGGCCGCGGATCGCCTGCACAATTTTTAGGGGCGCCTCATCGCCCTGCACCGTTGTCGGCGCCAGGATGACCTCCACCAAGGGGAAACGTCCTGCCAAGGTATTGAGCATATCCTGCAAGGCTGCCCCGCTGGATGAGGTCACAATCCCGATCTTGTGAGGGAAATCCGGGATTGGGCGTTTTCTTTCCGGGTCGAACAGTCCTTCCGCCTCCAGCAGAGCTTTCAAGCGCATGAATTCCTGAAAGAGCAAACCCTCGCCGGCCATGCGCACCGCATCCACATATAACTGATAAGAACCGCCAGCCTCATAGACACTCAAATAGCCGTGTACTTCCACAGCCATGCCGGTTTCCAGCGCGGATCGCAGGTGCATGGCTCTTTGCTTCCAGATTACACATTTCAAGGTGGCGGAACTGTCTTTGATGCTGAAATAAATATGCCCGGAACTTGGGCGGGAGAGCGTGGAAACTTCCCCTTCCACCCATACATCCCGCAGGATTTCGTCGCTTTCCAGCAATGATCGCAGATATTGGGTCATCCCGCTGACGGTTAAAACCCGGGGTCCGAAGAAACTCATTTGTTCAGGCATGCGCTTAAGCATACTGAACAACCGCCATGGTGTCAATCAATTAATTCTGGAAATCCGCTTATCTTCGCTGCGAGGGAGGAAAGAATTGAGTTCCAACTGGAGCTTATCTGTTACAATCTACTTAATCTTTTTCGAGAGGCAAGCTATGGATTATCTCTGGTCGCCCTGGCGGATGCACTATATCAGCAATAAATCGGATGAACCACAATGCGTGTTCTGTCACGCTTGTGAGCAAGATAAAGATGAAGAATACCTCATTCTGCACCGCGGGAAAACCGCGTTTGTGATCCTCAACCGCTTTCCATATACCAGCGGGCACCTGATGGTGCTGCCCTACGAACACCGATCATCCTACGAGGACCTGAACGCCGAAACACGGGCTGAGATGATGGAACTGATCAACACTGCCACCCGCGTGATCCGCGCAGTCTACCAGCCGCACGCCTTCAACCTGGGCGCTAACATCGGCGAAGATGCCGGCGCCGGCATTGCCGCCCATTTCCACATCCATCTCGTTCCGCGTTGGCGTGGCGACAGCAATTTCATGACAGTCACCGCCGGCACGCGCGTCCTGCCGGAAGATCTGGCGGTCAGTTATCGCAGGTTGAGGGAAGCTTGGGGGGGGATTAGTTTTGAGGAGGGAGTTTTGAGTAGGTAGGGGCAGGGCACCAACAACCAGGACAATTTTTTACCAATCCTACGTTCCCCAACTACATAGTATGCACAACATTCTCATTCGAGAATTCGTGTCCTTATCTTGCCCCCTTTGGGGGTTCGCGGATGGCCGATCTCCGCACCCCCGGGGCAGATCAAGGACCGTGCCCCTACGGATTTTTGCCTGCCACTCGTAAACTCATTTTCTCTATTCTCCCGGAACTAAATTAACAAACATTTCGTCTTAACTCCATGAACACAAAACTCCTACTCTCCATCCTTTGTCTGCTAACCATGCTCCTCTCTGCCTGTATGGTTGAGCAGATCCCGCCGCCTTTGGCAACCCAGCCCGGCGCTGATACCCCGGCTGCTGCGATTCCCAGCCAGCCAGCGCCAACGCAGGAACTGCCGAAAAATCTGGAGCAACTCACCCCTGGACCACCTGTTGAAAAGGAGCCGCCTGAGATGACCCCCATTTCTATTGATGATTTACCTGCCAGCCTGCAAGCTGTTGCTCGCAAAGCCATTGCCCTCCTGTCCGATCAATTATCGCTCGATCCGGGTGAAATTCAATTGCTCAGCGCTGCCGCGGTCACCTGGTCGGATTCCAGCCTGGGGTGCCCGCAGCCCGGTATGGCTTACCTGCAGGTGCTGACAGACGGTTACCGTGTAGTCCTTTCCGCCAATGGGCAGGCTTATGATTACCACGCCAACAAAAATGGCGATGGATCGATCTGCAAGAACCCTGCTCCACCCTATTCGGAAGGGTCAGAGCTGCAATAGCTGGTTTTCAGCGCCATCCCAACGCATAATTGCCACCCTTTCAGCCCATTTGTGGTGATCCAGCCAGTCAAAGACAATCTTGACTCTCCGAAAATAAATGGGCATCTCATGGGTATTTTGAACTTCGTGAAAACCAAAGCGCACGTAAAAAGGGGATAACGAACCCCGGCAAGTCAGGTGCACCGGTGGTTGCTGATTTCTTAGCAATTCTTCAATTAATGCACGCGCCACCCCCTGTTGCCGGTGGGTCGGGATAACTGCCAAAGAGGATAGTTCTTTTGATCCGTCATGATGGTTTTTTATCTGGGCACAACCAACACGAACATCATTTTCCGCCACTGCAATGACAAAGCGCCGCCAGTTTAATGCCAACGGATTGATCCCAACCTGGTGAATGAGTTGATGGATAAAGTTTTTATCCACCCTGGTGGCTTTACGGATGTGAAAGAAAGGCAGCATGTCCAAGTTCATTCCTGAAATTATAAATGATAGCCCCTTTCACCATCTCCACAGCTTTCCACATCAAAAAAGCCCGGGATAACCGAGCTTCTTTGGATCAAAAAGAACCCTATTACTTAAAATCCTCCGCAAAATGACAGGCAGCGAAGTGGTTGGGCAAAATCTCGCGCAATTCCGGTTCTTTCTCGGCACAGATCGGCCGGGCAAACGGGCAACGCGGATGAAAACGGCAGCCCGAAGGCGGGTTGATCGGGTTGGGGATTTCCCCTTCCGGCATCGGTTGGGTACGACGATCATGCGGGTTGGGCACCGGGACGGCTGCCATCAGAGCCTGCGTGTACGGGTGCAAGGGGGTGGTGTATACATCCCGCAATGCTCCAATTTCAGACATTTTCCCCAAATATAATACGGCAATATTATCGCAGATGTATTTGGCGGTTGCCAGGTCATGGGTGATGAAGAGGTAGGTTAGACCCATTTCCTCTTTCAACTGCACCATCAAGTCCAGCAGCAGGGCGCGCACACTCACATCTGCCATGGCGATGGGTTCATCTGCCAGCACTAGATCAGGCTTGGTGATCAACGCGCGGGCGATCACCACCCGTTGGCGCTGTCCGCCGGAAATCTGATGTGGGAACTTGTTGAAGTAAAAGCGCGCTGGCGATAAGCCCACTTTTTCCATCATCTCCAGGGTAATATCGCGGTGCTGGCTGGCAGTTTCTGGGTAGTGAATCTTCAGGCCCTGCATCACCGAATCTCCCAGCGACATCCGCGGGTTCAGGGATGCCAGTGGATCCTGGAAAATAACCTGCATTCTTTGGCGCAGGCGGCGCAATTCTTCTCGTTTCAATTTTGAAAGATCAACGCCATCGAAAAAGACGTCACCGGAAGTTTTCGGCTCGAGCCCAATCACCACTCGCCCGATGGTGGTCTTCCCGCTGCCACTCTCGCCTGCCAACCCCAGCACTTCGCCCTTGCGAATCTTGAAGCTAACCCCATCCACAGCGTGAACATATTCAAGTTTTTTGGTAAAAAGCTGGTCGATCAGGTTGGTCTGCACCGGGAAATATTTCTTCAGATGATTGACTTCAACCAGATATTCATTTGGTTTCTTGTTCTGCGAATTACTCATGAGGTCACCTCGGTTGAATCAGACGGCTGTTCGGGGTGATCCTGATAAAGCCAGCATTTCATATAACGGCCATCTTCCAGTTGCTGGAAATCCGGTTCCTGTACCTTACAAATTGGCATCACTTTCGGGCAACGCGGATGGAAACGGCAGCCTCTGGGGGGGTGAGTCAGGTTGGGCGGTTCGCCGCCCATTTTATACAACACTTCGCGCTCATTCAGCTTGATAGTCGGAACCGAATTGAGCAGGCCTTCGGTATAAGGGTGCATCGGTTTATCGAAGATTTCTTCCACCGTGCCCAGTTCCATGATATGACCGGCATACATGACAGCTACGCGATCAGCCAGTTCGGCTACCAGGGCAATATTATGCGTGATAACTAACAGAGAGACCCCGAATTCATCGCGGATCTCTTTCAACTGATCAGCTAGTTTGGCTTCCACGATCACGTCCAGAGAGGTGGTAGCTTCATCTGCGATGATCAGGTTGGCGTTCAACACCAGCCCCAGGCCAACCATCACCCGCTGGCGCATCCCACCCGAGAGTTGGTGTGGGTAACTGGTCATCCGGTCTTTCTGAATGCCCAGCTTTTGGAGCAGAATGGTTGCCCGTTCCAGTGCCTGTTCCACCTTGGTTTTTGGCTCGTGGATTTGAATGGCTTCAACGATATGTTCATCCACCCGCTGGACTGGGTTGAGCGAGGTCATGGGATCCTGGAAAATCATAGAGACTTTGCGTCCCCGAAAATCGCGCATCTTGTTCTCGTCATAGGTCATGATGTCTTCGCCTTCGAAGATTAACTGACCGCCGCTGATATAGCCGGGCGGTTGAATCATACGCATCAGAGCCTTGCCCATGGTGCTTTTTCCGCAGCCACTCTCTCCAACCAGCCCTAAAATTTCACCTTTGTAAATATCAAAGGAAATTTTGTCCACCGCACTTACCGGCCCTAAACGGGTTTCGT
>DAOUFM010000153.1:0-1540 GCA_034429975.1 Anaerolineaceae bacterium | reverse complement strand
CGCATCAGAGCCTTGCCCATGGTGCTTTTTCCGCAGCCACTCTCTCCAACCAGCCCTAAAATTTCACCTTTGTAAATATCAAAGGAAATTTTGTCCACCGCACTTACCGGCCCTAAACGGGTTTCGTAAGTAACCGATAAATCTTTAATCTGCATTAAAACTTCGTTTTCGTCCATAAGCTTATCGCTCCGCCAGGCGCGGGTTTAGAATCTCAGACAAACTTTCGCCCAGCATACTGAATGATAGAGTAACCAGCGTAACCATCAAACCTGGATAGGTGATCAGCCACCAGGCACGTCGCAGGTAATCCTGCCCGCGTGCCAGATCGATGCCCCAATCGGGGGTATCCGGCGGCAGTCCAAAGCCAAGGAAGCTCAGGCCTGCTTCTGTAAGAATGGCATCGCCCACGTTGACCGAGAAGATAATCACCACCGAAGGAATCACATTCGGGAAGATATATTTTCTCAGAATCGTAAACCAGCTCGCGCCCAGGCTGCGGGCCGCCTCGACATACAATTCTTCCTTTACCTGCATGGTCTGCCCACGCACAATTCTAAAATAAGTCGGCACGTACAAGACCGCAATGGAGACGATGATGTTTCCAATTCCTGGCCCCAACACAGCCGCGATAGAGATGGCTAAAATAAGCCCCGGGAAGGAATAAAGGCTGTCCATTAACAGTGTCAGAATGCGATCGATTGGGCCACCAATGAAACCACTGAACAACCCCAACGGCACCCCCACCACGAATGATATCAGCGCCGAACTGATGCCAACAATTAACGCGATGCGCGTGCCCCAAATGATGCGGCTCAGGATGTCCTGTCCGATCTGGTTGGTGCCCATCACAAAGCCCTTGCTGCCCTCTTCCCGCAGTGTTCCGGCGATTTCCAGATCCGGGAAGGCATCCAACCCATCCCCCATTTCACTGGGAGAAATGACCAAACCGTCAATGTCACCGGCGTCCAACGCCTGCAGAGCTTCTTCCACCGTTTCATAACGCCGCTGCCGTGGCTGGTAGCGTACCCCTTTAGGTGCCTCGGCATTCAATTCTGCCAAGGCCTCACGTAAAGCTTGGCTGGCAGGACTGCCGATGATGAAACCGATATTGTTTTTCTTGTCGCTAATATCCGCTAAATGGATATCTCCTTTGGCAGTCTGAGCAACCAGGACAAATTGTGACGGTGCCTGACCGGGCGCCAACAGGGAAGGTCCGACTTCGGCTTTTGGGTCATAGGGGGCAAACCATTTCGGAAAGACGCCAATAAGAATGATAAAAACCAGTAACAAAGCGCTGATGACCACAAACCACCAATCGCCACCGTACCACTTACGCGCCAGGAAAAGCCGCCGCACGAAACCAACCCGATCCAGATCGAGCATCCAATCCGGCACATTTTCAGTCTTCAGATTATTCTCTTCATTTTTCGATAACATAGCTTTTTCTCTCAATTTCTCTTTAGTAACGGATACGGGGGTCAATGAAGGCGTAAAGAATGTCCATCAAAAGACTGACAAAAGCAACGAACAAAGCAAACAC
>DAOUFM010000152.1:0-1716 GCA_034429975.1 Anaerolineaceae bacterium | reverse complement strand
AAACCCAAAAACAAATTAGTCAGTGGAAAACGAAACCCAGCTTTAGAAAGCGTTTGGTAGGAAGTAAAAAAGTTATCTAAGCCTGATTGCATTCGCCAATATGAATATCCTGCAAACCCAAGTATTGTGAGGATGATACCGACAAACTCTTTCCAATTCAAGTTTTTTTTAGTAGTAAAAAAATTTTGAATTAGCATAACAATCATCGGAATTAATAGTAAAATTCCTTGGGCTCTTGTTAATCCAGCCGCGCAACCAAATAGCCCTGCGATTATCGGTCTTTTCTTAACCATAAAGAGAATGCTTCCAATTGATAATGCCAAAAAAAGTGCATCAGTATATGGAGCGTGCAGAAAAAAACCCGTTGGGTAGAATGCCAGGCAAATAGTTGAATATTTCGCCAGATCTTTATCTTTAAAGAGTTCCATAACAAGCTCGTAAAGAAAGACCAATGCGAAGAACGTTGCAATCGATGAAACCAAAATTCCAATTAAAGTAACATTAATATTCGTTAATCTAAATATTCCACCTACCAAATATGGGTATAAAGGAAAAAATACAGTATCAGCAACACCTACTCCTTGATACCCAAACCTGGCGATATTCATATAATGGACCGCATCCCAACGTAACCAAACATCTATAAACGCACGCCCTATCAAAGTAGTGCTTTGAGTAAGGTTATAATATGTCTCCCATAGCACTTCTTTAGTAAGTGGAATATATTTATCGACAATTACCCAAATAATTGCCAACCATAGGCTGTATAAAATTCGAAGGCTTAGAATAAGAAAGAATTCGAATCGATATTTTGTAAATAGATTCTTAATTGAAGAAAGAGCAGTTCTTATTTTTCTATTGATAATATTTATATTGATACCTATTCCCTTCGATTTATATTTATTCTGAACCCCCTCATCCCAGCACGTACGCCAGCACCCACTGCGAGGTAGCTACTAACGCATCCATATGGGTGCGCTCGTAGCTGTGCGAGGCGTCCACGCCGGGGCCGATCAGGGCGACTTTCACATCGCCGCTGGCGCGCCAGTAGGCTTCTCCATCCGAGCCATAGTAGGGGTAGATGTCAACTTTGTACGGGATCTCGTGCTGTTCTGCCAGGTTTCTCAGGTGGGTGGAAAGCCCGTGATGGTACGGACCACCTGAATCTTTGACGCAGATGGAGGCATGGAATTCGTCCGAATTTTGCCCATCACCGATGGCAGCCATATCCACTGCCACCAGCTCCTCCACCTCTGGCGGGATTCCAGCGGATGCACCGTGCCCAACTTCCTCATAGTTGCTGATCAGCAGGTAGGTGGTCTGGGCTGGCTGGAGACCGGCATCGTGCAGTGCCTTGACAGCACAAACCAGGTTAGCAACACAGGCTTTATCATCCAGGTGCCGGCTGCGAATGAAGCCATTGCTCACCTCTATCCGCGGGTCAAAGGCCACGAAATCGCCAACCTGAATGCCCAGGGCGCGTGTCTCTGCGGCGTTGTGGGTGAGGGCGTCCAGGCGCACTTCCATCGCATCATCATCCCGTTTGGCATCGCCGGTGGCAGCTCCATGAACGTGTGAGGAAGATTTCACCAGTAAAAACGAGCCGCGGATTTGCTTTCCTGTGAGCGTGAAGACCGTCACACCTTCTCCTTCAACGACATTCCAGGCGAAGCCGCCTAATTTGGTCAGCTTGAGACGCCCGTTGCTCTTGATCTC
>DAOUFM010000151.1:0-105473 GCA_034429975.1 Anaerolineaceae bacterium | reverse complement strand
AACTGTGACCAGGTCCCCCCGAGCTTCTGGGCGGTTAAACGATCTTCCGGGAGAAGAAGAGTGACTTTTGATTTTAAATAATCTTTCGGAACCTGGAATTGAACTGCATCCAAATCAACCCGTTCTAATTCATCTCTTACTTTTTCAATTGAAAAGTTTGCAGATTTTTTAAAGATAAAAACTTTAGGATGATCATAAACTGTAAAAGATTCATCCGCCGATTGATCGTTAAGTTGGATCGCACCAATATTCGGGTTGCTCACAAAAACCGCCACCAGGTCGAAACCTAACGGGCTTGTATAAGGAGGGCTCAAATGATATGCGCGGTTTTCCAACGCATTCGAACTGCAATCACAGTCAAATAGCAACTGATAATACCTTAAAGTTAACGGATATCTCAACTCCAATCGTGGCATGGCATCATAAGCCCGATTGCTGGGAATAACCAGAAACTCACTTTCATCCAGGATTCTGATCATGCTTTCCCGTTTCTCCAGATTATCCAGCTCATATAGTTCCAGGTTAAGCGGGTTGTATATTCCACCTAAAGCATCGATACCATCAACGCTCAATGGCAAAGCGTCATCCCAGGAAGTTTCAAGTGTGAAAGGAACCGCATTGAGCGTAACAGCCGGTCCTTCCACTAGTTCATATTTAAGATAATAATCTTCATTCTCGTCTAATGAGATTTCGGGAAAGGTAAATTCCGCCGAATAATGAGCATCCGGTTCTTCGAAATTTATGCGTTGTTCAGATTCTACCAAAGTGTTTTCTTCATCACGGTTGTTCAAAATACTAACTTTTAAGATCGCTGCAGTGGGCTGAAATTCTTGAGTAAAATTTACCAGTTCCAGTCGATTAACCCAAATATTTTCATCTACCTGGAAATCGACCAGGAAATCTGACCCATCTATTCGGTTTTCTTCCATGTTTATATCGAGCACGAATGCTGGCTCTTCTTCATTCACTTTTGAGAAAATAATCTGTGAAAAAGTTGCCTGAACATCACCTTCTGAATTAATTTTGAGATAATATGGTTGCCCAGCAACTAGTTCAAATTCTGGGAACTCGATAAAATTCAGATTATCAACGCTACGATAAGGCATAGATGCCCAGGTTTCAAAAAGAGAATTTTCTCCTGACTCATTGGTAGCAAAAGAAATATGAAATTTATTTTGTTGTCTTGAAATGTTAGGAGCTGTGATCTTCGATAATTCTCCGCCAGTTTTTATTTTTATATCGACAATTTGCGGTGTTCCCAACTCCAAATTATGATCGTTATAAATTGAAACAGGATACATTTCTGTTTCATCTTGATTGGTAATAAATATATTAAATGGTCCAGGAATATTTTTCAATATCCAGCGGGATGCCTCGACTCGGGTATGGGGGCGGGAATAAATGCGGGTAAAGGCAAAAGCATAAAGAAATGTCCCACCTACCACCAATAGAAGAAGCAAACTGCTGCCATACCCCTGCCAGTTAAGCGTAAACTCATGAACATGCAGCCGAAAATTCTTTCCAAGCTCCGATATTCTTTTTATCTTCGATTGTGTTCGGGTTAACATTTCAACCAAAGCCCAGGCAGCAAATAAAACGAGGAATGGGTAAATTGGCAGGAAATAACGCATATAACGCCAAAATTGAATATTTTGCCACAAGAAGTATGCTAAAACCCAGACAAATGGAAATAAATGTTTCCTCCAATCGCCTTTTATTATTTTTATACCTGCCCAACCCCATCCAAACCAGGCCATTACTCCCAAAGGAAGACCCATGCCCCATAAAACCATATTGACCCAGGCGTATTGAACCGGGCGATTCGTCCAATGATGATTTGGTGGCCATTCAGAATTTCCCGCTACCTGATTGGTTACTTCCTTAATAATCTCCAGCCATCTTGGGTTAATTCCAAAATTTGAAAAACTGGGGCCATTAAAGGCATAAGGCTGAAAAATCCGGAAAGCAATAAAGGCAATTAGAGGAGCTAGAAAAAGGCCCAGGAAGAGGGGTTTATTCTGGGTAAAAATATTTCCTTCTTTACGATTAAGAAATAAATAGATTGCTGCAGCAACAAAAATGAGTCCCAAAATTGGTAAAGTATTTACTTTACAGGCTGCCGCCATTCCAACCAGGAAACCAAATAAGATAAAGTAAACATTATTTGATCCGTTTACTTTTTGGCCTGGTTCATCGAGTGGAATCGCTAATAAAAGAAAATAAAAACTTAAGACAACAAAAAAAGTTGCAAAGGAATCCACAGTAAAAAAGTGGGACAACTGAATCGGGAAAACGGCACAAGCATATAATACAGCCGCAAGATAACCCACTTTTTTGTTATATAACCGGACTGCTAAAAGGAAAAGTGGCAGAATAACAGCCAAATCAAACAAACCCGAAAGAGCCCGGCCTACCAATGTAATCTTGTCATAATGTGTCATTTGTAGCCAGGAGGCAATCATACGCGTTAAAAATAATGGCAGCATCCCATAGGTATAGGAACCATGATTTAGGGGGTTTAAAGTACTGGTTTGTGTGTCAAAATAAACGCGGACGCCATCAACCCCTTTGATTGCTTCCGCAACCATGGACATATAGCGTTCATCCGGGTGTTGGTGAAAATTTGCATCCCAGTTTATGCCATAAAAGCGAAACGCAGCCCCTAAAAGAAAAATGGCCAAAAGAAGAATGATTGTTTTCCAGGATGGTTTAGATTTTTGTTTGGTGTTCTTTAGTAATCTTTCTTTGTTGTCAATTTCCGGTTGAGGTAATGTATCTAAAATTTTTGGGTTTAAATTCGCATTCTCATCAGCTAATTCTGGGGATAGATTTTGTAGATTTTCTACTATTAATGGACCGCTTTTTTCAACTTCAATCTCAGATGTGCTTTCTTTCGCTTTCTGATCTGATTCAAAATCAAAGAGTTCAATAATTTTTTGTTTCGTTTCAAGATCCAGACCCCAAATTTGGTCAAGTTGAGATTTATTTTTAAAAGGGCGAAATGCAAGAATTCTTTTAGCCACCCTCAAAGAAATATTGAGCTTTTTTGCTAATTTCTCTTCTGTTATGAAATTTAAATCTGATTTGTTATTACTTTGTCGACTCATAAGTCCCAATCTGCAAACAGATAATATTCTTTTAAGAATAACAGGCATTTTACCAAGAAGATAGAATAAGATCACAAATACTTATATTTTTGTTTATGAAATTCACACGCAAGGATTCTTGTTTGAAATATAAACGAATTTTAATCATTTCTTCAAGTTACCATAAATTAATAAGGCAATAATACCTCTGGCGGAATTGGAGTTAATGGTCGATCTCCAATTGCCCAAAGAAGTCGGAGAACACTTCCTCCCCCGGTCTGAAAATAGTCGACCTGAATTTTATGTTGACCTTCTGATAAATATAAACGAACTTCAAGATCGTTAGGTTGATCTTCTAGCAAACCGGCAGCAACTTCAACATCATCAATCAAAAGCCGTGCTCCATCGTCAGCCTCAATGACAATCTGATAATCCCCTGGCTCATTGACAAGTAAAGTGCCAGTAAAACGGGCACTAAAATAACTCTCATTAACAATTGGATACTGATCTGGCCATGAAAGTAGAAGAAATGGAGTAATTTGCTGAAAAACAGGGTCACCTTCCCAATCAATGCCTTTAAAATAAGAGGATAACAATCCATTTCGTTGACTTGGAAGATTAAAGATCGAATTGAAGGGAATTCCTTCAACCTCTCCATCATCAATTTTCCATGACAATTGAAATGGTTTTGATAAATCATCAAGATTTTTGACAACCAAATAATAAAAACCTCTCCCCAGATATTTTGGGCCAGTCCAGAGCTGATCATCCATCAATATTTCGATATTTTTATCAGATATAAAATTGAAATTCCCACCATTCTCTATTTGTAAATAGCCATACCATTCAACTTCAACAGGTAAATTATCTGTAGGTTGCCAGGCGATTTGGTCTACTTTATTTTCTTTTATTTCACCGGTTGAATCCTTCGTTCGTTGAATAACTCCTTGAATTGCGGCTACTTGTTCTTTTGGAATCTCAATTTTCATATAAAGGGGATCATTATTCGGAAGTGAACCCAAGCTGATATGCGCATCCGGGTAAATATTCGCAAAATAGTTAAATAAAGAATAGTATTCTTTGTCAAGCAAAATAACTACATCCTGGCTGGTAAATGGAATTGGAAAATTTATTCCTGGAATAATTGCCTTGTAAGGAGGGTTTTCTAATGTATTCTCACCCGTTTCGTCTTTAACTTCGCCATACATCAGGAAATTTAATGGGGAAAAGCTATAAAATCTTGGGCTTACATAAACCTTCTTTTGAGAACGGTGAGCTTCAAGCACTTCTCGCGCAATTTCATTCTCGGTTGGATTAAAATCACTCAAAACTGAGATTGAATTTGCTTGTTTGACAAAGTAAGTATTTTCTTCCCATAAAGTTGCAGCAATTAATATGCTAACAATAAAAATAATTGGTAAATATTTGACCAGGAAAGATAGTCTTTTCAATCTAGCTTGTTTAATAGCAAAATTGAAAGAACGAGCAAATAAATCAATGGGAACTGCAGCTAAAATCATTGCTGCGGGTAAAGCATTAATGGTACGGTAAGCTTGTGGAGATTGGTGATTCAAACTAAGGAAACCGGCCGATAAGCCAATAATTAACCAGGTAATCAATAAAAAGTAGCGGTAATCCCGTAAATTAATGACAGCATAAAAGACACCAATTGCTAAGAATAATCCAGTAAAAGGATCAGCCATCGGTTCGCCAGGTAAATTATGTCTTCCATTAAGATCCCCTGTTTGGTGGAAAAATTTTAGCGTATCAGACAGATTGTCAACAAACGGTTCGATGCTATTTTGTGCTTTGATGTCCCTTATTATCGTAATCTCATTAACACGATTATTAAAGGTAAAAGGATCAGTTATATAGGTAACAAGAATCGGGGACAAAACGATTGTGAGAGATAATAGAAAAATCAGGATTCCTGTTTTGCTTGCCAAAAAAGACTTTTTCACTCCAAGAGGATCTGTTAAAAACCAATAAACAATAAATAAAAGAATCGTAAAAGTAGCCAAACGACTACTCAAATACGTGTAAGTCATTAATCCGGTGATGATTCCACTGATTGCGTAATCACTTGCCCGCCGACCTCTTAATCCGCGTACCAAAAAAAACAATGCCGCAATTAGAAAGAGAGGTGGGGCCAGTTCATTCCAACCCCAACGACTCATCGTAAGGTGCCAGCGACTAATCGCCATTAGTAACATGGCGATTAATCCTGGTATAGGACCGAATAATAATTTCACAAGAAAATAAATTGCTGGAATCGTTAATATAGCCGGGATTAAGGATATTATTTTCAAACTCATCCAATTACCACCAAAGAGTTTAATAACACCTGCCATATAATAGATGTAGCCATAAGGTGTCCCATACCAACCCGTTGCAAAGGGAGACGCATCTCTACCTTCGAGTATATACAAGGCATCCAGCCCCGCATTCGTTTCATCAATAAAAAGTCCAGGGGGTATTTCATTGATTCTATATACTCGTAAGAAAATTGAGAGAGCGAAAATTAATAAAAATGCAATTATTTCGAATCTTCGAAATTTTTTGTCTTCGGGCCAATACCCCCAAGTTGCTTTAACTCTTTCAGAACTGTTACCAATACATCCCAATAAAACGCTTCCGACAAAAAACAAAAAGATAGAAATTAGCCATGGCACAAATGTTCCATGCCATTTGTTATAATCCGGAAACAATTTCAAAAATATAAAGATAGAAAAAAGAATCGATCCAACGATAAAACCAACCCCATATTTTTTTTTGTTGGCATTGGAATCTCCACAATCCTGAACTTCCATTTTATTGTGAAACAAAAGTGGCTCTATTTTTTTTAAATTACTGCCAGCTAAAACCATTGAGAGGACCAACAAAACCCAGGGCCATAATTGATCTTTTATTATTTCCTGCCGTAATGAAAAAATTGCGAAGAATCCAAGTAATAACGCGGCGATCAGAAAAATGATCGTTTTGTAAAACTCTTTTTTCGTTGTGGGGGTTTTTAGTTCAAAATTCATATTTTGGTAAATAATTCAGTAGTTTTAATAAATTAAAAGCCTGCGATACAATAACTAGAAGATGTGCAAAAACACCCTTTGATGTATTTTATAGTATGTTTCCGAAATAGATATCCCATTGCAGAATCCATGCCATTTACATTTTACCAATTTTTCTATTTTATCTTCATCCTCTATCCCCCATCCCCCAAAATAATCTGAATCATTGTTCTTCTACTTGCATCTGGCATAAAATAAACCATAACACTTCTTTCACCTTTTATAAAGGCATACATCGACATTGACTGTCCAGCCATCTCTGTGGTCCTGAGGAGGTTCCAACCAAAGTGAACCATTTCATCTTCATAAAACAAGATCATTGAATCTCTCTCAGTCTTGTCCCAGCATTCTACCGATCATGCCAACCTCATATAGATAACATTTTAAATTTCGTATAACTTTAAGATTTCTTTTTCTTTATCATAATTTTGTTATATTATCCAATATAACAACCATCTCACCAAAACAATTGCTCAATTACCAAATTTCTTAGATTTTTATTTGCATTCTAAAAATAATTTCTATAAAATAAAAACATCAAACGAAATATTCTTGCAGAAATCCTTGTAGGAATTTTTCCATGTTAGATTGTAAAAATATATTAGCTTTCAGACAAATCGGTTCATTACTCCATCACTAAACGATTTTTAACAATAATAAAATCGGGTTAAGGTTTGTTTCTTTACAATTAAGAAATTTTTAGAAAAATAGAATCAACCAATTTCAACTCATGGAGGGAACAATGAATCTTGTATCTTCTATACTACAAGCAAAAGGTAGCGAAATATTTTCGGTTAAAAAAGAAACCCCTATTATTGAAGCTTTAGAATTAATGGCGGAAAAAAGAATCGGTGCGGTTCTGGTAATGGAAGATGAGACTATTGCCGGGGTTTTCTCAGAAAGGGATTTCGTAAGAAGAGTAGCGAAAACGAAAACCATGAATCTCGATTCCCCAGTCAGTGAATTAATGACGAAGGATGTTTTTGTTATTTCTCCGAATGAAACCATTGAAGAATGTATGGCTCTTATGTCCAATACCCGTATTCGCCATCTTCCCGTGGTTGAAGAAAACAAGTTGGTTGGATTGATCAGTATCGGAGATGTTGTCAAAATAAGCATTCAGGATAAAGATCTCCTCATCCAAAGTATGGAGAAATACATTTTTGGATACGGATACGGGCGCTAAATAAGCTAATATCTTCATCTGAGATTCTTTCTCATCGTTTTTGATTTATGCAGGATACCATTTTAGTTGTCAAAATTATGGTATTATTCAAGCTTATTGCATAAACATCATGGTGAAAAATTTGAAATTTAATTCTCGCTCATACCGGTATTTCTTAATTTTTGTTATTTTCCTTACTCTTTCTATATCTTCATGTTCTCCCCAGCCAACTATCGCTCAACCCGCAATCAACGAAGCCGAAATCATTGATGCGGTTGTAAAAACTATAAACGCACAAAACACACAGGTTGCTCTTCTCCAACCATCCAATACGCCGGCTCCAACTCAAACTCCAATTCCGCCTTCACCAACACCATTACCAGACACCCCTACCCCAACAATTACTCCTGAGCCATCCAATACACCCACCCAGGAAACTGTCATTTCAGCTTCAGTGCTGTATGTTGTCTCGTACCCAGAAAATAAACGCGAATACGTTGGAAATGAAAGTTTTGGTATCGCCTTAGGCTTTCGCAACACAGGTACAATTACCTGGGAAGCTGGTTCAAAAGTGAAATTGATCAGCTATGTTGGTGAGCCAACGGTTCAATTGGAAACAACGATAGACAAGGCAGTGGCTCCAGGGGAAAAAGTCGAATTTAATCTTTGGGCTTTTGGTTCAGAATGGTATGGAGATCATACCTTTGTCTTCCAGCTATTTACTGCTCAAGGATTCGCAATTCCCGGGGGATATGCTACCTTTACTTATACTTCTATCTAACTGTCGCTAAGAAAATTACAAATTAGTAAACAAAGCGTTGAAATATCTTGTCTATGTTTCATTAATATCTTTGAAGATAGGCTTTCCGACCAGATCGTTTTTTTTCCCCATAGATTGATCATCATGGGTATAAATATTCTTGTTAATTAAACTCTTATTTAAATTACATTCACTGGCATCACGCCGATCCATTCTTGCTCCCAGCAATCTTTCAAGAGATCGCACCATTTGAATATCATCTAGCGTTGCTAAAGTTAATGCTTTGCCTAGATGTTCCATTCGTCCAGTACGCCCGGTACGATGGGTATAAGCTTCTACCGTATCAGGGATATCAAAATTGATTACTTGTGAAACCTGTGAAACATCAATACCGCGAGCAGCAATATCCGATGCAACCAGAACATTCACCTGTTCCTTTCGAAAAGCATTCATAGCCTCATCGCGTTGGATTTGGGATAAGTTGCCTTGCAATGAGGTGGATTTGTGACCTGCCTGGGCTATTTGAGTAGCTAGTTTTTTGCACGTTTTTTTGTACGTGTAAAAAACTTTACTTTCCCTTCATCATTTTCATTTAAGAGATATGGTAACATGTCAAGTTTTTGCGATTGGTCAAATGAAAAAAATATATGGTTAATCGTATCAATCGGTTTTGTGATACTAATCTCAATCGTCACCGGGTTTTGCAGCATCTCAGCAGCTAACTTTCGAATTTCAGTTGGCATTGTGGCAGAGAACAATAAGATCTGTCGCTTGGAGGGAACAAATGAAATGATACGTCGAATAGAGGGCAGAAAACCCATATCAAACATCTGATCAGCTTCGTCAACAACCAATATTTCAATAAAATCCAAATTGATAGCCCGTTGTTGTTTAAGATCTAACAATCGGCCAGGGCAAGCAACAACAATTTCAACCCCGGAACGAAGCGAGTTGATCTGAGATAAAGAACTGACACCTCCATAAATAGTCATACTCCGCACCCTGGTTTGTTTACCCAGGTTCTTAATAACTTGATGAGTTTGTTCAGCCAATTCTCTGGTTGGAGAGAGGATCAAAGCACGAATTTCCCCTCTCGGACCTTTTTATTAACTGGTTTAGAATAGGCAATACAAATTCCGCAGTTTTTCCAGTTCCTTTTTGTGCCGATCCCAGGACATCTTAACCACTTTAGACTGCCGCTATGGTTTGTGATTGAATGGGCGTTGGATTTACATATCCAGCAGTTGATATCCCAGCATTGATTTGTGGGAAAAAAGGAAATTTATTAAAACTCACAAAAGTTTCCTGTAATAGCAGCGCGAATTACGCAAATTTTTATTGCGCCTGCCCTTTAGCTCCGGATACCGTTAACGCTATTAAAATATCAAGATCGGTTTTGAACAAAATAAAACCAAGGAAATCCTGGTTTGTTGAAATCCAATTAATAAATTAAAACAAAATAATATTCTATAAAAAAGGTTGTGACTTTCTCCATTTTTTCATTAGGAGATGAGGAATTTTGCCTTTTTGTTAACAATATTTCTCATTTGTTTTCCTGGTTATAAATTTTATTGTAAAATACTTAAATTCATTTGATGTTTCTTCAATTTCAGAAAATAATTTAGGAGTTTTAGTGGGTATTAATCACCTTAAGTCGGATAATTTAAAAACATATTCATTACGAACTCAAATAATCGCCAGTATGGCTTTTCTCACGATAATTAGTGTCACCATTGTTGGTTTAACGGCTTTGGGGATCAATTATCGTTATCTGGAAAACGCAAAACGGCAACAAAGTCTATCAATGATCAGTTCCTTTTATCAGGCCCAGGAAAATAAGCTCACTGACCTGGTTGTCCTTATTTCATCTCATCTGGCGTCTGATGCAATAAATGGATTGGAGAATCCATCTCAGTTAAAAATCCATTTAGATGAAATTCATAAAGGGATTCCTAAAATTGATACGATAATCGTTTGTGACTACCGAGGTCAAATAATCTCCTTTTCAGGCGATATTCTCCCTACTCAAAACTGTAATCTGGAAGGTAATTTAATTTACACGACAGCTTTAGTGAATGGAGAAAGGCAAGCGTGGTTGCTTCGTAGAGATAAAATCCTTGCGGGTAACCCCGAATCGCCCATAATTGTCTTAAGTATTCATTTAGATGACCAACTACTAATGGAAATGTGCAGTACCTGTGACTTATACCACTCAATTATCTATCAGGACCAGGTACTGGCAAATAGTTTTGGTAGCAGATTATCAGAGAAAACTAATTTACGGGTTTTGCCGTCGAATTCCTTAGATCCCAAATTTCAGAAATCCTATCGCATGGGCGGACACACGTATTATATTTCACATTTTCCTTTAAATAATACTGGTCTTGAAGTTGAGGTTGCACTAGATATCACCAGTATTAAGCAAGATCAACGCCAGCAAGAATTGCATCTGACAATAGTAATTTTATTTGTTCTTTTAGGCTCCATCATTGCTGGGTCATTTTTAGCCCAACAAATACAAAAACCTTTAGCGAAATTAATTGAATCCGCAACTCTTTATGAACATTTAGATCTTTCTGAGCCAATCAATATTGATACAAAATTGAAGGAAGTTGTTGAATTATCTCAGGTCCTGGAGAACGCCAGAATTCAGATCGAAGAAGCTCTCACTTCCTTACAAAAAGAAAAACTCTGGAGTGATTTACTGCTCACATCGATTGTGGAAGGAATAATTATCCTGAAGAATGAAGATATCTCTTATTTTAGTCCTGGTGCGACCCGAATTTTAGGTTGGGAAGCCTCTGAGGTTGCTGGAAAATCTATAAACTATGTGTTAATACCATCCGAGCAATATCTAAATTTTCTTTCGTTAATCCCACCTGTTGGAGAAAAGATCAGGTCAAATTTCACACTTAAGGATGGTAGTAACCGGCTCTTATCCATTTCGCGTGCTGAATTAGTTCAGAACTCTTTAGAAGAACCGCAAACGGTATTAGTATTACGCGACGCTAATCAGGAAGAAGCGCTCAGCCATCTATTGGGATCATTCCTGGGAAATATTACCCATGAATTTAGAACACCCCTCACAGCTTTATCAGCTTCAATTGAGATATTAACAGAAGAAATTAGTTCGTTAACCCCTTCAGAAACGCAAGAGTTGTTGAATTCAATATATCTGAGTACATTAAACCTGGAAAATTTAATTGACAATTTATTAGAAGGGTCAAATATTGAAACAGGTCGTTTTCATGTCAGCCCGCAACCAAGTGATTTAAAAATGGTTATAAATAATGCTTGCCAAACCATTGAACCTTTATTAAAGAAATATGGACAAACCCTGAAGATAAATATTCCGGCGAATCTTCCAATGGTTCAGATAGATGGCAGACGAATCAATCAGGTGCTTTTAAATATGTTATCCAATGCCAGTAAATATGGCCCAAATGATGAAGTAATCTCTTTAGATGTAAAAGAAGAGAGAAAAGTAATTGAAGTATGTATCGGGGACCGGGGAGAAGGCGTGCCAGACGTGTATCGTAACAAGATTTTCACCGGCATTGTGGTTGAGAAGAATAACAGTGGTAGATTACAAAAAGGGTCTGGTTTGGGATTGTCTGTTTCTCATGCAATCATCCGGGCTCATGGTGGTCAGGTTGGAGTCCGTGATCGCAAAGGGGGCGGCTCGGAGTTCTGGTTTACAATCCCATTAACAGGAGAGAAATGAAAGTTTTAATTGTTGATGACGACAGAACTCTAGCAGATGTAATCGCTTTTACCTTTAAGCGCGAGGGGTTTGAAATCATCCTGGCAGAGGATGGGGAAGCAGCTTATCGACGCTGGGAAAATGACAATCCTGATCTGATCATATTGGATGTCAACCTTCCTAAAGAAGATGGTTTCAAGGTTTGTCGTCGCATCCGGGAACAGTCCGATATTCCCATTATTTTATTAACGGTGCGCAGTGATGAAGATGATATCATCGGTGGTTTTCACCTGGGAGCAGATGATTATATTACCAAGCCCTTCAGCCCACGGCAATTAATTGCACGGGTAAAAGCTGTGATGCGTAGAACACAAAAGAAAAATCCGGCTACTATCAGAGAATTCGAAGATATTTCTTTATCTTTAAATCGGCATGAACTAAAAATTGGGAATCAACCCCCTATTCAATTATCCGGGCTAGAGTTAAGATTGATGGATTGTCTGATGATCAATTTAGGTCAAATTGTAACCCCTGAGATCATTATCGATTATGTTTGGGGACCGAATGGGGGGGATATGGATATGGTCAGACAATTAATTCACCGGTTAAGAACGAAGATTAACAAAGCATTTCCAGATCGATTATTGATTGATAATATTCCTGGATTGGGATATGAGCTTAAATTAATCAATCAATAACCATCAATTTTTCTAATTTATTTATTAATATTGTCACACGAATATAACACCTCTATAACGGCTTTTGTTATACAAACCCATTAATATTTGATTAAGAATCAAAGGGATTTTATTAAAAAGTCGAGGTGTGTGATGTTTTATTTCGTAGTGGGTTTATCAGTTATCGGGTATTTGATTTTTTTAGGATTAATGAAAGTCAAGGTTAAACCTTTAAAAATTTCATGCCCATGCACATTTGTGATCGCAACAATATCAGCTATCACACTATATGTAACAGACCACAAAGCAATCGCCTGGATTATTTTCTTCGTGGGTCTGTACTTATTATTTATTACGTTATTAGCTATTCGCAAATCTAACCTGAACAGTCTTAATTCAATTTCTGGCACCGTAGAACAATCCTAGGCGGTAATTCACCATTTCCAGAATCTCAAAAAGGAATAATATGAAGAGACAGCGATTATTTAACCATTCGTTATTATTAATGTTGAGTATCACAATTTGTGTGGTGGTTCTGGCAATTTCATCGCAGAGAGTCTTTGCTGCAAATTACCCGGTTAATACTCAGGAGACTACTCCAACAGTATCCGATTGTTTAAGTTGTCATGGTCAACCAAATTGGGAGCGAACCCTTCCTAATGGAGACATTATCAACCTTTCGGTTGATTTTACGAAATATCGCCAATCTGTTCACAAGGACATGCAATGTATAGAATGCCATGTTGGTTATAATGAATTCCCATGTCCGCACGATAAAATCACAGCGAAAAATAAAAGAGAATATATGGTTGGCTACCATGACACCTGTCAAAAGTGTCACCAGGAACAATTTGCCCAGGTATCGGATAGCATCCATGATGCTCTCTTTCTTGAAGGTAACCTGGACACGCCCCTCTGTGCTGATTGCCATCAACCCCATGAGCAACAATTATTAGATGAAAACAACCCACACGGAGATAATATTCTGCGTTGGCAGGCCCAAATCTGTGCTGATTGCCACGAGCAAGCATTTGATGATTACTTACACAGTGTTCATGGTCAGGGTCTCCTCTTAGGAAAAGGAGCAGATATGCCAGATTGTGTGGATTGTCACAACGTACATTTGATCAACGATCCAGCCCAAAATAAATTTCGAAAATCTTCTATTGATGTTTGTGTAAAATGCCATACCGATTCCGAAGTAATGGAAAAATATGGTTTGAAATCCAATGTTCTGGATACTTATATGGTCTTCCATGGGACTACAATTACCTTACTAGAAGATTATGACCCCACCTCTTTGACAAATAAACCTACCTGTTATGACTGTCATGGAATCCATGAAGTTGGAAAAATGACCCCTCCTGTCATTGAAGCAAATATTTCAGCAATGACACTTTACCCAAATGTAGAAGTAAAACAAGCTGGTCCACCGATTGAGAATGTAGGTTTTACCGGCGTCATAATTGGCATTTTACTTGGAATTTTAGGCACATTAACATTCAGTCAATTAGTAAAAGAAAAGAATCAAAACCACTTAGAGTGAGAAAAGAAGGTTGATAATGACAATGGACCGCAGAGAATTTATTAAATCAACAGGAATAGGCATGGCAGGATTATTAATCCTACCTGAAACAAAAAGCTCCACTACCACCAGTCATGCAAATGCATACGGTATGCTATATGATGCAAAAGCCTGTATTGGTTGTCGAGAGTGTGAAGCTGCCTGCAAAGGCCGCAGAAATCTACCCCCCGTTAATGAACCGGAATTAGATGCTGATAACTGGACGATCATTAAGCTTTATCAACAAGAAGACAATCAACATGTGTATTCTTTTGTAAAACGTAACTGTATGCATTGTGTTGATCCAGCTTGTGTTTCAGCTTGCCCGGTAGGCGCCATGAAGAAAACACCAGAAGGTCCGGTAATTTACGACGAGACAATCTGTATTGGATGTCGTTATTGCATGGCTGCCTGTCCGTTTGAGATACCAAAATATGAATGGGAAGAAGTTTTCCCCAGAGTTCAAAAATGCGATATGTGTGCCGATCGGATCGCTGAAGGAGATATACCAGCCTGTGTAGGAGCCTGTAAAATTGGGGCTTTAAAATTTGGGAAACGATCTGATTTGTTGGAAGAGGCACATGCCAAAATTGAGAATGACCCATTGAACTATGTTGACAAAGTTTATGGTGAGGAAGAAGTTGGCGGTACTTCTGTACTTATTCTCTCAAAGATTCCTCATGAAAAATTAGGTTTACCAGTTTTGACCAGTAGTTCCTTGCCCTCATTAACCTGGCCCTGGATGAAAGCTGTTCCAGGAGTGGCGGTTGTGGTGGCAAGTTTAATGTCCTTCCTGTATTGGTTGACAGGAAGAAAAATGAAAGTTGCGCTTCAAGAGGAGAACTTAAATGACAACAATTAATCGCAATGAAAAATCCCAACCATTCGGGCTTGGCACACTAGTTCTTGGTTTTCTTTCATTATTGGGACTCATCCTGGTCGTTTATCGTTGGATTAATGGACTGGGAGTAACAACCGGTTTAACCGATGGTCGCGGCTGGGGAATTTGGATCAGTTTTGATGTTTTATGCGGAATTGCCCTGGCAGCCGGCGCATTTAGCATCGCAGGTGTTGTTTACATTCTCCGCATGAAAGAATTTTATCCGATTTTACGACCAACCGTTTTAACCGGTTTTTTGGGCTATGCCCTGGCGGCCTTTGCAATTTCAGTAGATCTTGGTTTTCCTCACAGAATCTATTACATGCTTTATAACTGGAATATCCACTCTCCACTTTTTGAAGTAGGTTGGTGTGTGATGATTTATGCCACAGTTCTAGCTCTTGAAATCTCTCCAATTGTTTTTGAGCGCTTCAACATGAAGGCTCCATTAAAGATTATTCGCTCAATTACTGTTCCATTGGTTATATTGGGAATTGTGCTTTCAACCATGCATCAATCGTCACTGGGGACGCTATTTGTGCTGATGCCACATCGTGTTCATCCACTCTGGTATTCAAGTATCATGCCTATTCTCTTCTTTATCTCAGCAATGGGCGCCGGGTTGGGCATGGTGATAGTTGAATCCACCTGGAGTTTCTTCGGCTTGAAACATAAACTTGAAACCAGATTATTAGCTAAAATCGCCAAAATAATTCCGATTATTCTCGGAATATACATTGTTGCGCGCTTTGCAGAAATTATTCTCGCCGGTAATAGCCATTATCTATTTAGCGGTGACAAATATTCGATCTTGTTTTGGACGGAAATTATAGTTTTTATTGTACTTCCCATGATTCTATTTTCTTTGCCGGGTGTGCGCAGAAAACCGATGCAAATGTTTACTGCCGCTTTATTACTAATTTTTAGTTTGTTGCTAAACCGATTCAATGTCAGTCTTGTTGCTTTTGCAGCCGGATCCTATGCCCCAACCTGGATCGAATTATTTATCACCATAGGAATGGTAAGTATAGGAGCTTTTGTCTTTGTAATTGCATCGCGTTATCTGGCTGTTTTTCCACATCCTACTGAAGAACAAGTACTCATTTCTCCAGAAGAAAAACAAAAAATTGGTGATCTGGAACCTGCATTCCCCATAATCATACAATCAACCATGAGCCTAAAAGAAAGTAAAAATTAGTACAGCTTTATGATATTCAAATGAAAACATTAATTGTAGAAGATGATCGAACACTAGCAGATATTTTAGCATTCACTTTTGTCCGAGAAGGGTTTGAAGTAATTCAAGCCCACTCCGGCAAAGATGCCCTAAATATTTGGGATGAGGTGCTACCAGATTTGATGATCTTGGATGTAAATATTCCTCATCCCGATGGTTTTAGTGTATGTGAAATAATTCGTAAAAAATGGGAAACTCCGATTATCTTTCTCACAGTCAGGGGTGATGAGGAAGATGTCATCCGAGGTTTAGATATTGGAGCCGATGATTATATTTCAAAACCTTTTAGCCCAAAACAATTAATGGCCAGGGTGGAAGCAGTCTTGCGACGATCCTGTACGAATATTGAAAAGAAGTTTTTTCAAATTGGGGCTGTTTATCTTGATCTTGAAAAGAAAACCCTCTCTTTGCCAGGGAAAATGCCGCTGACACTTTCGCAATCGGAATGCCATTTTATTCATTGCATCATGCGCTATTCAGGGCAGGTTGTTACCAGCCAGACGCTAATCAATTGCATTTGGGGTTCAGAAATTGGTAATAAAGAGATGTTAAGACAACTTGTCTATCGTTTACGAAAAAAGATCGACACTTTAGAATCTGACAGGCCGATCATTGAGACTGTCACAGGGGTTGGTTACTGCTTCGTTCAATAAAAATATTTCTACCAGGTCAGATCTTATTTTTTTTATCATTAATCTATTCACCCGCTAACCCCCTGAAATAGCCGCGACAATTCTTAATGGTTTACCATCAGCAATTAGTTTCACGGGTAAAACTTCTTTTAAAGGAAAATCAGAAAGATCTTCATCGCCTAAAAATAAACGTAAATAGGGGCGTAATTCTGCTGTACCGTTCTCACGGATTGTCCCTTTCAACATAGGATAATTATTCTCTAACCAATCAAATAGATCCTGTAACGAAAATTTATCGGACATATCTAGCTGAACTTCATGCTCGATACCCGCCAGCCTTTGAATGTAAGCAGGTAAATGAATGCGAATCATCATAGAAATGTCTGCACCTCAATTGATAATACCCCAGGAAGATATTCTACAATCGACTGCCAGTTATCCCCCGAATCAGAGGAAACATAAACCTGCCCACCTGTTGTTCCAAAATATATTCCACATGATGGAAAATTATCGACCGCCAGCGCTCCTCTCAGGACATTTACATAACAATTCTCTTGGGGTAAACCTGAGGATAATTCTTCCCACTGATTCCCCCCTGACTGGCTGCGATAAACCCGTAACTTCCCATCAGGCGGAAAATGTTCCAGGTCACTCTGCATCGGGATAACATAAATCGTCATCGCTTCATGAGCATGAATAGCAATTGGGAAACCAAAATCACTCGGCAAATTTCCACTAATTTTGTACCACAAATCTCCACCATTATCACTGCGCATAACATCCCAGTGCTTTTGCATAAAGAGTACCTCCGGGTTGGATAAATGTCTGGCAATTTTATGAACACAGAAGCCAACCTCGGATTGTGAATCTGGCATTTCGTTAACCGCCCTCAATCCGTAATTGATTGGTTTCCAGGAAAGTCCGCCATCCAATGTGCGAAAAGCACCTGCGGCAGATATCCCAACGATTATTTTGTCCGGGTTCTTTGAATCGGTTAGAATCGTATGCAAACCCAAACCGTTTGATTCTGGCATCCACAAATCCCCACGAATACTTCTCAATGATTCTAACTCCTCCCAGGTTATGCCCCCGTCCGTCGATTTAAACAAAGCGGCATCTTCGACCCCTGCATACACAGTTTCCGCATCGACTAGCGAAGGTTCAAACACCCAGATTTTTCGAAACTTCCAGGGAGTTTGTTTCCCACCAAAGTCTTTATGCAAGCGAGGTACTCCTCGGAATGGAAAGTGGTTTCCAACTGTAACCCAATTCTCTCCGCCATCGTCTGAACGGTAAACTAACTGACCAAACCACTTACTCATTTGAGCAGCATAGATTCGATCCGGATTTACGGCTGATCCTTTCATGTGAGTAACTTCCAAACCTGAAAACAATGGCCCTTTGATTTGCCACTTTTTCCGCATTTCATCTGAAGAAAGAATAAAACCACCCTTCCTTGTACTAACCAAGACCTTTACTTGTTTATCCAATTTCTTACCCTCTAATGCTGTTCGGCTGCTTCACAAAAAGATATGAAAAGAAAATCCCAAATCCACTCTACTATCCAATTTCTCCAAAATAATCTCCTTTGTTTATATATGCTAAGGATGGTTATTAATGAAGATTTATGCAATTTCCTGTATAAAGTGGAAAAGTTTCTGTAGTTTATCTGTATTTTTATTTATTCATCGCCTTTTATTTTTTTGAGCAACAAATCCAACCACCCTAAAAGAAGGATGATTAATCCTACGGGTAAAAGAGCGCCTAAAAGGCATAAAAGCCCCAGTAAGGCTGCTTTGTAACCAAAAAATATAGCGATTAAACCTAATCCAACCGTAAATATTAGAATGATCAAGCCGATAATCAAGCGTGTATTTGTTTGTCTGGCATATTTGCGTAAATCTCTTGACATAGCTCATAAGAACATTTGATAAAATATTGCATTCATATGCAAAATTCCATATAAAAAATATATATCCGCAGAAATTTCATTCATTATAATTAGTTTTAAGGAAAGAGGAGAGCGATGAAAAATAAAATTAAATTAATATTGGCTTTTATCATTTTGCTTTTACCCATATTGGGGTGTGGAGGAAGTGTCGCTGTCAGCACAGCAAAAATTAAAGAAGCTTATCTGACCTCCAATAGTGATGGAACTGGAAATACAAGTGTGTTTTCACCCGATCAAATCTTTTACTGCATCGTGAAGGTTGCCAACGCTCCCGAAGATACTACCTTAAAAGCGGTCTGGACAGCAGTTGACGTAGAAGGGGCTGACCCAAATTTTTCCCTGGATGAGGTTGAAATAACCACTGAAACAAATGATACTTTCACCTTTAACTTATCCAATCAAGGTCCTTGGCCGGTTGGAAAATATAAGGTAGAGATTTTTCTGAACGGCAAGTTGGATCAAACGCTCGAATTTCAGGTTCAATCCTAAGAATTTTCATAGATATTTATAAAGCCTTCGTGAAACCATCTGAAGGCTTTTTCAATTTCTATCTTAATTTATTCAAACGGTTCATAAACTCGCTCCACCCTGGAATTAATTTGACAGGTCACCTCATAGGTGATTGTTTTTAATTTTTTAGCCCATTCATAGCAGCTAATTTCCTCTGCTCCGCTTTTGCCAATGAGGACAACTTCATCGCCGACCTGAACATTTGTTTCAGTGCCCAGGTTCACCATGCTTTGATCCATACAGATGCGTCCCACAACCGGGTAAGATTTTCCTTTAATTAACACCCTGCCGTTATTCGAGAACAGACGATTGAAACCATCCGCATAACCAGCCGGAATGGTGGCAATCCAGGTATCCTCCGGGGCTATCCAGGTAAGTCCATAGCCGATCTTTGTACCAGCTTTTACTTTTTTCAAAAAAGATACTCTGGTTAAAAAACTCAAACCTGGTTTTAAAGGAATGGTTTGGGGTGTTTCTTCACCAGGATAAAAGCCATAAATCATAATCCCGGGTCTGACCATATCTAACCAGGCTGAGGGATGGCCTAACACGCCACCTGAATTGGAACAATGAGTTAGGTGAATCCGTCTTCCAATACTTTGATTGATCTGCTCAACTACATTTTTAAACCTGACGATTTGTTGTTCAGTATAAACGGGGTCGCTTTCATCGCTGACCGGAAGATGGGTGAAAACGCCATCCAAATGTAAATGTGAGCAATTTTCTTCAATAAATTTTGCGAGATTAGCAGCTTCCTGAATGGATACCCCAATCCGCCCCATGCCCGTGTCAACTTTTAGATGAACATTGACTTTGGTCCCCATTTCGCGGGCAATCTTCTCCAAATGCTCGATATTCCGTATTTCACAAACTGTCAGGGTTAATTGGTGAGCGCTTGCCGCTGCCATTTCTTCCGGAAATGCCGGGCTAAATTTCAAGATTGGCAATGAAATGCCTGCTTTACGTAACTCGATGCCTTCCGGAACTGTAGCCACCCCTAACCAGTCTACGCCTATTTTTTCTGCCATCCTGGAAACAGCAACTGCTCCATGACCATAACCATTCGCTTTGACTGCGATCAGTATCTTTCGGTCGGTCCCTATTTTACTTCGAATACCTTCAATATTAAAACGAATATGATCCAGGTGAATTTTTGCAATGGTTTGATATAACATAAGACCTCTTGAAGATCTTTATTGGGTGATATTTTTAGTATAGCATTCTTTGTTAATTCTACTTTTCTTTAACTACCTTTTTTTGAACATAAGGAGAGGTAAAGGCAGCCAGTAAGGCTCCGTATCCAGGATAAAATTCGATCTCACTACCCACACAAATTTTTTCTTGGGCTTCTTCAACATCCAGGATTAAATGATCGCTGCTACCACCCAGGACAATAATCCCCGGATCAATGGGTGTGAGGTTATCCACCACCACATCCTGACGTCCAATATTACAGATCGCGCGATTGCGAATCCCTCGATCCACAAAATCCACATAACCCCCAAAAGCATCCTGACCTCGTTCTCCAATCGGTATGGATGGTTTTTTCTCAAGCTCAACCGCCTCTGCAATTAATTTAAACGTGTCCTGGTGCATTCCAGGCCATGGGCTTCGATCAATCACATTGCGACCTAAAAGAATTGTTTCTCCAATTCGGTAATGATTAATTTCTTTAGGCATTTTTTTCTTGAACATTAATGGTAGTCCAGCACTATTAGCACCTGAAAGAATCGGCAGTTCCAGCCCAGTCACCCGGCGGCACTCATCCCGGATATCCACCAACATCTGCATATTTTCCTGGCTGGGAATGACGCCACCATAGCATGCCAGGTTGGTCCCTAAACCAGCCACCTCAATGTTAGGTAATTGAGAGCAATCTTTTACAACCTGATTAACTTGATCCGGCCAGATGCCTTCCCGCAAATCACCCACATCTACCATAAGGATGACTTTATGAGATACTCCATAAAGTCTGGCAGCATCAGATAATTTTCTCACCGTAAAGGCCGAAGAGTTTAAAGAGTAATCAGCGGTTCGAACAATTTCGGCGGCTTGGTTAGGAGAAGGTATACGCAGGAGTAACAAAGGTAACCGGTTACCTGATTTCGTGATTGTCTGTAAGTTCTGGATACGAGAATCTGCCAGCATGTCTGCTCCGGCTGTTTGAAGCGCTGCTACCACCGCCGGATGAGCACAGGACACTTTGGTCACACAGGCGAGTTGCCCACCAAAATCATGAACCTGATTTACGATATTTCTGGCGTTATCCTCAATTTTATTTGGGTAAATTTCTAAGCGTGGGGTTTGAATTTCCATATTTCTCCTGCTTTTCCAATTTCAAAATTTTTGTTAAATTCCGCTTTCAACCCATCTGCGAAAAGTAATTCTGACATCTTCCGGATAGGTTTGAGCGAGCGTCCCCAAAGCGGAGAAGCGGTACTGGCGATCCAATAATATTTTTGTGTCGGCTGATGGCAGTAAATACTTTCCAACGCCTGTACAGACACTACGCAATATATCCTGTCCCCCGCTTACTAATGTCAAAGCTCCGCCAGTGCCAATCACCCACTTAACTGCTGATAAATCTTTCCCCTTAACAATCTGCCTTTTCCCAGAGGGGGTATATAACTCGGTGATGAACCCGGCATGCCTTCTAACGGCAGTATTAAGCGCTTTGGAACTCAGCCAATGGGTCAGCTCTTTTTGCTTCTCTGTTATGGGTATTGGTTCCAACTCTTTCAAATTATTATCCCAGTCAGGAGGACTTTCCAATTCCAGAATATTACGGGCATTTACGTAAACCCCCAAATCACCTTCAACGGTTCGTTTGGCATAAGGTTCCGGTTCAATAATTTTATTCGACCATTCCAGGCTACCATGGGTAACACTATGCACATCTGTTGTCGCGCCACCCACATCAAATACCAGGCAATCACCCAATTCTTTCGCAAATAATTCGGCAGCTTTTAATACTGCCCCTGGGGTGGGTAGTACTTCATGTTTGGTCAACGTTGCCAGACGCGACATTCCTGGAGCATGAATAATATGACGATTGAATAGTTCGTGAATTACTTTCCGCACCGGTTCAATATTCAAAACATCCACATCCGGGAAGACATTTGAAACCAGCATTACTTCTACCTTGGCGTGTTCAAAAATCCTTTGAATATGCTTTTGTAAGGTTTTATTTCCGGCATAAAGAACCGGTACTGGTAAGTGTAAAGAGGCAATCTTTTCAGCGTTTTTTAGAATGACCTCTTTTTCTCCATAATCAACGCCCCCAGCCAACAAAATGATATTTGGGCGAATCTCCTCGATTTCTTCAAGATCATATTGATCTAGTTCACCTGCAGTTACCTGCTTGATAATTCCTCCAGCGCCAAGAGCAGCTTCTTTGGCTGCACGGGCGGTCATGGAGAAGGTTAATCCATGCACGGTCATGCGTAAACCACCAGCGGCTGAACTGTTCACAAACGTTTCTGGAGAATTGAGATCTACGTGGAAATGGGCTTTTAAGTCATCAATCGCCTGATCAACACCAATCCCAACATCCCCTTCAGAAACACTCGTAGCGGCGAATCCCTGAGCGATATGATCAAATCCACCTTCAGGTAACCTTCGGAATCCATTCACTTTGGTGATGGTTGAGCCTACCTCGATGGTTAAGATGGGTATTTCTTCAGTCAATCTTACTCCGTTGATTAAATCTTACCGCGCTTCTTTAATACTTTAACCATTGCGTTAACAACATCAATTCCTTTTGTGCCACGGCCGAAGGTGGCATCTAAACCTGTCTCTAAAGCCATCTCACGATTGACCTGTGTCCCGCCAGCAATTAAAACAATCTCATCCCGGATCCCTTTTTCTTTACAAACTTCTGCCAGTTTTTTCATCTGTAGACGATGCACATCATTATGGCTGATAATTGTCGAAATCAAGATCGCATGGGCGCCGGTTTCAATCGCAGCATCCACTAACTTTTGGATCGGAACAGATGTACCCAGGTAGTGATATTTAACCCCATATTTCTCGATGCCACCATGTTTAATATCCAGAATTTCTCGTAAACCAACGCTGTGTTCATCTTCACCAACAGTACCAGCGACGACCTTAAGCCCAATCCCTTTAACCGCTGCTCGCAATTCATCCTCCGGTAAGATTACATCTTTTTCAGGGATTTTCAATGTGGTTACGTCGATATCGAAATTAACCCGTCCTTTCACTTCCAGGAAGCAGCCTTCTGCTGGGTGCATTGGCATCACATTGATAACCTGCGGATCAACAAGCCCCATTTTTTTAGCCATCTCTACGCCATATACAGCAGCTATTTCTTCCGGCAAGGGGACAAAGAATTGCGTTAGGATCATGCCGTCCCCAGCCCATTCTGTTTCCGGTTTTACCAGGTTGCCTTTTCGGTAAGGGAGGGTTTTTTCAAGGCGTTTATTACAATTATCTTCGGGGTCTAATTCATCGATATAGACAATCTTTTCCGGTTTACATAAAGTGCAACCATCAATCAGATCACAAGCTTTTTCTGTGCCAACCGGCAGATAATTATCACCAAAATGGCTGCAAACCGGTGCCATGTAATCCGCATCGCGTTCAACAATTGAATCGGCCGCTACACCTCCTGCCCCACTGCGTGCAATTCCATCCCCATTTCTTTCCGGGTATTTGGCTGAATCAACAAAGAATCCATTTTCAACCGCCTGGAAATAACCCCCTGTTTCGATTACTTCTTCCAGGAAAGCAACAGCTCTTTCTTTAATATCACGCACCATTTCTCCCAGGGGGCCTTCATGGTTAATGGAAACCAACTGCTTAATGCCATCCAGAGCTGCCCAGGTTTGCTTGACTGTCTGCACCCCACGGATATTGTTATAGTGCCATGGTACATTTCGGCCTTCATCAGGCGTGATAGTACTTTGGATATCCGCACTGGTTAACATCGAAATGAGTGTATCGATGGTGTGCGTACGGATTGCTTCTTCTACATCCGCCTCGATATAACGCGTATTTTGTTGGGCACGCATTTTATAATCAGAGAAAAAATCACGCAGGGCTACAGCGTATGGTAAATCATACCAGAGCTTTGGAGCTGGAGGTGCATTCGGTGGCACAGTGGATAAACCGATCAGGTCTTTATCCATTCCCACAGCAACTGAAAATGCACAGTTAATGCCATGTTGAACAACCAACTCCGGCATCACCAACCAGCCAGCTTTTGCGGTAGCGTTTGCATTGTGAGCACCATCAATTTGAAAAATGCCGGCATCATTCATTAATAATTTTGCCTCCGCCGCATCTACAAAAGAGCGATACATATTTACATTGCGATATAACACATTGTATTGCGGATCTTGATGAGCCCCATTGATGCCTTCTTCTGCAAATAACACAGCCACTTCTGGCCCAGCCACACCAGATACATAACTATGAAAATTGATCGGCCGCCCAACTTCCTCTTCAATCATGTCACAGGCTTTTCGGCTGGCGCGAATTTGCTTACGGGTAATCGGTACTCCACCAATTCCTTCCGGAGTTCCTTCCAACAATCCATCAATATGGCTCTGACCGGTGGTACGAATAACCATCAGGTGGTCTGCACCATGCCAGGCAGCCATTCTCATCCGGCGGATATCGTCTTCAAACCTCCCGGAGGCAATTTCCGTTGTGACCACACAGCTTGGCTGGGGATCAATATGATCAAAATATTTTGAAGCTGGTAATCCAAGGCTATTTTTTAAAGGTGTAGACATATCATAATAATGAAAGGGTCCCATATCCACCCCTTCTTCCGGCACATTGCGCCAGGTCCATCCTTTGCGTGGGGGATGATAGTTTTCTAACCCTTCCAGTAATTCTTCAATGTCTATTTTTTTGTTCGGATCAAGTTTATTTTTAGTAGTCATTGTTTCATCCTCCCTCTTTAAAACAAACCTTGCAGAATTTCTTTATTTTCAAGAATCGCTGCTGCAGTTTCACGCAGATTTTTACCTGTCTTTTGTGAGAGTTTCAGGACAACATGCCCGGCGCCTTTTCCTAAAAGCCCGGCCTCATAAATCCGATCTACGACACCGTGAGCTGTAATGCTATCAATTCCCATCCTTAATAAAACCGAGCGTTCAATCGAGGGGGATGTATGCGTTTTTGCTAAGGTCACAATCGGTTCTACCATTTGATTGCATAAATCCCAAAAACGGTTTTTTAATTCTTCATCACTCATTTTCTTTAGTTCAATCTGACGTTCTTGAAAGCGAGCAATCCGATCTTCTGTCATTTTTCCTCCAAAAACCAAAAATTCTTAATTCAATAAATTTGCTTGTTGTTTGACCCAATTCTTATCTTTTTTTATGTCAGCAGCCAAAAACTCATAATCACTTTCCAACCACTCCGAAATTGGCAAATGGTGGGCTGCATTTTTCAGATAAGAGAGTCGCAATTTATCCATTTCCTGAACTTTTCCCCATACCTGAGCAAGTCTTTCAGGAATTACAATCGATTTACCGGGAACATTTTCAGTCGGGTTTCCACGCCTTACCTCAATTCCATTTTCTCGGGCAAAAGCAAGCTGGCTATTATGATGTTTCCCTGCACCAGTATATTCTGTTTCCTGAACAACCACAATCTGATCACGATCCATTTGTCTGGCCAGAGTAATTGCGGCTGTTAGACTGATATTTCCAGCAGGGCCACGTTCCAAACCTTCAATCTTTGTCAATAATTCAGTCACATAAAAAACTTCACCCTGGGTAACCAGTTGGTATTCGTCCATATAACGCAGGCTTCGTGCCGCATTGCGAGGAACATCCACCCGATCCGGCCAGGTGGCGAAGGGTACTCCAAACCCAGTGTGGCCAGTGGTAAAGGATTTTTTATTGAAATCCACATCCGATGCCATGTGCAGGCCGCCTAAATCTACAGAACAGGCGACTATACGAGTGTCTACGCAGCCGGCTGCCAGCAAGCCGCGGGCGGTTCCAGTTAGGTTTCCACCACCAGCATGCGTGATAACCACCGCATCTGGAGCTTTCTGATACCTCGTTTGAACCTGTTGGGCGATTTCCCAGCCCAAGGTTTCCACTCCCCGAATTCCAAATGGTGTATATAGACTGGCATTGAAATAACCGGTTTCTTCCAGGGTGCGTAATAACATATAAAACAGTTCTGGGCCAACACTCAATTTCAGAGTTTCAGCGCCATAAGCTTCACAGGCGCGCCCTTTTTCAATGATCTCGGGCTGACCTACTCCCCGACTATCAAATACTTCTTGCAGAATAATGCATTTTAATCCGCGTTGAGCTGCCTGTGATGCAACCGCCGCACCATAATTTCCGCTGGAAGCTGCTATCATACCCTGGTAACCTTTTTGGGCAGCTTCATAAGCGCTAATAGAAGCTCTTCTTGCCTTGAAACTTCCAGAAGCATTCGCCGCTTCATCCTTTACCATAATCATAGCCCCTTTACCTGGATCGGAGATTTTTCGCACTTCTTCAGTCAGGCGCCGAAGTTCAAATAATGGTGTCTCCCCCACCTTTGTTTCAGCTTGAATTCGGGCAATATCTTGAATTTGGTAGCCAGTTTCAGCCATTAACTTTTCATAATCAAAAGTGATGGGACTGGTGATGTATTCATTGAAATCAATGCCCAATGAAGCTTTCATGATTTCATTTTTCCGAGCCATTATAGCTGAGTAAGAGGTATCTTTAGTACTCATTTATCCTCCGGCAAGCCAATGGTCAATAATTCTGGAACTGTTTTTCCGAAACTATGGGTGTAACTTGGATTATTTGTAATTAATAATCCCACAAGTTCTCTGCCAATCACTGTTTTGATACTCACTTCTTGTCCGAGTTCAGCATCTTCCAAAAGAAATCCTGATACGTGTAATACATAGGGCACTTTTCTGGTATCCTCTGGCAAAGATGGAGCTCTTTCTTCGGGGTTAAGGACAATTTGTTCAATCTCAACCCAACTTCCTTTTGCTATTTTTTCCATATTGTTCCCTTCATAATCCTTAAAATAAGAGAGCACAGGGTTATTAAGATTTAAATAATTCCTGTGCATTTATTCATTGATTTTTTCCTTTTTCTAAACCCGGCGATGATAGGCGCTTTCACCCATCAAGGCTGCTGGTACGGGCAGATCAATCATCCGCTTCAATCCGGGTGTAGCTGCCACTACATGCGGGATCATGTTCACGGCAATCCCCATCGTAGCAATTCCGCCGGCTATTTCAGGCTTAATCGCCATATGGATTTCCGGCTTACCGTAAATATTGATGTAATCGCCCGTCTCCTGGTTCTCTAAATGCGGGTGAATTTGCTGCGGATGTACCAGCTTAATTACTTCCTGGTCACCCCGATATCCTATTCCTATATGAGCGCAGCCAGCCACCATACCCGGTTGAACTTTGACATGCGGGGTTTCACGATACACCGTGCTGATAATGGGTTCACGGCTTTCTTCAATTCGATCCACCCCCAGCCCTAAGGCGGCGCTGATCAGATGAATAGATTCAGGAAAACCAACATGGCCAACGATCGAACCATCTTTCACTCCAGCACGAAATTCTTCCGGGGTTGTTCCTACGCCTTGTGTTTTCATAACTGTTGGCCCATAAGGACTGAGATCATTCACACGGGAGGCTTCAATTCGTTCGACGCGATGATTTCCGCCCGTAAGAACTACCACCAGCAGATCCAGGACAAACCCTGGGTTTACTCCGGTCCCAAGTACAGACACCCCATGTTTTTTCGCTAATTCATCTAATTGCTGACTGAGGTCCGGGTTTTGAGCTTCAGGATCAGACATTTCCTCGGCAATGGAAATGCAATTAATACCTGCTTCAATAATCCTGGTTAGATCGGGTATTTGTTCTTTTGTCCAGGAAGTGGTCGCCAGAATAACGATATCTACCAGGTCTTTATTGAGAACTTTTTCCGGTTGATCAGTAACCAGTACACCCAATTTTTGGTCGACGCCCAGGACATCGCCTAAATCTTTGCCTGTATAGTCTGGTCTGCCATCAACCGCAGCAACAATTTCAAGGCCTTGTTTCTCGAGCATCAGGCGAGCCATACCACTCCCCATCGCTCCCAAGCCCCACTGAAGGACACGAATCGGTTTCATTAAGGTCTCCTTTTATTTTCACCCTTCAGACCACCAATCCTCTCTGGATGGCAGGAAAACTGGTACGTATGTATAGATTGTAGCAAAACTTACCAAATTAAACTAATTGACAAAAAGCATAAAAATTATATGTAAATTTATGAAGTTTTCCCTGATCAAAATTTGTTCACCCTCTTAAATAAAAAGAAACCTGGTTTCAGATTAAACGAAAGCCAGGAATCTATTTTCTTTAGAGGACTGGATAATTGTTATTAAAGAAAGCTAACCTCGTTTGGTGAACCCGATCACGTAGGCTCCACTCATCAAAAAAAGGATAGGTGTAAGAATCTTCATCACGAGTGCCGGGCTAAAGAAAAGTAGCTGTGACCCAAATGAGATAAAAGCTAGTGCAATGCCCCCAAGCCCAATTAAGAAGCCACCGATCCCCACCCAAAAGAAGCCTTTGGGAGCCCGTTTCGCAAAGAAAGGCCCCAGGAAAATGATAAGACCGGAAACACTATGGAATAAAGGAACTGAGATTTTCTTAAGAATAGCAATTCCAGCGATACTTGAGATGGCAATAGCAAGAAATCCTATTAATGCAAACCACTTATAGGTTTTCTTCCATTTTGGGAAATATTCCTCCACCAGCCCCATTGAAATTCCAAGCGGAATCAAGCTGGCAACTGTGAGTACATAAGGAGATGAAAGAATTCCCAACCCCAGGATAATCAACAACAACCCTGAAACCAGCAGTACCACAAACCCCAATAGATAATAAACATTGTGGAGAGCCTTATGTAGATTGTAGCGTTTCCAAAAATACCAACAAAGGTAGGCCGCTAACACACCGGTTAGCAATAGAAATAAGGTGTCAATTGTGAACATTTATCCCTCCGAAAAATATTGGATAATTAATGATAGAATGACAAACTTAAAAAATCAAATAAAATTTGTGAGGAAAAAATAAATAACCCGGCTGAATGTTACGATTCAGAAAGTTATTTAAAAGAGAAACCCATTAAGAGAAATCAGATTTTTCTTGTTAATTTTAAACAAAAATCAACCGGGTAATTGTTTGAAATTGTAATTAAACAGGGTAATCGGTTGAGAATCTTTTTTATCGGTCAAAAACAATTGACCAGAAAGAGTAAGACGGGATATCTTTTGGAGAATAAACCCCTCCATTTATGATCGATTCAGCCGCCAGTTTTCCACTTAATACAGCCGCTCCAATCCCTTCGCCCATGTCATTTGTTGCAAATCCAGCGGCATCTCCAGCCAGAATAGCATTTCCAATGCGAATATTTCTTTTTCGTTTATGGAGGTAATAACTATGCCCAACAGGTTTAAATTGATGGTCTTTTATGAGCCCCATTGTTTCAATTTGTTTGATTAATAGTTCCCAATGATAACGCAGGTTCTTGCCTTCTGACTTAAGTGAAGACTCCATTCCACCGATACCGATATTGACATAGCCATTCGGTTTGGGTACGTACCATGAATATCCTGGCAAACCGTTTTGGAGAAACCATAAATAACAATCATTATCTCTATCCGGATAGATAAACTCCTCTTCTAAAGCGACTACCAATGCTGATTTCGTTCTTGGGTCTTCCGGTTCAAACAAACTTTTATTTACCGGGCAATGAGTTCCTCCACTTCCCACCAAATATTTACATTCAAACGTTTCATCAATCACAAAACCGTCATTTTTAGGGTGAATATGTTTTACTTCGTGATTTTCTACCTTTACCCCAGATTTTTGAAGCAACCAGTTGTCAAACTCAATTCTTCGAATGGCATACTGGTTTGTCTTTAATTTAAAGTGAAGTTTTTTTATGCTAATTTGAAAAGAATCAAAATGAGTGAGCGCATGTGGGTAATCCTTTGGATCAGTATCAATATACTTCCAGACGTGCGGCGTCACCCAACCAGCACAAACTTTTTGGCGGGGGAATGCTGCTTTGTCCAGAACCAGGACTTCCATTCCTGCTTTTTTAAGGTTATCTGCACAGGATGATCCAGCTGGACCACCACCAATGATAATCGCTTCAGCGTATTGCATGACTATTTATGAGATGCGACAATCAGGTTGTTTCGAGCCTGGTCGAGTCATCACAACCTGCCATAACTGTAAACTACGAGATCGAAATCCCCCGGCGCTGCTGAGCAGATAAAAACGCCACATGCGATAAAACCTTTCTCCATATTTCTCCCTCAATTTTGGCCAGGCATTTTCAAAGTTATTATGCCAGGCTTGCAGGGTTAAATCATAATAAGGACCAAAGTTATGCCAATCCTCCATGACAAATAAACCCTCCATTGCTTTTCCCAGTTGTGAGATGGAAGGCAACATGCCATTTGGGAAGATATAGGTGTCTGTCCAGTTATCTGCTTTGGTCACACTGGTATTCCCACCAATGGTGTGGAAGAACGCAGTTCCCCCGGGTTTTAAGGTTCGATCAACTACTTCCATATAGGTGCGATAGTTTTTATAACCGACATGCTCCATCACTCCAATTGAAATCACCGCATCAAACTGTCCTTCTACCAGTCGATAATCCTGCAATCGTAATTCAACCGGCAACCCTTTACATAACTCCTGCCCCAATTCCACCTGGTTTTTTGAGACGGTAACGCCAACAACAGACACCCCATATTTCTCAGCCGCATATTTGGCAAAGCTGCCCCAGCCACAACCAATATCCAGCACTTTCATCCCTGGCTGAAGGCCAGTTTTCCGACAGACCAGATCTAATTTTGCTTCCTGAGCTTCATCCAAAGTTTTTGCATTTTTCCAATAAGCACAGGTGTAGTTTAGGCGCTTATCCAGCATATCCTGATAAAGATCGTTACCAATATCATAATGCCGGATACCCACTTCATAAGCCCGGCTGCTGGATTGGCGATTTATCAATTTAGCCCTTAATCCTTGCCAGGCCATTTTCCAATCACCTTTTATTTTTTTATCAAGTTGGGCTTTATAAATTCGGTTCACCATCTCATCGATTGCGTCACATTCCCACCAATCATCAATATAAGACTCACCTAAACCAAGCGCCTGATCATGAACCAGGCGATCGTATGTCCGTTGATCCTTAACCCTAATATCCCAGGGGTTTGATCCCCCCACCTGAATGTCCGCGCTCTCAAGCAACGAGCGAATAAATGTTTCTGAATTAGATCCGGTCATCCCGACCTCCTATAATAACAAAAACCTGTATAAGTATCTTATAAAAATATTGACTGATTTTCAACCCGGAAAACGTTCATGTGTATTGTTTACGTATTACAAAATGATGGGTTTGCAATAAAAAAAGGAACCTGTGAAAACCTCACAAGTCCCTTATGTCAATTCAATCCCAACGAGACTATTTTATTTTTCCATGCGATCCAGTAGCAATTGCAATTTCAGGTCAGATTTTGCCAATTGATCCGCATCAGTCAGAATAGAGCGCGCTGCTGGGACTGCATCCCAGATATTCCAAAGTAATATTCCTTTTACTTTGTCACCATCCAGATAATAAATAATCCCTTCTTTATAAGGCTCTCTCCACTCCACTACCGTATCCAACTTACTGCTTAACTCGCCTACTGCCTCATAACCGAGTTCAAACAAATCGGAGTAAAAGGCGGGGATGTGATGGTAAGGCTCATTTGCGCCAGCCATATTGCGTCCTGCTTGAATTCCCATCTGGATCGCATTATCCTCATGTTCCACTCTCACACGTTTCTGTAAAGAGGAATGGATAAAATTAGCTACATCTCCGGCAGAATAGACATCCGGGGCTGATGTGCGCAATTGTTCATCTACTACAATCCCATTCTCAATTTTTAACCCGGCTTGTTGTGCCAGTTCAAGATTTGGGCGAACACCGATACCCGCTACAACACCATCAACCTCAAATGTTTTACCCGTTTTAGTGTGAACAACGATACGCTTCCCGTTTTCACCAAGGCTTTCCACCGAATCATTTGATAACACATCTACACCTTTTTGGCGATAAAAATCATTCAGATAATGCGATAAATCTTTCGGGTAAATATTAGCTCCAATTGAATCATCTAGAAAAATTAAGTCTACCTTCTTTCCGATTGAGGTTAAAGCTGCAGCTAGTTCGGAACCAATAAACCCGCCGCCGATCACTAAAAATCGCTCACCCCGTTCACTTAACTCTTTCAGATGTTTATAATCTTGATAATTGCGGAAATAAATAATTTTGTCATTTCCATATGGCAATCTGTTTGGGGTAACACCGGTCGCCATAAGTAATTTATCATAAGAGTATTCATTGCCCTGTTCATCCTGGACAGTTTTTTTGTTTGTATCAACACTCGTAATTTTTCGATTCAAGAAAAGATCAACCCCGCGTTCTTCCGTTTTTCGCCAAATCTTTTCTAATGGTTTCCCTTTCCATAATCCTTTTGAAAGACTGGGCCGTGCATAAGGTGGGTCAGATTCCATGCTAAACATTGCGATGGAACCTTGTTTGTCCATTTCCCGAATGCCACGTACAGCTCCATCTCCGGTTAGTCCACCTCCAATAATTAGATACTTATAATGTTGCATTATTTCCTCCATAATTTATTTTCATTCCTAGATCTGTTCTCTTATTGAATTCTTCTCCCTTGACGATCTAAATATTAATATAACCTGAGGAGGAGAATTTCTCCACCAACTATAAAAGCTTGTATATAGATTAATTTCTCATTTTCTCATCCAGAAATTCTTTAAGTACCAAAGCGCCATTATGTTCCGTATCATGGGCAGCATAGAGCAAGGTGATTTTTCCTTTTTTCGCGGCCTCGACCAGAGGTTTCCAGCCATCCGGATTCACTTCCAATTCAGCTTTATATCGTATTCGAAATTCTTCCCACTTAGAAACATCATGGGCATACCAGGTTCTTAATTCCTGGCTGGGGGATACACCCTTAACCCAGGCATCCATAATTAAATTTTCTTTCTTCATACCTCGTGGCCACAATCTTTCTACAAAGAATCGGGTACCGTCTTTTTCATCGACTGTTTCATAAACACGTTTTATCTCTATCATGGAATTTCTCCTTATTAAATAATCCAATTCCACAAAAAAAAATTATAAGCAAAATATTTTCTCTTACCTTTTATATTACCCCGCACGAGGATAAAAGAAAATTTAATATACTATCTTAACAATACAGGCAGGTAGATTACTTCAACTTTATCAAACCTGACGTTATAGCTTGCATCCGTACCCATTAACTGGCTTACCAGAGGTTCAATTTTGACAAATAACCAACCTGGAGATTCCATCCACAAAATAGCACTAGTAGGGAAACCAATGCCGCCTGCCTGCCCAGATGCTATCAAAGTTTCGCCATCTTCCTCGTATATTGAGATTTTTACTGCCGCACCCCCATTGACCGATTTTGATCCAACCTGGTAAAACCCTTTTAGCGGGATATTTATCTTGAACCAATCCGGGTCCTGTTCTCTACATATATTTCTGATAGCGACTTCTCCCTGGTTTAACTCAAAAGCAGAAATACTCGTATCATCTTCCTCAAATTCATCAGGGACACAAGTAGACGGGAAGGTCAAATTTATTTCTGGTTGATCATTTGCTGACCAAGGTTCAGCCTGACCATTTTTATCAATCGCCCGCATACGAAATGCATAAGTTCCACCTTTTGTACCCGCAAACCAGGCATATTGCTGGCTTGCAGGAACCAGGATATTATTCCCTGAACTCCAGACTCCAGGTTCAAGACGCCATTGAATTTCAAAAGATGCAATCCCGGCTTTCCCGCTAATCGCTGTCCAGGTTAATTTCGTGGCGGTTGAGTCAAAAATTTGGGGGGAATTCATAGCACTGGATGGAGGTGGGCAGGCATGATCCACCTGAATTGTTCGGGGACTTAATGCGGTAGTCTTGTTGCCCTCATGATCCCAGACATTTAATGCCACTTCCAAAGGGCCATTCAATGGGCCAACATCACAAAGATTTACATCCCAATCATAAGTATCAGTCGTATAAGGTTGGGTGACTTTGGGACCAATTTCCACCCATTCTCCATTCAATTTTGTCACCAATCGAACTGCTTTGACTGCCACATCATCAAAGGCGGTGGCGGTGACATCCATGAGCGGGTTATCTCCCATTGCCACAATTTTCCCGGGTGTTGGGCGGGTTAAGCTGCCAGTTGGAGGATAAGCGCCTATATTTCCGGAAATAAACCAATCATTTGAAGGACTGCGAGGATTTGACTTATTCCCAATACATTCCGTTGCCCCATCATAGATTGAAAAATTGGTCACCTCATAGCAAGTTCGGGGTATGCCATTATTAATCGGCACATCCATAAATTGTATTTTGGTTGAATAACCCCAATAATAGCCGCTTGCTGCCCAGATGCTGTTTGTCACCATAAAATGAACGTGATTAGAAGTGCTGTAGCCAGTATCGTCCGTATCCCCAAGATATTGTCCCCGTTTGACAAATGTACCATTGGTTAATTTATCCGGGATGGTGTTTTGTGATAAATGTAAATAAATTTGGTAGGTCTGGTTATTCGTATCTCGTAAAACGATATAGTTGGTACAGGATGAGTTCCCATCCGAACAACTATCTTTGGATGCATACACGGTTCCATCTTTACTGGCTACCAGCGGAAAATGATTATCATTGGTGAAATCGTAGGCATATTGACAAGTCTCAATCGGGCAGGATGGATACCCCAGCTCCGGGATATATTGAAAATGGCTAATCGACCCTTCCAGCCATTGCTTTGTTCCGGCAATGTAGGGTAAATAATAGCCGGTGAGAACCTGAGGTTCGCTGAGTTCATCGTTCTCATTGGCAAAAGGTGCTGGGCGATGCTCCAAAGGCAGCATTTCTTCCGGCAAGGAAGTGAAGAGTTCCTTCCAATCAGTATCCCCTGGCATAACGATATTCCAACCTGAGTCAGTTTTTTGGGCAATGGCTAATCCGGGCTCTGCAGCCAGAATATACCCGGAATCATCGCGTAAGGCTAACCAGAGCAATGCTATTGACCCATCCGGAGTTTTAAAGGCTGTATCCAATTCCGGTATAAAGGCGCTTACACCTGTTGTGTTTGAGAATGCTTCATTTTGAAAACGCTGATTAAAAGCAAAGGATAACTCAGATTTTTCCTCTTCTGATACCTGAATAGAAGCAGGCGGTTCGCTGGCAGCCAGTAGAAAAAAAGACAGAACAAACAAGAATATATAAGGTAAAAATCTGATTCTTCGGTTCATTTTATTTACTATAATTCATTGGCATTTTTACAACCAACTTCTTTTTATTTTAGGCTTTATATGTTTTCTTTCCATTACTTTTATAAGCATGATCCTAATCATTTTCTATTGAATAACCAACCGGTAATTTCCCTGGGTATTCGTGCTTAAATAAACCAGATCACTTTTTGAAGGATCAAAAGTTACTTTTTTAATAATCGTTCGATCCAGATTTATTGTGGCAGAAAACCAGCTCTGACCGCCATCCTTTGAATAGAACGCTTCTGCTCCACAGCCAGCCACCATAAAATTCTCCAATCCTGGGTGAACAGAAAATGCTGTGACAGTTTTATCCGCTAACCCTAGCAACTGCCAGTTTCCTCCATCGGACCGTTTATAAACACCTTGATTCGTAGCAGCATACAAAACACCCGGTTTGCTGGGTACAATGGTTAAATCATTTACATTACCACCAGGAACCTGACTGCTGCTCCAATTACTCCCTGCGTTGGTGGAAGTATACACTGTTGAATTTCCGGATTCTGATGCATAAACAACCTGGTTGTTGGCAGGATTAACAGCGACTTTCAATATATTTTTATCAACCAATCCTGTTGATATCCAATTACCGCCTCCATTCTGGCTGCGATAAACACCAGTTACGGTTGCCAGATATGCAAAGGCTGGATTGCTCAATGAAAATTTCATGTCGTTCAAGGCTTGATATATCGGGGGTAAAGCCTGGGTATCATCCATGGGAGTATCGAAAGCTATAATATCCGTTTCTATCTCTTCTTCCAATTCATTTTTTGCGGAAAACCCTTTAAGAATTAGGCGATCCGCAGATATTCTTGGTAATCCAGAATTTTTAGACGTCCACGCACAACTTGGCATAGTACAGGTGAATAATCCTCCCCCGGAAGTTAATAAAAATAATTGATTGGCATTTTGAGGGTTAATGACAATTCCGCTGGCATCCAGATCGCTTAAACCATTGTTCAATTGCTGCCAGGTTTCGCCATCATTTTGGGAATAATAAAACCCAGCTCTTGAAACACTGGTAAACAGAATCCCTGACTGAGTGGGGTGAATTTGAAAACCGGTTACCATCGCATTGTTTACACCAGCCTGGCTGTGTACCCAACCCGAACCGCTGGCATCGCTGCGAAAAATTCCATTTCCGGAAGTTCCTACAAAAACCTGGGTATGTTGTAAGGGATTAACCATCACCGTGTAGATTAAGTTCTCAGATAACCCTATGTTTGACCAGTTTCCTCCCCCATTCGTTGTTTTGTAAACTCCATCATTAAAATCAGCCAGATAGACCACATTCGGTTGGATAGGATCCAGATCCATATCATAAATTTTTGCATAAAGATACTGATTGGTCCAATTACTACCGTTATTGGTCGACTTATAAACCCCGGTTCTGTGCCACGTGGCATAGTATAAAGCATCGCTGCCTGTCCCTTCGGGATTAATGGCTAAAGCCCTACCAGAAAGATCGGACAAACCATTTCCATTCATAGACGACCAGGAATCACCGCAATTCAGGCTGCGATATACCCCATATTCGTGCATGGCAGCAAAAACCATACAATGATTTTTTGGGTTAACAATCAGATCATACGCCCAATCTTGCTGATTTCCATTAGGAATGTTCTGCAAAACCGGCGTCCAGGAAATGCCTTCATTGGTACTGCGGTACACCACGCCCTTCCAAGGCGGTGGGTTCGTTACATTTTTCCCGCGTGTTCCAATATAAATAATATCTGGGTTGTATGGGTCTATCGCGATCGTATAAACGACTGAATTTTCCTGTACTCCAGCGCTGGAGTGAACCCAGGTTTCACCAGAATTAGTGGTTTTATAAATTGCATCATTGTAAGTGCCGGCGTACAAAATCTTAGGATTTTGAGGGTCAATCCCTATGGAATTAATATATAAATCTCCCAGCCCATTACTGAATCGTTTCCAGGTTGTCCCTCCATCCACACTTTTGAAAACACCATTTCCCCATGTACCGGCATAGATGATCTGTGAATTTTTCGGGTCCGCGACCATCCTCACCACAAACCCACTGTCCGGGCCAATTTGTGGGTTTTTGTATTCTTCATTTGAAATGATCGGGAGATAAATAACATAGGGTTCGGGCTCATCTTCAGCCTGGACTGGCAGATAAAAAATACCTGCAACCAGAGATATAACGATGATTAATTCTAGAATTTTTTTCATTCCCAATCTCTTTTCAACAAAAATATTAAATCAAACATGCAACAGTTGTGCCAAATTGTTACGTAAAACAAAAAATTAAATTGAATAATTTTTATTTCAAAACAATCAACCTCTAGAAATTCCTCTGGAGGTTGATTGTTTTATTTTTCTTTTTGAAGATTTGTGAGCTTAATCGAGTTCTGCTACTAAATCATTTGCAGTTTTTGTAAGCCTTGCAAGAATGTCTTTTACTTCAGCCTGGCTTTTCGCATTCCACAATTCAGCCGCTGAATCATTGATCGCTCGGCGAACAGATGACCAGGCTGGGAATGTTTGCGGCTCTGACGGGCCAAGAGCTGCTAGTTCAACTCCGGAAGCCCAAACCGGATTTTCTTTTGCATAATCAGCCAAAAGTTTCTCGGTACTGTAATGGGTACCATAGTAACCACTGATTTTAATCCAGCGAGCCTGAATTTCAGGTGAGGTTAACCATTTAACAAACAGCCAAGAAGCCATTTCTTCTTCCTGAGTACTGGGGACTATACCTAACATTTGTTGGAAAGCGTCCACTGCTAATTTTCCATCAGGTCCGGGAGCAGCAATCCAGCCCCAAACATCAGAAGAATTGCCTGCATCTTCAAAAGCAGCTTTATAATATGGCGCTCCAGCAGTCGAACTCATTGTTACGAGAGCCTGGCGAAGTCCCTGCTCCGGATTAGGATATGGAGATGAAGTTAACCAGGCACAGCCGCTGTTCTTTAGATCAAGCAGATACATGGTTGCATCCACTGCAGCCTGTTTATTAAAATCATAAGCATCATGCGCAGCATTTAATTCATTCCCGCCAAAAGCGTACAGGAAATGCGTCCAGTTGGTTCCAGTGGGGAAGAAGCCTAAACCACCCGTTCCAGCAAAATCTCCGCCTTTCTTGGTATTGTCCGCAGCCGCTGCACAGAGAACCTCTTTCAACTCAGCTGATGTCTTTGGTGGATTCGGGAAACCGAGTTCTTCTGCCCAGGTGAAGTTGTAAACCAAAACATTAGCAGATTGTGTCAATGGGTATGCTACCCAGGCCCCATCCGGGGTAGATCCAGCAGCTTTCAAATGGGGGTAGAGATCGCTTAACTCATCCGGTGTCAAACCGTAGGTTGAGTCTCCAACCAAAGGATTTATATCGATAATGGAGTCAACACGATACCAATCGCCAAGTGAATTGGTGTAAGCCATCACCACATTGGGTAAGTCACCTGACTGAATACCGGCATTAAACTTATTTTCTACGTCTGCATAGTTACCTTGATTTAATGCTATAACATTGATTCCATATTTATTAGTTTCATTAAATTCATCTATTAATTTCTGCAACCCTTCTCCGGGTGCATCTGAATAAACATGCCAGAATTGTACCGTTGTCCCTGCAAATGGCGGTTCAGCGGGTACTTCTTCCGTTGGTTCTTCTACTGGCGGCGGTGGTTCGGTGGGCGCAGCTGGTTTTTCAACCGGGGCTGTTGGTTGTTCTTGCGGTGGAGCGACAGGAGGTTTTGGTGCACAAGCTGATAATACTAAGCCAAACACCATCAGAAGGGACAACAAAATACTCAGTTTTTTCATTTTTTCAACTCCTCTTTTCTAAAAATTAACTCGACTAGTTTAGATAAATATTTCAGTTTCACCTCCATCGTTTGATAAAAAATTATCCTTTCAACCCTGATCTCGCGATGCTTTCTGTGAACTGTTTTTGAGTAAAGAAATAAATAATCAGGATTGGAATAATAGTAATAAACGCGCCTGCCATAGTCAGATTTATTTCCTGACCAGTTTCATTGACAAAGTTCATTAAACCTACTGAAATCGGCCTCCAGTCCGGAGTGTTTGTCACTAGCATCGGCCAAGCCAGGGAATTCCAGGTTCCAATAAAAGATAACACTAGAATAACCATCAATGGAGCTTTCGAAAGAGGAAGTACAACCTGTAAAAGAAATCGAAAATGACCGGCTCCATCCATTTGGGCAGCATCAAATAATTCATCCGGTACCTGAATAAAAAATTGTCTTAAGAGAAAAATTGAAAATACATTCCCCATAAAAGGGATTGTCAGGGCAGGCCAATTATTAATCCATGGGATGGGACCAATTCTTCCCAACCAGGTCACAATCAAAAAATTTGGGATGATGAATACCATTGCAGGGATCATTATTGTACTCAGCAAAATAGTAAATAAAATATTCTTTCCGGGGAATTCCATTTTTGCAAATGCGTAGGCAGCGAGAACGCTAAAACTTAATTCACCTGCCAGGGTGATAGCTGTGATCAAAATACTATTCACGAAATATTCAGAGAAATCAGCTCGTTTCCAGGCGATGATATAATTCTCAAAATGCACGACGGATGGGAAAAAAGTTGTTCCTAAAGCTTCTCCTAAGCTTTTAAGAGATGTTGAGATCAGCCAGACAAATGGGATTAAAGAGAAAAATGCTCCTACCACCAGGATGAGATATGTAAATAATTTCCTTTTAGTTGAGATGGTAAAGTGAGTAGATTTCTTGCTCTTTTTATCCATAAAACACCCTTGAACCCTGCACCTTATTGTTTATGAAAGTTAGAGAAAGAATAATTGCAAAAAGCACAAATGCCATCGCTGATGCATATCCATACCGTAATTTCTCAAAGAATTCAATAAAAATCGTAACACTAAACGGGTCTGTTGTTCCCAAAGCCAGATTCTCCCTAAATATCCATATGGTATTGAAAGCTTTAAAGGTCCCAATAATCGCAATTAAAGATAGGAAATAAGTGGTTGGTGATAATAATGGAAAAGTGATATTGCGAAAAACTTCCCATTTGTTGGCACCATCAACTTCAGCGGCATCCAATAATTCAGTTGGAATATTTCCTAGCCCGGCTAGATAAATAACAGTATCATACCCAACATAGGTCCAAACTGAGTGAATCATAATGACAAGCAAAGCCAGGCTAGGGCCTGCCGCCCATTCAGGAACATTAATTCCTAAATTATGTCCCAGCATTGTAAAAATACCTCTAGGTTCAAACAGCCATTGTTGTGGATTTCCACCAAAAGTCTGAAGTAATAAATTTACTGGCGCATTATATCGATTTGAAAACATTTGTTTGAACACTGCTGCGCTGGCAATAGCAGGAGTCACATACGGAATAAAGAAAATTATTCTAAATATATTCGACCCAGCCAATTTTTGAAAAAGTAGAATTGAGATAAATAAAGAGATTCCGAGTTGCACTGGAACAGTGCCGACTGCATAAAAAATTGTTACTTTCAAGCCTTCCCATAGCTTTTTATCCCCTGAAGCCAGGATGGTTGGAATTTCTCCAATTAACAACCATCCCCCGGCTAATAATGCAATAGCGCCAAGAATATGAATCCAAAAAGCTACCTGGTTTTGAGCCTTTTCCGCTCTTCGCCAGACCATCCAGCCTAAAATTAATAATATAACACCGGCACTAATGGTGATAAATTGCGGCCAAATTCCCGGATCTATGTTTTTTTCAAAGGCAACAGCGTAAGCAGTTGAAATTTGTTTCTGGACATAGTACAGTAAACCTACTCCTATCCCTAAGGCGAGAAATGCTAGACCAAACAAAGATTGATAGGTTAAATTTCTGGGATTCTTCCAAATGTAGAGCACTAACCCACCCGTAACAATACTGATAACTAATATTCCTAAAAAAGTATGCCAGGCAGGCAGTACAGTCTCTGAGCGTAAGGCCTCTCGAAGGAGACGGTTAAACACCTCCTGAGTTTTTTGTAACCCCCTGAGTTTGTCCGCTACACCTAAAACTTCTGGAATTGCGTCATAAATCCAGCCTACTAGCGAGAATGCGAGCAGAGCATTAAAAAAACCCGGGATTACACATAACCAGGGATTCTCATTTTTTTCCCTAGCAAGTTTTAAAATATTTTTCAAGCTAAAATAAACACCGATTAAGGCGCCTATTCCCAGAAAAAATACGATAACATAAGCAAGATTTCCTATTGCATTCGTATAATTTTCCAACCCGATTAGCGCAGTCCTTTTAATTCGCCATTTATGCAAGCTAACATATAAAGCAAAGCCAACCGGGAAAATTCCAAATATAAAGATTAGGATCGTTGCGGGTGCAATGAAAATATAGGCAGTTAAGTATTCTTTGATTTTTCTGCCTTTATAACCGACAAAAAGTTGCCTTAGAAAATTTTTATTATTCATTGGTGATCGTGTTGATTTATATTTCGATCTTTTGAAGCCAAATTAAAGTTGTCGATAATATTTTAAAGATACGTAGGTCTATTTTTATATGACCATTTAAGTTTATCAAAAAAAAAGCAAAAAACATAAATTAAGTCAAACAGTTTTAAGTAATTATTACTTTTATATTATTTTCGATCGCTATTTGTCATAAAATCCAAAAATAATATTTGGGTTTACAATAGTGTTTGATATCGTAATATTAAGGTAAACCAAAATGAAAATAAATACTGCGTCTTTACCCGGCATAGATTTGCCTGACGATTTTATAACCCCAACTTATTTTGGGGAATCGATTTTAAATATCCCATCTTCAATCTGTAAATTTTTTGATATCCCCCAAATTCATTCTAAACCACTAAAGGATAATATTTTTCCACAATTTAATCGTAATTACAAAAGAATCATCATAATCTTGATGGACAGCATGGCTCTATCACGATTCCAAAATTGGATGGAAGACTCAAAGATTCCTGTTTGGAAAAATCTCCTTCAATCGGGAATTCTCTCTCCAATCACTTCTATTTCACCAAGCACAACCTCTGCCGCTATGACAACTTTTTGGACGGGCTGCGCACCTGCGGAACATGGCGTAATGGGTTATGAGCTTTGGCTAAAACAGTACGGTCTGGTAGCTAACATGATTTCCCAGGCTCCAATGAGTTTTCACCATGGCAGTGGCAATCTGGCGCAAGCAGGTTTTGACGCAGAAACAGTTCTTTCAACTCCAAAACTTGGAGTACATTTATCGAAAAATGGTGTCTCTACTTATTCTTTCCAGCATTATTCGATTGCAAATTCCGGATTATCCAGAACCTTTATGCAAAATGTAAAGACCATGCCTTACTCAAATGAGGCTGAGTGTTGGGTAAATTTACGAGAATTGATTGAATCTAAAAGGACTGAGAAACAATATATTTGGACGTACTGGAGCAATTTGGATAGTTTAGGTCACATCTACGGTCCGGATGATGAACGTGTGGAAACCTATTTTAAAAATTTCAGTCGGAATTTTGAAGATAATTTCATCAATCGATTGAGCCCCGCTGACCGTAAAGAGACACTTCTAATCTTTACTGCCGATCACGGGCAGGTTACCACTCAAAAAAATCCACATTATTCATTGTCCAACCATCCGGAATTCTTAAATTATTTGCATATCAAACCAACTGGTGAAAGCAGGCTGACCTATCTGCATGTAAAACCAGGAAAAGAAGATGCCGTTAGAGAATATATACAGAAAGCCTGGCCAGATAATTTTGTGGTTGCTGATTCCGAGCAATTGTTAGAAGCAGGGTTGTTTGGTCCGGGTAACCCAATGCCTGATATTAAAAACCGAATTGGCGATCTTACAATCCTGGCTCGTAATCATCACTACCTCTGGTGGTCAGATGAAGAAAATCCACTCATCGGCCGGCACGGAGGCCTCACGGAACTTGATATGATTGTTCCTTTTCTGGTAGCTCCGCTGTAGAGTGCAGAAAACTTCGCGATGCCGCTAAATAAAAAATTCATCACCGGGCTCTTTATTCTGGTTTTCCTGGTTGCATGCATCCGGGATCAATCCTCGCAACAGCCTTCATTTTCAACAACATCGCCTCCGAATCTTATAACCAATAATGGGCTTGCCCCGAAAGAGGTTGATACTTTCACCGATGGCATCATACCAATCTGGGCAATCCAGGGCGAGTCAGATCAATCTCCTTATTTATTCCAAGAGGTGACTACAACTGGAATTGTGATTGGAATTTTTCCTAAATTGGAAGGGTTTTGGATTCAAGGGGAGGACGATCAGAATGATCTGACTTCAAATGGATTATTCATTTATTCTCCGAAAATTGACCCATCTCTTAATCTAGGCGATCTTGTCCAGGTTGAAGGTGTCATTCACGAACCTGAAACAGAGACGCAGTTATTTTTGAAAGATTTAAAAATTCTGGCGCCCAAACAACCATTACCAGACGCCATCGCCTTAAATCCTCCCGGAGACCGGCGGGCCAGTGAAATATATTTTGAGTCGCTGGAGGGCATGCTGGTAACTGTAGACGGTCCTGCCAGGGTTGTTGCTCCAACCGACAAATATGGGGAAACTGTCGTAGTGCTCCCATCTTTCAAAGGTTCTCACCTGTTGCAGGGCAGCGATATTGGAATGGGAATCCGGGTGGATGATGGCAAGTCAAGCACCTATAAAAATCAGAAAGGGATGCCCTTTGCAGCCGTAACTGGTGATTATCTGGATAACATTCTCGGCCCTTTAGCGTATACCTATGGATTCTACAAAATTGAACCCATTGAAAAACCTCTATTAGATCGTCGTCCAATTGTGGTCGATGCGCTACCAGAAACCGAAGCTAATGAGTTTCGGGTGATGACCTGGAACGTTGAGAATTTATTCGACGATAAAGTGCCCTTTCCCAGTGATACCCCCATCCCGACCGAATCCGAATACCGGATTTGGTTGGAGAAAATCGCCAGGACAATTTTATTAGCCGATTTTCCAGCAGTGATTGCATTGCAGGAAGTAGAAAATATTGACGTATTAGAAGACCTGGCTGAAAACCCAATTCTGGACAAATATCGCTATCAGGCGGTTTTGGTGGAAGGTTCAGATCGGCGTGGAATTGATGTTGGGTATTTGGTGCGGGGCGATGTAAAAGTCAGCAATGTTCAGCAATTCCCTGCGCCGGATGGGCTTACTCCCAGACCACCTTTGTTATTAGAAGTGCAGATTAAGTTACAGACAAAAACCAAATCCATCTATGTGCTTAACAACCATTTCCAATCCATGGGCGCTGGTGAATTAGAATCCCAACCTCGCAGGGTTGCTCAGGCGGAATGGAATGTTAAATTATTCAAAAAAATACTAGCAAAAGACCCTGAGGCATTTGTTATTATCCTGGGTGATTTAAACTCCTACTTTGATTCACCACCGATAGATGTCTTGCGTAATAATGGACTGGTTCATGTTTTTGATCAATTATCGCCTGATGAGCGCTATACCTATATCTATCAGGGAATCGCGCAAGTATTAGATCACATACTTATAAGTGGAGGTCATGCAAATGAGATTTCGCGGGTGGATATTTTGCATGTCAATTCCGATTACCCACTTCAACTGCCAAACGACACCTCTGTATTCCACAAATCTGATCATGACCCGGTGGTTGTTACCTTCTCTGGGGGAAAATAGATTAAACTAATACAAATATTGGCTAAAGAACTCCAGGCACAGATTATCTAGATTCTTAAGGTATTCTTCTCGGGTAAGGCTTGTTTTATTTCTTTCCAGAAATTGAACAAGTGTTGGGCTCACCAGCGACAAATCTGTTAATGAGAAATGTCCTCCGCCGGTTAAATGAACGTTTTGGATAGATACAGATGTTGTCTTTAACATTTCAACATTACGTTGATATTGACTCCATTCAGTTAGATGATCCCAGGAGGCATCTGAATAAATATTTAATACAGGGGTAGGAAACGCTTCCTGATTCCAGAGAAACTTATCCATATCGACGCCAACAATATCGTAAAGGTAAGGCGACTCCAGAGCAATGACTACGTCAATATCATCCCGTTCACGTGGTAACCCTAGAACTGCAGACCCGCCCAGGGAATGTCCGATTAATCCTATTTTATCTTTATCTATTAATGAGTAAATTCCATTTTCGGTGATTTTAGATTGGGATATCAGCGTGTCCAGCACAAAATTAATATCATTCATGCGGGTTTGCATCCATTTTTGGTAGTATTGGAAACTTTGATTCTTATCTAGCCTGGCATTTTCTCGTTTTAGTTCTCTGAAATAATCCTTATTTACAAAAGTGATCGTTCCATTATCTGTCCGGGTCCAAATCGTATGACCTGGATGCCCAATCGAAAAAACCACATACCCATGACTGGCTAATTCGCGAAATAATGATTCATTGCTGGTTTCCGTTCCCAGCCCACCGTGAGAAAACACAATCAGTGGAAATTTCTGTCCACCACCATCCGTTTGAGGGTACCAAATTGTCACGTTCACCTGGCGATATTCCTGCCTTTTTGAAAATTCATCAAATCGGTAAATATCTGTAAAGGTTACATTTTTAGTTAAGATTTGAAAAGAGCCAGTTACCGGTAGAGGTTCATTTTCGGGAAAAAAATAAGCAATAAAAAGAGAAAGAAGAACAAGAAAAATTAATAGGGTCTTCAGGAAATTTTCCAGACAGCTTTTATGTTTTTGTTTGTTGGTTTTCATTTTTCTCGATTCTTTAAAAAAATAGCCACGTCACCCAGGAGGATTCCTCCAGACTCCTAAATTCCTGATCGTTATCTTAATCCTTCCTTTAATAATTCGCATTGGCACAATGGATAAAAAATCTTTGGTCTCAAGATGCAAAAAAGACTGGTCAAAAGGTGGGACAATTCATTTGTAAAATTCTTTTCCCCCTACTCTGCTTGCAGCGGTTAGCCTGGTTGTACTATAATAAAGTTATCTCCTTCTCTGAAAATTTTTTTCATTTTCGAGGAGTATTTCCATGTCCATACCAAAAATTAGTTTTATATTATTCGTTCTGGCTCTCTTGCTTAGCGCCTGTTCTCCCAGAACAAATCCTATTCTTGTAGTCCCTGGGGAAAAAATGGTGATCGGATATTATCCTTCCTGGGCTGCCAATCGAGGTGTTTTCCTTAAAGATATTCCCTATGGCAAACTTACCCACATCAATTATGCATTCTCAAACGTATCCGCTAGTGGAGAATGCATTTCTGGTAATCTTGCGGCAGATACCGGGCGTATGTATACGGCAGAAAATAGCATCACCGGGAAGGACGACTCAAACAAATTATCTTTCCATGGCAACTTTAACCAATTACTCGAATTGAAAAAACAATATCCCCACTTGAAAGTTTTAATTTCCATTGGTGGATGGACCTGGTCAGGCAACTTTTCAAAGGCAGCAAAAGATGATGACTCAAGAAAACGATTTAGCAATTCCTGCGCGGATTTGTACTTAAAGCAATATGCTGGTGTTTTCGATGGGCTGGATATTGATTGGGAATATCCAGTCAGTGGTGGTTTAACTACCGGAACAGCGGACGATCGGGATAATTACACCTTCCTATTAAAAGAAATTCGCAGCCAATTAAATGAATTAGGGGAAAAAGAAAATAAGCATTTTCTGTTATCCATTGCCGCTCCAGCTAACCCAAGCGCTATTCAAAACTTTGATTTAAACGGTATTATTTCCAGTGTGGATTGGATTAATATCATGGCTTATGATTTTCATGGCACCTGGGAGAATAGTACTAATTTCAACGCCCCCCTCTTTTGGTCTGAAAATGATCCCTCTTCATCATCTCTAAATGTAGACGCAGCAGTACAAGCTTACCTTAATGCTGGTGTTCCTTCTGAAAAGCTTGTTCTAGGCGTCCCGTTCTATGGAAAAGGCTGGGCTGGTGTAGGCGCTAGCAATCATGGACTCTACCAACCTGCCAAAGGCGCGGCTCCAGGCACTTATGAACCCGGATCGTTTGATTTTAATGATCTTCAACAACACTATTTGCCTGATTGGGAATCATTCTGGAGTGATGATGCGTATGTTCCCTGGCTCTATGATTCAACTAGACAGATTTTTATTAGCTATGATGATGAACGTTCTCTGGCTGCCAAAGCCGGTTATGCACGTGATCAGGGGTTGGCGGGGGTGATGATCTGGGAAGTAAGCCAGGGAAATGAATCCTTGTTCGCCGCAATTTACCAAGGTTTTGAAAATGGTGGCCCAACGAAACCAACTGCTATTCCTAAAGTATTAGTTCCCCGGCCTTTCGAGGCGAACATTCATCAAGTTAGTGGGATAACAATCGATGGAGACCTAAAGGATTGGCCTTCCGAGCCTGACTTTATGCTGGATCAAGCCGATCACATTGTTTATCAGGTATCTCCAAATAGTTGGAAAGGCCCTGAAGATTTATCTGCCAAAGCCTGGGTAGGCTGGGCTGAGGAAGGATTATATTTTGCTTTTAACGTCAAAGATGATCATCACATTCAAAGCGCTTCTGATGAAACTCTGTGGCATGGCGATCATATGGAAATCCAACTGGACACCCAACTTGAAGAAGATTACGATAACCCGGGTATGAATAAGGATGATTATCAGATTGGGTTGTCTTTGGGAAATTTTGCTGAAATTCCAATGACTTCTTATGCCTGGTTCAATGGGCCTAATTCACCCGGACCCGTTGATGGAATTCAGATGGCATATACGGTTATAGAAGACGGTTATATTCTTGAAGTTTTTATTCCTAAAACTTCATTACCAGGGTTTGAATTTAAAGAAGGTTTTAAATTTGGAATGAATATTAGCCCCAGCGATGCAGACAAAGCCGGCGAGGGGCAAAAGACCATGCTTTCAACTTCAAAAATTCGAACCTATGCTGATCCGCGTACTTTTGGAAAAATAACCCTTGTCAAATAAAGAAAACAGCCAAACTAGCCTTGCATCATTTAACATTTGCAAGGCTTTTTTTCTATTAAATAGAGAAAAACCTAGCGATGTTGATATCCAACAGGATAAAGACCAGGGATAGAAACTGGCAACTTCCCTTGCGGTTTTAACTTTCCCATAATGACTGATGCAACCGCCTTTATACTGGGTGGTTGGATACTATAAGTGCATAGAAAAGTAGAAGTTTCAGGAAAAGCGATCAGATCATAGGGCATACGCATGGCAATGACAATGGTTGGAATACCTGTTGCTAAAATAGCGCTTACTAATTTCGCTTGTTCAGAGCAATCAAAAGCATTTAAAGTCCCAACCACAATTCGATTGGCATCTTTTATCTGTTGAAGTGTACGTAGAATTTCTTCATCATTTGGGCGAAAAGGCAGAATTATTTCATCAACATTAGGATGAAAAACTTTCAAAGCCTTAGCCAGTTCAGGAATAAGATAGGATGAGGTATCTGCCGGTGTCAAATCCGCCGGATGTGGCAGGATAACAGTGATTCTTTGATCTGGCTCAAGATACATGGGGATAAGATGATCATTATCTCGAATCAGCGTAATCGATCGCTCTGCAATTTCATCAGCTTCTGCCAGGTGGAGATCACATCCAACCACGTCTAAAGATAAATGAGTGTAACTACTCGAGAGCCAATTTTTCAAATCCATTACCCTTTTTATAGAATCCTGGAAGATAGATTGAACGTCTTTTTCTTCTTGGTAACTTTTTGTTAATCCCACCCAGGCACGCTCTTGATCCGTCGGATCAGCGGTCATGAGCAGTAAATCAATTCCCGCTTTCGCAGCCCGCACACATTCTTCGCCCAGGAATTCTCCCTGGCGAATTGCTTGCATATCCATAGCATCGGAAATCGTCACTCCCCGGTATCCGAGTTGCTGCCTTAATAAACCCGTTAAGATTGCTTTTGATAAGGTAGCAGGCAGAGTTTTTTCGCCGTCAATGGCGGGCAAGGCTAAATGTGCGCTCATGATTCCCTTAACCTCTGCATCAATCGCAGCTTGAAAAGGTGGAAATTCAACCCGTTGTAATCGTTCTAATGAGTGAGAAATAGACGGCAATCCTAAATGAGAATCCGAAGTTGTGTCTCCATGACCTGGAAAGTGTTTTGCTACCGCCGCAATTCCCTGAGATTGCAATCCTTGAATAATTGCTGCTGACAAAATGGCTACCTGATGGGGATCTTCACCGAAAGACCTAGTCCCAATTACCGGATTATGAGGGTTGACATTTACGTCGCAGCAAGGAGCATAATCCATATTAATACCCAGCGCGGACAATTCTCGCCCTAAGACAACCCCAGCCCGATACGCCAGCTCGGTTGAGCCAGTAGCGCCTAACGCCAAATTTCCAGGCAGTGGTGTTGTCCCTTCTCCAATCGCCATTAATTGACCGCCTTCCTGATCAGCCGCGATAATCAATGGTGGAAGGTCAATTTGTTTCGCATATTTCTGTAAATCGGAGGTGAGTTTTTTGACTTGGGCTGGGTAATCAACATTGTAACTGCGAAAAAGAGTAAGTCCAGCCGGACGGAACCACTCTAAAGCCTGCTTCATTTCCCGGGAAAATTCTTTTCCCTTAAAAGCAAGTAATAATTTCTGCCCAATATTTTCCATCTTAATTTCCGCTTACTTCATACCTGAGATAACAACGCTTTCAAGGATATACCGTTGGGCAAAAAAGAAAACAACCATTAATGGAACGGTAGTTAATACTGCTGCTGCCATAATGGTTGGCCAGGGTTGTACAGTTAAATTAATATTATATAAAGTAGAAACATAAATCGGCAAAGTATATAAGTTTGCGGTTTGTAAGTACATAAGCGGCATTAACAAGCTATTCCATAAACCCACAAAAAGCAAAGTGGCAATCGTGGCCATGGGTGCTTTCACCAATGGCATAACAATTTCCCAGTAGATCTGTAAGTGCGAGGCACCATCCATTACCGCGGACTCATTCATTTCCTTTGGAATCTGACTCATAGACTGTTTCAATAGAAAAACCATTGCCGCACCACCAGCAAAATATCCCGGAATGATAAGTGGATTAAAAGTGTTAACCCAATTCAATTTGTTAAAGAATACATATTGAGGGACAAGCAAAGCTTGAGCCGGTATCATCATCGTTGAAAGCATAAGGAAAAAGACCAAGTTGCGGCCCGGCCAATTGATACGGCTGAAAGCATAAGCCACCAGAGAAATGGAGATTAATGTCCCAACTAATGCCAGAGTAACATAAAAAATACTGTTGAAATAAACGCGAATAAAGAGCGGATTTTGAAAAAGATCACTATATGCCTGTAAGGTTGGTGTAGGTGAAAACCATATAATCCCAGGAGAATTGGTTTGTTCAACTGTTTTTAATGAAGAAGAAATCATCCAAAATAAAGGGAATGCCATTGTGATAGTTGCAGCCGTCAGCAGAATATATAGAAACACCCGTTTAAGAATATGCCAGAATTGTCTCATTATCTTCTCCTAAAATAAATCGTATTCAACCCAGCGTTTCTGCATCCAAAATTGGACGAGGGTAACAACCAGAATGATGATTAAGATTATCCAGGAAATGGCTGACCCATAACCAATTTCAAATTGTCTGAAAGTGACCTGCCAAAGATAAAAAACCATGGAGATCGCCGATGAAATCAAAGGTTGATTATCCCGGTACAAGACATAAATGGGTTCGAAAATTTGCAGCATGGCGATCATACCTACCACAAGGTTATAGAAAATATAGGGGGTGAGGAGCGGAAATGAAATTTTCCAGAAGCGTCGCCAGCCACTGGCTCCATCTACTTGTGCTGCTTCGTGAAATTCTTTGGGAATATTATTCAAACCAGCCAGAAAGATCAACATCATGGTGCCACAACCCCAAACGATCAGCATGACAACTGACATTTTTGACCACATCGGGTTTTCCACCCACAAAGGCACGCGATTAGCTGCAGGAAACCCTGCCGAAAGAACTTTATTGAACAGGTTAAAATTTTTATTGTTGATCCCTAAAAAGAAAGCACTAAAAAGTTCTTGAACAAAAATTAATGCACGCACAACATATCCACTGGGCGGTATCAATTTAATCATCGCCCGAATCAATTGATTGATAATGCCAGTTCCGCCATTTAACATTAAACGCCAACATAATAAAACAGCCGTATTGAACCCTAGAATGACCGGCAAATAGAATGCCATGCGAAAGATTTTTTCTCCACGCATTTTCTGATTAAGTAAAACAGCCAAAAAAAGTGCAAAACCAATCTGTAATGGCAATCCAATGACAGTCAGATAAAGTGTATTGATTAAAGATGCTCTAAAACTTCCATCTGAAGTTAATAATTTAATATAATTTGCTAATTGAATAAATTCTATCGGTTTATTCGACGCAATCCTGAAATTTGTTAAACTCCAATATAAAGAGAATCCAAGTGGAACCGCGACAAAGATGAGAAATCCGACAATCCATGGAGACGCGAAGAGGTATCCTGCGAAAGTATTTTGTTGTTGTATTCGGGTTGCCTTAAACAGTTTTGCTATGGATCGTGCTAATAATGCGACAGCCAAACTAGATACGACGATGAAAATGACCGCCAAAAAAGCATTAAGGATTACATTGATATAAGGATTTTGATACAATTCGCCACCTCCATACAAAAGGAAGGACAGGTCGCTGTAGGTCCCCTATTCCCCAACGACCTGTCAGATAGCACTTTCAGGAAGGATTATTTCCCAAGCGCGTCAGCGTATTCAGATTGAATTTTGGCATTAACTTCAGCTGGAGTCAATTCTTCAGTAATTAACTTACCTAAGGCATCCTGCATGATGACTGACAATTTTGAAGATTCTTCAATGCCAGCAAAACCTACGCCATATTGACTGGCTAATTCAGCTTCGCGTTTTAATTGTTCTGATTCAACCACATAACCAAATTGGGAATCATTACGCGCTGGGATCAAACCCATGGTTTCGTTCCATTTATTGTTAGCGTCTTTTGAAAAAGCCAGTTTCAACCAATCCGCAGCCAATGCTTTGTTGGGGCTATAATCAGCGACTGCCAGCCAATCATTGAAAGCCAGCACAACTGGTTTGCTGTTGGGGAATGCGGTTGGATCGCCAAAGAATGGATCAATGCTGATCTTCGCCCAAATAGGTCGATCAAAAGCAGGGGCAGCCCATCCAGAGTGGGCTAAACAAACGGCTCCGTTCTCTTTTCCGGTCTCGCTATTCACATCAATTACTGAACCAACACCTGCCGGCAGCGCTGCCACAGAATCAAGCGCTGAACCATAAGTTGCCTGGCGTAAGTCGAGAACAAATTGAGTGGTGGCCAATGCTTCTGGTGAATCGAAATTGGGTGTCCCATCGCTTTTATAGAGTTGCCCATTCAGTGAATCAAAGATAAGTAACCACCATTGCCAATCAGCCATAGAACCTGCATCCACCGGTACAAGGGCTTGTTGAACCAAAGAATTGGTGGCCGGATCAATCTTGGAAAGTTTTTTAGCAAAATCAACCCATTCAGCAAAATTCTTAGGAGTTCCAGTTGTCCACCCAGCGGCTTCCATTAAGTCGGTGCGGCAAAAGACATAGCGCGGTGCTGTGAAAATTGGTAATCCTCTCAAATGACCACCATAGGAAGCATTTTCAAGCGTTGGTCCAAAATTCGCAATATCTGCCCAGGCATCTTTACCCAAATATGGATCCATATCAGCCAGGCTTTCGCCATAGAGTGTATTCATTTCTGAGCCAAGGTTGATAATATCCGGACCGGTGCCAGCAGTGAAGAACCCGGCAAAAGTCGTATCCCATCCACTCCAACTTCCCTGAGTGATTTCAACCTTTACACCCGGATGTGCCGATTCGAAAGCCGGATTGATCTCTTGTTCCAACTAGGCAATTGTATCCGGGGTATAATCCAGTAAGTAGATCTTCAGAGTAGCAGATTCAGTTGCCGGTGCCTGTGGTTCTGCAGGGGCTGCTGGAGCTTGAGGCTCAGCAGGTGCGGCTGGAGCTTGTGGTTCTGAAGGCGCTGCTGGTGCCTGTGGTTGTGGTGCAGTTGCAGGTGCACCCTTTCCGCAGGCACTCATCACGATTGCAAATAATACGAATAGTGTAAAAATTTTAAAACGCATTTTGTTATCTTCTTCTCATTTAATTATTTTGGTCTGACAACGAACAAAAAAGTACTAATTTTCTTCTCTTTGCTTCCTCCTTTCCACTCATCATCTCATTATTATTTAACTTTGCTTATCGAACTCTCTTCAGGCGATTCGACACATCCTGAGAAAATTTCTGAATGTAGGACTGAATAAATTCAGCCGGGTCCAGATTATCAGACTCAATTAATATGCTCATATCCATTCCAAAGGATAAGCCGGTTTTTAAATCGACTTCATGAGATTCGAAATAAGTCGCGTTTGCACGCCGGCGTGCCATGGATGCCAGATCATAACGTTTTCCACCGGTGATCTGGGAATCAAATACGCCCAACAACACAAGTTGTAAATTTTCCTGCTCAGAAACATCAAATAGCACTTTCTCATCATCTGGCAACCAGTCCAGGCTGCGCCAGACTTCACAACCGAATAACTTCTTTGGACGATTCTCTTTGGAGATCCGGCGGATGGCTTCTACCACTTTCAAAGCAACCGCTACATGCGTATCGTGTTTGTCTGCCAAATTATGAGTATAAACAAATTGCGGCTGGGTCGCTTCCAGAATAGTGACCAGATCATCCACCGGGTTCGTACTGTTACTTTTCACTTCTTTGCTGGGGTAGTCCAGCATGAATTGAGCAGCATATTCTCCCACAATTGCTGCTTTTCTTTGTTCTTTGAACCTCACCCGGCGCATCTCTTCATCATCATATTTTTCATAAATTCCATTGCGTGGGGACCCCCGACCGTCAGTTACTACTACTCCACTAAACCATTTTTGTTCATTTTGAAAGCACTCTAATATCGGAGCCGCAGCCATAATTTCCAGATCATCCTGATGGGCGGAGACTGCCAAATGGGTAGTACGACTAAAAGCATTTTCACCTTCCACAGTATCTGGTATATAAATTTCTGATGTCCTTTGATGAAATTTCATCTTTTTTCACTCCAAAGCTGTTAAGCTGGCAGCGGCAACGGATTGCCCAATTCGGCGAGTTTTTTCGTCCGGCAGATGCACAGTAAATTGATCCAGTAAATGCGGGAATTCAGCTTCAAACACTTGGCGTATCCCTTTAATCAGCAGATCTCCCCCAATTCCGGAAGTAACCCGGCCAAGAATGAGCACATGGCGCATTTCATAGAAGTCAGCATAATGTGCCAGCCCATAACCCAGGAACACGCCTATACTTTTCCAGATCTTAACCGCACCTTCGTGTCCTTCTTCCAACAAATCCTGGACAAATTTTAATTTTTCAGCATCCAATAAATCGCCTGGGATTTCTATTCCTGCTTTGGGAGCTAACCGAAAAACACATTGCTGCGAAAAATAGGAAGCCCCACAACCGCGGTCTCCAGACCATTCATCCAGGGTGGCATTGGGATTATAGTCCACCGGGGCAAAAGCCAATTCGTTGAGCCAGCCTGTGATTTGGCCTTGCATATCAACATAACCAGTAGCCTCACTGGAACCCATCGCAACGCCCAGGACACCATTTTCCCCCACCGACATTGAACCTGCCAATGCGGTAACATCGCCATCATTGATCACATCCAATGGAACATTGAAATCTTTTCGAATTCGCAAAAATAGATTTTTTATTTCATCAAATCTCTCTGCCGGCACACTGCGATAAAGTGAAGCTACCATCGGGCGGTTGTTAATGTAAATGCCAGCCGAACTCCCCCCAATTGCATCCAAAGATGGGAGATAGCTGGCTGCTTTTTGAAGGGCTGCCGTAATTTCCCGGTAATGATAATTCGGGTCGGCTTGGTTGCGAGGAGACCACATTACCTCTTCGCTAAAGACCACGTTTCCATCGATAACAGCACTGACCTTGCGATCAGAAGCACCTAAATCAAAGCCGATACGATTTCCTTCCAAATGCCGCCCTAATTGTTTCCTATTCTCACGTGTCGCTGGAACCTCATCCGGGGCACATAGAATAACTTGAAAAGGCTTTTCGTAAACTTGTTGGCCAAAAAAGTTGGCATCAAAGGCTCGTTCACCATTTATTGAATAAAGATTGGCTATAAATTGACCAATTTTTTTGGATCCGCCGTTATAAATCCGATAACCTCCACGCTGCCAGAGGATAAATTTTAGCAAGCGTTCGACATAAACATCGTTCGCATTAGCTTCCGGATGATCATCCGGATAAATCAACGTTTCATAACGGGATAGTTGCCCATCATTTTTTTCTAAACCAATAATCAGTGGAACGCCAATGTTTTTCAGTTTTGAACGAAAATTGTGATTAACCAAAACAGCCGGGCGGAATTCTTCTTCAAGAGGTGGCTTAATTTTCGGAGAAATCAATTCAATGAGAGAAGTCATACTATTAACACCTATTCCTCAAACTTGATAAATAGTAGTGAGTAATCATTTAATAATAAAAAGGCAGAAGCACCCAGAATGTAGCCTCGAAAATCCAATTTGCCAATTTCAATAATGGTGTCCAGTGCAACCCGAAGTAAACATGCCTGTTGCATAGACTTGCGAATTTCATCCAACCACATCTCTCCAAACTGCACCATTTCTCCCGTAATCACAATTTTGTGGATATTGAGTGTCCCCACCAGGTTCGCCAGAGAAAAGCCAAGATAATCCGCCGCAGCGTTGACAACTTTAACAGCCAAAGGATCCTTATCCTGGTAAGCTTTTTGGATCAAATCCAGAGAAAGGGGGCCGGGATGATGTGCCAAATCCGAGGAAGGATATTCATTCAGGTTTTCCTGCACGCGTTGGACGACCGCTTTTGCACTGGAGACTGTCTCCAAACACCCTCGTCGTCCGCAACGACAGAGATACCCATTTTCCTGGACCATTAAATGTCCAATTTCACCGGCGCTACCGCCATCCCCTTGAAAAAGCTGGTCGTTGATCAAGATCCCAGCCCCAATACCATGCCGCACATTCACCACTACCAGGTTACCATCCGAACGATGATTTCCCCCATAAACAAATTCACCAATGGCAGCCGCCTGACTATCATTCAAAACCCGAACCGGCAGATGATAATGTTCCTCCAGCAGGTGTGCCAACGGAAAATCCTGCCATTCCAGGTTCACAGCATCGACAATAATTCCTTCCTGTGTATTGACCAGGCCCGGAGTTGCCACACCAATTCCAACGATCGGATTCCATTTTTTTGACATCAACTGATTCAAAATCTGATAAACATATTGCAGGGCATGCTGTTTGTCACTGTGATTAATTGGAATTTCAATGGTTTCTTTCATTTCACCCAGTAAATTGACGATCGAGCCAATGAATTTATCCTGCCCAAGATTCAAACCGATGATATAGCGTGAATCCGGCACGACACTGAGCAAAATTGGTGACTTTCCGCCCAGAGAAGTGCCAAAGCCGACTTCTTCCACTAACCCTTCTGCCAGGCATATATTGACCATATCGGAAACGGTCACCCGGGTTAGCTTGGTAACCCGGGCAATCTCAGCACGACTGATCGGTTGCTGGTTAAAGATCGTTTTCAAGACCAGATCGCGATTATGCTGTTTGGTTTTTTGGTGGGTAGCTTTATCTTTTGACATGAAAAAGGGCGAATTAGTTTGTTAGTTAATTGTACTTACAAAGTTATTATAGTGCTTTTCGAACCAATTACAAGTACCAATATTTAGGAATTTTCCTAAATCGCCTGCCCCTTAAATTGGCTGATATACAAGTGATGATAGAAACCCTTCTTTGCCAGAAGTTGGTCATGGGTGCCTTTTTCGACGATCTCACCCTGGTTGATCACTACTACCAGATTAGCATCCCGGATGGTGCTCAGGCGGTGGGCAATGACGAAGCTGGTCCTACCTTCCATCAGTTTGAGCAAGGATTTCTGAATACGGGCTTCAGTGCGGGTATCCACGCTGCTGGTCGCTTCATCCAAAATCAAAATGGCAGGGTTTGCTAAAACTGCTCGAGCGATTGAAAGTAGTTGGCGTTGGCCTTGGCTGAGGTTACTGGCGCGTTCACTCAATACAGTCTGATAACCCTGTGGCAATTGTCGGATAAAAGTATCAGCATCGGCTACCTCGGCTGCCTGGATACACTCCTCGTCGGTTGCATCAAGACGCCCAAAACGGATATTTTCCATGACTGTATCAGAAAACAGGAAGGTATCCTGCAACACCAATCCTAATTGTTTGCGGAGATCTGCTTTGCGAATGGTGCGAATGTCCCTGTCATCCACGGTGATTTTTCCTGACTGAATTTCATAAAAACGGGTTAACAGGTTAACAATCGTTGTCTTTCCAGCGCCGGTTGGGCCTACCAGAGCAATCATCTGTCCTTTTTTGGCATATAAATTCATGTCTTTTATAACCGGAATTTCGCTATCATATCCGAAATGCACGTGTTCAAAAACAACGTCACCGGAAATTTTTTCCAGGTGGAGCGCATCCGGAGCATCATCAACTTCTGGTTGTTTGTCGATAATTTCAAATACTCTTTCAGCTCCAGCTAAAGCAGCCTGGATAGAATTATAAATGTTGGATATCTGTCGTAATGGCATAACAAAATTTTGACCATAATTAATGAAGGTAGCAATTAATCCAACGGTCACTAGCCCTTTGAGTGCCAGGAATCCTCCCAGGCCAGCCATAACAATTACAAAGAAGTTGCCCAACACACTTGTTAATGGAAACAATAGTAAAGAGTAGCTGTTTGCATATACCCCTGCTTTAAAAACGGCTTCATTATGTTTATCAAATTCTGCGATGACGGATTCATTTCTCCGAAAAGCCTTGATTACTTTTTGCCCGCTAAAAGTTTCCTCAGTAACAGCATTGAGATTTCCTAATTGAAATTGCAAGTTTTGAAACCCTTCACGAGTATATCGGGCAACAAAATCCGAAAACCAGATCATGACCGGTATTACCAGTAAAGTTCCCAGAGCCAGCCAGGCATTCAGCAGAAACATGGTGATGATGATGCCTAGCATGGTTAAAAAGCTGGCAATTAATGAAACAATATTCTGAGACACTGCTTGATTAATGGCATCCACATCATTGGTTAAGCGACTCATCAAACCACCGGTCGGATGTGTATCAAAAAAACGAATGGAAAGCTTTTGTAGGTGTTGAAAAAGATCGCGACGTAACAATTTCAATGCATCCTGAGATACACGCGCCATAATCCAATTGGCAATGGCTTGAAACACATTATTGGCGATATAGGCGCCCAACATATATAAAGCCATTCGTAAAAGCCCGGAAGGGTCATTTTGACCGATAAACTTGTCAATCGCCTGCCCCATGAAATAAGGAGCTAATAAACCTAACAAGGTGTAGGCAACCACAAAAATTAGTACCAATATCAGGGTGAATTTAAAAGGTTTAAGATAACCAAATAATCTCACCAAGGCTATGCGTGGATTAACTGCCTTTTCATATTGGATTGGTCGCATCGGACCTCGCAGGGATAATCGTGACCGCATTTCATTACTGGTTTGAAATCCTTTTTGAGTTGTCATCGCTTACTCCTCCACCAGAATCTCAGAATTTTCGTCCAGGTTTACATGAACCCCATCCCCTAATTGGGAATCATAGATCTCTTTATAAACAGAGCTGGTTTTCAACAATTCGCTATGATTGCCTTCAGCTACAATTTTGCCTTTATCCAACACAATGATTTTGTCCGCATTAAGCACCGTACTGATTCGTTGGGCCACGATGAAAGAGGTTCTGTTATCCATAATTTTCGTTAGAGCATCCTGAATTTTTGTTTCTGTTTCAACATCCACCGCACTCGTGCTGTCATCCAGGATCAGGATTTCTGGTTGCATAATAATTGCACGAGCCAGAGCAATCCGTTGCTTTTGACCACCAGAGAGGTTAGCTCCCCGTTCAACCACCTGGCTGTCATAACCTTCCGGAAAAGACATAATGAAATCATGGGCTTGTGCTGCTTTTGCGGCTGCAACTACCTCTTCTTCCGTCGCTGAAGGGTGCCCATAGCGGATATTTTCCCGAATTGAGCCTGAAAACAGGATTGCCTCCTGTGGAACAATCCCTATCCGTGAAAGCAAGGATTCTTCCTTCAATTGGCGCACATCAATCCTATCAACTTCTACCTGGCCTTCGGAGACATCATAAAAGCGAGGGATTAAGTTAACCAGTGAGCTTTTTCCTGCGCCTGTGGCACCCAGAATAGCGATCGTTTTCCCTGGTTCTGCCTTCAGATTGATATTTTGTAAGATTGATTTGTTATGACTGTTGTTGTAATGAAATGATACATGATCAAAAAGGACACTTGCTCTGGATGAATCAGGTAAATCAATCGCATCTTGTGGTTCTTGAACTTCGGGTATTGTATCCAGAACTTCAAAAATCCTGCGACCCGATGCCAGTCCATTCGCCCAGGCAATTGCTACAACCGACATTTGCATGAATGGAGCCAGCATCGTAAACACATAATTAACAAACGCGACTAATTGACCAACCGACATTCCACCTTTGATTGTGTCCAATCCTCCAGCCCAAACAACATACACCAGTCCAGCATTGACCAGCAAAGTCATAATGGGAGCCATCGTGGAATTAATTTGCATAACATTTGCCATAGTGTTGGTATAACTTTTGTTGGCTAAATCAAATCGTTGATTTTCATGATCTGCTCGTACAAAAGCTTTTACTAAACGCGCTCCAGCAATATTTTCCTGAAGGACTGTGTTCATCCTATCGAGTTTTGTCTGAACGGTTTGGTAAAGTGGTTCCATTTTCGTTGTAAAAAGAGTCAAAACAACTGAGGTAATCAATAAAATCGGTAAAAGGCTTAAAGCTAAATTACGGTTGGTGAAATACATGAATAGAATGCTGCCAATCAATGTCATTGGAGCACTGGCTCCAATTCTCAGAGAAATTTGGACAAAACGTTGGACGGCATCGGTATCGCTGGTCATCCGTACCATTAGCTTTCCTGTTGAGAAATGATCCAGGTTGCCATAAGAGAAATTCTGAACTTTTAAAAATATTGTTCTACGTAGATCTCGGGAAACACTCTGTCCTACCCGCACTGAATAAATGCTGCTGCCAATTGCAACCAGAGCATCCAAGAAAGTAACAACCAGCATAACAGCCGATGTTGTTAAAACAACATTCATATCATTCTTTCTGATTCCCTGATCAATAATTTGCTGTACCAACCGTGGGATGGAAAGGTCCAAACCGACACGTAAAAATAATAAAAACAGCGCCAAAAAAGCCAGTTTCCAGTAAGGGCGAACGAAAGAATAAATTCTTTTCACAACTTCGAGGGATTTTTGATTTTTCTGCATACCGATATCCCCCGTGTTATAAAAATGCTTTCTTTAATGGCTCTAAGCCTTCCAGCATCCGTTGTAATTCAACATCTGTGAGATTCGAAAGCTTGTTCATGATCCATAACCTGTTTTCAGCATAAACAGTGTTTAGCAATTCAGCCCCTATATCTGTTAACTCCAGGTGGATAAATCTTCGGTCCTTTTGGTTCTCCTGTCGGGTAACGTATCTTTTACCCACTAAAATATCTACCAGTTGGCTGACGGCCGATGGGCTGATTTGGCGAGCATTAGCCAGCTCCCCTACAGTATTTTTCCCATAGCGGATCAATCGCAATACGTGAAATTGACCCACTGTGATATTTAATTCGGAAGTAGCTGTACTGCGAAGGTTCTCCCGTACCCGGTCCCATACCGTTGGGATCGATTCCCAAAACAGTTCTGTGGCTAGTTTTAAATCTTCTGTTATTTTTTGATTTTCCATTTGTTATTATTGACCTATTATTACTTAAGTTTCTAAACTGTTAATGAACTTGAGGATTATAAAATAGCATTTTTTTACCGTCAAGAGCCTTGTAAAGGTTCAAGCTGTTACAAAAAGATAAAACCGATTAATCAGGATGCTATAATTTGAAAAAATGGCATCTTTTGTTGCTCAAGTAACCTTTTATGGATGCAGTATGTATAAAAGTTCAATTTTTGCCTGAACGACAACAGTCACCAGAAAATAGCCATTGGATCCATTTTTGGAAAGGAGATATATCATTATGGATCAACGAATAGATTATTCAAAAGTAGACCCAGAGGGAATCAATGGATTACTCCAATTAGAAAAACATGTTCATGATAGTGGTTTAGATCCACTTTTATTAGAATTGGTAAGACTCAGGGCATCGCAAATTAATGGATGCGCCTATTGTCTTGATATGCACACGAAGAATGCCCGCTCACTGGGTGAAAGTGAACAGCGGCTTTATGGGATCAGCGCCTGGCGGGAAGCCCCCTACTACAGTGATCGTGAACGAGCAGCCCTGGCCTGGTCGGAAGCAGTTACGATGGTCGGTCAGGATCATGTTCCCGAGGAAGTTTATCAGGAAGTGCGCAAACAATTCACAGAAAAAGAGTTGGTCGACTTGACCCTGGGGATCATAGCAATAAACGGCTGGAATCGCCTTGCCATCTCATTTCGCACGTTGCCTGGATCTTATTTACCAGATCATCCAACCACGAAGAAAAATTCATTGCGGCGAAAATAAAAAAATCAGATTGCCCCAAATCAACAAAAAATTTAGCCTTTTTTCAATGATTTAGGCCAATCTAATTCACAGGAAACAATTATTGTGGAATCTTACTCATTTAACCTGAAACCATCTCCCCCATTTCGGCTGGATTATACTGTTTGGGCTTTACGACGACGACCGGACAACATCATTGATCGTTGGGATGGTCAGGTATACAAGCGAGTTATGGTGACCAACAGCGGAGAGCCATTTGAGGTGTCTGTTTTCCAAATTGGACCCCCAACTGAACCTGTTTTAAACATTACCATTAATAGCTCGAAGAGAATTGAAGACGTGACCGATCAGGTCATTTCTTCTTTAGAGCGCTTATTAGGAATTCATATTGATCTGGAGGATTTTTATCGCTTATCAGCACAGGATTTAAAATTAAATTCGATTGTGAATCAATTCAAGGGCTTCAAACCACCCCGGTACCAATCATATTTCGAAACGTTGGTCAACGCAATTTCATGCCAACAGCTTACCTTGACCATGGGGATTCGTTTATTAAACAGCCTGGCTGAGACTTATGGCCAAGCTTTTCAAACTGATTCTGGAATATTTTATTCATTTCCGCGCCCACAAGACTTAGCAATTGCTGATCTTGATGATTTACGTCAATTGAAATTTAGCTATCAAAAGGCACGTTATATAACTGGACTTTCTCAAATCCTGATGGCTGGGCAGCTTAACTTGAGCCCGCTTGAGTCTCTGAATGATCAACAAGCCCTGGAACGGTTACTTGATTTGAAAGGGATAGGACGTTGGACGGCAGAATATTTCTTGTTACGTGGTTTGGGAAGAACCCATATTTTTCCAGCTGATGATGTGGGGGCTCGCAACCATCTCGAACGCTGGTTAGGAATAAAAGAGAAGCTGAATTACAGCACAGTTCATGATGTAATTGAACCCTGGAAAAACCATGGCGGCCTGGTCTATTTTCATTTGTTGTTGAAAAGCTTATCCGAAAAAGATGTGATTAGCCAGGATAACCATGTATAAAAATTTTTTAATCCGTTGACTTTACCAACTACCTAACTCAAAAGGATTTTTGATTTTATTTTCCACAAATTTCATCGTCAATTGATTCAAGTATCCGGTAAGCTACCCACATAGAAGTAATATCCGGCGCAGGACCTCTAAAGGATTCAATCAAAGGTGTCATTTTCGCTTTTAATTCCGGGTCCTGTAATTCATGATAGACATGTAATACCCCTTCTCTTAACCGTGGATGCCCAACCCGATTAGGGTCCATTAACGCTTTCAGGATGGCACAAATCGATTGGATTCCTAAACCAGCCAGAATATTGGCTGCATCCCAACGCACACTTACCTTTTCACTTTCCAGAGATTTAACCAAATCCCTGGCTTCTTCTTTTTCATCCAAAGAAGCTAGAAAATCACAGGCTTTTTCATGAGTTTCATTATCCAAAGAAGGATCCTCTAACGCTCTTAAAGCTGCAACAACATCATGAAAATCCATCGAATCCTCCAATTTTTTATTTTGAATTTAAATTGTAACCCTTTTTTTATTTTTGATAATAAGAATTATCTGAAAAATTCTACTCGTCCTTCTCAATAAAAGGATGACCGGCTCGTTCCAACGCCCGTTGAAGGAAACCCATTACTTTAGATCGTGGCTTGGTAGGAAGGACCGGGACATCTGGCGATGCTAGAAATTGTTCATATAATGGGGAGGAATCTTCGCCTGCCATCTCTTCAAGCATCTCGTACAAACCTTCCACCCGTTCTTCCAGTTCGTTATGGATCTCAAGGACGGACAACAAAGTTGCGATCGTTGAAGGAGATGGTTCTGCAACCAGTAACAGCACAATAGCACTATGGTCCAGTCTCAATTGTTCAATAAAAGGATCGGTTTTCTTAACATCATGTTCATACATGAAAGGGAAAACAATTTTCTCTTCGATAGAAATATGGCGCAGCAATCCTTTTCGGAATTCTTCATAAGTTTCATAATCTACCTGGAAATCCTCTCCAATTGCTTTTTCTAAAAGTTTATCCAGGCGCTCATGATCCTTTGCTAGATATTGATAAAGTTTATTTGCCATCTTTCTATCACTCCTGATTTACAGTTAGTTAAAAATATCTCAATGCATAGTTGTTTACAATTGATTGCATGAGATCGTATCATCTTTTTTGCTCTGTATTATACCTGAACAACCTGAAGCCTTTTTTAGACTTAGCATGTAAAACCTTGTTCTCCTAACATTCATAAACTATTTGCTTTTTCTAATTTAAACGAAGGAAGCTGCCACAGTGACAGGGCAGCCTCCTTATTATTAATATTCGTTTATCTTTACTTGGTAAGCCCCATAGAGAGGTTGTATTCCACAATTGCGTCAGTAACTTTCTGAGCAGCTTTATCCAAAGCCTGTTGCGGAGATAGCGTACCGGAAATTACTTCCTCGATTGCTCCTTCAATATCCTGGCGGGCTGATGGGAATACACCGATCAAACCACCATTGGTGAAGCGATTATTGGGTGCGGCATGTAGTTGGTCAATTGCTGTGGTAAAAGGCGGATATTTTGCCATCCATTCTTTCGCCAGTGGTTCTTCATAAGCTGACATTCGAATCGGGAAATATCCGGACATGGTCTGCCAGTAAGCCTGTTGAGGAGCAGAAGCCATGAACTTAATGAATTCCCAACCACAGGATTTTTCAGCTTCAGTGCTGTCTTTGATCAACCAGAGTGAGCCACCGCCGATGATCGTACCGGATTTGTTGTAAGCTTCCTCGTTAGGCCGCGGAAGGTAACCGGTTCCGATTTCGAATTTACCGGCAGTGCTGTCCATCATACCGCGTAACACCGCGGTTGAGTCAATGAACATGGCAACCTGGCCAGCTAAGAAGGCGTTACGGGTATCAACTGTTGGTCTTCCAAAGTTGGTGGTAATGCCTTCATCCAGCATGTCTTTCCACCACTGCAGAATGGCTACACCTTCGGGGCTATTGAAAATAGCTTCGGTTGCCAGAGCATCGCGACCATTGCCATTGTTCACATATTCTGCCCCTGATACAGCCAGAAATTGCTCAAAGAACCAACCGTAAATAGCGAAAGCACCACCATAGGTGGTTGTGCCATCGGCATTCTTATGAGTTAGAGCACGAGCAGCTTCAGCATATTCTTCGAAAGTGCGGGGTGGTTTTTCCGGATCCAACCCTGCGGCTTTAAACATGTCTTTGTTGTAGTACAGGATCGGGGTAGAAGTATTAAACGGCATAGAATATTGTTTTCCATTGACCGTATAGTATGCCAGAACGTTTGTTTCCAGATCCGAGACATCATAATTTTCAGCATCAATGTAATCCTGAACAGGTTGGGCAACATCCAGATCCACCATCAGGCGGGTGCCAATATCATACAACTGAACAATGGTCGGAACGTCACCACTTTGCAATCCAGCTTTCAATTTATTCAATGAATCGTCATAAGAACCCTGGAATGTGTAAACCACATAACATTTATCTTGCGACGAATTGAAATCATTGGTCATTTGTGGAATGGCCTTCCCACCAATATCTCCGGCCATACTGTGCCAGAATTCAACTTTGGTAATTCCTGGAGCCGCAGGAGGTGGCGGTTGAGTTGGTTCAACTTCAACCGGAGCTGCTGGAGCGGCTGGCTGGGCAGGCGCTGCCGGAGCTGCAGGTTGCTCGGCAGGCGGTGCGACTGGGGCTACCGGTGCGGCAGGTGCACAGGCAGATAAAACCATCGTCACAATTAACATACTGGCTAATACATACATTAGCGTTTTCTTCATTTGCTTTCTCCTTTTTTAGTGATTATTGATTAACCGACGGGAAAATATATTTAATATTCGATTTCACCTCCTTATCAATACTGATCGAAAAAATAATTGGGTAAGAATTACCCTTTAACAGCACCTGCTGTTAATCCCTTAATTAATTGTTTATTGCTGATAAAAAATAACAGGAAAGTCGGAATCATAATCAAAACCACGCCGGCCATCACATTATTAAACATAAATCTTTCTTCATCCTGTAATAGTGAAATTCCAATTTGTACAGTCCGCATTTTTTCATTATTGGTAATTAATAAAGGCCAGAGGTATTGATTGTAAGTTTGTAGAAAGCTGTACACAGCCAGAGTGCCCAAAGCTGGACGTCCTAAAGGTAAAACGATTTGAGTAAGAAAACGCAAGTGGCTGCAGCCATCAATTACAGCAGCATCATATAATTCTCTAGGAATCTTTAAAAAGAATTGTCGCAAAAGAAAAGTACCAAACCCGGTGGCAAGAAATGGCATAACTAACCCCTGAAAAGTGTCTGTCCATTTCAATTTTCGAATTAAAAGGTAATTGGGAATAATCGTGGCTTCCCAGGGGATCATCAAAGTCGAAAGAAATACCAAAAACCAAATGTTTTTATATTTGAAGTCAATGAAAGCAAACGCATAAGCTGCCAGGCAAGCGGTCGTTAATTGTCCCAGCATGACCAGGCCAGATTGGATCACACTATTGACCATATAGCGGCCTAAAGGGGCTTGCTGCATGGCTCGTTGAAAGTTCGTCAGATGAAAACTGGATGGAACCATTTTCGGCGGCCACGAAGCAACTTCACTATCGTTTAACAAGCTGATGTTGATAGCAGACCAGATCGGGAAGATCATAATCACAGCAGCAATAATGAGGATTATGTAAAAAATTGTGGATTGTATGTGTTTTTTAAGGCTATGGGATAGATTCATTCGTAATTTACCTTTTTCTCAACGACAGTGAATTGAATAATGGTCAAAATCAACATGATGAAAAATAGCATCACAGACTCGGCTGCTGCAAACCCGTACTTCCCATTAAAGTAGAATTCACGGTAAATTGAATAAACAACCACGTTGGTTGAATTCAATGGGCCACCTTTGGTCATAATATTAATTTGGGTAAAGGTTTGAAAAGATGCCAGCATGTCAATGACCAATAAAAAGAAAAATGTGGGAGATAGCAAAGGGAGGGTAATAGATTTAAACTTATTCCAGGCATTTGCTCCATCGATGACGGCACTTTCATAAAGTTCTTCCGGAATTCCCTGCATAGCCGCCAGAATGATGACCGTATTCATACCGGTTTGCAGCCAGATAGCACATAACGCAATCGCAAATAGTGCAAATTTAGCGTCAATCAGCCAAGGGATAGCTGGAATTCCTAAGAAACTAATCAGGTAATTAACTGCCCCAACCGTTGGATGGTAAAGGTACATAAAGATTAAAGAGGCAGTCGCTGCAGAAACTGCAATAGTGATGGAGAAGACCAACCGGAACACAGAAATAAATTTTAGGCGCAAATTACCCAGAACCGCCAGCACCAGAGAAATAATTAGTGTACTCGGAACAGTATAAAGAACAAAAAGAAATGAACGGGATAAGCTATTTATAAAAATATCATTGACAAACATCTTTCGATATTGCTCTATCCCATAAAAAGCGACTGGAACGCCGATCGGATTTGTCAATTGTGTGCTTAACACGAAAGTGCGCACCAACGGAACAAATACGAATGCCGTAAAGATAATTAAGGAAGGCGCCATAAAAAATAGTGCTGTTATAAATTTCTTTAAGGATCGCTTTCGGATACCACGAGGATCAACACTTGAAAAATTACTTTTTAAGGACTTGTCGCCCAATACATAATTTGCTTCTGCCAATGGGACCACCTTATAAATTTTTCTAAATCGGGAGGCTACATTACCATTTTATCTAAATAAAAAATTGAATCAAGTTTTTTTATATATCAATTTCTACTCAATATTCTCATTAACTTTTTTTTATGCTAAAGTTATAAAAGCAGAAAAAGTTTTTATCTATCCTGATCACTCAAATTAGTATTTTTTTAAATTATTTCCCTATATTTATTCAAGGAGGTATATGTGAGTTTTGCTGATTTACGCTATCAGAAAGAAAAAAGAACCCCAGAAGATCTATTACAACACCTTAACTCATTTTCGCTGGAAATAAAACCGACCGTTGGAATCTGGTTTTTATCACCTGGAGGTAGCCGCTTTCACGAACCGTATGGAGAATCACTGACTATTTTACAACGTATTGAACTGCTCGCCGAAATGGCTCCATTAGGTATAAAAGGAGTAGAGGCACACTACCCCACTGAGGTGAATGAAGAAAATCTTCCTCTGTATCAGCAACTTGAAAAGGAAACTGGCATTCGCCTGGTTGGGATTGGACCCTTCAGTTTTTATTATAAAGATTTTGAATTTGGCACCCTCTCCAATCCCTATCGAAGTAAGCAGGAAAAAGCTTATCAAATGACTGTCAATGCTTTAAAGATGGTGAAAACAGCTAATGCCGATGGAATGGGATTATGGCCCGGAATTGATGGATACACTATTCCATATGGTCATCACTTTTACGATATGTGGGATCGCTATGAGGATATGCTGGCAGCCGCGCTGGATGAGGTTCCAGGTGTGCGCGTGATGATCGAACCTAAACCCTATGAACCTGCGCCCAATAATATTTACCGCACCACTTCAGACGGATTAATTCTCGCTAACGATGTCGAAAACCGGCTGCGAAACCCAAAAAACCGGGAATTGTTGCAGCAAGGTCATGCCTTAGTCGGAATGCAACCAGAGATCGGTCATATTCGGATGGGGTATGAGGATACACCCTATGCTTTCAGTCGAATCATGCGGCAGGGGCGCCTGAGCCATACGCATTGGAACAGCCAACCTCTCGGGAATTATGATCAGGATCTGAATATCGGCGCAACTGAATGGCAACAAGCGGAAGCTGCCCTATATGCTTTAAAAATGTATGGTTACCGTGGTTATTTTGGTATCGATATTAATCCCGAACGTATACCCGTAAAAAAGGCTGTCGAGATCAATTGTCGGGCACTAGAAATTATGAATGAGCGGATTAATTCGCTTCCCCATGAGCGGATACTGAATTGTTATTTTGACCCTGAAAATAACCGGGGCGAGTTGGAAATGCTGTTATTGAATAGCCTCCGATTACAAAAATATTAATATGCAGGTACTTTGATGGTCAAAAGAAAATGGGATGTTCTTGGAATTGGAAACGCAGCAATCGATGAATTGATCTACCTGGATCAATTTCCATTACCCGATTCAAAAATACAGGTTCGAGAGGCCCAACACCAGGGTGGCGGCCTGGTCGCAACCGCGCTGGTAGCAGCATCCCGCCAGGGTGTTCAAACCGCATTTTGCTCATTAATGGGTTCTGATGAACTCTCAACCTTTACACTCACAGAGTTGCATAAAGAGGAAGTTGACTGTTCTCCTTGTGTTCTATCAGAAAAAGGACGCCCTTACCATGCCTGGATACTGGTGGACGTAGCCAACCATACCCGTACCATTCTTTACCAGCCTGGCAACGTGGAACCACCCCTAGAGAAGATTACCACCTCATTAATCTCAAGCTGCCAGGTGTTATTTATCGATCATCATGTTCCGCAAGCTGGGTTAAAAGCTGCCAAACTAGCGCGCCAATTAGGCATCCCGGTGATCGCTGATCTGGAAAACGAGCGATTGCCCAGGTTCAATGAACTACTTGGTTATATTGATCACCTGGTGATTGGACTTAATTTTGCCCGACAGATTACAGGTAAACACGAATTAGAGGATATTTTTCAGATGCTTGATTACAAAAATCGAACTGCTTGCGTGCTCACTGCCGGGGATCAGGGTTGTTGGTATTCCTATCAGGGCGGAGAGATTTTGCACTACCCTGCCTTTAAAGTTAAGGTTAATGACACAACAGGCTGTGGGGATGTCTTCCATGGGGTGTATGCTGCAGCCATTGCTCGAAGAGAATCTGTTGCTCAAGCGGTTGAATTAGCAACAGCAGCTGCTGGGTTAAAAGCCATGCATCCCGGTGGGCGTTTAGGAATTCCTTATCATGATCAGGTCAAACATTTCTTACGAGAACATCATGGACTCGGAAATTTGGAATAAGCTTCAAAAGAAAAACATCTTTCTGGATGAAACCAATTATCAATTGGAGATAGATCAGAAAGAAATCGAACAATTTTATTTTCCGATTGCCCGGCGAATTCTTCAGCAGGATCATTCAAAAAAACGTATCCTCGTAGCGATTGGCGGACCTCCCGGTAGTGGTAAATCCGCTTTTGCTGCTACTCTCAAAGCCTGTATTAACGCATACAAAAATGAAGATCTGGCAGTGACAGTCGGATTGGATGGATGGCACTTTTCCAACCTTTATCTGGATCGTCATTATTTTAAGAAAGATGATCATAGGATTCCACTTCGCCGGATCAAGGGATCTCCCGAAACATTCGATACTATGGCTATTCGGGAATTCCTGAGTTTAGCGCCTGAGGTGGATCAATTATCATTTCCGGTTTACAGCCGGCAAGCACACGATCCCATCCCAAACGCCGGCTCTATTAGGAAATTTCACCGTATTCTGATTCTAGAAGGGAATTATTGGTTATTAAATAGTCCTCCATGGATCAACTTCCAATCCACTTTCGATTGTCGGATTGCTTTGGTAGCAAATCCTGAAATTTTGTTAAATGGCTTGCGTGATCGGCATCTTCGCGGAGGAAAATCATTAGATTGGATAGAAAACCATATCCACCAGGTAGACCTGGTTAATATCAAATTGGTTCTGTCTCAAATGACGCCCGTGGATATTATTGTTAAAAAGTACGATAATCGTATCATCCAATCAATTCAAATAATTAACCAAGCTTGCAAAGGTAATTCAAATTTTATTGACTACGCAAAGGATTAAAATCATGTCTCAAATTGAGTGGTGGAAAAAGGCAGTCTGCTATCAGATTTATCCTCGCAGTTTCAAAGACTCAAATTCTGATGGTATCGGAGATCTGAATGGGATTATTTCTAAACTGGACTATCTGAATGATGGCACCGAAAACTCACTCGGGATTGATGCTATTTGGTTGAATCCTGTTTATCCATCTCCCCAATACGACTTTGGCTATGACATCATGGATATACAAGGCGTTGACCCACAATATGGAGCCATGGAAGATTTCGACCGTTTGATCAGTGAGGCCCACAACAGGGGTATTCGCATTTTAATGGATTTTGTTCCCTCAGTTACCTCTCACCTGCATCCCTGGTTCATCGAATCTCGCTCCAGCAAAAGTAATCCTAAAAGAGACTGGTATATCTGGAAAGATGCCCCTGTTCCCGGTCGTTACCCTAATAACTGGTTAGGTATGTTTGGAGGTGGCGCCTGGACCTGGGATAGAAAAACGCAACAATATTACTACCATAATTCGTTGCCTGAGCAACCTGATCTTAACTGGCGAAATCCGGAAGTCGAAAAAGCCATGTTAGGTTGTATGGAATTCTGGTTGAAAAAAGGTATTGATGGCTTTCGGATAGATGTATTGAATTTTGTGTATAAAGACGATCTTTTCCGAAGTAATCCTTATTGTCTGGGAAAACGGCCTTATGAAATGCAACAACACATTTTTGATCGAGACCGTCCTGAAGCAGTTGAAGTAGGGAAGAAAATGCGGCAATTGATTAACCAGTATCCTGGCACCATGCTGGTAGCTGAGATCTTTAATAACAATCTGCTTGAAGCATCCCGATATTATGGAGAACAGGATGATGGAACCCATCTTGTTTTCAATTTTTCTTTTTCTGCAGCGCCATTCCAGGTCAAAAGTTTTAAAAAAGAGGTAAGGCGCTGGGAAGAGGCCATTGGGTCGCGCGGTTGGCCATGCTATTTTCTTTCCAACCACGATATGCCCCGCCACGCCAGTCGATTTGCTAAAGGGAAGAGTACACTTGACCGTGCCCGAATAGCCGCAACAATGCTCCTTACTTTACGCGGAACTCCTTTCCTTTATATGGGTGAAGAAATTGGCATGCTGAACGGAAAAATAAAACGCCACGAGCGACTGGATCCGGTTGGGGTGCACTATTGGCCATTCCACCCTGGACGCGATATCGCTCGAACGCCGCTGCAATGGGATGCTTCAGCTTATGCTGGTTTTTCAGACAAGAAACCATGGTTACCTGTGCATCCAAATTACAAATCGATTAATGTAGAGCACCAGGATGGATCTCCAAATTCTTTACTCACCTGGTATCGTAAACTGATCTGGTTGAGAAAGAAATCCGAAGCTTTGTCTCTTGGAAAGTACCAACCGATTACTTTAGTACCGAAAAGTGTTTACGCTTTTCTAAGACAAACAAAAGAAGAAAGTGTTTTAGTTCTTCTGAATTTCTCAAATAAAAATTTATCTTTTTCACTTGATCAGACAACCGAAAATTCTTTTATTAATAGCGTTAAAAAAACTGGCATGGCTCTACTAGCCTGGCCATTCAATCAAGAAAAGAAATCGATTGATCTAAATCATATTGAGTTGAAACCCTATGGCGTCTTAATAATTCTAATTAATTGAGAGTAAATTTTCTTACAGGATTGGAGAAAATAATGAATTTGCAAAGCAGTGCTGGTAAATTATCTTTTAGACAAAAGTTATCCTATGGGGTTGGTGACCTGGGAGCGAATCTGGTTTTTAATCTAATTGGTTTCTTCCTTCTCTACTATTTGACGGACATTTCTCTGCTGAAAGCTTCTCTGGCAGGCCTGGTCTTAACCCTTGTCCGCATCGTGGATGGTATTATTGATCCTTTCATCGGCATCATCACCGATCGTACGAGCAGCCGGTACGGTCGTCGGAGGCCCTTTATTCTCTACGGAGCTGTGCCGGTGGGTATTTTTCTCGTATTACTTTTTAGCGGATCACCTGTGCAGGCGCAGGCAGGTAAATTTATTTACTATTTATTGATTTATGCTCTTTTTGTCACTTCTTATTCCATCGTTAATGTGCCTTATTCAGCATTGACCCCTGATCTCACCAAAGATTTTGACGAACGTACCAGCCTGAACGGTTTCCGCATGGCATCCGCTATTGTAGGCACCTTGATTGCCGCGGGAGCGACCACGATCCTGGTAGGTTTATTCACCCATGAAGCTGTTGGTTTTTCTTCCGTTGCTGCTCTCTATGGATTCATTTTTATTCTCATGAGTCTGATTGTTTTTTGGGGCACCAAAGGAAAAGACCGTAATGCTCCGCAAATACATGATGAAAATATGGTCAGTTTGTATAAGTCAGCTCTAAAAAACAAACCCTTTATCCTGGTCGCAATTACCTATATATTACATACATTCGCCATTACCACCATTAGTTCCAGCCTGATCTATTATTTGAAATATTACATCGGTCAGGAAGATCTTATTTCTCTGACTTTCCTGGTTCTTTTATTAACCTCGATGGTTTTCATTCCTTTTTGGGTATGGGTGAGTAAGAAAATTGGGAAAAAGCAAGCTTATATGATTGGGATGAGTATTTTAGCCCTGGGGATGGTAATGTTATTTTTCCTTAAACCTGAGGATGTTTCCAGGATTTATTTTTTGGCTGCCTTTGCTGGTTCGGGTTTGTCTACTTTTTATGTCATGCCCTGGTCAATTGTTCCTGATGCAATTGAATACCATCAACTCCGCACCGGACAAAAAATTGAAGGGGTATTTTATGGAATTTGGAGCTTTGGACCAAACCTAGGCAGTTCACTGGCTGGTTTCTCGCTTGGAATGGGGTTGACTGCTTTTGGATATATACCCAATCTCGTGAATCAAAGTCAAAAAACTCTGATGGGTATCCGCAGTATTTTCTGTCTCTTTCCGGCAGCAATTATTCTCATTGGGGTATGGGTGTTGAGTTATTACCCCATAACCAAAAAGAGTCTGGCTGAATTGGAAAATCTTTAGAATCACTTTTATGCAAATGATTAACTTTCTGGCGTGTGTTCACATTCGTTCGTAAACCAATGTGCCCCCTATTGCCATTTGGTTAACTCCAGAAATGTAAATTTAACCATGAAGCCTGGTCAGTATTGGCTGGTTAGTTTACTATGGATGATGTTCGTGATCCTCATGCTCTTCATGGTCATCATGATCTTTGGGTAGTTCTTCATGATGATCTCCTTTTCCCTCGTTTTGGTCTTTGGACTTCTCTGCATGCTGATCTTTTTCAATATTAATGATTTCACCAGTCATTGCATTAATCTCATATTCATACTCATATCCGCCATACCTGAATTCAACTTCATAGATCCAAACGCCATGTTCTCTTTCTATCTCAACTTGCAGGCGCGTAACGTCTCCTTGTGACAAACCTGCGTGTGCCAAAGCAATTTGAATGGCCTTGTGTTCTCCTATATAGACTTGGGACTCAGTAGGTTTAACCTGTTCAGTTGGTTTTGGTTGAGTAGATTCTGGTTTCTGGCTTTCTTTTTCTTTTTCAAATTTTAGAATTTCACCCGATTTGGCATCAATATCGTAATCATACTCAAATCCATTAGATTTAAATTCAACTTCATAAATCATCATACCTTTTTCCCAGTCCATTTCAATCTTAATGGAAGTAACTTCGGATGGCGTTACCCCTGCATGCGTAAAGGCGATTTCCTTAGCGGCTTCGATTCCAATATATGCCTTATCACTTGCCTGACCTACCCTTTCAATTGTGCCTAATTGATATTGCTCCTTGTTTAATAATAAGTTTAATTCATTGATGGTTAAAGAAACAAGATCGGAAAATTGATAATTAGGATTATGCTCGGCAATTTTCCGAATTAATTCAGCCTTACCCATTGTAATTCCATAGGTCTCCGCTAATTTCTGGAGATCTCCTTTTCCCTGAATCGTTTGGCTTAAAACTGCTCCTTTAAATGTTTTTGTTTGCAGCAATGAGTTGACCTCTTGCGTTAGATGTTCTTGAAGTCTGGCACCTTTCTCAGGATCATTATTTTGAACGCTTATTAATATTGAGTTGGTCCTTTCATTAAGGTAGTCATTGCGTAACATCGAACCAATAATAGCATTAATGGCGACATCCAAAGTACTTCCTTTAAAGTTCATTTCTCCCAGAATAATTTTGCCGTCTGCATTTATTGGGGTTACAGCTAGAATCTTATCTCTTTGATTGACTTTTATTTCAATGCCTGGATTAACATCTAAAGAGACAGTAGATGCTACAAATATATTTTGGTTTAAATAAAATGATCCAAACACTCCAGCAACCAGCAGGACAAATACAGCCGCTACACTGGCTGCCCATCGAAACCATAGATTTGTTTTTCTTTCTTCAGTCATAAGTATCACTCTTCCTTTCTGTTTTTCAGATTTGGAGAGGATTTCATCAAGAACATCCGGAACTGAATTAGAAAATGCCTGCCTTATCTTTTCTTCAATGATCTTGTTTTTCATGCGATCACTCCTCTTCCATTAAATGGTTCTTCAGTTTTTTCATAGCCCGACAATATTTTGAAAGAACAGTTGGCAGAGGAAGAGAAAGACTCTTGGCGATCTCGCGATGTTTTAATCCAGCGACAGCATGCAAAACGACGATCTGACGCTCTTCATTCGATAAATTTTGCAAGCACTCCTGGATGATCAACCGATCCTGGGATGTCATATTTTCGTTTGACGCCAAGTATGGTTCCCAATCGTCCTGGGCTATGTCGCTGTCTTTTTTGGAATCCCGAATTTTCATCAAACTCAGGTTCCGGGTAATGGTCATCACCCATGCCATTGGCTTTTTGTATGTCTGATAATTACTGGCTGAGCTTACTATGGCAATAAAAACATCTTGCAAAACATCCTCCGCATCATGCGTGTTCTTTAAAATTGAAAGTGCGAAGCTATAGATCGGAGCACTGATCATTTGATATAGTTCCGAAAGTGCTTTGCGATCATTTTTTGCAATTCGTGCAAGATAATCATCTATTCTATTCGTTTCTTGCCACGTATTAAGTTTTCTTTGCGCCACTTCGCTGCCTTTCATTTAATTAATGCACAAGGACGCCTTTTTAATGCATTGTGGTTTTTTATCCTCGATAAGCTAACAAACGCAGAGCATTAGCAACTACGACCAGCGTACTGCCTTCATGAAAAACAATTGCAATCCCCATTCCTACCAGTCCGGTGAGCGAAGCAAAGACCAACACTGCGATAACACCCATTGAAATCGCCAGATTTTGAATAATGATTCTCCGGGTGGCACGTCCCAAGCCAATTGCAAAAGGCAACCGGGAGAGATCATCACCCATTAAAGCTACGTCCGCGGTTTCCAGAGCGACGTCCGTACTGGCACCGCCCATGGCAATCCCAACTGTAGCGTTCGCCAGAGCGGGAGCGTCGTTGACACCATCGCCTATCATTGCTACCTTACCATATTGGTCTACCAATTGGCGAATAACCGCTAACTTGTCCTCAGGCATCAAATCGGCCCGAAATTCAGAAATCCCAACCTGCTGTGCAATTGTATCAGCTGCTCTGGAATTATCTCCGGTCAGCATGATGGTATGCTCAATTCCAAGGTCTTTGAGTTCTTTCATTGTTGCTGAGGCTTCCGGTCGTAAAGTATCTGCCAGGCCAATCAAACCGATTAAAATGCCATCTTGTGCTACCCAAACCAGAGTTTTACCAGCCTGTTGGAAAGCCAGGGCCTGCCGTTGGACTGGTTCATCCATGATGACATTCTCACTTTCCATTAATTTTTGATTACCAACCAGAATGGTCTTTCCGGCTACAACGCCCCTTAAGCCTAATCCAGTAATTGATTCAAACCGTTCAACCTTAGCAGGGATGATCCCTCTTTTTTGAGCGTTTTGAACGACTGCCTGAGCCAAAGGGTGAGCTGATCGTGCTTCCAACCCTGCTGCAATGGACACCAAAGTTTGTTCTGAACTTCTTACGACCACCACATCGGTTACTTCCGGGCGACCATGCGTAATCGTACCGGTTTTATCAAAAGCGACAGCTTCTAAACGGCCCAGGTTTTCCAAATGAGCTCCCCCTTTGACGAGAACACCATTTCGGGCTGCCTGAGCAACACCCGCTAAAATGGAAGCCGGGGTGCCCAATGCTAAAGCACATGGAGAAGCTGCCACCAGAAGCGTCATGGCCCGCATAAATGAATCGCGCCAGGATACTCCAAACAAGGGCGGAAGAATAATAACCAGCAATGTCGCAATCAAAATAGCCGGCACAAAAACGCGGCTGAATCTTTCTACCGTTTGTTGGGTGGGCGATTTTTGAGCCTGAGCTTCCTCAACCATTTTCATTACCTTAGCAAGAGTGGAATCTTTTGCCAACCTTATAACGCTTACCTCTAAAGCGCCTTCACCGTTAATGGTGCCAGCAAAGACCTGATCTCCAGACGTCTTATCGACCGGTAGTGATTCGCCAGTAACTGACGCCTGATTCACCCCAGAACTGCCATTTATGATCAAGCCATCCACCGGAATTCGCTCTCCTGGCCTCACAATCACCACATCCTGCAATAGCAACCCTTCCACTGGGATTTCCTTTTCCACATCATCCCGCCGTACGAAAGCAGTTTTTGGAGCAAGCTCAGCCAATGCACTCACAGCTCGTCTGGCTCGATTCAAGGCTCTTTCCTCCAAAGCATGACCAAGACTGAACAAGAAAAGTAAAAGTGCACCTTCTACAAAATTTCCTAAAATGGCAGCTCCAAAGGCAGCCATTACCATCAATAAATCCGTATCAAAATGGCGTTCTTTTATAGCGTGGAAGGCATGTTGAGAAATATCCCAACCTCCAAAAACATAAGCTGCCAGGAAAAAACCAATACTGATCGCAGTTGGGATACCCAAAAACTTTCCGCCTAACCAGCCAATCAATACGAATAACCCGGATATCAGACTAAATATCACTTCACGATTTTCCTGATACCAGGAGTTCAATCCCTCAGAGACAACTTCATAACCAATGGCTTTTATTCTTTTCTCAATGGCACTGCGATTTGTTTTGCGAGCGTCGTATTCAACCCACAACCTGGCAGCGGGATAATTAACCTGTACAGATAGTACCCCTTCCATGCGACGTAAACTGTGTTCAATCGTCAGGCTACAATCGGAACAATCCATCCCCTCTATTTGAAAGGTGTCATGATGGTAACGGTTGAGAATCTGTGCCCCTGCCCGTTCTGCCAGACGTTGTACCTCTGAGATCGATAGCAAATTAGGATCGTAATGAAGACACAAATCCACCGGATTTTTTTCACGTTTTAAATGTGCTTTTAGTATTCCTTTGTGATTCTGCAATGATTCTTCTAATCGGGTCAAGCATTCATCTTCTTCATCTTTAACACCGGGTAATAAGACTGGGATTTGAAGTTCTATCGTTTTTTCCATAAATCAATCCTTAATGAAAGTGTTTTGCTTCCTTTTATGAGCACGGCTTAAACGTAAAGATCTTTTATTCATGTGAAACATGGTCAAGGCTACGTTTAAACAATTCAAGAATATGGTCATCATCCAGACAAATAAAGACCTGCCGGCCAACCTTGCGGGTACGAATCAGGCGCTTATCTCTCAACCCGCGCAACTGATGAGAAATAGCTGATGGGCTTAAACCAATCCGATCGACCAGTTCACCAAAACCAACCTCGCCCTCCACCAATGCGGAAATGATTCGTACACGGGTTGGGTCACTCAAGGCGGCAAACAATCGCGACATATCCGTAGCAGTTTCAATTGAAATCAGGTTCATCGTCATTATCCAAATTGTCCTTAAATAACAGTTGAACAGTTGCTCAACTATGGTAATTATAACTTTTTTATCGAAAGTGGTCAAGAGTGGAAAAAAGTTTGTTAGCTTTGAGGACAAGACAAATTTAACCAAGGAACACCACCTACATGACAAGTAGGTGGTAGTAATTATCTATTGTCTATTCGAGGTTCGTTAAAAACGGTTTTCTCTAAACTTATCCTTTAACTGCTCCGGCAGTCAACCCGCGAATAACGTATCTTTGGGTAATAATCGCAAGAACAAGTACAGGTAAGGTAATCAGAACTGCAGCAGCCATTAATCCACCCCAATCAATTTGGGCGTATGAAATAAAGTTAAAAATAGCTACCGGTACAGTTTTTGTCTTCCCAATTGCCAGAACAATTGAAAACATAAAGTTGTTCCATGAAAAAACAAAAGAAAGAATAGAACTGGTAACAATACCAGGCCCACTCAAAGGTAAAATTACGCGCGTAAATGTTTGAACTGAACTGGCGCCGTCTACAACCGCTACTTCCATCAAGTCTCTGGGGATCGATTCAAAGAACGGAACCATTACCCAGACAATAAAAGGCAAACCAACCAGCATGTGGCTAATAATTAATGAGGTATAGGTTCCAATTAATTCTAATTTTCGGAAAAGGATAAAAAGAGGTAACAGAAAAGTAATCCCCGGAACCATTCTGGACATTAAAATTGCCAGGGCGATTTTGTTTTGTTTATACTTTGCAATACTATACGCAGCTGGCAACCCTATGATCAGACCAAAGATGGTACAGCCGGCCCCAACAATAATACTGTTCAGGATATATTTTAAGAAATTCTGAGTTTTGAAAACATTTACATAATTTTGTAAAGTTGGTTTAAAAATGATCTCTGGTGGAAGCCGAATAATTTGCAAGGGAGTTTTAAACGAATTCAGAATCATCCAAATAAAAGGTAACAAGAAGAAGATCAACATCGAAAGAATAAGGATAACGTACAATACATTGCCAGATATTTTCTGAATTGTCTTTTTCCGTCTTTGCTTTTTTTCAAAAGAGATTGCTCTTTTCATAATGACGTCTCCACTCGTTTACGGGTATAAGCTACAAACAAACTGACTGCTAAAACAATGATAAAGAATTGAATCAAAATCGCTGAAGCATACCCGAAATTGTAATAATAGAAACCTTGCTGATAGGTATAAATATTTAAAGTTTCTGAACTAACACCCGGCCCTCCACCTGTCATCGTATAGATAATGTCAAATGTTTTTAAGCAATCAATTAAGCGTAATAAAGTGGCAACACTGATCGTAGGCATCATCATAGGCAATGTGATATACCAAATCGTTTGAAAAATGTTAGCGCCATCTACACGAGCAGCCTCAAAAGGTTCGCTTGGTAAAGCAGTTAAACCTGCCAAAGTAATTAAGGTGACTAACGGAGTCCATTGCCAGATATCAACTAAAGCCAATGCTGGAATAACAGTTTTTGAATCTGCAATCCACATTGAAACAGGTAAATTAAGTTGTTTTAAAACAAAATTAATAACACCGGCTGTCGGTTCAAACATAAGCAACCATACCATCGCAACCGCTACAGGCGTTGCCATCATGGGTAATAAGAGGATAGAATTAACGATTTTCTTACCCCTATATTCCTTGAAATCCAAAAGGAAAGCGGCTGCCACTCCAAGAACCACTTCAAAAAACATGGCTACCGCAGTGAAATAGAACATCTTGACGATAGCATTAATGAAGCGGGCATCAGATGTAAACAATTTTACATAATTCTGAAATCCCTGATAATGTGCCGATACCCCTGCAGTTAGACTCCATCCGGTCAGAGAATTCCAAATGGTGTACCCTAATGGGAAAATCATTAAAACCAGGATAAATGCAACTGCTGGAAATGGGAATATCCATTTATCGTAGCGATCAATAATGCGGTTAATCATAATTTACCTCACTACTTTTTCCGTTTGAAAAAGACATTTTTATTGTTAGTTCGAAATTTTAGAATAAATTTAAGAACTTAGGCTAATAATGAGTATATAACAAGAATATATTTATTTCTACCAAGATAGTAGATGATTTTACCGATAACAAAGAATACATGACAGTGACTTTACTAGTCACTGTCATGTAAAAAAAACATCCTAAATTTTTATTTTATTTCTCAGCGTCCAGCAGTGCCTGAAATTCTGTATTTGCTTTGTTTGCTGCTGCCGCAAGGTCACCACCTTCGATTCCGGTGACAACTGCCTGTCCAATAATATCTCGTGCCTCTGTTACCGATGTAACCAATGGGCGGTCATAACCACGCCCATTTGCAGAAGCCTGAACTGCAACAACCCAATCAGCCGGGAATTTGGTGGTTCCTTTTGGATCTGACCAAGCTGAATTACGGGCTCCAGGAACTCCACCTTCGCCTTGAATATATACTGACATTTCTTTACCGGTCGCCCAGCTGATGAACTCCCAGGCTGCTTCTTTGTTTTTCGTTCCAGAATACATGGATAAACCCCAGGAGGTGACGTTATACATCACCGATCCAGCAGGGCCAGCCGGGAAGACAGCTACGCCAGTTTTTTCTGCAACTTCAGATTTCTCTGGATCCAGTAAGTTCGGGAAAATTGAGCTTGCATCGGTATAGAAAGCTGCCTTACCTTGAGCAAACACCGCTACAGCTTGTGGCCAGGACATATTTAATGTTCCTGGAGGACCATATTCGCGCAGCAATTTGGAATAAAGTTCCATGGCTGCCAAAGCTTCTGGAGTATTGACAGTTGCTTTTTTATTAGCATCAAACCAATCACCACCGTAACTATAAAGGAAGCTGGAGAACTGTGTAATTAATGGGCTGCGTTGACCACGAGCTACAAAACCATAGAAGTCTTTCGCGGGGTCATTTAGTTTTATCGCTGCATCCAACAGTTCATCCAAAGTGGTTGGAACAGCTATTCCAGCTTGTTCCAGAACATCTTTACGGTAGTAAAGAACCTCTTGTTCTGTAACAATCGGAATACCAGTTAAGACCCCATTCACTAATTCTGTACCCAATGCACCGGCTGCTAAATCATTATAATCATAATCGGCATCTTTCTTAGCCAGATCCATCAGATCAACATACCAGCCATTTTGTTGCATCACACGCGCTTCCTGCAAGGGCCGTTGCATGAAGACGTCGATATCGGATGTTCCAGCAGTAAATTCAGTGGTGAGTTTTTGGTTTAATTGATCTTCACCGTAGTTTTCCAGAACAACCTTGATACCAGTAGCCTGTTCGAATTCAGGAATTTTGGGTGCTAAAGATTCCATCCAGGGATGGTTCGCACCAACAACTCTTAACTGAACCCCCTTATAAGGCAGTTCGGGCTGAGCAGGTTGCCCGGCTGGTGCTGGAGATTCCTTCGGGCCGCAAGCGGTTAAAGCAAATACTAAAACCAAAATCAATGCAGCCATTCGCCATAAAGTATTACGTTTCATTTTTTTTACTCCTCCAATTTAAATTTATTTTGGTTGGCCTCTGGGATTGAAGACCGTAAATCAATTTGTTTTCCTAAGTCACCTCCTGTTTTATAATAGCATATTCGATCAAGGTTTTAATATGACTTTGATCAAATCGGATTTTCCGGACGCCAGATCGTCGATGATCTTGGGTCCATCTGTCAGTGATGCGTTTGCTTCAACTAATAGAGTCGGATCGACACGTCCGGATTTTATGGCGTCAATTGCATATTCAAATTCTTTATTGAAGCCATAGGTGCCTTTTAATGTTAATTCCCGTGTAACGATCTGTTGCATGTTAATGGTCACTTCAGGATCTGAGTTTCCAATCCAGGTAACAGATCCCCCATTACGAACCACAAATAAGGATTGATTGGCTGTTGCAGTGATTCCGACCGCTTCAATCACGGCTGCTACACCTTTTCCATCCGTTTCAGATCGCACAACCTCAACCAAGTTTTTTTCTTTTCCATTAACAATGATATCTGCCCCTAATTTCTTTGCCATTAAAAGACGATGTTCGTTCATATCGCTCACAATAATTTTTCCAGCCCCTTTCATTCGGGCAGCAAGTATCGTGAGCAAACCAATGGTTCCCACTCCGAGAATAGCTACTGTTTCTGACAACTGGAAATCGGTAAGGTTGACCGCTCGCATTGCGACCGCTAAAGGTTCAACCAGTGATCCTTGATTAAAATCCATTTCATCGGGCAGATGGTAAAGCATATTCTCGGTCACTTTAACATAATCTGCATAGGCACCATTAATATTAACCCCCAAGATATTGCGGTTCGAGCAAATATTTGGAAATCCAGCTTTGCAGTTATCACAATATCCACATGTTTGTAGAGGTTGGGCTATTACCCGATCTCCCTCTTTGTAGCGATCGATTTTTGCACCTACTTTTGCAATTTTGCCACTAAATTCATGTCCCATAATAATAGGGGGTTTTCGTCGGCCTGTAGTTCCCCGATAACCATGAACATCGGATCCACAGATACCAACGCTTTCAACTGCAATTAAAACTTCATCCTCGTTAATTTCTGGGATTGGCACATCTTTTACGGGCATTTGCCATGCGCCTTCATATACTAAAGCTTTCAATTTTCTACCTCTCCTTGCATTGTTTGTCTTTTTCTCCCAATAACCAGGGGCTGACCATGCGACCCTCATGGTTGAACATTAATGGAACCTCATTAACAATTTGTAAATGCGGGTCTGTGTCAATATCCTCCATCATGTTTTTAGATACCCAAAGTTTTCCTAATTTCCCAGTATTCGCAGCAAATACCCAGCGACTTTTTCCTTCCGGTACACCACAACCTCTTGAAAGTACCTGTAAAGTTTTTAGATCGCTCGACATCATGATAGGAATAGCCGCTCGTTGCATGCCAAAAGTACTGGTGGTGATAGCGTTAGTGTAAGTAGCTTTCCAATCGATTTGATTGGCTAAATCTAAAGTCGTCACATTTGCCATCCCAATTCCAGCAGCATTACCATGAGATTCCTCAGTTAAACGCAAAACACCAATTACGGCAATGTCTGGCCCATCTGTTGGTTCTGGCTCTCTGGGAATCATCATACGGCCAATCACATTGGTATCCATGCCTGTACCGCTAATATTTTTTCCAATTTCTTTCATAACTAACACATCAAATTTTTTAAATGGAAAGCGTGCCATCAGGTTTCGCGCTTTTATGAGAAGTTGTTTCTCGATTTCTGTACCTATGTTTTCTTTTGAAAGAACTTTTAATTCCGCAGTTTCGCCATAAGCATTTTCTATGATCGCCAAACCACCCAGTAATTTAGTATTTTTTTCATAAAAACGGGCTGCCGGGGCAAGAAACTCGCGAAAACCACGTGAACCAAAGGAATGCATGGCTTCAGCCCCGGTTTTTTTCCCTAACCCGATTACACACATTTTCGATAGTCCACTTTCAAGCTCTCCTGAAAAATCAGTATGTGGTTTTACCCTGCCAATCAGAAAGATAGCATCCGCGGAACCAGCATAATTATCTAAAAATAAATCTGGCCCATTTTCTAAATTGCCAATGCGGGTCACTTCCATACTGGATTTAATCTCAGCACCGGTTGATTGTGGGTTTATTCCTAATTCTGACAGGATTTCAATTTGCCCTTCCGCTGTCCCACCACCATGACTTCCCATAGCAGGGAAGATAAAAGGTTGCATACCTGCTTTTTTAAAAATATCAATAACTGCTTTAACAATTATCGGAAGATTAGCAATGCCGCGGCTACCAACACCCACTGCGACTTTACTCCCTTTTACTAGCCGATAAAGAATGGCACTTTGTTCAAATGCCTGCATGATTTCAGTGGGAATATCTGTTATTGGAGAATGTTCGAAGATTTGCTGAATTTCCAACAAGGTGTTTGGCAATTTAGCGGGAAAGTCCAAATCAGCTATGTTTGAATGAAAATTGTTTTTTATGAGGTCTTTCATTTTTCCTTTTTGAAGCTTTTGACACGTTCAACGATATTGCGAATAATTTCTTCAAAATTGGGGTCAGCGGGTTTAAATTCTGTGCCACTAATTACCAGAGGTGCTCCAAAGACAACAATTTCAGCGCCCAATTCGAGGGTTGCAATTGCCTGATCAATTGATAAACCACCGACTGCCTGGACGGGAATGTCAACTGCTGCCAGGATATCTTCAAGATCATCTAAAGGGCTTAATCCCGGTATCATATTTCGTTCATCAAACCCGGTATGGACAATGATGTAATCCACACCTAAATCCTGGGCTTCCTTGGCTCTTTTTGGTTTATCTGGGCAAAGCATTACATCCGCCATCACTTTACCATTATATTTTTTAGCCATTTTCACCTGTTCAATGATGCTAGCATCATGTGCCTGACCCATGACAACCACAAAATTCGCACCAGCCTTGAACATCATTTCAGCCTCTAACCCGGCTCCGTCCATGGTTTTTAGATCAGCTACAATCGGATGATTGGGAAATTCTTTCCGTAAAGCACGAATACCATGTAAGCCTTCTGCCAGAATTAAGGGCGTGCCGGCTTCTAGCCAATCAACACCTGCTTTTACTGCAGCTCTAGCGACATCTAAAGCCTCATCAATTGTTGTTAAATCCAGGGAGATTTGAATGATAGGTTCCACGTTATTACTCCATTACTAAAATTGATTTGATATTTTCTCCGCTTTCCATTTTAGAAAAAGCGGTTTCCCATTCGTCGATTGGATATGCCCCGCCAATTACAACGGAGGTATCAATTTGTCCGGTGGAAATCAGCCGTAAACTGCGTTCCCACGTTGCATAAGTATGGCTAAAGCTTCCCTGTAATTTGACTGCTTTTGCTACCAGAGGATCCAGGCTAAAGTTAAGCGGCTGTGGCCCCCAACCTATTTTTGTAATTCCTCCTAAGGGGCGTACGATTTCCATAGCCTGCTTCAACGCCACACTTACACCCGTGCAATCAACCACCAGATCAGCGCCATAACCATCTCCAAGTGAACGAATTAAGTCCATTGGATCTTCTTTCTGCACATTCAACGTATGATGAACACCAATTTTTCTGGCAAGTTCCAGTCGATGAGCATCAACATCTGTTCCAAGCATCACCACAGTCCCAGCACCACAAAGAAGAGCTACCTGTGCTGCTAATATGCCAATCGCTCCCGCGCCTTGCACGACGACAACATCTCCAGGATGGACATCCGATTTCTCGATCACCGCTTTACTGGCTACGCAAATTGGTTCCGTTAATGAAGCTTGTTCGAATGTAACGTTCTCGGGGATATGATGTAAGATCTGCGGACGAACCGGGACATAACGAGTCATCGCTCCATCCAGAAGATTTCCAAAACCTAAGCGATGCGGACACATATTGTAGTTACCGCTGTGGCAGTAAATACATTTTCCACAAACCTGGGCGGCAGTTTCAACAGCTACCCGTTCGCCGACGGTTACCCCATCAACCTGTGACCCAACATCGACCACCGTTCCGCAAAATTCATGTCCTAAAATAACCGGTAATTTAATTGGCCAACTCTGATTATCATGCCACATATGAATATCGCTACCACAGACTCCTACTGCGGCAACTTCAATCATCACCTGATGAGGAAGCATTTCAGGTTGCTTAACATCCCGAACCTCAACCTCCCCATTCTGTCTTCCATATTTAACAACTGCTTTCATATCAATCCTTTTTTTAGTAAGTTTCTGATTAAAAATATTTATCACGCATTTTTTTCAAAAAGTCGATGGATTCTTTCATTTCATCCATCCCATTAATACCATCTTCAATACTGACCCAGCCTTTATAGCCTTTGTTAGAGAGAATACTGAAAATTTGATCGTAATCATTCAAACCTTTTCCAGTTACTCCATGTTTAAGTTTGTCGAAATACCCAATTGTTCCGTCCGCAGCTCGCAAATCATCCAATGTTGCTCCCTTTTCAAGATAACGGTCAGAAGCATGCATGGTCACTACGCGATCAGCAACTTTTTTCAGTAACTCAATGGGGTCATCTCCAGCAACAATGGCATTCGAAGGATCATATTGCACACCAAAATACTCACGCTCATCGATTGCATTAATAATTTCAAGAAAAACATCCATTTTTTGAGCGAATTCCGGATATTTCCAGAAGCCATCTTTATAATGGTTTTCCATTGCAAGCACTACATCATATTCTCGTGCTATTGGCAGGAGTTGGTTAATTGCCTCAATCACCCAGATCACACCTTGTTCCCGCGATACACTTGGGTATCTCTGTCCACTCAATAACCGGCACGCAGCTTTAGGGCCACCCAATCGACGGGTAACCCGGATCATCTGTGCTTCCTTTTCAATCGCCTTTTTCCGTTCATCAGGATCAGGATCTGTAAAATTGGGAGAACAACACAACATGGGCATCTCATAACCAGCTGCTCGGATAGCTTCACCAACGGAATCGATATAATCATCCTCCAGGGTGGTAAAAAAACCTTCATACATCTCTAACCCATCGGCTCCCAGAATTCTAGACTTTTCAATCCATTGGAATACTGTCATCGTCCTTTCAGTTGAAATTGCTTCAATGTAACATTTTGGAAAAGCAGAAATCTTCACATAACCTCCATAAGGCGATAAATTATATAAAACGGCAAGAATCCCGTTCTATTAGTTTTGGCTCCAAAAAAATATCGGAAACATTTTGATATTTTTGAATGTTTTCTTTCACAGATTGATCCTCCGTATCATCCATCATTTCCGAAAGAATTTTGACTGATTCTTCACTAATAAGTTGAATTGGGTGTTGGATAGCTGTTAGTGGGGTTGATAACAAAGAATACCAGGGTAAATCATCAAACCCTATGATAGAAATTTGCTGAGGGATGTAAGTTTTTGTTTCCTTGCAACCTTCCAAAACTCCCAGTGTAATTACCTGATTTGTAGCAATTATCGCCGTTGGTGGATTTGGCATTTGAATGGATTCAATTGTTGCCAATCGAGCAGCATCCTGCTGTTGCAGGATCACTCTAATTAAAGCTTCGTCGACAGGGTTTCCATAATCTTTCATTGCCTGGCAATAACCTTCCACTCTTCCACGAACGGTTGATAAAAATGGATTACGAGTCATGATCATAATTCGGCGGTGCCCCCGTTTTAACAAATATTCGGTACTGATAAACCCAGCCTTAATATTATCAGTTTGAACCACCGGGCCATATCCATGTGGTGGATGGCGGTCGATAAAAACAATTGGGATGGAATGCCAGTAAAAATCTTTTATAATCGGCTGATCAAAGCCAGTCGGGGCAATAATAAGACCATCAACTCGCCTTTCCAATAAATCCTGTAAAAAATATTTTTCTTTTTCGGGATCTTCATGCGTACTACACAACAACAGGTTATATCCTTTATCCCATAATAATTCGCTGATTTGGCGGATTAATGAAGCAAAAAACGGGTTAAGGACATCGGCTACCAACATCCCAACAATTTTGGTGTTTTTGGTTGAAAGACTCCTTGCAATTCCTGAAGGCTGATATTTTAGTTTTTTCGCTGCATCCAGAACTTGTTTACGAGTTTTTTCAGTCACCTTACGTGTGTTGTTAAACACATGCGAAACTGTCGCGGTGCTGACATTCGCTTTTTTTGCAACTTCACGAATCGTAGGTAAATTTCTTTTTGGCAAGGGTGATTGTCTTTACAAATACATATTGAAAGTAGGATAGAAGATAATTTCCAACTCAAAGCCTGTTAACCGGTTACGTAACCGGTTAACAACAATAATAGCTTGAATAGCCTTGAATGTCAACAAATAATGAAATTTTGTGACAGTCATATTTGTGCGATGATATAGTTCACCCACCTCTTAACCAACCACCCTATAAACGTAATTATAATTGACACTTTACCACTATTCTGGTATAAACTCGCGCAGTAATTATTACTTATTATTTGAAGGGAACCTTACAAAATGCCAGTAACCATTAATGAAAGCACAGTAGAACAAACAAATCCAGCAAACTCATCTTCCTCTCAACGTGGAGGTTTTTCATCCGCATTGGGTACTTTATTTGCCACGCTTGGTTCAGCCGTCGGGCTTGGAAATATCTGGAAATTTCCATCCATGACTGGGGAAAACGGTGGTGCAGCTTTTATTATTGTTTATCTTCTCAGCACCTTGTTTGTTGGGTTACCGGTAATGATTTCTGAAATAATGATGGGGCGCAAAGCCAGGGCGAATGTCATCAAAACAATGCGTCAGTTATCGCCCTCTAAATCACAACCCTGGTGGTTGATCGGTGTTGCCGGCGTGCTTTCAGCTTTCTTGATTATGGCTTTTTATACCGAAGTGGCCGGCTGGGTTTTCGCTTATATTTTTAAATCGATTTCAGGTGGGCTCTTATCAACCGATCCACAGATCACTTCACAAGCTTTTGTCGACCTGGTAACCAACCCTCTTCAGTCTCTATTATGGCAATGGATCGTTCTGGCACTAATGAGCTTGATTATTATTCGCGGTGTCTCCAAAGGGATTGAAGCAACCACCAAACGGCTCTTGCCCTTGCTGTTGGTGATGTTGGTAGTGATTGCTATTCGTGGTCTGACGCTTCCCGGCGCCAGTCAGGGGTTGAATTTCCTCTTTAAACCTGATTTTTCAAGCCTTACCTCTGCAGCCATCCTCAGCGCTATGGGATTAGCATTTTTCAAGCTTTCGCTTGGTATGGGAACAATGACCACCTATGGCAGTTATTTCAAAGATGATCAGAACATCCCCACTACCACGTTACGGGTGATGCTCTCGGATCTGACCGTCTCCTTACTGGCTGGCCTTGCCATCTTCCCGGCTGTTTTCGCTTTTGGATTTGAGGTAACTTCAGGACCTTCTTTGTTGTTCATCACCATTCCCTCTGTTTTTGCATCCATGCCATTTGGAAGTATCTTCATGGTGATGTTCTTCTTACTGGCATCCTTTGCTGCGACTGGCGCCATGTTGTCTCTCTTTGAAGTCCCGGTTGCATTTTTGGCTGAGAACACCCGTTTGAATCGCACCAAAGCGACAATTCTTACCGCTTTCCTGCTCGCGTTGATTGGTTCGACGGCAGCGCTCTCTTCCAGTACACTGGCTGACTTCACCATTTTCGGTAAAACCATGTTTGACCTGTTCGACTTTTTGTCCTCAAATATATTAATGCCTATTGGTGGGTTGTTTATTGTTATTTTTGCCGGCTGGTTTTGGGGAGAAAAGAACATTCGCAAGGCACTAAGCAACAATGGTCTGCTGAAAAATGAGCGGCTAGTAACCCTTTTTATTGTTATTGTTAAATACCTTACCCCGATCCTGTTGATTGTGGTTATGCTAAATGGACTGGGTGTGTTTTAGTTTTTGACAAAGAGGATTCTCGCTACTTTGGATCGGAAACTCCGGCAATCATAAATATTTGAATTCTTTGAAATAATTCAGCAAATACCAGGAAACAATTTTTTTCCAAGTTATAGTTTTATTAAAAATAAAGCTGTCTGAAGAGCGTAGACAGCTTTATTTATCTAAACATGAATTAATAATTAAATCTTATAATAATTTTCCCGTACTCATCACTTAATCACCAACGGTAGATCAACCAAAAATTGCGGTTGCGTTAGAATGACCATTTCTATTGCCATCAATTTGGCTACTTCGGTAGACGTTAAGGCTTGGGGATCAACCGGTTCTACTTCTGCCGGGGCTGGCTGAGCAAAAGCCGAGAATGATCTTGCTTCTCTGGCTGGTCTGGCGATGAAAATAGTCACCATTAGAATAACAACCAACAGGGCTTCGATCAGAACCCGAATTAATTCTACTTTATTATTTTTCATCGTAACTCAGCAGCGGAAATTTGACGGCAATCCGAACTACTGCATCCATAACTTGAACCACTGGTATCATTCGGATCAAGTTGCAGCCAGAGATTTTTACCTGAAATAACAGCAGTTTCAAAAATACTAAGATAGCGGCTGGCTAGAGCTGAATCTGGGCTGGATGGAAAAGCAAACCAATAAATATTAGTCAAATCTGGCCCACCATTTATGGAAGTTGTAGCTGGACAATTTATATGTATCCGATTTTTGAAAACAGCCACGTGGGCAGATGCTGATGTATCACATCTGTACCAATATAGAGCCTGTGGATTATCGGGGCCTCCTCCATCTTCTGCCCGGGTAGGGTGGCTGTTGGTGAAGACCAATGCCACTACTGCAATAACAAGCAGAATTTCTACTCCCAGTCTTAAGTTTTCATGTGTCAAAAATCTTTTCATATTATCTCTCCTTTTACCTAATTATGATTCTTAAAAAATCATAGATTTACTTTTTTCTTCACAAGCATTTCTATGTTTTTTTTAGACCAGCATTTAAACAACTGTAAGAATAATATCTATTCACAAATATGTTTTCAAATGATTGTATGAATAATAGTAAATTCACAGTTTTTGTCAATTTTGTGATTTTAAACACAAGGAAATCTTCAAATAGAGAAAACCTGATTTATTTGGATTAATTTATCCGATCTTCACTAACTTGAAGATCAGTATCTTCAGCCAATCAACGAGAGGAATATAGAGCACTATCACCAGCAAACTAATCCCTACATAAATAGCCGGGATGGCCGCCATGAAGATACCCTGGTTAGCGAACAAGCTCACCAGAATTACATCTGCTAATGTTCCTAACAGCATCCAGCCGCCAGGTTTCGACTTCCAGAAATGCTGGCGTTCACGCACCAGATAAACATTGGCCTGCCCGGTAAAAACCAGCATCACGAACATCAGGGTTTGTAATTGAGCCAGGGGTAGCTGCAAGACATTTTTAGCGACAAAGAAAAATGCGAATGATAATAACAGAACTGGCAAAGCCAATCCAAAAGCAGCAACCATCAAAGGGGCAATCCTCCAGCGATCCGGTTTGGGAGAATAGGACACATGGTCCGTAGCCAGCGACATGGTTACAAAGTCATTTGCGAACAGTAAAAGGATGATCAGCAAAGGTGTCACTACGAATTCACCAGAAATAATAAATCCCAAACTCAGGAATAAAGCAATCTGAAATGTTTTGATTATCTTGTTTAGCGTATAAGTTAACATGCGTTGGTAAATACGACGGCTTTCCTTCACGGCATCCAGAATATTGCTCAATCCCGGTGCGGTCAACACCAGGCTGGCAGCCGCCTTGGCAACATCGGTCGCACTGGACACCGCAATTCCGACTTCAGCTTGTTTCAGCGCAGGGGCGTCATTCACCCCGTCACCGGTCATGCCAACAATATGACCAGTTTTTTGCAGTCCCTTCACCAGGTGAAATTTATCTTCCGGAAAGACACCCGCAAAAATATTACAATCTCCTGCACCGCCTTGTTGGATATCTTGCAGCTTGTTGCTAGAACAGACATCTCCCGGAATCCCCACCTGCTGGGCCATCGCCTTGGCTGTCAGAGCTTCGTCACCGGTCACCATTACTACACGCACACCCAGACCGTTGAGTTCCTGAATGAGAGCCGCCGAATCAGGTCGGGGCGCATCCTGCATACCCAGCAATCCGACCATTTGGTAAGGCCCAGAGTCCGGACCAACAGCTACAGCCAGAACACGATCGCCCTGGCTGGCTAATTCAGCTTCACCCGCCCTAATGTCTACCCCGCCAACCAGCCCCGCAATCGTCTGAGGAGCGCCTTTCATGATTCTGATCTTGCTGCCATCACTTTGGGTGATCAATACCTCAGAGCGTTTGGTTGCCGGTGAAAAGGGGGTAAAGTTAAGTCGTTCTCCGGTTGTTACGATTTGGCGGTCTTTAGCGCCTTCCAAAATAGCCAGATCGAGTGGATCCTGGGTAGCTGACCAGGAAGCCTGTGCCCCCAAACGGATTACATCTTCCTCTTTAAAAGGAGAGTAGGCTTTCACGGCATTCAATTTAAGCCGATTCTCGGTAATGGTACCGGTCTTATCGCTGGCAAGCACGGTCATGGCAGCCGCCTCTTCAATGGCGGAGAGCCTGGCCACTAACACGCCTTTTTTGCCAAGGTGCGTGGCCCCCAATGCTGTCGCTAGCGTGAACATGGCAGGTAGTGCCACCGGAACAGATGCAACCAGAATAATCAGGGCAAAGGGCAATATTTGATGCCAGGTGATGTGGAAATAAAAGGCATAAGCAACTACGAGTAAAACAAGAATGACATCGGCAATGACCAGGTATTTCACCACCGAAAAAATGATCTCTTCGAGGTGGCTGACCGTTATGGCTTTGCTTACCAATTCAGCGGTTTTACCAAATTTTGTATTTACACCGACAGCGGTGACTTCTCCGGTCGCTTCGCCGCGTTTAACCATTGCACCTGCATAAGCATTCTGTCCCCCTCCAGCTTCCACCGGTTGTGATTCTCCGGTCAGGGCAGATTGATCCATTTCAACTGTGCCGCTTATTAATCGGGCATCAGCGGGAATGAGGTCTCCCATGCGCAGATGGATCACATCTCCTGGCACCAGAGTTTCTGCTGAAATTAACTCCCACTGCCCATCACGCAAGGTACGGGTTTGCACGGTCAGTTTCTGTTTGAGCAGTGCCAAAGCATTCTGTGCCCGATTTTCCTGGGTAAAACTCAGAATTGCGTTGAAAATGAGCAACACTGCAATCACTATCGCTTCGGTATGCCTGCCCAGATACAATTCAAGCAATATAGTGAGCTCCAGCATCCAGGGCACAGGTGCCCAGAATTTTTTCAAAAAGGTACGCAGCGGGTAGCGCCTTGGCTCAGGAATTGAATTAGGACCGAATTGTTTCAGTCGCTCGGCTGCCTGAGCAGAAGTTAGCCCGATTAATGATTCCTGAGTAACTGACGCATGCTCTCCCATAAAAAAATTTTATCACGATCAATATTTTAAAATAGTCGGGATGATATGTTTATTACCAGGAAACTTTAGTAAGCTTCTAAGAAAAAAAGATGAAAGTTTACGGCATAAATAGTCGATCTGTAAAATGTTATTGATTAATGAAAAACCTTCAAAGATCTATAATAACAGCAGAAAATCGGAGGTTATATGAAAATTGAAATCCTCTTCTTTGCCGAATGTCCATCCTGGCAGCAAGCTGTGGAGAATATGAGAACTGCTCTGAAAGTGGAAAAAGTGGATGAAACGATTTACTTAATTGAAATCCAGACAAATGAGGAAGCCGCTCAGGAGAAGTTTTTAGGTTCACCCTCCTTCCGCATCAATGGCCAGGAATTATGGCCGGAGGATCGGGAGGATTACTTCCTTGGCTGCCGAATTTATCATACGAAAGATGGCTTGATCGGTGTTCCGACGGTCGAGATGTTGCGGGAAAAAATCCATCAATATTCTTCAACAGCAAGACCACCAAAACCAGATTCGCCAAGGCAATCGCCGGAAAAACGATCAATTCCACGATACTGATGGGTAACCCCAGGCGAGCCATGTTGAGTGCCATCACGCTGACGGCAGTGCCCATCGTCAGAAATTTCATCAGGCAGACCGCGGTCAGCAGGCAGCCCCAGGGCTTTCGTCTCAGCAGCAGGATGCCAGAGAGAACACAAAGCGGTACAACGACCCCTAAATCCATCGCCTGGACAAACATACTGGTCGCATTTTCAAGTATGGGTATGGAATCCGTTGAAAACGTGGCAATGATACGTCCTAACCAGGCAAATACCAGAAATCCCGCTGCAAAGAAAAGTAAGCCAGCAATCCAGCCGCGAGGCAGTTTCTCTGAAAAATGACCCGGCAGAGTTTTCAGATCAAAAGACAGCATACTTTTAATGAGCCATTTTATGCTCGTATTGGATTTCATTATTTTTCTCTTTTCTTTTTGATTAAACGGGGTAACTTAATGCCCGAACCATTTCAGAATATTCGGCCCGATTCCGGCAGCCAATAGGATGATGATATTCAGGATGCCGCCAGCCCGCGCATCCTGCCAATCCAGCATGGTGAGGGCTAGCGAGAATGCGGCTACCACCAGCAAAGCCAGGCGCGACCATTCCCAACCGGCCAGCATAGCGATGGCTGAAACGACGAAGCCAATTGCAGCCAAAGCCCACAGCGCTCCATAAACGGCGATACCCCGCTCACCCAGGTTCCAACGCCCATTTAACAGGGAGGTCTTGTATTCCAAACCCTGAACAGTGCCAAGTTTCATGAAGGTCACTGTGCCCATCAAATGAATTAACCCGTGCAGCACAAGCACGCCAGCGATCAGTATTGTTAAAATTTTCATTTCTCCTCCTAATTTTTTTCCAATAAAAAAATTTATTTGACCAGATTCCTAATTTATGAAACGTATTCAAAAGAAAATTAATTGCATTTGTAGTTTAAAAGAAGAACTCTTCGACCGCATCCGCAGATCGAAGAGTCTCTCGTTTCTTCTCCTACACAGTTTTTTTACTGGTTATTTGACCAGGTGATTTGGATTCATAATTGATCTTGTTGTAATGATTGACTGGTGCTGAGCTGATCAGCAGGCTCTCCCGGGTAGCGCTTAGCGATTTGGAGCGTACCCCACAAGCCAATCAATCCAAAGACGAGAATGATCCCTTCGATTGTCCAAATCTTTATCAGCGTATTTAACCCCCAGTAAGCCGCAAACCCAGCAACCGCATCCAGCAAAGTTTTATAAAGGATTGATAGCCAGACCCATTTGCCTTCCCGTTTGGCAATGGCATAAAAAATCAGGACACAGGAAAAGATATGAGCTAAGACCACAGAAAATCGCTCAATGACCGGCGCCAGTGCCATACCAAGAGTTCCATTATTCGCCAGAGTTCCCAAGGCAGAGATGGGCAGCATATCCGCAGCGAATAAGCTAACCAGAGCGGATGCCAGCCCTCCAATACCAAGCAACAAGGCTTCAACAGTGCCAAATCCAATCCCAAATACCAGAGCCTGCTTCCAGTCTGCCATGCCCCAGCGGATCTTGCTCAGGATGAGCCAGGCCAGCCCTACTTCGAAGATGCCGGTCAGAGCGCCAATATAAAGGTATGCCAAGAGATTCCCAGGTGAAAACAGGTGTTCACTGTTAACCTCCAATACTCGTAGGATCAAAGGATTTGCCAGGGCGGCAAAGGCAAACTTGGCAGCCACCGTTAATACCCAGAACAAAGCTCCCAAGCCAAGGCTGCGCCAGCCTAAAATACCTGCACGGAGAGCATAAATAATGTACGCCAGTGCTACCAGGATCATACCAAACCCGGGCAGCAGCAAAATCGGGCTCAACCGAAAGGCATACCAACCCAAATTATAGCTGGCCAAAGTATTTCCACCGAAAACCATCCCAAATTCATACAGTCCTGTTTTACCTGCGGGAACGTCATATTCTTTATTGATCGCAAAATCACCCGGGTTAATCGTCCCGGAGTCCCAGACTGGTTGACCCCTTGGATCTCGCAGTTCGAAGCGCAGCCAGCCGCTGGTAACCAGCCCGCTCACCTTCATTTTGATCGGAATGCCTTGGTCAATTAAGCTCTCATCTACCGGGATATTAAAGTAAAACTGCTCACCTGCCTGTTCTTCATGCAATTGACCGCCTTCAACACTCGCCCAGCGCATATCCATGGGGACGGTGGATGCATGAGCTGAACAACTGGTCAAAAAGATACTGACCATGAAAATCACCGAAATAAAAACAATGGCTTTTCTATAATTACAGAAGGAATTTCTCATTTTTTTTCAACTACCTTATCTCTGGTTAATATAAATTGTAGTTTAGGTGAAAAAAAATATAACGGAATCCCAGGCAGCAGAGTCTTTAAGACCACCCTTCGCACAGTTTTTCACTGGTTTTCCGACCAGGGGAGATCATTGACAACCATAGATTGCCCCCTCGTTTACATCCTGTAGAAAGTGCTTGCATCAGAAAAAGTCGAACGTATAATGGGATTATGAATTTAACCGACGAAAACCTCATCAACCTTGAGAGCCTGCGCAGGTCGATCCAAAACAAGGAAGCTTACCACCCCCTATATGTCAAGATTAAATTAGTTTATACCTGTAACTTGCGGTGCGTGATGTGCAAACATTGGCGCGAATCCCGTCCATCACCGCTCTCAGGAGATCGTTTTAAGGAATTGATCGCTGAGCTGGCTCAGATGGGTTGTTACAAAATTCATTTTACCGGTGGTGAACCTTTGCTGCGTCGGGATGCGGTAGACCTGGTGGCGTTTGCCAACGAGCGGGGGATACGAGTAACGATGACAACCAACGGTACTCTGGTGACCAAAGAGCTGGTCAGAAGCCTGATCCAGGCCGGACTGCGCGGGGTCAACATTTCCATTGACTCGCCAGATCGTAAGATTCATGAGAGTATCCGTGGGGTGAAGGGTTCCTGGAAAAAAGCTACCCGGGTAGTCCAGTATTTTCGGCGTTACGCTGAAAAGGGCAAAATCAATGTTCGCGTCAATACAGTGGTCAGTCGCTTGAACTACCATTCTCTAACCTCCATGCCGGATTTTGCTTTTCAATTGGGCGCCGATTCACTGAATTTAATCGGTATCGATGATCACTGGACCGATAACCTCCGCATGCGCTCTCGCGATGTCGCGTTTTATAACCAGAGAATTGCGCCTGAAATAGCAAATCGGGGGCTTGAATTGGGGCTATTCACCACAGAAGACCAGGCTTATCCGTTTGGACATTCCCACGAGACGAACGTTTATGCCCGCAAAGGTGAATACGCGTTTGGCTGGTACCAGGAACATCCCTGTTACGTGCCCTGGTTTCACAGCCTGATTGACTTTGATGGGCTGGTTTATATTTGCTGCTCAACCCGTGAACAAACACCGTCACTGGGTAACCTCAATCTCAATTCCTTTTCAGAAATTTGGAACGGCCCAGTTTATCATTATATTCGTGAGCGCATGCAACCACCGCGAATGAAGCAATGTCGTCGCTGTGACGATTTTTTGACTGAAAACAAAGTTTTATTTAATATGTTGAACCCGGATGAAAAGTGAGTCATCATCAACTCAAATCAGAGAAGATGTCGGACTCCTGTTCTTCCCATTGACTTAAGGAGCTAAAAGTGGCAATATCTTCAGCAGAAAAATTCCGGGCTGTTTCCGGCAGTGAAACCGGTTGCGAGAGACCCTGGCTGCAAGCCAGACAAACCAACCCACCAGGAGTAACTTTGATGTGCTCTTCGCAGAACCCGCGACCGCAATGGGTACAACGTCCTAACGCTGGATGATCACAGCGATGCGGAACCAGGTAACCGATTATCATTTCACATTGGTTCGTCATCATCATTCTCCCTTATTGTCCTAATGAAGATTGGTTTTATCACTGAAAAATATCCTCCCGAAATTGGAGGGTTAGCTGTTTCATCCGAACGTCTGGTGAAATTGCTGATCGACGCTGGTCATCAAATCCGAGTGCTGACATTCACCTCGCATGTTGAAACAAGGCAGGCACTGTTCGATGCACAAGGACAGCTCACCATTTGCCGGTTGGGTGCCTATCGCCGCATGAATGATACCTTGCAAGCCTGTTTTGACATCCTTGTCCGGCAACACCAAAAGATAAATCTTGACTTATTACATGGATATTTTATCACGCAGGCCAGCTTCATTTCAACCTATGCCGGCAAGTTTATGGGAATCCCTACGGTGGTAAGTGCGCGGGGCAATGATTTGGATCGGGCAATCTTTGACCCCGCGAAAGCTGCTCATATCCTTTACGCACTGAATTACGCCAGTGCGGTGACCGGAAATTCCTATGAGTTAGTTAACAAAGCTCAAGCTCTGGCCCCCAACCAGAAAGTATTTTATGTCCCTAACGGGGTGGATACCGATATTTTTCAGCCACGGACCCGCAACGAAACCCTGGCAAATAAATTAGGGTTGAATGAGCATCTGGTAGTTGGTTTCGTGGGGGAAGCACGTGCTAAAAAAGGTCTGGCGCACCTTTTGCTGGCTTTCCGCGAACTCAGTTCACGATTTCCAGTTGCCCTCCTGCTGGTCGGTGGCGTTCGCTCTGGAGAAGACAAAGACTTGCTCAAGGTGTTTCGGAAGCAACATCCTGGTCTTCACATCGTGCTGACTCCCTATATTTCTAACGCAGAGCTTCCAGATTATTACAGCCTGATAGACATCATGGTGTTGCCTTCTCTGCATGATGGGTTACCTAACGCACTACTGGAAGCGATGGCCTGCGAGCGTGCAGTAGTCGCTACGCCAGTGGGCGGGTTCGTGGATGCCATTGTCAACGGAAAAAACGGTCGTCTTATCCCCCCTGACGATGTGAACTCCTTAGTGATCGCTTTGGCTGAATTACTTTCCAACCGCGAAATGCGCCAACAACTTGGTCGACAGGCTCGAATTACTGTGTCACAAAAATTTACCCTGACCGCAGAATTAGAAGGGTACCTGAAAGTGTATGATTATGTCCAACGGGGGATCAATAACAAAAGCTAATTAATTCAGGCTGGTTTTTCCAGGTGCTGGTACACTTTAAGCAGCTTCTTCTGGGCAATGTGCCAGGTAAGTTGTTCTCGCGCCCGGTTGGCTGCGTTTTCAGCCAGGCGTTCCGCCAGATTTCGATCTTGCAGGATCTTCAGGATTTTGCATGCCAGATCTTCCGGATCGTTAGGTGTAAACAGAAGGCCATCCTGACCCTCACGGACCAGCTCTCGCACCACCGGCAAATTTGAAGCAACCAATGGGCGTCCAACAGCCATGTATTCAATGATCTTAATTGGGCAGCAACCCTGCAGTACATTGCGATCGTTATAGCCCAGTGGCGAGACGCAAATATCCGCTTGAGCAATTAACCCAGCAACTTCATGATGGGGAACAGCTTCCTCCAGGCTAACAAACTCTGCCAAACCAGCTTTACTGATTTGTTTCGCCAGTGTTTTGCGTTGCCGGCTGCGTCCACGCCCAACGATTCGCAGATGTATTGGCTGCTGTGCAAGAATAAGCGGCATCGTCTTGATCAAAATGTCCAGTCCCTGCCAATCCGCCAGCGTACCGATGTAAAGGATCACCGGAATATGTCCTTCCGTTGGAAGAAGAGTTGCCTGCGGAAAATCCTGCTGGCTGACGCCATTGGGGATCACCGTGATCCGCTTTTCCGGCACTCCTAAGCTGATCAGATAAGCTGCAGTAACCCGGCTGGGGCAAATGATCGCATCACTCCCTTGCAAGGTCGCCAATTCCTGCTCGCGGATTTTATCCAGCAACACGGTTCCCTGAATACCAGGGTAGTGATATTTAAGCTCAATCGATGGTAGACCGTTTACCTCGAACAAAGTTTTATAACCGTACTGATTTTTTGCAAGCGCTAATTGGAGCCCTCCCCAAATCGAGCGGTAATGCACCACCTGATAAGGGGTTTCAACCGCCACGTGATCCATAATTGCTTCCCCAAATTGGATGGCGCGATCAAGAAAATTGTTTCCCGCCGCAGATGCTATCCGGGTGATCCTTGCACCTTCGAAATTGTCCTCGGCAGGCAAAACGCCATCGCCAGGTGTAATTAATTGAACGTCGTATTTATTATTGACAAGCGCCCGTAAAAAATGCAGAATATGAATAGATGCTCCTTTCGGACTGGGAAAAAGGTCAAAAGCGGTGTAAAGCACCCGGCGCTTATTCATTCCCACTATTATATATTAACCCGAATATTATAAAGGCGGTCAAGGGATGCTAAACTATGATCCAGTTTATATGACCTATAATAATAAACCACTAGCGATTTTAAACGAAATGGACAACCTAACCAGGCAGCGCGAAAACGCACAGGAAATCTTTCGCAAACGAAAGCGGCTTCCTTTGATCTTGTTTTTAGCAAGCCTTCCATTGATTATTCTTGATCTGCTTTTCAGGTTGGCTGGTTACCAAATTTGTATTTTTACACCGGTAGCAGTTGCCTGTTGGTTGGGAGCCCTGGTCTACAAGATGAGCATGGAGCACGGAAGAATGCGGGCACTCCCACCGCGTTTTTACAGCACCCATGAAATTATCCACACCCTGCGGGATGATATAGACCCCAAAGGTCGCTTCTTTGGCACACTGGATCTGACCGGCAGCGAACAGGAAAGCAAAATTGTCGGTCAGGCAAAGAACGCTATGGGATTGGATGTTACCCTTTACCGGGATACCTGGCTCAGTCTTAAAACCAAACTCTACGACGGCAATATGTTACGTTTTTCTGCCAGCCGGCGACTCAAACAGCGAGACCGCTATAGCAAAAGGGGTCAAATCAGTGGAAAAATCAAATGGAAACCTGCCAAAATCAAGCAAGATTCTCAGGAACTCAAAGTTATGCTGACCATCAACCCGCAGGTTTATGAGATCGTCCCTAACCGCTATCTGAAGCAAGGCGCCGCCCTTGGCCCATATTCCATCCGGCAGGTGGATATTTCCAATGGGATTATCCAGTTGAATGCGGTTTCGAGCGCGCAGGAGATCAAATCGGGAGACATATTACTCATTTTACGGGCGATCTACAATATTTTAAATAGGAAAGAAATGGCATGAAATCCCGAAGCAAAACCACCATTATTCTGGCCCTGGTTCTCATCCTGATCGTAATGTGCGCAGCGGTTTTTGTTACTTATGCGAACTTAACCCAGTCCGAGAAATATTCTTCCAATTTGAACTGGCAAATCTCCTATCGCGGCGCTGAAAGCATGAAGATCATCGACCTGACTGGTGATGGTCAAAAAGACGTCTTTGTCCAAAACCCCAACAATGTGACCATCCTCAACCAATTGGGAGGGCTCTTCTTCCAAGAGGATTACCCCAGTCCCCTCACAACCACCATGGGCGATGTAAATGGCGATGGCGTCGAAGATGTTGTTGTCTTTTCTCCAACCTCCGTTTCTGTATTGAGTAATGGCTCCGAGATAATGAAGGCTGACGTTCTTGACCTGAATATCCCGGCTCGCGCTGCCGTAGTACGCTTTCAGAACGGTTCCCAGATCATTCTGGGGGATACTGACGGCAACTTGCTATCCTTATCCCCCACTGGTCAGGAGTTATGGCTAACCAAACTCAGTCCCAGCTACCCCATTCGCGGATTAGACACCGCCTTACTGAACGGTCAGGTTTATCTGGCAGCCGCTCATGAAGGTGGATCAGTTGCCCTTTACGATGATCACGGCCAGGCGCGCTGGAATTATAACTTAGGTGTAAACTTGCGCCGCCTCAGAGCCTATGACCTCAATGGTGATGGAAACAGCGAAATTATCCTCGGAGGTGAATCGGGGCGACTGGTGATCCTCAACGCTGACACCGGCAATGAAACATTCTTTACCAGTTTGGGGCAAAGGGTTACCGAAATCCGGGCTGGTGAGCTGGATGGCAACCCCTCTTCTATGGAGTTTGTCGTTGGTGGAAAAAATGGTGGCGTGTGGGCTTTCCAGGCAGATGGCAGCCGCATCTGGTCGAAAACCGTCTCTGAAAAAGTCACCGAGATTGCTTTTGTTGATCTTCAAGGTGAAGGTGCCAATGCGGTCATCATCGGAGATGATAGCGGTAACCTGACTGTTTTTTCTGGCAAAAGTGGCAATCGTTTCCCCTTAAAAACCTATTCATCCGGTATAGCGCGCATCGATGTTGGCAAATTGACTGAATCTCGCCAATTATTGGTCGCTAATGGTCAGGAGGTACAACTCCTAAATTTGAAATATCAATCGCTGGGGTTTATACGCTTTCTCCCCATCCTGGCTGGCCTGTTAATCTCGGTGCTGATTGTCATCGTCGCCTGGTTCATCGCCACCAACCCGCCCAAACCGGTTCTGAAAACTGCAGTGGAAGATCAAAGCATCGAGGGACTACGAGCCGGGAGACGTATGCTGCATGAAAATATAGCCGACGTGGAACGCCTGAAAGTGCTGGGAGAAATGACGCCCGAAGCCTACCTGGCACGCCTCAAAGAACTGCGCGGACAACTAGCCAACAACGAAACCGCCCTGCGCAAAGCCGGCGTCCCAATCACCCCCGAGACCTTCAAGTGCCCCTACTGCGGTGGCACCCTGCCCCTTGGCACCGACAAATGCGACTACTGCGGCCAGACAGTGATTACATAGTAAGCGGAATTCGACTCTGGTACCAAGGTGAGAAAGCCCAGGCTTGGGATGCTACTGTCGTTTTCCAGCGGAGGAATGTGACTTTCTCGCTCAGCTTGCTGGTGATGTGCTGGAGGGCGCGAAGCTAATCAGATGATATGTGATTCGGTTGATTTGCTGGCACAGATTAGTATCCATCACGAAGTTCGCTGGGTGATTGCCATTTCCAATGTGTCTAAGGATTTGAAGAACGGTGACGTATATTCTGAACCGATTTATTGATATAAAGAAGAATCCTTTATAGTGGAACCTTACTGGGAAAATATCAGGGAATTGAAATAACCTGGTCAATCGAATTTTCAACCATTCTTCTTTCAAGGGCTTCGTGATCTCCGGGTTATGAGAGATTTTTCCTGATTTCGGAGCGTTTCAAACGCAGGCTCCATATTTTAGCCGGGTCTGAGGGACGCTTTTCTAAAGAGGGCGGAAGATCTTTTGCAACGAGTTATTAGTCGTTTGAATGCGACTTTTTAGGAAAGGGTACAGTAGTAGTTTTTTCGCAACCCGGAGGACGATGGTTGAGTTTTGATGAATGAACATCCTCTTTTCGAAGAATTTTTGTGAAATGGAAAAAATCCTTAAGATTCGAAGTCGTTTGATTCTGTCAAAGCCTGAGAGATGATGATTGTGGGAGCAGGAGACATAAGTATTTGGGAATAAAGATTTTTGTAATTTGTCACCTTTCGATGATGAGTAGCTGATTAGGATAATTCAGTAAAGGCTTTCAAATAGATCGCAATTTTTTTATTGTGACGTGCTATAATCAATAAAGAAATCATGGTTATCATAATCTGGATTTCTTTGCAAACGCAGCACATGTGAAATTGGAGGGCTTCATGTTCGTCAACCGGGTTACAGAACTTGAACTGCTGGAAAAACGCTATGCTTCGGGTAAAGCAGAGTTTTATGTACTGTACGGCCGCCGGCGGGTTGGCAAGACCGAATTGTTGGCACGTTTTTGTGAAGGCAAACGGTCGGTTTTCTTTGTTTCAGACCTGGGTTCGGAGATATCCCTCAGGACCGCTCTTTCCGCTTCAGTCAATATGACTTTATTTGGCCCCAACCAGATGAACGCCGTTTACTCCACCTGGGAAGACCTGCTTCATGCACTTGCCCAGGCTGCACAAAGCGAGCGGCTGGTGGTTGTGTTGGACGAATTCCCTTACCTGGTGACAGCGCATCCGCCTCTGGCGACCATCCTCCAGCGTGTATGGGACCAGACATTGAAGAACAGCCAGATCATGCTTATTCTCTGTGGATCATACATCGGTATGATGGAAGAGACGGTCTTGGGATATCAGGCACCGTTGTATGGCAGGAGGACAGCACAGTATCTGCTTGAACCGTTGCAGTTTAAAGATACCAGGCTATTTTATCCATCCTTTCCTTTAGAAGATCAGGTCCGTGCCTACGCTGTCTACGGCGGAACGCCGGCTTACCTGCACACCATCCAATCCCAGCAATCACTGAAGGATAATGTTTTGGATGGAATTCTCACCCGCGGCTCGTTCCTGTATGACGAAGTGCACTTTGTGCTTCAGCAGGAGCTGCGCGAGCCACGCAATTACTTCGCGATTCTGCAAGCCATCGCGGCTGGCAAAACCCGCTTGAATGAAATTAAGCAGGCAACCGGGATTGAAGGGGCAACCGCTTATCTGGATACCTTGAAACAACTACACCTGGTTGAGCGGTTGGTCCCTGTGACGGAAACACAGCCTCAAAAGAGCCGCCGCGGCATCTATCGTTTAAAAGATCATTATTTGCGGTTCTGGTTTCGGTATGTTCACCCGAACCGCTCGCAGCTTGAACGCGGCGGGGCACAAATTATCCTGGAAAACCAGGTGATGGCGGAAATCGACCACTTCTCCAGCTTGACATTTGAAGAAGTTTGCCAGCAATTTTTCTGGCAGTCAGGACTATCCGGTAATTTACCTTTTGTTCCCACGAATATTGGGAACTGGTGGAATGCCAACGAAGAGGTCGATCTCGCCGTGTTGGGTGAGAAGGACGCGATCCTGGTGGAATGCAAATGGACAAGCAAATCGGTAGGAATTGATATTCTTGCTGAGCTTGAGCGAAAATCCAATTTGGTCAGGCCTGAGTTGGGAGATCGTCAAATCTATTTTGCGCTTTGCTCCAGATCTGGATTTACTCTTCAGCTTAAAAAGGATGTTGAGCTACGATCCGATGTAATGTTATTGGATTTGCCAGATATTGTAGCGTCAGAAACCTCATAAACGAAGAGGGGGTATTTACTCATTCCGCTGATATTATCCCGCTCGATCGTGTAATAAATGACCCACCTTGGTGCGCTTGCATTGCAGAGGCGTGGTGGGTACTGTTGGATTGATTATAACCAGGTTTGCCCATAAAGACCCTTTTTAGCAAACTTCCTGGCAATCAAAACCCGAATAAGGTCATTTTGTATCGGGAATTAACTTGAATTCAATCTTTGCGCCTAACGCTTCAGCGATCTTGGTAAGGAAGGATAAACTGGGAGCGCTGGTGCCATTTTCCA